>NZ_JBIDAL010000026.1:0-88498 GCF_043202415.1 Streptomyces sp. NPDC048192
GCGCCGGGCCAGCCGCCCTCGATGAAGCCGACGCCGAAGTCGTCCAGGTGCCGTGCGATGGCGAGCTTGTCCGCGACGGTGAGGTTGATGCCCTCGCGCTGCGCCCCGTCGCGCAGCGTCGTGTCGAAGACGTGGAAGGAATCGCCGAGTTCGCCGGTGGGTTCCCCGGTGCGTTCGCGCTGGCTGCTGCTCATGCCGATCTCGCTCCTGTAGGGGATCTCGGGGATCTCGGTCCACCGGTGGACCTGTTCCACCGTCCATCTATGGCCCCGTCCGCTCGCTTCCCGGTCGAGGATGGGCCGAGGAGCGCGCGCTCACCGTGGTGCGCCACACACGCTTGCTTATGGCATCACAATGCTGCCATAATGGCGTCATGGACCTCACCCCGTATGTCGAATCCCTCCACCGTGAACTCGCGGTGGCCGCCGAGGCCGGCGGGGAAGACGCCCGCGAGCTGGCCGAGCGGCTCATCGCTCCGCTGGAGTCGGCCACCCGGCTGACCATGCTCAACGTGCTCTCCGCCGCGATGGACGAGATCACCCGCGAACTCGCCCCCGGCTCGGTCGACGTACGGCTGCGCGGACTGGACCCCGACTTCGTCGTGACGCTGCCGCCCGGTGAGAACGGCCGGCCCGAAGCCGCGGCCGCGCCCGCCGAACCGCTCGTGGCACCGCCCGTGACCGAAGGCGAGGACGGGGGCACCGCCCGCGTCAACCTCCGGCTGCCGGCCCACCTCAAGGCCCGCGCCGAGGAGGCCGCGAGCCGCGAGGGCCTGTCGGTCAACGCGTGGCTGGTGCGCGCCGTGGCAGCCGCGGTCGAGGGCGGCAGCCGGCCGCGTACGACAGGGAAGACCCACACCGTCGGACAGGGCTTCACAGGCTGGGTGCGCTGACCCCGCCCGCTTCCCCCACCCCGCCCCCCACCGGCGGGGACGACCACGAGACCCATCAGGACGGGACAGCCATGCCTTCTTTCGACACTCCGGAACCGATCTCCGTCACCGCCCATGTGGAGGCCGGCTCGATCCGCTTCGTCGCGGGCGACCGCGCCGACACCCTCGTCGAGGTGCGGCCCCGCGACCCGAAGCAGGACCGGGACGTGCGCGCCGCCGAGCAGACCGAGGTCACGCACGCCGGCGGCGCCCTGACCGTCAGGACCCCCAAGCAGCGCACCTCCCTGCGCCGTCCCGGCACCGTCGACGTGACGGTCGAACTGCCCACGGGCTCACGTGTCGACATGACCGGCGGCTGGGCCCAGGTGCTCGGCGAGGGACGGCTCGGCGAGGTCCGCGTGAAGACCTCCTCCGGCGACGTCCGCCTCGACACCACCGGACCGCTGCAGCTGACCGCGTCGCACGGCTCGTCCACCGTGGACCGGGTCGAGGGCAAGGCCGAGATCACCACCAGCACCGGCAGCCTGCGCGTCGGCACCGTCGACGGCTCCGCCGTACTGAAGAACTCGCACGGCACGACGACCGTCGGCACCGTGACCGGTGAGCTGCGGGTGAGCGGCGGCCACGGCGACATCGACATCGCGCGCGCCGAGAGCTCGGTCGCCGCGACCACCGCCCACGGCAACGTGCGCGCCGCCGACGTGGCCCGCGGCACCGTCCAGCTGGAGACCTCCTACGGCGCCATCGAGATCGGCATCCGCGAGGGCACGGCCGCCTGGCTCGACGTCAGTTCGGGCTCGGGGCAGGTGCGCAACATGCTCACCGCCTCACAGGCCCCGGAGCAGAGCGTGGACACCGTCGAGGTCCGCGCCCGCACCCGGCACGGCAACATCGACATCCTGCGCGCCAAGCCCTGAGCCCCGGCTGCCCGCGGTTTCCCGCCCCTTCCCCTTCCGCCCATTCGCCTTCCGTCCCTTCAACCCTCCGCCCCTTCATCTTCCGCAGGGAGGACCCCATGACGAGCAGCTCCGCCATGCGCACACCAAGACGCACCGGCTCGCCGTCGCCCGCCGCCGTCCCTTTGCACCAGCCCTTACGGAAGGACACCCGATGAGCCACCCCGTTCCCGTCCCGCACGGCCTGCCCATGGAGCGCAACGCGGGGCCCTTCGACCCGCCCCGCGAGATCACCCGGCTGCGTGAGGCCCGCCCGGTCAGTCCCCTGATCTTCCCCGACGGCCACGAGGGCTGGCTGGTCACCGGCTACGACGAGGTCCGCCGGCTCATGGCCGACACCCGGTTCAGCTCCCGCCAGGACCTCGGCCCCCTCCACGTGCCGTACGAGGTCCCCGGCATGCCCGCCGTCACCGAACCCTCCCCCCAGGTGCCGGGCCTGTTCATCAGCATGGACCCGCCGGACCACACGCGGCTGCGGCGCATGCTCACCGGCGCCTTCACCGTCAAGCGCATGCGGGAACTGGAAGAGCACATCGGCGACATAGCCGAACGGCAGCTGGCGGAGATGGCGCGCCTGACCCCGCCGGTCGACCTGGTCAGGGAGTTCGCGCTGCCGGTACCGCTGCTGGTGATCTGCGAACTGCTCGGTGTCCCCTACGAGGACCGGGGGAGCTTCCAGGCCAACTCGGCCACGTTCATGGAGAAGGACGTGGAACTCGAGAAGAAGATGGCCGCCTACACCGGCCTGACCACGTACCTCGCCGAACTGGTCACGCGCAAGCGCGCCACCCCCGGCGAGGACATCCTCTCCGACCTCGCCGCCCGCGACGACCTCACCGTCGAGGAACTGACCGGCATCGCCTTCCTGTTGCTGCTCGCGGGCCACGAGACCACCGTCAACATGCTGGGGCTGGGCACCTTCGCGCTGCTGGAACACCCCGAGCAGGCGGCCGAACTGCGCGCCCACCCGGACCTGATGCCCGGCGCCGTCGAGGAACTGCTGCGCTATCTGTCCGTCGCCGACATCTTCTTCCGCTACGCCACGGAGGACCTCGAACTCGGCGGTGAGACCATCGGCGAGGGATCGACCGTCGTCGTCTCCCTCCTCGCCGCCAACCGCGACCCCCGGCGCTTCGACGACCCCGACACCCTGGACATCCGCCGCAACGCCCGCGGCCACCTGTCCTTCGGCCACGGCGTCCACCAGTGCCTCGGCGGGCAGCTGGCCCGCATCGAGATGCGCGCCGGCCTCTCCGGACTGCTGCGGCGCTTCCCGACCCTCGAACTCGCCGTCCCCGCGGACGAGGTGCGGCTCAGGACCGACATGAACATCTACGGCGTCCACGAACTGCCGGTCACCTGGACGCAGACGGCCCCGTAGGGCGGACGCGGCTGCGCGCGGCCGCGTGCCGTGACGGCGCTCGTGCCACCGGCTGCGGCCGGCGCGAGCGCCGTCACCGCATCCCTTCGCCACGGGGCGTCACTGGGGCTGGTTGCCGTGTTTGCGGGAGGGCAGCGCCGCGTCCTTGGCGCGCAGCACGGCGAGCGCGTCGATCAGCCTGATCCGGGTCTCCGCGGGGTCGATGACGTCGTCCACCAGGCCGCGTTCGGCGGCGTGGTACGGGTGCATGAGCTCCTCCCGGTACTCCTTGACGTACTGCGTGCGGGCGGAGGCGGGGTCGGCGGCGGCCGCGATCTCGCGCCGGAAGACGACGTTCGCGGCGCCCTCCGCCCCCATCACCGCGATCTCGTTGCCGGGCCAGGCCAGCGACAGGTCGGAGCCGACGGAGCGCGAGTCCATGACGATGTAGGCGCCGCCGTAGGCCTTGCGCAGGATCAGCTGGATGCGGGGAACCGTGGCGTTGCAGTACGCGTACAGCAGTTTCGCGCCGTGCCGGATGATGCCGCCGTGCTCCTGACCGACGCCGGGCAGGAATCCGGGGACGTCCACCAGGGTCACGAGCGGGATGTTGAAGGAGTCGCACATCTGCACGAAGCGGGCCGCCTTCTCGCTGCCGTGGATGTCGAGGACGCCGGCGAGCGCGGCGGGCTGGTTGGCGACGATCCCGACGACATGGCCGTCCAGCCGGGCCAGGGCGCACACCACGTTGGGCGCCCAGGCCTCGTGCACCTCGAAGAACTCGCCGGCGTCGACGAACTCCTCGATCACGGCGCGCACGTCGTAGGCACGTTTGTCGTCGGACGGCACCAGGTCGCGCAGGGCCGGGGTGAGCCGGTCGGGCCGGTCGGCGGAGGGTTCCGCCGGCGGCAGCTCGCGGTTGTTGGCGGGCAGGTGGGACAGCAGGTAGCGGACGTCGGCGAGGCAGCTCTCCTCGTCGTCGTAGGCGAAGTGGGCGACCCCGGAGAGCGTGGTGTGGGCGTCGGCGCCGCCCAGCTCCTCGTGGCTGATCCGCTCCCCGGTGACGGCCTGCACCACGTCCGGGCCGGTGATGAACATCTGCGCGGTGCCGCGCACCATGAACACGAAGTCGGTCAGCGCCGGGGAGTAGGCCGCTCCGCCCGCGCAGGGGCCCAGCATGACGCTGATCTGCGGGATCACCCCGGAGTTGCGGACGTTGCGCTGGAAGATCCCGCCGTATCCGGCGAGCGCGGTCACGCCCTCCTGGATGCGCGCCCCGGCGCCGTCGCACAGGCCCACGATCGGGGCCCCGGCCGTGGCGGCCATGTCCATGATCTTGTGGATCTTCTCGGCGTGCGCCTCGCCGAGGGAGCCGCCGAAGATGCGGAAGTCGTGGGCGTAGGCGAAGACGGTACGGCCGTACACCCGGCCCCAGCCGGTGACCACGCCGTCGGTGTAGGGGCGCCTGTCCTCCAGGCCGAAGCCGCTCGCCCGGTGTCTGCGCAGGGCCTCGACCTCGGTGAACCGGCCGTCGTCGAAGAGGAGCCCGAGCCGCTCGCGGGCGGTGAGCTTGCCCTTGGCGTGCTGTGCCTCGGTGGCCTGGTCGCCGGGCCCTCGGCGCACGGCGTCGCGTATGGCCTCGAGTTCGGCGACCGTGCCGCGCTGCTGCCCGACCGGCGTGTCGTCCAGGGCGGTCATGGGTTCTCCCTTCCGGCCGTCGCGTTGATCTGTCCGCCGAGGACGCGTCCGTGGTGATGACGCGTCCGTCGTGAGGGGCCCGTGCGTCCTCATGGGCTCAGGGGCCGGCGGCCAGTTTCCGCCGCGCCGCTCGAAGGCGGTTGGAGCGCCGGACGACGACGGCTTCGGCCGCGGTCGCGCTCCACCGCCGCGCGAGCGGTCGTCGAGCGCCGGGTGGAAGGCTCCGGCCGTGAGCTCCGATGCGGACGGTCATAAGCCTTCACGGAGCGCCGCGCCACCCGCCGGCGCCCCGCACCATCCCCCGAGGGGCACCGGCGGGTCCCTCCCTTCCCGGGCAGGCGGCGTGACCTGCGGCTTTACGAGCGGCAGCCCGTCCGTGACCTCATGACACATTCATGGTGCCATTTATGGCTCGCCAAGGCGCCATAAATGTGCCATGATGGAGTCACTGCAACGGAGCGACGCCGGGTCACGGCGTACGACGTAGAAGGAGTCCCGCCATGTCGGTCATCCTCAGCGACCAGGACAAGCTCACCGTGCGGACCGCCGCGTACGGGGCGGTGTCGCTGCTGGCGGCTGCTGCTGCCGGTACGGGTTCGCCGCACAAGGTGGCGGCTCAGGGCAGCATCGCGCTGCATTCGGCGACGGGTCTGATCGGGCATGTGCTGGCGGAGAAGGCGGAGGTCGGTGAGGTGGACGGCAGGTCCACCGCGGAGATCGCCGACCGGGTGCTGCCGGCCCTGACGGCGGCGATGGAGCTGCTGAAGAAGCAGGCGCCGGAGGAGGCGGGCAACTTCCGCAGCACCGTCCTGGTCGCCGTGGAGGCGGCCACCCGGACCGGCAAGGGCGAGCCGGGCCCCGTCCTGACCGCGATGACCGACAAGATCACCCAGGCCCTCGACGCCGCCTGACGACCGCGCCGGGCGCCGTCCCGGCACGCCGGCCGCGGCCGCCGCGGCGCCGGATGCCCCGACCCCGTCCGAGAGATCTCCGGCGGGGTCGCAGGCCTTCCCGCCCCCGCCGTGTCTGTCCCGCCGGCGGGACAGTCACGGCGGCGAAGTGCCCTGCACCGGTGCCGAGTTGTCTTGAACCGCTCATCCACGTGCGTGAACGTGGAGCCGATCCGACGACGCACCAGCCGCAGCGGAAAGAGGGGACCGACGTGGGACACACCGGCATGGACACGGATGTGGTGATCGCGGGCGCCGGGCCCACGGGCCTGATGCTCGCCTGCGAACTGCGGCTGGCGGGCGCCGACGTGGTGGTGGCCGAGCGGCTCACCGAGCGGTCGGGCGAGTCGCGGGCCGGCGGGATCCACTCGCGCACCCTGGAGGTGCTGGACCAGCGCGGCATCGTCGACCGCTTCCTCGTGGAGGGCCAGCTGCAGCCGGTGGGCCACTTCTCCGGCCTCTACCTCGACTTCGACGAGTCCGAGTCCCGGCACCCCTACCCGCTGATGATCCTTCAGTCCGCCATCGAGCGGCTCCTGGAGGAGTGGGCCGCCGAACTCGGCGTCCGCATCCGCCGTTCGTGCGAGGTGAGCGGGCTCCACCAGGACGAGACCGGCGTGACCGTCGAGCTGCGCACCGGTCAGGCGCCCGCGACGCTGCGCGCCCGCTACCTCGTGGGCTGCGACGGCGGGCGCAGCACGGTGCGCAAGCTGGCGGGCATCGCCTTCCCCGGCACCGAGCCGACCATGACCGCGCTGATCGGCGACGTCGAACTGCCCGACCTGCCCGAGGACTACGTCTGGGTGCGGCGCACCCCGGGCGGCGACTACTCGGCGATCGCCTTCGAGCCGGGCTGGTACCGGGTGATCACTTCCGAGTTCGACCGCGTCGCCGGCCGCGACGAACCCGTGACGTTCGAGCAGCTCAGGGAGTCGCTGATCAGGGTCGCGGGCACGGACTTCGGCATGCGCAACCCCCGGTGGGTGTCCCGGTTCAGCGACGCGGCACGGCAGGCCGCCCACTACCGCCAGGGCCGGGTGCTGCTCGCCGGCGACGCGGCGCACATCCACTTCCCGGCGGGCGGGCAGGGCCTGAACATGGGCGTCCAGGACGCGGTGAACCTCGGCTGGAAGCTCGCCTCGGTGGTGCGCGGTCAGGCGCCGGAGAGCCTGCTGGACACCTACCACGCCGAGCGCCACCCGGTCGGGGAGCGCGTGCTGCACAACACCCGGGCCCAGTCGGCCCTGGTCCGGCCCGGCCCGCAGACGGACGCGCTGCGCGACGTCTTCAGCTCCCTCATGGTGTTCGACGACGTCAACCAGTACCTGCGCCACATGCTGACGGCGCTGGACATCCGGTACCCGATCGACGGCGACCACCCGCTGGTGGGCCGGCGGGTCCCCGACGCCGACCTCGACGCGTCCGACGGCGTCACCCGTGTCCACGAACTGCTGCACTCCGCCCGCCCGGTCCTGCTGGACCTGACCGGCAGCGCCGACGTGGCGGCGGCGGCCAAGGGCTGGTCCGACCGCGTCGACCTGGTCGAGGCCCGCAGCGAGGACGGGCACTGGCCCGTCCCGGCACTCGGCGACATCGCCGCCCCCGCCGCGCTCCTCATCCGCCCCGACGGCCATGTCGCCTGGGCGGCCACCGCCGAAGCGGTCGACACCACCGCGCTCGAGGCCGCTCTCGCCACCTGGTTCGGCCCTGCCCTGCGGGGATGAGACACCGCCCGAAACCAACGGCCGCCCGGTCCGCCCGCGCGGGAACCGGCCCGCCGGCCCCCCCGACGAGCGACCCCGACGAGCGACCCGGACGAGCCGACCCGAGGAAGGGACACACCGACAGTGAAGAGCACGTGGTTGCGACGCTTCACCACCGCCACCGAGGACGGGCCGCGGCTCGTGTGCTTCCCGCACGCGGGAGGCTCCGCGACGGCGTTCAAGGACCTGGCGCGCAGGCTGCCCGCGCACGTCGACGTGGTGTCCGTGCAGTACCCGGGGCGCCAGGACCGCTTCCGCGAGGAGCCGTTCACCGACCTGGCCGCCCTCGCCGAGGCCGTGGCCGAGGAGCTGGCCCGCGAACTGGCCGCGGACGCACGGCCGTACGCCCTGTTCGGCCACAGCATGGGCTCCCTGGTGGCGTTCGAGACGGCCCGGCTGCTCGCGCGGCAGGGCCTGCCCGCCCCGCAGCGGCTGTTCTTCTCCGGCCGGGGCGGCCCGAACACCGGCAACGACATCCCCTACCACCTCTTCGACGACGACGATGTGCTCGCCGATGTCGGCCGGCTGGGCGGCACCGACCGGTCCATGCTCGAGGACCCCGACATGCTGGAGCTGGTGCTGCCGGCGCTGCGGGCCGACTACCGGGCGCTGGGCACCTACCGATGGCACGCCGGCGAGCCGCTCACGGCGCCGGTGACCGCCCTGATCGGGGACAGCGATCCGATCGCGACGGTCCAGGACGCCCGTACCTGGGGCGAACACACCACCGGCGACTTCACCGTGCGGGTCTTCCCCGGCGGCCACTTTTACCTCTTCGACCACCTCGACGAGGTCGCCACCGCCCTCGCCGAGGGACTGCTCGCCGAAGCGGCCGCCTCCTGACCTGCCGTCACCCGGCGGCCGGCGCGAAGGGGCCCGGCGGACCGTGAACGGTCCGCCGGGCCCCTTTCGGCATCGATCACGCGTACGTGTAGAAGCCCCGCCCGGACTTCTTGCCCAGCAGGCCGCCCTCGACCATGCGCAGCAGCAGCGGCGGGGGCGCGTACAGGGGCTCCTTGAACTCCTCGTACATGGCACGGGCGATGGACACGGTCGTGTCCAGGCCGATGAGGTCGGCGAGCCGCAGCGGGCCCATCGGGTGCGAGCAGCCCTGCATCATGCCCTGGTCGACGACCTCGGCCGTGGCCAGGCCCGACTCGACCATCCGGATCGCGGACAGCAGATACGGGAACAGCAGCGCGTTGACGAGGAAGCCCGCCCGGTCCGGTGAGGCGATCGGCTGCTTGCCGAGGACGTCGCGGACGAAGACCAGCGCCCGCGCGGCCACCGCCTCGTCGGTCAGCACCGAGGAGACCAGCTCGACGAGCGGCAGCGCCGGCACCGGGTTGAAGAAGTGCATGCCGAGCACCTGGCCCGGGCGCCGGGTCGCGGCACACAGCCGTACGACCGGGATCGAGGACGTGTTGGTCGCCAGGATCGCCCCCGGGTCTTCGACGATCTTGTCAAGGGCGGTGAACAGCTCCAGCTTGAGCTGCTCGTCCTCCTTGACCGCCTCGATCACCAGCTGGCGGTCCGCCAGCCGGTCGAGGTCGCGGGTGAAGGAGACCCGGGCCAGCGCGGCGTCGCGCTCCCCGGCGGTCAGCTTGCCCTTGGCCACGCCCCGGTCGAGGGAGGCGGCCAGCCGCTCGGGCGCGGAGCGCAGCGAGGTCTCGGAGAACACCGCGACCGTCACGTCCAGCCCGGCCTTCGCGCACAGTTCGGCGATGCCGGTGCCCATGATGCCGCTGCCGGCGACACCCACCCGTTCGATGCCCGCTGCGGTGCTGTGCGTGGCCGTGGTCATGCGGTCCCCCAGGTCAGAAGTGATGCTCCGATCGACATGCCCCCGCCGAAACCGGCGAGCAGCACCAGGTCGCCCGGCGACAGGGCGCCGGTGCGGTTGGCCTCGTCGAGGGCGACCGGCACGGAGGCGCTGCCGACGTTGCCGTACCTGATCAGGGTGCGGTGCGTCTGCGCGGCGCCCAGCCCGGTGCGTTCGACGACCTCGCCGAGCATCACGCCGTTGGCCTGGTGAGGTATGAAGTGGTCGACCGCGCCGATGTCCACGCCGGCCCTGCGGGCCAGCGCGAGCAGCGCGGGCGGCACGTGCTCGGCGACGAAGTCCCGTACCCCGCGGCCGTCCATCCTGAAGAAGTGGCCGCCCTCGGCGACGGTCGCCGCCGACGCCGGCCTGCGGCTGCCGCCGGCCTCGACCCGGATGAGATGGTGGGCGTCGCCGCGGCTGGACAGGTCGCTGGCGATGATCCCGTACGGCTCCGGCACCGCCCCGACGACCGCCGCGCCGGCGCCGTCGGCGAACAGGATCGCCGTCCTGCGGTCGGTGAAGTCCAGGATCCGCGAGTACACGTCCGCGCCGATCACCAGGACCCGGGCCTCGGGGCGGACGGTCACCAGGCTGTGGGCCAGCGCCAGTGCGTAGACGAAGCCGCTGCACACGACGTTGACGTCGAAGCAGGCGGCGCCGTAGGCGCCCAGGCCGTGCTGCACCAGGTAGGAGGTGGGCGGCTGCGGGAAGTCCCCGGTGGAGGTCGACAGGACGATGTAGTCGATCTGATCCGCCGTCAGACCGGCCTGGGCGAGAGCTCGTTCGGCGGCCCGCACGGCCAGGTCGGAGGTCGCCTCGTGCGGTGCGGCGTAGCGGCGGGAGCGGATCTGCGTCTTGCGCTCGATCCACTCCGCGGTGACGCCGACGCGCTCGGCGACCTCGTCGTTGCCCACCTCGTTCTTGGGCAGGTAGGAGCCGGTGGAGAGGATGCCGATCCCCATGTCAGGACACCTCTGCGCAGGCGGGGACACGGGAGCCGCGCAGCGGATTGAGCCGGGCCGCGCCGATCCGCTCCCGCAGTGCGGGGTCGGTGACGCCGAGCCCTTCCTCGGGGGCGAGGCAGAGCACGCCGACCTTTCCGATGTGCCGGTTCGTCTGCACCAGGCGTGCGGCTTCGCCGACGTCCTTCAGCGGGAACACCTCGGACAGCACGGGTGCGAGGTGCCCCAGCCGGAACAGCCGGATGCACTCCGCCTGCTCCTGGAGGTTGGCGGCGTGGCTGCCCACGATCCGCTTGAGGTTCATCCACAGGTAGCGGTTGTCGAAGTGGTGGTCGTAGCCGGTGCTGGACCCGCAGGTGACGACCGTGCCGCCCTTGCGGACGACGAACACGGAGATCCCGAAGGTGGCCCGTCCGACGTAGTCGAACACGACGTGCGGGTCCTCGCCGACCTGCCGCCGGATCTCCCGTCCGAGCCGCTTGCCCAGCTCGATCGTGCGCTGCGGGGTCAGCGGGTCGTCGCCGCCCAGGCCGATCTCGCTGCGGTCGATCACCACGTCGCAGCCGAGCCGGCGCAGCGCCTCGGCCTTGCGTGCGGAGCCGACCACGCCGACGGCGATGCCGCCCGCGTTCTTCACCATCTGCACCGCGTACGCGCCGAGACCGCCCGTGGCGCCCCAGATCAGCACGATGTCGCCCTGCTTGATCCGGGCGCCGTTGTCGCTGACCAGCATCCGGTAGGAGGTCGCCGCGGTCAGCAGCACACTCGCCGACTCCTCCCAGGTCAGATGGGCCGGCTTGGGCAGCAGTTGGCCGGCGCGCACCACCGCGTAGTGGGCGAGCCCGCCGAAGTTCGTCTCGTAGCCCCAGATCCGCTGGCCGGCCCCCAGCATGGCGTCGGCGTGCGTGGCCGGTTCCTGGTCGTCGACCTGGACGCAGCTGACGACCACGTGGTCGCCGGTCTTCCAGTGCCGTACCCCGGCGCCGACGCGTACGACGATCCCGGAGGCGTCCGAGCCCACCACCTGGTACGGCAGGTCGTGCCGGGCGGCGTACCCGCCCTGGCGGGCGTACCGCTGGAGGAAGTCGAAGGTGGGCACGGGCTCGAACGTCGCCGACCACACCGTGTTGTAGTTGATGGAGCTCGCCATGACGGCGACGACCACCTCGTCCGGTGCGATCTGAGGCATCGGGACCTGCCCGACGTGCAGCGACTTGCGGACGTCGTTGTCCGCCACGCCGTCGAACATGCCGACGTCGGAGGCGAGCAGATGCGCGGCCTCGTATTCCTGGGGGAGTTCGTGTCGCCCGATCTCGTCCGGGCCGGCCCCGGACAGCAGGGCTTCTGTCAAAGAATCCATGATTCCCTTTCTCCTTACCCCGCTGTTCGAAAAGCGGTCGGCGGCGAAGCGGCGCTCAGAGGACGGCGCCCTCCTTGGTCCTCCTGCGCAGGGTGGGCCTGCTGGAACGGCCGAGGTCCTTCCACATGTCCGACAGGCCGGTGATGGTGCGCGCCGCGAACAGGGCGCGGATGGACACCTCCTGCTTCAGCTCGGCCCGGATCAGGCCGACCAGCCGGATCGCGCGCAGCGAGTTGCCGCCGAGGTCGAAGAAGTCGTCGTCGATGCCGACCCGGTCCAGTTCGAGCACGTCGGCGAACGCGGCGGCCAGGATCCGCTCGGTCTCGTTGCGCGGGGCCCGGTAGGTGTCCTCCTCGGAGACGGGCTGCGGCAGCGCGGCCAGGTCCACCCGCCCTCCCGGCGTCACCGGCAGGCTCTGCAGCACCGTGAACACCGACGGCACCGCGGACTCCGGCAGCCGGGCCGCGGCGAACCGACGCAGTTCGTCGCCCGTGACGGTACGGCCGTCCACCGGGACGGCGTAGGCCACCAGACGCTGCTGCCCGGTGCCGTCGTCGCGGACGGTCACGACCGCCTGGGTGAGCGCGGGATGCTCGGACAGCACCTCTTCGATCCCGGCCGGCTCGACCCGGACGCCGCGTACGTCCGTGCCCGCGCCGGCGCGGGCCACGTGCTCGAGCCGGCCGTCGGCGCCCCATCGCACCCGGTCCCCGGTGCGGTACATGCGCGCTCCGGGCGGGCCGAACGGGCAGGGCACGAAGCGCTGCGCGGTGGGTGAGGGCCGGCCGAGGTATCCGCGCGCCACACCGGGTCCGGCCACGTACAGCTCTCCGGTCACGCCGGCGGGGACCGGCGCCAGGCCCGGGCCCAGGACGTACAGGGCGGTGCCGTCCAGTGGCTCACCGAGCGTGCCCGGCGTGACCGGTTCGCCGGCGGCCGGGCGCCGGCAGGCGGCGAAGACGGTGGTCTCCGCGGGGCCGTGGCCGGCCGTGATCGTCAGCTCGGGGCAGGCCGCGCGGACCCGGGCGAGCGCGGCCGCGGGCACCCGGTCGCCGCCGGTCCACACCTCGCGCAGCCCGGCGAGGCTCTCGGGGCGCTCGGCCGCGATCGCCGCGAACAGGGCCGGGGGCAGCCACACGGTGGTGATCCCGTGCGCGGCGTGCGCCTCGGCCAGGGCGTCGGCGCCGAGTTCGCCGGGGGGTGCCACGACCACGCGGCCGCCGCTCAGCAGGGGCGCCCACAGTTCGAGGGCGAGTGCGTCGCCGGTCTGCGGCGCGTGCCACAGCACGGTGCTCCGGTCCGTGTCCCGCCCGTGGTGGGCCAGGAGGAGGTGCGCCGTGTTCCGGTGCGTCACTCCGACGGCGCCGGCCGTGCCGGAGCCGTGGAGCACGGCCAGCAGGCTGTCCGGCCGGGCGTGCGGCGTGCTGTCGCCGTCGTCGCCGGTGGTGTCCGACGCGAGATCGCCGAAGAGCAGCGCCGGCACGTCCAGGGCGGCGGCCAGGGCGGGGGCCGTCGCCGCGTCGCCGAGCAGGGCGCGCACCGGGGCGTCGGCGGCCACCGCCGTGATCCGCGCGGCCGGTGAGGCCGGGTCGACCGGCAGGTAGGCCGCGCCGGCCTTCGCCACGCCGAGCAGGGCGACGGCGAGGTCCACCGACCGGGGCAGCGCCACCGCGACGACCGTCTCGGGGCCGATGTGCCGCCGGCGCAGCGCCCGGGCCAGGCGCTCGGACCGCTCGTCCAGTTCCCGGTACGAGACCGTGCCTTCGCCGGAGACCAGGGCGACGGCGTCGGGGTCCCGCTGCGCCTGCCGGGTGAACAGCTCAGGGACGGTCGGATCGGTCGCGGTCGCCTCGGTGGCGTCCGGCGCCCGGTCCACTACGGCGCCGCTCCCCACGTCCAGCGCGCCGACCGGCCGGTCCCCGGCGGCCACCACGGCACGGATGTGGGCGATCAGCTCCTCGCCGATGAAACGCAGTTCGGCGCGGGAGTACAGGCGGGCGGGGGCGTCGAGCCGGATGAACAGGTCGCTGCCGGCGGTGCCGTCGGTGTAGACGCCGACGGACAGTTCGTCGAAGGAGCCGGTGGTCCCGCCCAGGTAGCGGGCGGGGCTGCCGGCGAAGTGGAGCTGCTCGACGAACTCGACGACGTTCATGACGGCGCCGAAGCTGCCGCGCTCGCTCAGGGCAGTACCGCTCGCGCGCTGGATGTCCGAGTAGTGGCAGGCGGTGTGTCCGGAGATCTCGTAGGTGGCGTCGACCATCGCGTCGGCGATGTCGGTGAAGGTGGCGTTCAGCGGGATGCGCACCCGCACCGGTACGACGTTGACGGCGAGGCCGGGTGTCCTGCTCGCCACCCCGATCCGGTTGCCGACGGCGAGCGAGAGAAGGAACTCGGGGCGCTCGCAGCGGTGCCGGAAGTACACCGCGGCGGACGCGGTCAGCAGCGTGGACATCCACACGCCCATGGACTTGGCGGCCGCCGTCCACGCGTCCGCCTCGGCGCGGGGCACGGTCAGCGTCCGGCTGACCATGCCGATGGGCTCGGTGAGCTCACCCCAGCGGTCGGCGCCGCTCATCGGCTCGCAGAGGGCGGAGCGGGCCGCGTCGGACAGGACGGGGCGGGGGGCCTGGGCGGGGGCGGGCGCGTCGGCCAGGTAGGTGCGCCAGAACTCGGTGTCCTCGGCGAACCGCGGCGAGGCGAGGTACTCGGCGGCCTCGGCCGCGAACGACTCGGCGTCCCACGGGTGCGGCAGTTCGGGTGCGTCCTCGCCGCGCGCCAGCGCCGTGTACACCTCGGCGAGGCGCCGGGAGAGCAGGCCGCCGGTGCCGAACCCGTCCGAGACGAGGTGGTGGTAGGCGATCACGACGAGCGAGCGGGACGCCGCGAGTTTGACCACGCCCATCCGGAACAGCAGGTCCCGGCCCAGGTCGAACGGCTTGCGCAGCATGCCGGCCAGCGCGTCGCGCGCCGCCTGCTCGGGGTCGTCCTCGGCGCTGACGTCCAGGTGGAACGGCCGCCAGTCCCCCAGGTCGCGCGGGGTCAGCCGCAGTCCGCCGCCGTCGTCGGCGAAGGTGACGCGCAGCACCTCCGCCTCGCCCAGCACGTGCAGGAACGCGGATTCCATGATCTCGGCGTCCAGTTCGCCGTCCACGTCCCACATGGTCAGCGCATGGTTCAGCGTGTCGGCAGACATTTCCTCCGCCAGCCACAGTCCTTTATGCGCAGACGACGCAGCGAATGAACGCACACGGATCAACCCCTTGGAAGAACAGGCTTCGGAAGAACAGGTCCGGAATCGGAGGAATTCGCAGATCACCCTCACTTTCCGGGAAGGTGAATCAGCCGGTCAAGGCATCATGGCGCGGGGGCGGGACAAGCCGTCGCGGAGCTTGCGGTGTCCCGCCGGCGGGACATTCCCGCCGGCGGAAGTACGCCCGGGACTACGGGAATCACTGCGGGCCGGGTCCGGCCAGCAGGGACGTGATGTGCTCGGCCAGCAGGCGCGCGGACGGGTACCGCAGCACCAGGTTGGGCCGCAGTCTGCGTCCGGTCGAGGCGGTCAGACGTTTGCTCAGTTCCGACGACAGCATCGAGTCGAATCCGAGCTCGGTGAATTCCTGGTCGGGGCCGACCGATTCACCGGAGGGGTGGCCGAGCACGACGGCGATCTTCTCGCGGACGTGGTCGAGGACGAAGGCCTTCGCGTCGTCGGCGCAGAGGGCGGCGATCCGCTCCGGCAGGGCGATGACCTGGTCTTCTTCCGCGGGCGGCGCCGTCTGGGCCACCTGCGCCACCGCCGCGGTGGGCGAGGAGCTCAGCCAGTACCGCTGTCGCTGGAAGGCGTACGTCGGCAGGTCCACCCGCCGGCGCGTGCCGAACAGGGCGCCGAAGTCCACCGCTCCGCCGCGGACATGGAGCCCGGCGAGCGAGCCGAGCACGGCCTCCACCTCGCCCCGGCCCCGCCGCGACGACGACAGGACCAGCGCGTCGTCCACGTCCTCGACGATCTCCTGCACCGGGACGGTCAGCACGGGATGCGGGCTCATCTCGATGAACACCTTGAAGCCGTCGGCGGCAAGGCGTTGCACGGAGGACTGGAAACGGACCTTTTCCCGCAGGTTTTCGTACCAGTAATCGCCGTTCAACCGGGCGGTGTCGATGATTTCGCCGTACAGGGTCGAGTAGAAGGGCAGGTGCGAGGTTTTCGGGCGTACGTCGTTCAGCGCGCCGATCACCTGGTCGCGGACCCGGGTCACCTGGTGGGAATGGGAGGCGTAGTCGACCGCTATGCGGCGGGCCTGGGCGCCGTCGGCCTTCATCTTCTCGATGAATTCGTCGAGGGCGTCCGGTTCCCCGGACACCACCACGGAACGGGGTCCGTTGATCACGGCGACGCTCACCCGGTCGCTCCACGGCCCCAGCCGCTCCTCGACCACCTCCGCGGACTCCGCGACCGACGCCATCCCGCCGTGGCCGATCAGTTCCACCAGGGCCTTGCTGCGCAGCGCGACGGTCTTGGCGGCGTCCCGCAGGGACAGCGCACCGCACACGTGGGCGGCGGCTATCTCGCCCTGGCTGTGGCCCACCACGGCGGCCGGCTCCACGCCCCAGGACCGCCACAGCGCGGCCATGGACACCATCACCGAGAACAGCGCCGGCTGCACCACGTCCACCCGGTCGTAGGTGGGCGCCCCTTCCACGCCGCGCACCACGTCGAGCAGCGACCAGTCGACCCACTCGGCCAGTGCGGCGGCGCAGGCGTCCATGCTCTGCGCGAAGACCGGGAAGGCGTCGTACAGTTCGCGGCCCATGCCGACCCACTGCGAGCCCTGCCCGGGGAACACGAAGGCGACGCCGCCGAGGTTCCCCGCGGTGCCGCGGACGACCGCGGCGGAGTCCGCGCCGTCGCCCAGCGCCGCCAGGCCGCTCAGCAGTTCGTCGCGGCCGCGGCCGAGGACCACCGCGCGGTGCTCGAACCGGGTCCGGCCCGCCGCCAGCGACCAGCCGGCGCCGGCGAGGTCCAGGTCCGCGTTGCCGGCGAGGAAGTCGCGCAGCCGGCCCGCCTGCTGCTGCAGGGCCTTGGCGCTGCGCCCGGACACCACCCACGGGATGAGGCCGCCGACGACGCCCGGGTCCGGGGCGGGCCCGGCCGCCAGCTCCTCGGGCGGGGCCTCCTCCACGATCACGTGCGCGTTGGTGCCGCTGACCCCGAACGACGAGACCCCGGCCCGGCGCGGGCCGTCGGCCCGGGTCCAGGCGCGTCCCTCGGTGAGGATCTCCACCGCGCCGGACGACCAGTCCACGTGCTGCGACGGCGCGTCCACGTGCAGGGTCTTCGGCAGATGGCCGTGGCGCAGGGCCATCACGGCCTTGATGACACCGCCGACGCCGGCGGCGGCCTGGGCGTGCCCCATGTTGGACTTCAGGGATCCCAGCCACAGCGGCCTGCCCTCGGGCCGGCCCCGGCCGTAGGTCGCCAGCAGCGCGCCCGCCTCGATGGGGTCCCCCAGCGTGGTCCCGGTGCCGTGGGCCTCGACCAGGTCCACCTCCGAGGCGGCGACCCCGGCGTTCTCCAGGGCCTTGAGGATGACCTTCTCCTGGGCGCGGCCGTTGGGGGCGGTCAGCCCGTTGCTGGCGCCGTCCTGGTTGACCGCGCTGCCGCGGACGACGGCCAGCACCGGGTGGCCGTTGCGCCGGGCGTCGGACAGCCGCTCCAGGAGCAGCACCCCCACCCCCTCGGCCCAGCCGGTGCCGTCGGCCGCGTCCGCGAAGGCCTTGCAGCGGCCGTCGGCCGACAGCGCGGCCTGCCGGGAGAACTCCACGAACATCGCGGGCGTCGCCATCACCAGCGCCCCGCCGGCCAGCGCGAGCGAGCACTCCCCGGCACGCAGGGACTGCACCGCCATGTGCAGGGCCACCAGCGACGACGAGCACGCCGTGTCCACCGACACCGCAGGCCCGGTCAGGCCCAGTTCGTACGCCACCCGGCCGGAGGCGACGCTCAGCGCGCTGCCGTACAGCAGATAGCCCTCCAGTTCCTTCTGGCCGCCCTCCAGGAAGCGCCAGCCGTACTCGGAGGAGCTGATCCCGGTGAAGACGCCGACCTCGGAACCGCGCACCTCGGCGGGGACGATGCCGGCCCGTTCGAAGACCTCCCAGGACGTCTCCAGCAGCAGGCGGTGGTGCGGGTCGACGGCCAGGGCCTCGCGCGGGCTGAGGCCGAAGAAGTCGGCGTCGAAGCCGGCGACGTCCGTCAGGAACCCGCCCTGCCGGGTGTAGGCGTGGCCGACGGCGTCCGGGTCGGGGTCGTACACGTCCCGCCAGCCGCGGTCCTGCGGGAAGTCGCCGACGACGTCCCGGCCTTCGCGGACCACGTCCCACAGGTCCTCGGGCGTCGACACGCCGCCCGGATACCGGCATGCCATGGACACCACGGCGATCGGCTCGCCGCGCCCGGCCTTCAGGGCGTCGATCTCCTGCCGGAGGCGGTCCCGCTCCTCCAGGAGCGTGCGGAGCGCCCGCTGGACCCGGTCCGCGCCGTCCGCCGTGCGTTCCGCGGAGTTGGTCATGTCAGTTACCTCTTCTCGTCCAGAGCCAGGTCGACCAGTGCATCCAGGTCCAGGTCCGACAGTTCGCCCGCGGCGGCGTCCGCATCCGGCACCGGAGCCTCGCCGCTCGCACCGGGCGCCTCGGCGCAGGCCAGGATCAGTTCCAGGACGCCCGCGCGGCGCAGGCTGTCGATCGGGACGGTCCGCAGCACCTCCCGGATCCCGGCGTCCTCGGCCGCTCCGGCGGCCCCGGCCGGGCCGGTGTCCGGTGCCGGACGCAGCAGGCCGAAGAGGTGCTCGCTCAGTTCGTGCGGGGTCGGGTAGTTGAAGATCAGGGTGGACGACAGGCGCATCCCGGTGGCGGCGGACAGGCGGTTGCAGAGCTCGACCCCGATCAGCGAGTCGAAGCCGAGCTGGGTGAACGCCTGGTCGACGTCGACGCCCGCACCGGAGGAGTGCCCGAGCACGACGGCGACCTGCTCGCGCACCCACTCCCGGAGGGCGGCCCGCGCCTCCTCGGCCGGCAGGGCGGCCAGCCGGGAGGTCAGTGCGGCGGAGCCGCCGTCCCTGGCCGTGGCCGTCCGCTCGCGGCGCCGGCGGCCGCCGGCGAGGTCCCGCAGCAGCGGCGGCACCTCGTCGCCGGGCCTGCCCCGCAGCGCGGCGAGGTCCAGCCGGGCGGGGACGAGGACCGGCTCGCCGGCGGCGCGGGCCGCGTCGAACAGGGCCAGCGCCTCGGCGGTCGGCATCGCGGCGATGCCCGTCCGCCGCAGCCGGTTCAGGTCGGCCTGGTCCAGTTCCCCGGTCATGCCGCTGCTCTGCTCCCACCAGCCCCAGCACAGCGAGGTGCCGGCCAGGCCGGACGCCCTGCGCCGGGCCGCCAGGCCGTCCAGGAAGGCGTTGGCGGCGGCGTAGTTGGCCTGGCCCGCGTTGCCGAGGACGCCGGCGAGGGCGGAGAACTGGATGAACGCCGACAGGGGGCGGTCCTGCGTCAGCTCGTGCAGGTTGACCGCGCCGCCCACCTTGGCGCGCAGCACGTGGTCGAAGCTCTGCGCGGTCAGCGACTCGACGGTGCCGTCCGCGAGGACGCCGGCCGCGTGCACGACCGCGGTCAGCGGATACCGGCCGGGCAGGTCCGCGAGCAGGTCCGCCACGGCGTCCCGGTCCGCGACGTCGCACGCGACGACCCGCACGGACGCTCCCGCGTCCTGAAGGTCCGCGACCAGCTCGGGCACCCCGTCGGCCGCCGGTCCCCGGCGGCCGGCCAGCAGCAGGCTGCGCACCCCGTGTTCGGCGACGAGGTGCCGGGCCACGAGCGAGCCGACGCCCCCGGTGCCGCCGGTGACCAGCACGGTGCCGCCGCCGAAGCCGTCGCCCACCTCGAGGACCAGCTTGCCGACGTGGCGGCCCTGGCTCATCTCGCGGAAGGCCCGGCGCGCGTCGCGGACGTCGCGCAGGGAGACCGGGTTCAGCCGCAGCCGCCCGTCGGCGAACAGGTCCATGACGGCCCGGAACATCTCGTGGATCGCGTCCGGGCCCGCCTCGTACAGGTCGAAGGCCTCGTAGTCGACCCCGGGGTGGTCGGCCGCCACCCGGCGGGGGTCGCGGATGTCCGTCTTGCCCATCTCGACGAAGTGGCCGCCGCGGGGCAGCAAGGTCAGCGAGGCGTCGACGAACCGGTGGGCGAGGGAGTTCAGCACGACGTCCACGCCGCGGCCGTTCGAGGACTTCAGGAACCTCCCGGCGAAGTCCAGGTCGCGTGAGGACGCCAGGTGGGCCTCGTCCAGCCCCATGCCGCGCAGCACCGGCCACTTGGCCGGGCTGGCGGTGGCGTAGATCTCGGCGCCGGCGTGCCGGGCCAGCTGGACGGCGGCCATCCCGACGCCGCCGGCCGCGGCGTGGATGAGGACCCGCTGCCCCTTCTCGAGGCCCGCCACGCGGAACAGCCCGTGGTAGGCGGTGAGGAAGGTGCACGGCACGGACGCGGCCTCGGCGTAGCTCCACCCGTCGGGGATGGGCATGAGCATGCGGTGGTCGGCCACGGCGGTGCGTCCGAAGGCGCCGGTGAAGATGCCCATGACGCGGTCGCCGGGCGCCAGACGCGTCACGTCGTCGGCCACCTCGAGGACTACTCCGGCGCCCTCACTGCCGAGCCCGGCGTCGATGGCCGTCCTGTCCACCAGGCCCAGTGCGATCGTGACGTCGCGGAAGTTCAGGCCCGCGGCCTGGACGGCGATCCGGACCTGGCCGCTCGTCAGGGGTGCCTCCACCTCCGGGCACGGCACCCAGGTCAGGTTCTCCAGCGTCCCCCTGTCGGGGATGCCGAGCCGGTGGGCGCCGGCCGCCGGCGGTTCCATCCGCTGGTCGTCGGCTGCGGCCGGGGCCAGCCGGGGCACGAGCAACGCGCCGTCGCGCAGCGCCAGTTGGGCCTCGTCGAGGGCGAGCGCGTCCGCGAAGCGCGCCCAGGAGCCGTCCTCGTCGTCGATGTCCACCAGCCGGAACCTGCCGGGGTGCTCGGTCTGCGCGGACCGGATCAGGCCCCACGCGGACGCGCCGGGCAGGCTGTCGACGCCCTCGCCGGCACCGGTGTCGAGGGCCCGGCGGGTGAGCACCACCAGCGTGGACGCGGCGAGCGATTCCTCGGCGAGGAACCGCTGGACCAGGTGCAGCAGGAGCTTGTCGGTGCCGGCGACCGCGGTGAACAGGTCGGGGCCGGTGGCGGCGACGTCGTCCAGGCACAGCACGAGGTGCCGGGGCGCCGGTCCGGCGAGGACCTCGTCCAGGGACGCGCGGAGCACGGCGCTGTCGCCGCCCGCCGCGGCGAGCCGGGAGGCCGGGCCGCTGCTCGCGCCGAGGACCGCCCACGGCTCCCGGCCGGTCTCCTTCCCGGCCGCCTCGGCCGGCCGCCACCGCACTTCGTACGGCGACGGCTGCTCTCCGCCGCGCGCCGAGTGGACCTGCTCGGCACTGGCGGGACGGAACGTCAGCGCCCCGACGGACGCCAGGGTGCGGCCGTGCTCGTCGGCGACCGTCAGGGACACGGCGTCGTCGCCGGCCGGGAACAGGCGGACCCGCACGGTCGTACCGCAGCGTGCGGCCAGGTCCACGCCGGACCAGGAGAAGGGCATCCGGGCCTGCTCGCCCGTCACCTCGATGACACCGCCGGCGATCGACGCGTGCAGGACGGTGTCCATCAGCGCCGGGTGCAGGGCGAAGGCGCCGCCCGCCGGGTCCTCGGCGGCCTCCGGCAGGGTGGCGAGGGCGAACAGGTCGTCGCCGCGCCGCCAGACCTCGCGCAGCCCGCGGAACGCCGGACCGTAGTCGAAGCCCGCGTCCGCGAAGTCGTCGTAGAGGGTGTCGATGCCGAGCTGCCGGGCCCCGGCCGGGGGCCAGACGGCGAGCGCGCGGGTGCCGTCGGCCGGGGCGGCCGGCGGTGCGGTGGCCGGTGCCAGGCTGCCCATGGCGTGCCGGGTCCAGCCGCCCACCGCCGGGCCGTCCTCGCCGGGCCTCGAGTACACGTCCAGGGAGCGGCGTCCGGTCTCGTCGGCGGCGCCGACGACGACCCGCACCTGCACGTCGCCCGAGTCGGGCAGGATCAGGGGGACTTCCAGGGTGAGTTCCTCGACCCTGCCGCACCCGACGTGGTCGCCGGCCGACAGCGCCAGGTCGAGGTGGGCCGTCGCCGGTACGACGACCGCGCCGAACACGGAGTGGTCGGCCAGCCAGCCGTGGGTCCGCAGGGACCACAGGTCGGTGAAGACCACCTCGCCGGTGCCGGGGTGGTCCACCACGGCGCCGAGCAGCGGGTGGTCCGGGGCGGCCAGACCGGCGGAGGCGACGTCCGCCGACCGGGTCCCGGCCCGCAGGTCCAGCCAGTACCGCTGCCGCTGGAAGGCGTACGTCGGCAGGTCCACCCCGCGGCGCGTGCCGAACAGGGCGGCGAAGTCCACGCGGGCGCCCCGCACGTGCATCTGGGCCAGCGCGCCGGTCAGCGCCTGCGGGCCGGTGCGGTCCCGCCGCGACGCCGAGACGACCACCGCGTCGTCCACGCCCTGGGCGGCGAAGTTCTCCTGGGTGATGCCCGCGAGCGTCGCGCCCGGCCCGACCTCCACGAAGAGGCGGCCGCCGGCCGCGCGGGCGCACTCCACCGCGTCGTGGAAGCGCACCGGTTGACGGACGTGGTCCACCCAGTACTCGACGGTCGTCAGCTCCTCGAGCGTGACCTCGCGGCCCAGCCTGGTGGAGACGATCGGGACCGCCATCTCGCCCGCCGGGAACTCGGTGAGCGAGGCCCTGAACCGGTCCAGGACCGGGTCCATCAGCGGGGAGTGGAAGGCGTGGTCGACCGCGAGCAGCTTCGCCGAGACGCCGTCGGCGACGAGCCGGTCGCGCAGGGCGTGGACCTGCTCGCGCAGGCCCGAGACCACGACCGACTCCGGGCCGTTGACGGCGGCGACGCCGACGCGGTCGTACGCGCCGAGCAGGGCGCCCACCCGGGCCTCCGAGGCGCGTACGGCCAGCATGGCGCCGCGCTCGTTGACCGTCTGCATGGTCCGCCCGCGCGCGGCCACCAGCCTGGTGGCGGTGTCCAGGCCGAACACGCCGGAGACGTGGGCGGCGGCGATCTCGCCGACGGAGTGGCCGATGAGGTGGTCCGGCCGCGGGCCGTACTGGGTCAGCAGCCGGTACAGGGCGACCTGCAGGGTGAACAGCGCCGGCTGGGCGATGTCGGTGCGCTCGCGCTGCGCCGGTTCCAGCTCGTCGGCGAGGAGCAGGGGCTTGAGTGCGAAGGGCAGGTGCGTGTCGAAGCGCGCGCAGGTCTCGTCGAGGCTCTGCGCGAACACGGGGTAGGCCTCGTACAGCTGCCGTGCCGCGCCGGACCACTGGCTGCCCTGCCCCGGGAACAGGAAGACGGTTCCGCCGAGGTCACCGGCGACGCCGCGGACCACCGCGGCGGACTCCTCGCCGGCGCTCAGCGACGCCAGGCCGCTCAGCATGCCGTCGCGGTCGTGGCCGAGGACCACCGCGCGGTGCTCGAACCGCGACCGGCCCGCCACCAGCGACCAGCCGGCGTCGGCGAGGTCCAGGCCGGCGTCGGCGGCGAGGAAGTCGCGCAGCCTGCCCGCCTGCTCCTCCAGCGCCTTCGCGCTCTTCGCCGAGACCACCCACGGCACCGGGCCGCCGGTCACGCCCGCGTCCAAGGCGCTCTCGGGCGCCTGCTCCTCGGGCGGGGCCTCCTCCAGGATCACGTGCGCGTTGGTGCCGCTGACCCCGAAGGCGGACACGCCCGCGCGGCGGGGCCGGCCCTCGGGCGTGGTCCACTCCCGGGCCTCGGTCAGCAGCTCCACCGCCCCGGCCGACCAGTCCACATGGGTCGAAGGACGGTCCACGTGCAGCGTCCTGGGCAGCACCCCGTGCCGCATCGCCATGACCATCTTGATGATGCCGCCGACGCCCGCGGCCGCCTGCGTGTGCCCGATGTTCGACTTCAGCGACCCCAGCCACAACGGGCCCGTGCCGTCCCGGTCCTGCCCGTAGGTGGCCAGCAGGGCGCCCGCCTCGATGGGGTCGCCCAGCGTCGTGCCGGTGCCGTGCGCCTCCACCGCGTCCACGTCGCCCGCCCGCAGCCCGGCGTTCGCCAGCGCCGCCCGGATCACGCGCTGCTGCGCCGGGCCGCTCGGCGCGGTCAGCCCGTTGGACGCGCCGTCCTGGTTGATCGCCGAGCCGCGGATCACCGCCCAGATGCGCCGGCCGTTGCGCCGCGCGTCGGAGAGCCGCTCCAGGACCAGCACGCCGACGCCCTCGGAGAAGCCGGTGCCGTCCGCGGCGTCCGCGAACGCCTTGCACCGGCCGTCCGCCGACAGGCCCCGCTGCCGCGACATCTCCCGGAAGACCTGCGGCATCCCGACGACGGTGACACCGCCGGCCAGAGCGAGGCCGCATTCGCCCTGCCGCAGCGACTGCACCGCCTGGTGCACCGCCACCAGCGACGACGAGCAGGCCGTCTCGGTCGACACCGCCGGGCCCTGAAGCCCCAGCGTGTACGCCACGCGCCCGGACGCCACGCTCAGCAGGGAACCGATCTGCGCGTAGCCCGCGATGGCCTCGGGGGTGGCGAAGTGGTTGCCGTATCCGAAGTAGGCGAGGCCGGCGAACACGCCGGTGTCGCTGCCGCGCAGGGACTCGGGGTCGATGCCGGCGCGTTCCAGGGACTCCCAGGAGGTCTCCAGGAGCAACCGCTGCTGGGGGTCGGCGGACAGCGCCTCGCGCGGGCTGATCCCGAAGAACTCGGCGTCGAAGTCGCCCGCGTCGTACAGGAACCCGCCCTTGCGTGTGGAGCAGGTGCCGGGCCGGTCGGGGTCCGGGTCGTACTCCAGGTCCCAGTTGCGGTCGTCGGGGAAGTCCGAGATGACGTCGGCGCCCGCCCGCACCAGTTCCCACAGTTCCTCGGGGGACGCCGCTCCTCCGGGGTACCGGCAGGCGACACCGACGATCGCGATGGGCTCGGCAGCGGCGTCCGTCAGCTCCTGCAGGCGCTTGCGCGTCTCGATCAGCTCGATCGACGTCCGCCTGAGGTAGTCGAGAACGTCGGCGTTGTTGTCGTTGGTCATCGCTCTCCCCTAGCCGAGCTCTTTGTCCAGCAGCGCGAGAAGCTCTCCCGCCGAGGCCGAACTGATCTGGTCGGCGAGGCCGGCCGGTGCCCCGGCGCCCGCCAGCGAACGGACCCGGCCCTGCAGTTCGCCGAGCAGACCGGAGATGGTGGCCTGGTCCTCCTGCGCGAGCCCGTGGAACGCCTCCTCGAGCCGGGCGCCCAGCCCCTCGATCTCCTTGACCAGGTGACCGGCCGGGGACTGCGGCCCGGGGCCGGCGTCGGGGGTGATGCGCTCGGCCAGGAACCGGGCGATGTCGGCGGGGTTCGGGTGGTCGAAGACGAGCGTGGCGGGCAGCTTCAGGCCGGTCACCGCCGCCAGTTTGTTCCTGAGTTCCAGCGCCGTGAGCGAGTCGATCCCGAGCTCCTTGAACGTCGCGGCGGGGCCGATCCGCCCGGTGTCGGGGTGGCCGAGGACGAGCGCGGTCTGCGTGCGTACGGCGTCGAGCAGGGCCGCCTGCGCCTCGTGAGGCGGCAGCGACGCCAGCGTCTCGGCGAGGGCGGTGCCGGTGGACTCCCGGCCCGCCGGGCCCTCGGCGCCCGCGGCCGCCCCGGCCAGGGTGCGCAGCAGCGGCGAGGCCATCGGGCCGAGCGCCGTCAGGTTCAGCCGCACCGGCACGAGCACCGGCTCGTCCACCGGGACGGCCGCGTCGAAGAGCGCGAGCCCCTCCTGCGACGACAGCGGCTGCACGCCCTGCTGCTGCATGCGGGCCACGTCGGCGTCGGTGAGTGCGGCGCTCATCTCGCTGCGCTCCGCCCAGAACCCCCAGTCCAGCGCACGGGCCGCCAGCCCCTCGGCCCGGCGCGCCTGCGCGAGGCCGTCGAGGAAGGCGTTGGCCGCCGCGTAGTTGGCCTGTCCCGCGAAGCCGAGCACGCTCGCGACCGACGAGAACAGCACGAACGCGGACAGGTCCAGGTGCCGGGTCAGCTCGTGCAGGTGCCAGGCGCCGCGCACCTTCGGCGCGAGGACCGCGTCCAGACGGTCCTCGGTCAGGGCCTCCACGACGCCGTCGTCCAGCACGCCCGCGCAGTGGATCACCGCGGTCAGCGGGTGCTCGGACGGCACGCCGGCGATCAGTTGGGCCACGGAGTCGCGGCTTGTCACGTCGCAGGCCACGATGTCGACGTGGGCGCCGGCCGCCGTCAGCTCCTCCCGCAGCGCCGCCGCGGCCGGGGCGTCCGGCCCGCGCCGGCTGGTCAGCACCAGCCGGCGCACCCCGTGCCGGGCGACGAGGTGCCGGGCCAGCATCGCGCCCAGGCCGCCGGTACCACCGGTGATCAGCACCGAGCCGGAGCCGAGGGCTTCCGGTGTCCCGTCCGGCGCGCCCGTGGCGTGGACCAGCTGCGGTGTGCTCACCCTGCCGTCCCGGATCTTCAGCTGGGCCTCCCCGGTGGCGGCCGCGGCCGGGATCCGGGCCCACGAGGCGGCCCGGTCGTCGGTGTCCACGAGCGTGAAGCGGCCCGGGTTCTCGGTCTGCGCGGTGCGCAGGAACCCCCAGACCGCGGCGGCCGCGGGGTCGGGGTGCGGCACCTGCTCGTCGTGGAAGGCGTCCCGCGTCACCACGACCAGGCGGGAGTCGCAGAACCGTTCGTCGGAGAGCCAGGTCTGCGTCCAGCGCAGCACTCGGTGCAGGTTCCGCTCGGTGTCGGCGGGTGTGCCGGCGCCGTCCGCACGCTCGACGACGGCGATGACGACCGGGGGCGTCTCCCCGCCCGAGGCGGCGAGTTCGCCGAGGTCGGTGTGGACGGGCCGGCCCTGGCCGAGGGACGCGGTGAGCGTGTCGGAGCCGCCCACCACCGCGTACCGGCCGGCGGCCGGACCGGACGCGACCGTGAGGGGGGTCCAGTCCACCTGGAACAGCGAGTCCTGCCGGTCGAAGCTCAGCTCGGCCAGCTGTGCGACGTCCACGGGCCGCAGGCTCAGCGATGCGATGCCCCCGACCGGTGTGCCGTTCCGGTCCGCGAGGGTGACGGACAGCGCGTCCTCGCCGGCGGGGGCGAGCCGGACGCGCAGCGCGGCCGGCCGGCCGGAGCCGAGGCCGAGGCCCGTGAGCCGGTACGGCAGCCGGCCCTCAGGCCGTGAGGTGCCGGTGCACGGCGCCGGCCCGGCCGGGAGCAGCGCGGCGTGCAGCAGCGCCGGATGGACCCGGAACCCGCTCTGGTCGGCGCCGTCGGCCGCGGGCAGCTCCACTTCGGCGAACAGGGTGTCGCCCTGGCGCCACACCTGCCGCACACCCCGGAACAGGGGCCCGTGGTCGAACCCGAGGGCGGACAGCCTGGTGTACACGTCCTCGAAGGGCACGGCGTCCGCGCCCGCGGGCGGCCACGCGGCGAGACCCTCCTGTGCGCCGGTCGCCCCGGTGCCGGATCCGACGACCCCGACGGCGTTGCGCGTCCATGCGTCCTCGCCCGCGCCGCGGGAGTGCACGCTGAACGCACGCGTGCCGTCGACCATGACGCGGATCTCGCGCTCGGCCGTCCGGGACAGCACCAGCGGTGTCTCCATGGTGAGTTCCTCGACGGCGTCGCGGCCCGCCTTGTGCGCCGCCCACACCGCCAGCTCCGCCAGCACGGTGGCGGGCACCAGGACGGCGCCGTGGACCACATGCCCGGCGAGCCACGGGTGGCGCTCCAGGGACAGGCGCCCGCTGCCCACGACCGAGCCGTGCCCGCCGTCACCGGGCAGATCGATCACGGCGTCGAGCAGCGGGTGGTCGGAGGTGCTCGCGGTGGTGGTCTCGGCGGGAGCGTCCAGCCAGTAGCGCTGCCGCTGGAAGGCGTACGTGGGCAGCTCGGCCCACCGGCCGGCGCCGGCCGGGAACGCCGCCTCCCACGACACCGGCAGGCCCGCGACGAAGGCCTCGGCCGCGGACTGGTACAGCCGTGCGAGGCCGCCCTCGTCGCGGCGCAGCGAGCCGACCACGAACCCGGTGGCGCCGGGCGTGGCGTCGAACATCTCCTGGATGTTCATCACCAGCAGCGGGTGCGGGCCGAGTTCGACGACCGCGCTGTCCCGCTCCTGCTCGACCAGGCGCCGCATGGCGGGCGCGAACTGCACCGGTTGCCGCAGGTTGCGGTACCAGTAGGCGGTGCCGAGCTCCATGGGGTCGATCAGGTCGCCGGTCACCGTCGAGTAGATCGCCACCGGTGTGGGCCGCGGGGTGATCCGGCCCAGCTCCGCCTGGAGCGTTCCGTCGAACCGGTCCAGCAGCGGCGAGTGGCCGGGCACGCTGGACTTGATCAGCCGGGCGCGGGCGCCCTCGGCCTGGCAGGCGGCGACGACCGCCTCGACCGCCTCGGTCTCGCCGGAGACCGTCGTCGAGTTCGGGCCGTTCACCGCGGCGATCCCGATCCGGGACCCGTACGGCTCCAGCAGCTCCCGCACGCGCTGTTCGGGCAGCAGCAGGCCGGCCATGGTGCCCTGCCCGGTGACGGTGGCCAGCAGCCGGGAGCGCAGGGCGACGATCTTGGCGGCGTCCTCAAGGGTCAGGGCGCCGGCGACGTAAGCCGCGGCGATCTCGCCCTGGGAGTGGCCGATCACCACGTCCGGGGTCACGCCCAGCGAGCGCCACACCCGGGCCAGCGACACCATCACCGCGAACAGCACCGGCTGGACGACGTCGATGTCCTCCAGGTCCGCCGCGCCCGGCCCGCCGCACACGGTGTCGATCAGCGACCAGGACACCCACGGTTCGAGCGCCGTCGCGCAGGCGCGCAGTTCCTCGGCGAAGACCGGGGAGGTCTCCCACAGCTCCCGGCCCATCGCGGCCCACTGCCCGCCCTGGCCGGGGAAGACGAACACCGTCCTGCCGACCGGCCGCGCGACGCCGGACACCGCGCCGGCGACGCCGGCGGTGTCGCCCGCGGCGACGGCGGTCAGGGCGGCGAGCAGCTCGTCCCGGTCGGCGCCGATCACCACCTGGCGGTGCTCGAACAGCGAGCGCGTGGTGACCAGTGCCCGCCCCACGTCCGCGACCGGCAGGTCCGCGTCCGCGGCCACGTGGTCCCGCAGCCGCACCGCCTGCTCGCGCAGCGCCTGTTCCGACTTCGCCGACAGCACCCACGGCACCGGTCCGGCGGCGTCCCCGGCCGCGGGAGCCGGCGTCTCCTCCCGCTCGGCGGGCTCGGGTGCCTGTTCGAGGATCAGATGGGCGTTGGTGCCGCTGATGCCGAAGGACGACACGCCCGCGCGGCGGGGCCGGCCCTCGGGCGTGGTCCACTCCCGGGCCTCGGTCAGCAGCTCCACCGCCCCGGCCGACCAGTCCACATGGGTCGAAGGACGGTCCACGTGCAGCGTCCTGGGCAGCACCCCGTGCCGCATCGCCATGACCATCTTGATGATGCCGCCGACGCCCGCGGCCGCCTGCGTGTGCCCGATGTTCGACTTCAGCGACCCCAGCCACAACGGGCCCGTGCCGTCCCGGTCCTGCCCGTAGGTGGCCAGCAGTGCCTCCGCCTCCATGGGGTCGCCCAGCCTGGTGCCGGTGCCGTGCGCCTCCACCGCGTCCACGTCACCCGCCCGCAGCCCGGCGTCGGCGAGGGCCGCGCGGATGACCCGCTGCTGCGCCAGGGGGTTGGGCGCGCTGAGCCCGTTCGACGCGCCGTCCTGGTTGATCGCCGAGCCGCGGATCACCGCCCAGATGCGCCGGCCGTTGCGCCGCGCGTCGGACAGCCGCTCCAGGACCAGCACGCCCGCGCCCTCGGAGAAGCCGGTGCCGTCCGCGGCGTCCGCGAACGCCTTGCACCGGCCGTCCGCCGACAGGCCCCGCTGCCGGGCGAGTTCCACGAGCATCCCCGGGGTCGGCAGCGCCGCCACCCCGCCGGCCAGCGCCAGCGTGCACTCCCCGGACCGCAGCGACCGCACGGCCTGGTGGACGGCGACGAGCGACGCCGAGCACGCGGTGTCGGTGGACACCGCCGGGCCGTGCAGACCCAGCACGTACGCCACCCGGCCGGAGGCCACGCTGAGGTAGTTGCCGGTGAGCTGGAAGCCCTCCACCTCACCGGCCGCGCCGCCGCCCACCCGTGGGCCGTAGTCGACGCCGTAGATCCCGGTGAACACCCCGGTCGCCGAGCCGCGCAGCCCGGCCGGGTCGATGCCCGCCCGCTCCAGCGCCTCCCACGTCGTCTCCAGCATCAGCCGCTGCTGCGGGTCCATGGCCAGCGCCTCGCGCGGGCTGATGCCGAAGAACTGCGCGTCGAACTCCGCCAGATCGGGCAGGAACCCGCCGGTGCGCGTGTACGTCTTTCCGTGCGCCTCGGGATCCGGGTCGTAGAGGGCGTCCACGTCCCAGCCGCGGTCCAGGGGGAAGCCGCCCATCGCGTCCACGCCCTCGGACACGACCGACCACAGTCCTTCGGGGGACGTCACCCCGCCCGGGAAGCGGCATCCCACACCCACGACGGCGATGGGCTCGCGCGCGGACTCCTCCAGCTCGCGCACCCGCTCCCGCAGTTCCTGCGCGTCGCCGACGGCGCGTCGCAGGTAGGACCGGAGCTTGTCGACATCCTCCACCAGGGCCTCCCCCAAGGGTTGTTGAGAACGGTGTGGCTATACGTATCCGCGTTCGATCAACGCGTAGAGATCGTCGTCGCTGCGGCCTTCCAGACCCGTGTCCTCCGCCGTTCCGGGAGCTTCGGGCGCCTCGGGCGCCTCGGGCTCGAGGAGGGAGAAGAGGTGGCCGGCGAGCGCGTGCGGCGTGGGGTAGGTGAACGCGACGGTGGCCGGCAGCCGCACCCCGGCCGCCGCGGCCAGCCGGTTGCGCAGCTCCACCGCCATCGAGGAGTCGAAGCCGAGCGCCTTGAAGGTCTCGGTGGACCGCGCCTGGAGACCGGTGCCGGTCGGGCCCGCGCCCTTCGTGCCCAGCAGCGCCGCGGTCTCGGCGCACACGAGGGCGAGGACCGCCGACGGCGAGTCCGGGGCCGCCGCCCCGGCGTGCGCGCCCGGCCCGTCCGCCTGTGCGGCGGTGCCGTGCGCGGGGTCGGTGCCGGCGGGCGCCGTCAGCCAGTACCGCTGCCGCTGGAACGGGTAGAGCGGCAGGCCGATCCGGCGCGGCCGGCCGGCGGCGAACACCGCCTGCCAGTTCACCGGCACCCCGCGCACGTGCAGCTCGGCCAGGGAGGTGAGGACCCTGCCGAGGCCGCCGTCGTGCTTGCTCAGGGTGCTCACCACCGGCGGCGGGCTCGCCAGCGCGTCGGCGGCCTCCTCCATCGCCACCCGGAGCACGGGGTGCGGGCTGACCTCCACGAACACGCCACCGCGCTCGCGCATCAGGTTCTCGACGACCTCGCCGAACCGCACCGTCGACCGCAGGTTGTCGTACCAGTAGGAGGCGTCGAGCGCGCGGGTGTCGAGCGGTCCCGCGGTGACCGTGGAGTGGAACTCCACCGCCGTCCGGCGCGGCGTGATACCCGCGGCGGCTTCGAGTACCTGGTCGCGGATGCGTTCGACCTGGTGGGAGTGGGAGGCGTACTCGATCCTGACCCGGCGCGCCCGGACCCCGTCGCCCGCCGCCAGCGCGGCGAACTCCTCCAGCGCCTCGAGGTCCCCGGCGATCACCACGGAGGCCGGTCCGTTGACCGCGGCCACGGACAGCCGCGCCGGCCACCGGCCCAGTCGGTCCTCGACCCACTTCAGGGGCGCGGCCACCGCGTTCAGCCCGCCCAGGCCCGCCAGGGCGGTCAGGGCCCGGCTGCGCAGGGCGACGACCCGCGCCGCGTCCTGAAGGCTGAGCGCGCCCGACGCGCAGGCCGCGGCGATCTCGCCCTGCGAGTGCCCCACCACCGCGTCGGGGACCACTCCCAGCGACCGCCACAGCCGGGCCAGGGACACCATCATCGCGAACAGCGCCGGCTGGACCACGGCGTCGCCGCGTTCCAGCGACGGCGCCGACTCCGCGCCGGTGATCAGGTCCAGCAGCGACCAGTCCAGCCACGGCCGCAGAGCGCGCGCGCACTCGTCGATCGCACGCGCGAACACCTCCGACTCCGCGTACAGCTGCCGGCCCATGCCCAGCCACTGCGACCCCTGTCCGGGGAACACGAAGACGACCGGGCCGGCGGCTGCCGTGGCCACGCCGCGCACCGCCCGGGCCGCGTCGCCGCCCGCCGCCACCAGGTCGAGACCGGCCAGCGCCTCTGCACGGTCGCCGGCGAGCACCACCGCCCGGTGCTCGAACGACGACCGGGTCGTCACCAGCGAGTGCCCCACGTCGGCCGCCGACAGCGAGGGGTCGGCGGTCACGAACTCCCGCAGCCGCGCCGCCTGTTCCCGCAGGGCCGGCTCCGAGCGCGCCGACAGCACCCACGGCACCAGCCCGGTCACGCCCGTGCAGGTCGCGTCCTCGTCACCGGCGGGCGGTTCGGGCCGGGCCGCCTCGGGGGCCTGTTCGAGGATGACGTGCGCGTTGGTGCCGCCCATCCCGACCGACGACACCCCGGCCCGCCGCGGCCGGCCCGGCTCGCCCGGCCAGGGCCGCGCGGAGCGCGGGACGTCGAAGTCCTTCTCGAAGTCCTCGATGGCGGGGTTCGCGGAGGAAAAGCCCGGCTGCGGCACCAGCTCGGCGCGGTCCACGCACAGCGCGGCCTTCACGAAGCCGACGATCCCCGCGGCCGGCTCCAGGTGCCCGACGTTCGCCTTCACCGAGCCGATCGCCAGCGGCCGGCTGCGGCCGGTCTCCCGGAACACCTCGCGCAGCCCGGCGATCTCCGCCGGATCGCCGAGCCGGGTGCCGGTGCCGTGGGCCTCGACGTAGTCGACGTCGCCGAAGTCGACCGCCGCGCGCCGCAGGGCGGACCGCACGGCCGCCGCCTGCCCGGCGGGGCTGGGGTCCGGCATCCGGGAGGTCGCGCCGCCGCTGCCGACGCCCCAGCCGCGCACCACCGCGTAGACGTGGTCGCCGTCGGCGACGGCGAGGTCGAGCCGCTTCAGCAGGACGAACGCCCCGCCCTCTCCCCGGATGAAGCCGTTGGCCCGTGCGTCGAAGGGGAAGCAGCGGCCGTCGGGCGACAGGGCGCCGAGGTTCGCCAGGCCCGCCCCGGCCTCCGGGTCGACGATCAGGTGGACGCCGCCGGCGATCGCCATGTCGACGGCGCCGGACCGTATCCGGTCGCAGGTCAGCGCCAGCGACACGAGGGAGGAGGACTGGCCCGAGTCCGCGCACAGGCTCATCCCGCGCACGTCGAACAGGCCCGAGATGCGGTTCGCGATCAGCGCACCGCTGGAGCCGAGCACCGCGTAGTGGTCGTCCTGGTCGCTGCCGGACAGCCTGCGCAGCAGCTCGTAGCCGGAAGGGCCGGCGCCGACCACGACGTCGACCTCGCGGCCCGCGAGCGCGCTCGCCGGGATGCGGGCGTCCTCGACGGCCTCCCAGGCCAGCTCGAGCCCCAGCCGCTGCACGGGGTCCATGGCGGCCGCCTCCGCCGGCTTCGTGCCGAAGAAGGCGGCGTCGAAGGCGTCGACGGCCTCGAAGAACGAGCCCGAGTCCAAGGTGGCGGCGTCCGGGTGGGACAGGTGCCGCGTGTGCGCGTCGGCCGCCCGCTGCTCCGGGAAGGTGCCGATGGTGGACTCCCCCGCGCGCAGCAGGCGCCAGAACCCGGCCAGGTCGTGCACACCGGGAAAGCGGCACGCCATCCCGACGACGGCAATATCGGTGGCTGCGCCACTCATACGCGTTCCTTCCGGTCCCTCGGTGTACGGCTCTGGGGGCGGCTGGTGTGCGCTCACAACCAGCGGGTCAGCAGCTTGCGCAGCTCGTCCGGCGCGTCCATGAAGTCGTAGTGGCCGCCGTCGACCACCCGGAACTCGACGGAGTCCGCGTACCGGCGCCACCCCTGCAGGTCGGCGAGGCCCACGTCCGGGTCGTCCCGCCAGTGCAGGACGACGACGGGGCAGTCCACCGCGACCGGTTCGGTGCGCCGGTACGCGCCCGCGGCGGCGTGGTCGCGCAGCAGCACCATGAGGCCCATGTCGACCATGTCCGGCCGGGGCTCGATGCCCCGGCTGCGGACGAACGACTCGACCTCGGCGCGCAGTTCGGGCTCGGTCATGGTGAGCATCCGGTCGCGCGAGGCGTCGTGCGGCGCCGGCTGGCCCGACACGAACAGGCAGTCCGGGATGGGCAGGCCGCGCTCGGCGAGCCGGAGCACGGTCTCGTACGCGGGCAGCGCGCCCGCGCAGTGCGCGAAGAACGCGTACGGCCGGTCGAGCAGCGGCGCCAGGGCCTCGGCCAGGTCGGCGGCGAGGTTCTCGTAGGTGCCGTAGTGGGGGTGGCCGAGCCGGTTCTCGCGGCCGGGGAACTGCACCGGGCAGACCTCGACGTCGTCGAGCGCGGCCGGCCAGGCGCTGAAGGCCGACGCCCCGGACCCGGAGAAGGGGAAGCAGAACAGGCGGGCGGGGTGGTCGGTGGACGGCGGCCGGACGAACCACGGCGACAGGGCGGTGGTGGAGCCGGTTGTCATGGCGTCCTTCGTTTCTGGGCGACGACGGGGAGGTGGGTCATCCCGGCGATGAAGTACGACCGCAGGTGCTGCGGTTCGCCGGCGAGCTCGATCGATCCGAACCGCTGGAGCAGCTCCTCGAAGAAGATGCGCAGGGTCATCCGGGCCAGCGGCGCCCCGATGCAGAAGTGCGGCCCGAACCCGAAGGCGACGTGGCGCTTGGCGTTGCTCCGCGTGATGTCGAACGTGTGCGGGTCGGTGAACAGGGAGGCGTCCCGGTTGGCCGACCCGATCCACGCGACGACCGCCGCGCGGGCCGGGATCGTGCCCCCGGCGATGTGCACGTCGTCCACCGCGTACCGCATGAAGTTGCAGGCGGCCGACGTCCAGCGCAGCCCTTCCTCGACCAGGTTCGGGATCAGCGTCGGGTCCGCCTGCGCCTTCTCGAACTGCTCGGGCCGCTCGATGAGGGCCTGCACCGTGCCGGAGACGGTGTGCGGGGTCGTCACGTTGGCGCCCAGCAGGATGCTGTAGCCGTCGAGGGCGATCTCCTCGTCGGTCAGCGGGGCGCCGCCCGCGCGGACGCTCATGAGGTGGGCGAGCAGGGTGTCGTCCTCGCCGCCGGCCGCCCGGCGCCGTTTGACCCACTCGGTGACGTAGCTGACCAGCTCGTGGTGGGAGATGGCCAGCGTCGCCGGCTCGTTGCCCACCATGAAGTGCGGGTCCGAGGGAGCCGTCACCATCGCGGTCAGCTGGACGAGTTCCGCCCAGTCCTTCTCCGGGATGCCGAGCAGGGGGCCCGTGACCATCGCCGGCAGCAGCAGCGCCCGCTCGGCCAGGTCGAAGACCCCGCCGTCGAGCGCCGGCTCGAGGAAGCGCTGGACGGTCCCGCGGACGGAGTCCTCCCAGGACTTCACCGCCCGGGCCGTCAGCTTGGACCCGAGCGGCCTGCGGACCTCGGTGTGCCGCGGCGGGTCGGTGGACGTCAGCAGCCTGCCCGCCGCGGGGTCGTCGATCCCGACGTGGGTGGGTGTCGTGCCGCGCTCGGAGGTGAACTCCCGGTGGTCGCCGAGGACGCGGCAGACGTCCTCGTGGCGGGTCACCGACCAGAACTCCCGCCCGTCGGGGAGGACCTGGTGGTGCAGAGGGGCCTTGGCCCGCATCACGTCCCAGACCGGGTGCGGATCGCCGGAGGCGTACAGGTCCAGGTCGAACAGGTCGACGCTGCCGAGGTCGACGTCGCGCGCGGGGCCCGGCGTCAGCCTCATGTCGCCGCCCTCCCCTGCTCGATCAGCTCGGCGACCCGGGCCGGGGTCTGTGCCAGGTAGAAGTCGCGCACGGAAAGCTGGACGCCGTAGTCCTCGGCCACCTTCTCGATGATTTTGATGCCGGTCAGCGAATTGCCGCCGAGCGTGAAGAAGTCGTCGTCCGGACCGACTTCGCGACCGCCGAGGTGGTCCTGCCACAGCGTCGAGATCTCCTGCACGAGCGATGCCGGCGCGCTCGACGGCGCGGCCTGTCCTTCTGACGCCATTGCCAGCCTTTCCTTCCTCTGTCGAACGGGAATTCCCGCCCACGTCGTCGCGGGCCGCATGCGCGGACCGGCACCGCCGTCACGGCCACTGGGGCCCTTTCCGCCGTCCCGCCGGGCGGGACGAAATCCCCGGAAATGGCTGACGAGCGCCCTTGCGACGGGCGCCGTGCCTGGAGGCCGGACGGTCCAGGCACTGATGGATTCGTGCCGTCTCGGAAAGGACGTCTGGGTGTGCGCGAAGTTCACCGGCCGGCGCCGTGCGGCTACGAGACGGTACGTGCGCCCGGGGCCATCGCGACGCCAACGTAGAGGGCCGGGGAAAGCCCGGGCAAGAGCTGACAGCCGGGTGCGCCTTCGCCGGGCGCCGGTTGTCCTGCCGACGGGACGGTACCGCCCGCCGACGGCAACGCTGCGGCGGTGCCCGCAGGCACCGCCGCAGCGTTGCCACGGATATCCGCGGAGAATTATGGTGACGAACGGGTGGGAACGCCCAGCAATTTCCGGGTGCGCCAAACGATCATGCGCTGGAGGGGATTTCCTTGCTTAAGTCGGAACGGCTTGCTGTGCTACCCATCGATTCGTACGACCTGGAATCCGAACTGTCCATCCTGGACGGTCACGAATACGACGGCAAATACGATGCCTTCACTTTCGGATCCTGGTCGTCCCATGTGCTCGCCAACGGCAGCGGCGCCGATTCCGACACCGCGTTCCGCCCCCACGACGGCAGTCTGACCCTCACCGAACTGGGCAGGCAACTGCCGGCGATCATGTCCCTGGTGACCGGGCACTTCCCGTTGGACCGCCTGCAGTGGGTGCGCGTCTTCGCCCTCCGGGACGGCATCATCGCCCCGCACGTGGACTTCCTCGAGTGGGCGAAGCCGGGCACCCGGGTGCAGGTTCCGCTGCGTACCAGCGAGGAGTCCCTCCACTCCGAGAACGACCTCGTCTACCACATCCGCCGCGGTGAGGTGTGGAAGATCCACTCGACCGACCCGCACTCCGCGCGCAGCACGTCCGGCAACGCCCGGCTCTCGCTCTGCCTGGACTTCGCGGACACCGGGGAGCCCCTGGCGATCCGGGGCACCGTCCCCGCGTCCGAACCGATCCGCATCGTGGAGCGGCCCGCGCCGGCCGAGGCGGAGATCGAGGAGCTCATCGGCTCCGCCGCAGACATGACCCCGGCGACCATGCGGGCGCACTTCCGCCGGTTCGCCGAGTTCCACTTCGTGCGGCACGCGCACGCCACCGCGGCGTTCGACTGGTACGTGGAGGCGGCGCGGCGCACCGGGGACGCCGGCATGATCGCGAAGGCCGAGGCCTACCGCACGTACTGCGTCGAGAAGCGGGGCGACGGCGAGGCGTTCGACTGGTGACCGACCGCGGCCGGCGGCCGGGCCACGGGCCCGGCCGCCGGCCGTCTGCGTGGACGCGAGGGACGTCGGGGCGCACCCGGTGCCGGCGCGCTTCCTGGTCCCAGCGGCCCGCCGCGGCCTCGAAAATACGGCATCACCTGTGGCGCGACGCCGTCGAGCGGTGTCGGGCCACAGGTCCGGTACCGGCCGCCGCACGCACGTCCTGGCGCGGCGCGCCGGCGGCCGGCTCGGGGTCAGCTCTTCGCGGTGCCTGCGCGCAGGCGGTCGATCATGTGCCGCGTCGTCTCGATCGGGCTCTGCGCGGGCAGCTCCCGGGAACGCGGCGGCAGCGCGGCGTTGCGCACGGCCACCTGCTCGTCCCACTCCTCCTGCCCGGCGAAGGGGATCGTCTCCCCCTCCTGGTAGGCGGGGAACGGGCGGTAGCTGTTGAGGCCGGCCGCGTCGGTCCCGCGCACGAGCAGCGGGTCGAGGTAGATGCCCTCGCTGTGGATCCGCGTGGTCGTCGCGATGTAGCCGATGTCGAGACCGCAGCGCCGCTTGGCGGAGGTGTTCGGCTCCGAGTAGTGCAGCAGGTGGGGGTGGTGGATCGAGACGTCACCCGGCTGGAGTTCGATGTCCACGACTCCGCGCTTGTCCACCCACTCGCGCACCAGGTCCTCGTCGGAGGCGGAGAACAGCATGTTGTCCGTGTCGGTGCGCAGCGACGGCTTGTGCAGGGGCAGTTCGTGGCTGCCGGGGATCATCCGCAGGCAGCCGTTCTCGGTGGTGCTCTCGTCGACGGCGAGCCACACCGTGAGCGCCTCCATGGGGCTCAGCGACCAGTAGGCACCGTCCTGGTGCCACAGCACGGGCTGCCCGTCGTAGGGGGGCTTGCAGATGTAGTGGGCGGTGAAGCAGGCCAGGTCCGGGCCGAGGAAGAACTCCGCGATGTCCACCAGGCGCGGGTCGGAGACCAGCCGTGCCCAGAAGGCGTCGTTGCGGATCAGCGGGTGGTGGAAGTGCTCGGGACGCAGATCCGGGTACTTGCGGGTGAGCCAGTCGACGTGGGCGCACGCCTCCTCGAGGAGGTCCTGCGGCACGACGTTGCGGATGATGGAGAAACCCTGCTCGGCGTATTCCGCCGCGGCCTTCTCCAGAACGCCCTGGTCCAGTGTGGTCATGCGTCAGCTCCTTTTCAGGTGTCAGGTACCGCTCGCCGCGCGGAACGAGTTCGTGGAGCCGCCGCGCGTACCGTCCGCCGGCTCCTGGCGTTCAGCCCCGGATATGTGGAGGTGGTCGAAGCGGGATGTCGACGCGGCATCGCCCTGATCCGCAGCCGTTTTCTGGCCGGGCAACTCGGCTCGCGACCCGGTCCTTTCCGTTCTTCGCCCGGCGGACGCGATTCGCCTTTTCCCAGCAGTCCACTACTCTGTCCGCCGCCCAGGAGGGTGTCAACGTCCCGCTGACGGGACAGTGAGGGGGCGGTTTTCAGCCGAGCCGGAATCCATCTCTCCTTTAGTCGTGGTCGTCCGCGCTTCGAGGGCCGGCACATATCTTCTTGAGGACCCCGACGAGGCAGCATTCATGCGCCATTACCGGGCGCTGTTCGACTCCGGCGGATGAGGATGACGACGTGACCATGTCCATACCACCAGGGGCCATTCGGCTGAGTGTCACCGATCTGCACGAGGCGGTCGACGATCCCGCACTCACCTCGATGACGCTGCTCAACGAGCTCGCGGGAAGGTACCCGGAAGCGGTCTCCTTCTCCGCGGGCCGCCCTTTCGAGGGCTTCTACGACGTAGAGGATCTGTCACGTCACCTCAGGACGTTCAAGAGCTATCTCGAAGAGGTGAAAGGACTTCCCGCGCAGGACGTGCGGCGCACCTTCTTCCAGTACGGGCGCACCAAGGGATTCATCCACGAGCTGATCGCGCGCCAGCTCCGGATCGACGAGGGGCTCACCGTCGACCCGGAGAGCATCGTGGTGACCACCGGCTGCCAGGAGGCGATGGTGCTCCTGCTGCGCGCGCTCGTCCGGGACGCCCGCGACGTCATCCTGGCCGCAACGCCGAACTACGTGGGGTTCATCGGCGCGGCACGGGTGGCCGGCGCTCCCCTGCGCGAGGTCCGGGAGGGCGCGGGCGGCATCGACCTGGAGGACCTGCAGCGGCAGATCGACGCGGCCAGGCGGGAGGGACTGCGGCCCCGCGCCTGTTACGTCGTCCCGGACTTCGCCAACCCGAGCGGCGCAAGCATGTCGCTGGCGGACCGGCGTGCGCTGCTGGAACTGGCCAGGCGGCAGCAGATCCTCGTCATCGAGGACAACCCGTACTCCCTGTTCCGCGCCGGTGGTTCCCCGCTGCCCATGCTCAAGGCGCTGGACGAGCACCGCCAGGTGATCCACCTCGGCTCGTTCGCGAAGTCCGCCTTCGCCGGCGCCCGCGTGGGCTACGTCATCGCGGACCAGCCCGTCACGCCGGCCGGGGCGTCCTCGGCGCAGCCGGTGCTGCTCGCCGACCACCTCGCCAAGCTCAAGAGCATGGTGACGCTCAACACCTCGACCGTCGCCCAGGCGGTCATCGGCGGGTATCTCCTGGACAACGGGTGCAGTCTCAAGCGCGCCACCGCCCGCGAGGCCGAGGTCTACCGCCGGAACCTGGCGGCCCTGCTGGACGGTCTGGAATCCGTCTTCGCACCGGCGCCGGGCGCACCGCGGGACGTCTCGTGGAACACGCCGCAGGGCGGCATGTTCGTCGTCGTCACGCTGCCGTTCCCGGCCGACGACGACATGCTCGAGTACTCGGCCTCCCAGTTCGGCGTCCTGTGGACCCCGATGCACCACTTCTACGGCGGCACGGGCGGGTTCCACCAGGCCCGGCTCTCCTTCAGCGTGCTCACGCCCGAGCAGATCGCCCTGGGCGTGGAGCGGCTGGGCAAGCTCGTGCAGGACCAGCGGGCGAGGGTGCGGCTCCTCGACGCCGCCTGAGGCGGCGCCCGCGCGGGCGGCCCCCGGACGCATCCCCGTCCGGGGGCCGCCCTCGTGTGTCACCGGCCGGCGCTCACAGGCGCACGGGCAGCGCGTCGAGCAGCCGGGCGCCTCCGGGTGTGGCCTCGGTGTACGTCAACTCCTCGCGGGCGACGGTGACTTCGAGGGTGTTGCGCTGGATCAGCAGGTGGTCGAGGGCGATCTGGCCTTCGAGGTTGGCGAGCGCCGCGCCGGGGCAGTAGTGCGGTCCGGCGCCGTACGACAGGTGGCTCTGCCCGCGCTCCAGAACCCGCTCCACGTCGCACCGTTCGGGGTCGGGGAAGACCCGCGGGTCGTAGTTGGCGGACAGGTAGGAGCCCGTCAGGGCGTCGCCCTTGCGGATGGGGACCCCGGCGAACTCCATGTCCTCCGTGGCGTAGCGGGGGCCGGCGGTCGGGACGGGGTTCGCGATCCGCATCAGCTCGTGCATGGCGTGCGGCAGTGCTTCCGGCCTGGCGCGCAGCAGGGCCAGCTGCTCCGGGTGGTCGAAGAGCGCGAGGACGGCGTTCGGGATGAAGTGGGACGTGGAGTGGTGCCCGTTGTTCACCACCAGCAGCACCATCGAGACGATCTCGTCCTCGCTGAGCCGGTCGCCGCTGTCGTCGGTCGTCTGCACCAGCGCGGAGACCATGTCCTCGCGGGGCTCGGCCCGGCGCCGCCCGATGAGCTTCTTGACGTACTCGACCATGCCCCGGCCGCTCTCCGCCAGGTCGGCGTCGGGAGCGGTGTACTCGTTCATCCACTCGCGTATCTGCGGCTGGTCCTCCTTGTCGATGCCGATGAGCTCGCAGATGACGGTGCCGGTGAGGGGGGAGGAGTAGTCCGCGATGAGGTCGCCGGATCCCTTCCGGGCCAGCGCGTCGACGAGTTCGGCGGAGATCTCCTCGATGCGGGGCCGCAGTGCCTTGATGCGGCGGACGGAGAACGCCGGCGTCACGAGCCGGCGCTGCCGGGCGTGGTCCTTGCCGTCCTTGAGCATCATGTTGGCGGCGACGTAGGGCACGAACTCGTCCGGCAGATCGAGCGCGGCGACCATCTGGTCCGCGATGCCGGGCCCCTGGTGGCCGGGTACGTTGCTGTAGTCCACGACGAGCCGCGGATCGCTCAGCGCGGCCTTGACGTCTTCGTTCCGTGTGATCAGCCAGACCGGCGGCCCGCCGGGGAACCCGATGCGGACGAGCGGGGACTGCTCGCGCAGGCGCGCGTAGGCGCCGATGGGGTCGTCCGTGAACTCGGGGTTCGTCAGGCTGACGAACGGCTCGGCCATGATCTCCGTCTCCTTAACCGATTCTCGTCGAACGGGTGGCTCTCCCGTTCTGCTCCTTGCACAGGACATGGCTCCGCCCCGGCGACACGGGGTTCGCCGAGGCGGGTCGAAGACGGGCCGGCCGGTCCGGGCCCGTCGGGGTCAGGCGCGCTTCTTGAACGTCGAGAGCGCCCACACGTACCCGAGGACGGCGAACCCGACGCACCAGGCGAGGGCCGCGATGGCGTGGCCGCTCGAGACATGGCCCGCCAGCAGTCCGCGCAGGGTCTCGATGATGGGGGTGAAGGGCTGGTACTCGGCGAACTGCTTCACACCGGCGCCCATGGTGTCCGCGGGCACGAACGCGCTGCTCAGGAACGGCAGCATGATCAGCGGTACGGTGGCGAGGCCCGCCGACTCGGTGGTCTTCGCGGCCAGGCCCATGGCGACGGTGAGCCAGCTGGCCCCGACGGCGAGCAGCACGAAGAGCCCCAGCACGCCCAGCCAGTCGAGGGCGCTCGCGTGCGGGTCGAAGCCCATCGCGAAGGCCACCCCGACGATGGCCGCGGACGCCACCAGGCAGCGCACGGTGGTGACGACGACGTGTCCGGTCAGCATGGCGCCGCGGGAGACGTCCATGGTCTTGAACCGGTTGATGATGCCCTTCGTCATGTCGTCGTTCACGGACGTCGCGGTGGCGCCGAGGCCGTAGCTGACGGCCATCACGAGCAGACCCGGCGTCGCGTAGTCGATGTAGTGCTGGCCGACGCTGAACGCGCCGCCGAACACCTTGACGAACATCAGCATGATGACGATCGGGAACAGGACGGCGTTGAACACCGTGGTGGGGTTGCGCAGGGTGTGCTTCACGTTGCGGCGCAACATGATCGCCGAGTCGGCAAACGCCGTCGAGACGCTGCTCATCGCGCGATCGCCTCCTTGTTCTCGCTGGTGTGCTCGGTGTCCTCGGCCGGGCGCTCGGTCAGGGCGAGGAAGACGTCGTCGAGGTCGGGGGTGTGCACGGAGAATTCCTGGGCGTCGAGCGTGTGTTCGTCGAGCCGGTCCAGCAGGGCCCGCAGCGACCTGGACGCGCCGTCGCTGGGCACCCGCAGGGTCAGCTCCTCGTCGTCCCGCGTGGAGCCGGCGAAGATCCGCGCCGCCGTGTCGAGTTCGAAGGCGTCGGCGAACCGCAGCCGCACGTGGGTGCCGGGGATCTGGCGCTTGAGCTCGTCGGCCGTGCCCTGGGCGACCAGGCGGCCCTGGTTGAGCACCGCGATCCGGTCGGCGAGCTGGTCGGCCTCCTCGAGGTACTGGGTGGTGAGGAAGATGGTGGTGCCGTCGGCCACCAGCTCGCGGACGATCCCCCACAGGGTGCGCCGGCTGCGCGGGTCGAGACCCGTGGTCGGCTCGTCCAGGAAGATGATCTGCGGGTTGCCGACCAGCGTCATCGCCAGGTCCAGCTTGCGGCGCATGCCGCCGGAGTAGGTCGACGCCATCTTGTCCGCCGACTCCGCCAGGTCGAACCGCTCCAGCAGCCGTGTGACCAGCTGGTCACCGGAGCGCACCCGCTTGAGGTCCGCCATCAGCCGCAGGTTCTCCCGGCCCGTCAGCAGATCGTCCACGGCGGCGAACTGGCCGGTCACGCCGATGGCCGCGCGCACCTCCTTGGTGGCGGTCACGACGTCGTGCCCGGCGACGCGCACCGTCCCGGCGTCGGCGGTCAGCAGCGTGGTGAGGACGTTCACCGTAGTCGTCTTGCCCGCCCCGTTCGGGCCGAGCAGGGAGAAGACCGATCCCGCGGCGACTTCGAAGTCGATGCCGTCGAGCACGACCTTGTCGCCATACGCCTTGCGCAGCCCTGAGACTGCGATCGCGGAACTCTTCATACCGCCACTGTCCCCACGCCCCTGGCACGGGCCTGTCAGACCCGTGACACGGCCCTCGAATCCGTCTCGACGGCGCCGTGGACGCGGTGGACGCGGCCGCCGGGGGCGCCCGCACACGCCGGAAGGGCGTCCGCCGGGGGGCGGACGCCCTTCCGTGAGCCGCGGGCCGCGCTAGCGGCCGCGTGCGGACTCCGCCTCGATGACGTCCAGGATCTCCCGGCCGTGGTCGACCAGGTACATGTGGTCGCCGGGGAACTCGGCGTAGCTGAAGCCGGCCGTGGTCGCGTCCCGCCACTGCCGCGCCTCCTCCGCGGTGACCAGGCCGTCGTGGTCGCCGCGCAGGGAGCAGATCGGCACCGGCACCGGTTCGTCGGTGCTGGGGACGTAGGCCTCGTGCATCTCGCAGTCGGCCTGCAGCGCGGGGAGGATCAGTTCCCGCATCTCCGGGTGGTCGAGTGCCTCGTGCCGGAAGCCCGCGAACTCCTCCACCCTGGCGAGGAACTCCTCGTCCGGCAGGCCCGCGGCCCGCCGCTCGCGCTGGGTCCACGGCCCCGGAGAGCCGCTGACGATCAGCCGCTCGACGTGCACGCCGCGCCGGCCCAGCAGGTGCACCAGCTCGTAGGCGAGCACCGCGCCGAGGCTGTGTCCGAACAGCACGGTCCGGGTTCCCTCGCCGAGATCGGCGACGATGCCGTCGATCTCGTTCTTGGCCGCCTCGACGACGTTGCGGTACGGCGTGTCCAGGATCCGCCGCTCCCTGCCGGGCAGTTCGACCGAGGTCACGCGCCACCGCCCGGCGGCGAGCTCCCGCCACGGGTGGAAGAACGAAGGACCTGCTCCGGCGAACGGCACGCACAGCAGCGTGGTCTGCTCCCCGTGGTCCGTGGACGTGCCGGGCTGCGTCATCCCGACCACCTCCCGATCATCCTGTCGATGGTTCGCTGAACCGGTTGCGAGCACATGTCACTGCGCCAGCTTCCGGGCGATGACCCGCATGATCTGCCCCGCGGGCTTGGGCATGTGCAGGTCGTGGTGGGTGGCGTCCACGTCGTACTCCTCGATGGACCCCAGCACGTGCGGCCGCCAGTCGGGGCCGTACGACGTCACTCCGTCGACCTTGTCCAGCTTCGCGTTGAAGTACAGCAGGTCACCGCGGTAGACCGGCGACTCGAAGACGCCCATCTTCTGCAGGTTGTTGGCGCCCACCCGCGACATGGTGTCCAGGAAGCTGTCCATGTTGCCGGTGTTCATGAACTTGCCGAAGACCTCCTCGACGTCGGCCCGGTACAGCTCCTTCGTCCGGCCGGCCACTTCCCGGAAGCCGTTGTCCGGGGCGGAGTTGGCCGGCTGCGAGTCCAGGACGGCCAGCAGGCCGACCTCGAGCCCGCGCCGGTCCATCGCCTCGGCGACGGCGTGCGCGATCGGGCCGCCGAAGGACCAGCCGATCAGGTAGTAGGGGCCTTCCGGCTGGACCTTCAGGATCTGGTCGAGGTAGTCGGCGACCATCTCCTCCACCGACTCCGCCAGCGGGTCGGTGCCGTTGGAGCCGCGGGACTGCAGGGCGTAGGCCGCGCGGTCGGGCACGTACGGCGCGAAGGTGAAGAACGCCCAGCCGAGGCCGCCGCCGCCGTGGAAGAACCACACCGGCTCCTTGCCCGTGCCGGGGTCCCGGTTCAGCGGCAGCACCACGTTGAAGGAGTCGGCGTGGTCACCGGGGATGCTGCCGATCAGCAGCAGCGCGGCCAGCTCGGCCACCGTGGGGTACTGGATGATCGTCCTGAGCGGCATGTCGACGCCGAACCGCTTGCGGATGCGGGCGCTGAGCCGGGTGGCGAGCAGGGAGTGCCCGCCGAGGGCGAAGAAGTCGTCGTCGATGCCGACCCGTTCCAGCTTGAGCAGCTCGCTGAAGAAGGAGCACAGCTCCTCCTCGTGGGAGTTGCGCGGCTCACCGCTGCTGACGGTGGTGGCGTGCTCGGCCGGGAGCGCCCCCCGGTCGATCTTGCCGGCCGGGTTCAGCGGCAGCTGCGACAGCGGCACCATCGCGGCCGGGACCATGTAGTCCGGAAGGCGCGCGCCCAGGTACTCGGGCAGTTCGGCCAGCAGCGGGCCGATCGCCTTGGCGAGCGCGGGGGCGTTCGCGCGGGCCTTGCCGGCCACACCGCTGGGCACGAAGCCTCCGCGGACGGCCCGCCGCTCGGGCAGCAGCACCGCGTCGAAGCCGTGCACGGCCTCGCCCGACCAGGTGAGGACCGCGTCCAGACCCCGCTGCCGCGCCCAGGCGGCGACGTCCTCGGGGTCTACCGGCGTGCCGGCGGGGGCGTCCTCGCGGACGACACCGGCGAAGACCGCGGCGGCCGTCTCCTCCACGAGCCGTGCGTTGGGTATGCCGGTGACGCGCACCGGGCCGCCGGCCCGCTGCACGCGGCCGGCCAGGCCGTCCAGGCCGGCCACCTCGGTCCAGGGCACCGCGGGCACCCGGGCCAGGTCGAGGGCGTCGGCCGGCTCCTTGTGCAGGACGACCTCGTAGCGGTGGCGGGTCAGCGCGTTGTGCACCCGCCCCGCCTTCAGCCGGATGTCGGCTCCGGCGCCGCGCTGCGCCGCCCACTCGGCGAACCACTCGGGGGCGACCAGCAGCTCCCGCTCGGCGAGCAGCGCCTGCTCCACCGCCGCCCGGATCTCCTCGTGCGAGGCGTAGGGCTGCGCCGCGCGCTGCTCGGCGGTGGCCAGGATCCGCTGGGTGGCGGCGTTGCGGACGTCGCCGACGACGAGCCGGCCGCCCGGCGCGAGGAGGTCCATGGCCTGGTCCAGCACCCGCTCCAGGTACTCCACGCTCGGGAAGTACTGGACCACCGAGTCGAGGACGACGGTGTCGAACCCGCCCCGCGGCAGGCCGGAGACGTCGTCGGCCGCCTGGACGCTGAGCCGTACCCGGTCCGCGTGCCCGGCCTGCTCGGCCTGGGCCCGCAGCCGGCCGACGGCGGCGGCGGACAGGTCGGTGCCCCAGTACTCGTCGACCTCGCCGACGATCTTCGCGAGGAGCAGGCCGGAGCCGACGCCGATCTCCAGCACCCGGCGCGGTGCGAAGCGCAGCACCCCGGCGACCGCCGCGTCCTGCCACTCCCGCAGCTGTTCCAGCGGGACCGGCTCGCCGGCGTACACCGACTTCCACTGCTGGAAGTCCTCGCCCCACGCCTCCTCGGCGGATTCGGCACAGCTGTCGTCGAAGATCCGGCGCCACTCGTCGACCTGCGCGCCGGTGTCGGCGACGGCGGCGTCCGGGTCGGGCTCCACGTAGGCGACCAGACGCTGGTCGCCCTTCTGGTCCTCGCGCACCACGACCGCGGCCTGCGACACCGACGGATGCCCGGTCAGAACGTGCTCGATCTCGCCGAGTTCGATGCGGAACCCGCGGACCTTGACCTGGGAGTCGGTACGGCCCAGGTACTCGACCTGGCCGTCCTTGTTCCACTTCACCAGGTCCCCGGTGCGGTACATCCGCGCGCCGGCCGGGCCGAACGGGCAGGCCACGAACCGCTCCGAGGTCAGCCCCGTCTGCCCGAGATAGCCGCGCGCCAGGCAGGTGCCGGCCAGGTACAGCTCGCCGGCCACCCCCGGCGCCACCGGGCGCAGCGCCGCGTCCAGGACGTAGACCTGGTTGTTCCAGATCGGTGTACCGATCGGCACCCGGTCCGCGCCGGGCACGTGCTCCCAGCCGGTGACCTCGACGGTGGCCTCGGTGGGGCCGTAGAGGTTGTTCGCGGAGCAGCCCGGCAGCAGTTCCACGAACCGGTTGGCCAGCGCGGCCGGGAACGCCTCGGCGGCGACCTCGATCCAGCGCAGGCTCGTGCAGTCCTGGGCGGACGGCTCGGTGACGAACGCCGACAGCAGCGAGGGCACGAAGAACGCGCCGGTCACCCGCTCCCGCCTGATCAGCTCCGCCAGATAGGCCGGGTCCCGGCGCCCCTCGGCGCTCGCGACGACCACGGAGGCGCCCGTCTGCAGGTTGGAGAACATCTCCGGCACCGACGCGTCGAAGCTCGCCGAGGTGCTGACCAGCATCCGGTCCTCGGCGGTGACGTGGAAGTGCTCCAGGCCCCAGGCGATCCGGTTCATGATCGACCGGTGCGCCACCGGCACGCCCTTCGGGCCGCCGGTGGAACCGGAGGTGAAGATGACGTAGGCGACGTTGTCCGGCGTCAGCGCGCGCTGCGGGTTCGTCTCCGGGTAGGCGGACACGTCCGGCAGCACGCCGTCGAGCAGCAGCAGCGGCTGCGCGCCCGCCAGGACGTGCCGCACCCGGTCCTCGGGCAGCTCGGTGTCCAGCGGCACATACGCCGCACCCGCCTTGACCACGCCGTAGACCGCGACCAGCAGGTCCACCGACCGCGGGATCTTCACCGCGACCAGCTGCTCGGGCCCCGCTCCCTGCTCGATCAGCCAGTGCGCCAGCCGGTTCGCCCGCCGGTTGAACTCCGCGTACGTCAGCGTCTCGCTCTCCGCGATCACCGCCACCGCGTCCGGGGTCCGCGCCACCTGCGCCTCGAACGCGTCCGGCAGCGTGCCCTCGGGCACCGGACGCGCGGTGTCGTTGACCCGCCGCACCAGCCGGTCCCGCTCGTCCTGCTCCAGCACCTCGACGGCGCTCAGCGGCGCCTGCGGGTCGGCGGCCACCTGCTCCAGCACCCGCACGAACCGGCCGGCGATGGCCTCCGCCGTGTCCTGGTCGAACAGCTGGGTGGCGTACATGAGGTCGCCGCGCAGGGCTCCCGAACCGTCGTAGGCGAGGCTGAAGAACAGGTCGGCCAGCGAGGTGTTGGTGAGGTACTGCTCGAACTCCACCTTGAGCCCGGGCAGTTCGAAGTCCGCCTTCTCGAAGCTCTGCCAGGCGAACATCACCTGGAACAGCGGCTGGTAGGAGGTGGAGCGCTCGGGGTTGATCAGCTCGACCAGCGTCTCGAACGGCACGTCCTGGTTCTCGTAGGCCGCCAGCGCCTTGTCCCGCACCTGCGGGAGCAGGTCGGCGAACGACGGGTTGCCGGAGAGGTCCATCCGCAGCACCTGGGTGTTGACGAACAGCCCGACCAGGTCGGCGAGGCCTTCGTCGGTCCGCCCGGCGATCGGGTTGCCGATCGTCACGTCCTCCCCGCCGCTGAGCTTGCCCAGGAGCACCCCGAGCGCGGCCTGCACGACCATCGACATGGTCATGCCGCGCTCGTCGGCCAGCCGCTGCAGTCCGGCCGCCACCCGCGCCGGCACCTCGATGCCGAGCGAGCCGCCCTGCGAGTTCCTGGTCGCGGGCCGCGGACGGTCCAGCGGCAGGCTCAGCGGCTGCGGCACGCCGGCCAGTTCCTTGCGCCAGTACTCGGCCTGTGCCGCGGCCAGCGAGCCCGGGTCCGCCACGTCGCCGAGCAGCTCGCGCTGCCACAGCGCGTAGTCCTTGTACGTCACGGCCAGCGGCTCGTACTCGGGGGCCCGGCCCTCCAGGCGCGCGGTGTAGGCGGTGGTCAGATCCCGCGCCAGCGGGCCGCCCGAGACGCCGTCGGAGGCGATGTGGTGGATGAGGAGGACCAGGACGTGTTCCTCGGGGGCGCAGCGGAACAGACGGACCTTGAACGGGATGTCGGCGGTCAGGTCGAAGCGGTGCGCGATGAACGCGTCGACCGCGGCGTCCAGGCCGTCGGGCGCCACCTCGACCACCGGCACCTCCACCGGCGCCTGGGCGGCCGGCAGGATCCGCTGGTGGGGCTCGTCGTTCTCGTCCAGCACGTAGGTGGTGCGCAGCGTCTCGTGCCGGGCGACCACGTCCTGGACCGCCGCGACGAGGGCGTCCTGGTCCAGCGGCCCCTTCAGCCGGAACGCCGGGGAGATGTTGTAGGTCTCGGCCCCGCCCTCCAGTTGATGCGTGAGCCACATGCGGCGCTGTGCAAACGAAAGCGGAATCACTGGGTCTACTCCTCTACGATCATCCTGCGGAGAGCGGGGCGAAGGGGGACGGCCGATTCCTCCGACCATGCGGCGAGCGCCGCCACCGTCGGCAGGTCGAAGATCTTGCGGATGGGGATCTCCATCCCCAGTTCGGCGCGGGCGCGGGTGATCAGCCGGGTGGCGAGCAGCGAGTGCCCGCCCAGCTCGAAGAAGCCGTCGTCGGCGCCGACCTTCTCCACGCCGAGCACGTCGGCGAACAGGCGGGCCAGCGCCTGCTCGCGCGGGGTGCCGGGCGCCCTGAAGGGCGTGCCGGAGGTGAGGTCGGGAGCGGGCAGGGCCTTGAGATCGAGCTTGCCGTTGGGCGACAGCGGCAGCCGGTCCAGCGACACGTAGGCGGCGGGGACCATGTACTCGGGCAGCCGGTCGGCCAGGTGCTCGCGCAGCGCGTCCGGGTCCGGGACGCTCCGGCCTTCGACGGGCACGAGGTAGGCGGCCAGGTAGGGCGTGGTGTCGCCGGGCTGCTGGGTGACGACGGCGACCTGGGCGATGTGCGGATGGGCCGTCAGGGCGGCCTCGACCTCGGCGGGTTCGACCCGGTACCCGCGGATCTTGACCTGGGTGTCGATGCGGCCCAGGTGCAGCAGCTCGCCCTCGGGGGTGAAGCTGGCCAGGTCGCCGGTGCGGTACATGCGGGAGCCGGGCGGGCCGTAGGGGTCGGGGACGAAGCGGTCCGCGGTCAGGGCGGCCTGGCGGTGGTAGCCGCGTCCGGCGCCGGCCAGGTACAGCTCGCCCGGCGTGCCCGGGGGCAGCAGGGCCAGGCCGGGGCTGAGGATGTAGGCGCGCACGCCGGGGAACGGCCGGCCGATGGGCACGCCGGCCGCGTACGGCTCGTCGGGGTCCAGCAGGAAGCCGGTGGCGTAGAAGGTCTCGCTGGGGCCGTAGCTGTTGATGACGCGGGCCTCGGGCCAGCGGGTGCGCACCCGCTCCGCCAGGACCGGGGTCAGCACCTCCCCGGAGATGTTCAGGGCCGTGGGGCGGATGCGGCCGGCGAGCTGGTCGACGAGTTCGGCGAAGGCCGACGGCACCGAGCAGATGACGTCGACGTCCCAGCTGTCGCGTTCGGCCAGCTCCAGCACGTCGCGCACGATCTCGGCGGTGCCGCCCCGGGTGAGCGCGGCGAACGTCTCGAAGGTGGCGACGTCGAAGCCGAACGAGGCGGCGACGAGGATCCGCAGGCCGGACTCGGCGCCGGCCTGCGCGACCAGGGTGTCCACGGCGTTGACGACGGTGGCCTGGGTGACGCCCACGCCCTTGGGCACGCCGGTGGAGCCGGAGGTGTAGATGACGTAGGCGAGGTTGTCGGGGCCGGCCTTCGGGCGCACCGCCCTCCGGGCGGCGGCCGTGGCGTCCGCGGTCGTGCCCACGAGGTCGACGTCGTCGAGGACGAGGACCGGGATGTCCGTGGCGGGGACCAGGGCGCGGGTGCCGGCGTCGGCCAGGATCAGGTGGGGCCGGGCGGTGGGCAGCACGTGCGGCAGGCGCGCGGCGGCGTAGGCGGGGTCGACCGGGAGGTAGGCGCCGCCCGCCTTGAGCACGCCCAGCAGGGCCACGACCACGTCCACGGTGCGCGGCAGGACGACGCTCACCACGGTCTCCGGGCCCACCCCGTGCCCCGCCAGCTCGTCCGCGAGCCGCTCGGCGCGGGCGTCCAGCTCGGCGTACGTGAGCGACTCGCCCTGGGCGACGACGGCGACCTTGTCCGGGGTCCGGGCCACCTGTGCCTCGACCAGTTCGGTGAGGGTGAGGTGGCGGGCGCGGGCGGCCGCCTCGTCGAACCCGGCCAGCATCCGCTCGCGTTCGCCCGGCTGGAGCGAGTCGATCCGCGCGAGCTTCGGCCCGGGGTCGGCCGCCAGCTGCCGCAGGAAGCGCACCAGGCGGGCCGCGTACGTCTCCACCGTGTCCCGGTCGAAGACGCCCGGCGCGTACTGGATGACGAGCTGGAGGTACGGGTCGGCCGCCGCCGTCAGGCACAGCGCGTAGTGGTTGCCCGCGGACGGGCGCAGCCCGGTGAAGGTGATCCCGTCCGCGGCGTCGCTGGCGGCGCCGAGCCCCTCCCGGTCGACGGGGTACGACTCGAAGACGACCAGCGTGTCGAACAGGGAGCGGACGCCGACGGACTTCTGGATCTCCGCGAGCCCGTAGTAGTGGTGCTCCACCAGGCCGGCCTGCCGGCTCTGCAGCCGCTGCAGGAACGCGGAGACGGTGTCCGCGGGCCCGTACCGCGCCCGCACGGGAACGGTGTTGATGAACATGCCGACCATCGACTCCACGTCCGTCACCGCGGGCGGGCGTCCGGAGACGGTCGCGCCGAACACCACGTCCTGGCGGCCGGTGAGCTGACCGAGCAGCAGCGCCCAGGCTCCCTGGACCAGGGTGTTGACGGTGATGCCCAATGCGGAGGCGCGGCGCACGAGTTCGTGCGCCTCGTCACGCGGCAGGGCGATCTCCACCTGGTCGCGGCTGCCGTCGTCCGCGTTCGCGGAGTCGGGGGCGAGCAGGGCCGGCTCCTCGATCCCTTCGAGTTCGGCCGCCCACGCGCGTGCCGCCTCGTCCTGGTCCTGCCGGGTGAGCCAGGACAGGAAGTCGCCGTAGTCGCGGGTCGGGGGCAGCGCGGCCGGGTCGCCGTCGGAGGCGTACAGCAGCAGCAGGTCCTGCATGAGCAGGGGCGTGGACCAGCCGTCGTAGAGGGCGTGGTGGGCGGTCAGCACGAGTTCGGGCCGGCCGGGGTCGAGGACGGCGAGGGCGAGCCGCATCAGCGGCGGCTCGTCCGCGTCGAAGTAGTCCCTCTGGTCCTGGCTGAGGAACTGCTCGAAGGTCTCGGTGCGTTCCGGCTCCTCCAGCGCGGTCAGGTCGAGGTGCCGCCAGGGCAGGGTCACCGACTCCGGGATCACCTGGACGAGGTCGCCGTCCGCCTGGTCGACGAACGCGGCGCGCAGGGCGGGATGGCGGTCGAGGAGCGCCTGCCCGGCCCGGTGCATGCGCTCGGGGTCGACCTCGCCGGACAGGTGGAACACCAGCTGGATGTGGTACGGGTCGAACGACGCCCCGGCGAGCCTGGCCTGGAAGAGGATCCCGGACTGTGCGGGGGTCGCCGGCCATATCGTGGCCAGCTTGCCGAAGCGGGCCTCCCAGGCGTCGATCTCGGCCTGGCCCACCTTCACCAGGGGCGTGTCGCTCGGCGTCAGCCCGCCCGCGCCGGGCGTGCGCGCGTGGCGGGCCAGGGCGGTCAGCGCCTGCACCCACAGCCCGGCCAGCTCGGTGACCTCCTCGCGGGACAGCACGCCGGTAGGGAAGCCGAAGTAGGCGGTCAGCTCCTCGCCGTCGCCGGTGTCGGTGGCCACGGCGTTGATCTCCAGCGCGGACAGCACCGGCATGTCCGCGTCCGGCGCGGCGATCAGGTCCCGGTGCGCGGTGTCCGGCGCCCAGCCCAGTCCCCGCAGTTCCTCGGGGATGTCGGCGCCGGAGGCCTTGCCGAGGTAGTTGAACCCGATCTGCGGCCGGCGCAGTGCGGCCAGCGCGGGAGCGGTCCTGGTGTTGAGGTGGCGCAGCAGGCCGTATCCCATGCCGTTGTCCGGCACCGCCCGCAGCTGCTCCTTGACGGTCTTGACCGCCGTGCCCACGGACGTGCCCCCGGCGAAGGCGTCGGCCAGGTCGATGCCGGCCACGTCGAGGCGGACCGGGTACATCGCGGTGAACCAGCCGACCGTGCCCGACAGTTCCGCGCCCGGTACCAGGTGCTCCTCCCGGCCGTGGCCTTCGAGGCGGACGAGCGTGGAGGCCCCGGACACGCCGCGGGTCCGGCGCCAGCGGGCCAGCGCCAGGGCGAGGCCGGCCAGCAGGCCGTCGTCGGCACTGCCGCGGAACACCGCGGGCACCGTGGTCAGCAGCGCCTCGGTGACGTCGGAGGGCACCTGGACGCGGACGGTGTCCACGGTGGAGGTGACATCGCGTGCGGGGTCCAGCTCGCGTGCGCCGAGCAGCGGCTCGTCACCGGCCAGGATCTCCTGCCAGACGGGCAGTTCGGCCACTCGTCCGGGGGCGGCCGCTTCCTCGGCCAGGGCGTGCGCCCACCGGCGCAGCGACGTGCCGGTGTCGGCCGGCCGGGGCTCGAGGCCGTCGCGCACCCGCTGCCAGGCGGCGGCCAGGTCCGGTACCAGGATCCGCCAGGAGACCCCGTCGACGACCAGGTGGTGCAGCACGATCAGCAGCCGGCCCGCGTCCGTGTCCGCGGCGGGGGTGAACCACACGAACTGCGCCATCACCCCCGCGTCCGGGTCCAGCCGGTCCGCGGCCGCGTCCAGCTCGGCCTGCACGTCGGCGCCGTCGTAGGCGACCTGCCGCACCAGCGCGGCGGCGTCGACGCTGCCGGCCGGCTGCATCCGCAGGCCCCGCTCGCCCCGGTCCAGCCGGGCGCGCAGCGCGTCGTGGCGGTCCAGCACCGCCTGCAAGGTCGCCACCAGTCCCGCACGGTCGATGCCCGGGGGCAGGGTCAGCATCGCCGACATGCAGAACCGGCCGATGCCCCCGCCCAGGCCGAGCACATGCGCCGCCGTCGGCGGCAGCGGGGCCCAGCCCACACCGCCGCCCGGCAGCTCGGCCAGCGTCACCCGCTCCTCGTCCGCGCGGCCCTCGACCAGCTCCGCGAGCCGGGCCACCGTGCGGTGCTCGAAGATCTCCCGCGTGCTGACCACGACACCTCGGGCCTTGGCTCGGGCCACCACCTGGATGGAGCGGATGCTGTCCCCGCCCGCGGCGAAGAAGTCGTCGTCGACGCCGACCTGACCGGCGCCGAGCACATCGGCGTACACCTCGGCGAGCACCCGCTCCACCGCGCTGCGCGGCGCCCGGTACTCGGCGCCGGTGAACTCCGGCTCGGGCAGCGCGGCCCGGTCCAGCTTCCCGCTCGCCGTCAGCGGCAGCCGGTCCAGGACGACGAGCTGGGCGGGCACCATGTAGTCCGGCAGCCGCTTGGCCGCGAACCGCCGCAGGTCCGCGACGGTCACCCCGGCGTCGATGCCGGCGTCGGCCGTCTGCGCCACATAGCCGACGAGCCGTGTGGTGCCGGTGTGGTCGGCGCGCACGGTGACCACGGCCTGGCCGACCGCGGGGTGCTGGGCGAGGACCGTCTCGATCTCGGTCGGCTCGACGCGGATGCCGTTCACCTTGACCTGGTTGTCGGCGCGTCCGGCGTACTTCAGCCGGCCCTCGGCGTCCCACTGGGCCAGGTCGCCGGTGCGGTACATCCGGGCGCCGGCGGGGCCGAAGGGGCAGGCGACGAAGCGCTCGGCGGTGGCGGCGCCGTTGCGGTGGTAGCCGCGGGCGACCAGGCCGGCCACGTACAGCTCCCCGACGACGCCCTGCGGGACCGGCGTCAGTTCCGGCCCGAGGACGTAGGCCCGCATGTTGGCCAGGGGCGTTCCCACCGGTACGGCACCGGTCCCGGTCCACTGCTCGGGGACGGTGAAGGTGGTGGCGTAGAAGCTCTCGGTCTGTCCGTAGGCGTTGACGACGCGGGTGCCGGGCAGGGTGTCGTGCACCGCGCGGACGAGGTCGGAGGAGAGCGCCTCGCCGGCGAAGACGACGGTCTCCACGTCGAGTTCCAGGCCGGGGCGGCCGTTCGCGGCGATCTGGTCGAGCAGGGCGGAGAACACGGCGGGCACGGCGCTGAGGGTGGTGCCGGTCCAGCTGCCGCGTTCGGCGAGTTCGAGCACGTCGCGGACGATCTCGACGCTCGCTCCGCTGGTCAGCGCGGTGAAGATCTCGAACACGGAGACGTCGAAGTTCACCGAGGTGGCGGCGAGCATCCGGGAGCCGGCCTCGACGTGGGTGCGCCGGCGCAGGTCCCGTACGCCGTTGACCACGCCGGCGTGGGTGAGGGCGACGCCCTTGGGGGTTCCGGTCGACCCGGAGGTGAACATCACGTAGGCCAGGTTGTCCGCCTCGATCGGGGTGTCCCCGGCTTCGCGGGCGGGGCCGTCCAGGCTCAGGTCGTCGAGGTGGAGGACCCGCTGCCGGCACGCCGCCACGACCGCCGCCGTCGCGTAGTCGGTCAGGACCAGTGCCGGGTCGGCCGTGGTGAGCAGGAGGTCGACGCGTGCGGACGGGTGGTCGGGGTCGATCGGCAGGTAGGCGCCGCCCGCCTTGAGCACGGCGAGGAGCGCGACCACCAGCTCCGCCGAGCGCGGCAGCGCCACGGCGACCAGGACGTCCGGGCCGACTCCCCGGTCCCGCAGTACGGCGGCCAGCCGGCCGGCGCGGGCGTCGAGTTCCCGGTACGTCAGCGAGGTCTGCCCGCACACCACGGCCGTCGCGTCCGGTGTCCGCGCCACCTGGGCGGCGACCAGCTCCGGCACGGTCGCCGCCGGCTCCGGCCGCGTCGTCGCGTTCAGCCGGGCCAGCCGGTCCCGCTCCGCCTCGGTGAGCACGTCCACCGTGCCGAGCCGCGCCCCGGGATCGGCGACCGCCTGGCGCAGCACGCGCACATAGCGGTCCACGAGGCTCTCGGCGGTGGAGTGGTCGAACAGGTCGGTCGCGTACTCCAGGCGCCCGTACGCGCGCCCGGACGGGTCCGGGACGATGTTGAAGAACAGGTCGAACTTGGCGGTGTCGGTGCCCGCCGGGACGGGGGTGACGCGCAGTCCCGGCACCTCGATCTCCGACCACGCGAACTGCCAGGCCAGCATGACCTGGAAGAGCGGGTTGTAGGCGGTGGTGCGATCCGGGTTGAGCAGCTCCACCAGGTACTCGAAGGGCATGTCCTGGTTGTCGTAGGCGGCCAGGGCCCGGTCCCGCACCTGGTCCAGCAGGTCGCCGAACGCCGGGTTCCCGGACAGGTCGACGCGCAGCACCCAGGTGTTGGCGAAGAACCCGATCAGGTCCTCGAGCTGTTCGTCGGGGCGCCCCTCGATGGGGCTGCCGATCGTCAGGTCGTTGCCGGCGCCGAGGTGGTGCAGGAGCACGGCGAGCACGGCCTGGGCGACCATCGGGGCCGTGGCGCCGTGGTCCGCGGCCAGCTTCCCGATCCCGGCGACGAGTTCCGGTTCCAGCTGGAAGTCGACGTGGCCTCCGCGGTGGCTGGCCGAGGTCGGCCGCGGCCGGTCCAGCGGCAGCTGTACAGGCTGCGGCACCCCGGCCAGCGCCTCGCGCCAGTAGTCCAGTTGCTCGGCGGCGACGCTGTCCGGGTCGTTCTCGTCGCCGAGCATCCGCCGCTGCCACACCGAGTAGTCCTTGTACTGCACGGGCAGCGGCGTCCACCGGGGTGCGCCGCCCTCGCGGCGGGCCGCGTACGCCGACAGCAGGTCCCGCATGAACGGCGCCATCGACGCGCCGTCCGCGGCGATGTGGTGGAACACGAACACCAGCACGTGTTCCTGCGGGGACAGACGGAAGACGGTGGTGCGCAGGGGGAGGTCCGTGTCCAGCTCGAACCCGGCGCCCACCGCCTCGCGCAGCGCGTCGTCCACCGCGTCGGCGGCCGTGTCGGCCACCCGGAACGGCGGCCGCGCCTCCTCGGGCGGCAGGATGCGCTGCTCCGGGGTGCCGTCGGCGTTCTCCACGAGCAGGGTGCGCAGGCTCTCGTGCCGGGTGACGACATCGGTCACCGCGGCGGCCAGGGCCGTGGTGTCCAGCGGCCCGTCCAGACGCAGCACGAACGGGATGTTGTACGTCGCGGACGGCCCTTCCAGACGGTGGAGGAACCACAGCCGACGCTGAGCGAAGGACAACGGGATCATCGTGCTACTCCTAAGCGTTCATCTGGCGCAGCTGGAGGCGGTTCGACTTGGCCGACTTCTCGATCCGGCCCGCCAGCTGGGCGACGGTCGGACTGCGGAACACCGTCGTGACCTTCACGTCGACGCCGAGTTCGTTGCGGATGCGGCCGACCAGCCGGGTGGCCAGCAGCGAGTGCCCGCCGTGGTCGAAGAAGTCGACGTCGATGCCGACCTCCTCCACCCCGAGCAGCTCGGCGAACAGCCGGCACAGGACTTCCTCGCGGTGGTTGCGCGGCCCTCGGCCGGCCGCGGCTTCGGTGCGCTCGGGTGCGGGCAGCGCCTTGCGGTCGAGCTTTCCGCTGGGTGTCTGGGGGAACGCGGCGAGCGGCACGATCGCCGAGGGGACCATGTACTCCGGCAGGTGCTCGCGGGCCAGCTCGGTCAGGGCCGCCGGGTCGAGACCGGCCGGTTCGGTGCCGGCGCGCGGCACCACGTACGCGACCAGCCGCTGGTCGTCGGCGCGGTCCTCGCGCACCACGGCCACCGCGCCGTCGACGTCCGGGTGCGCGGCCAGGGCCTGTTCGATCTCGCCGAGTTCGATGCGGAAGCCGCGGACCTTCACCTGGAAGTCGGTACGGCCGATGTACTCGACCTGGCCGTCCTCGGTCCACCTCACCAGGTCGCCGGTGCGGTACATCCGGCTTCCCGGCGCGCCGAAGGGGCAGGCGACGAAGCGGCTCGCGGTCAGCCCCGTCTGCCCGAGGTAGCCGCGGGCCAGCTGGACGCCGGCCAGGTACAGCTCACCGGCCACTCCCGGCGCGACCGGGCGCAGCGCGGCGTCCAGCACGTACACCTGGGTGTTCCACACGGGGGTGCCGATCGGCAGCCGGTCGGCGCCGGGCTCGTACCGGCAGGCCGTGACCTCCACCGACGCCTCGGTGGGGCCGTAGAGGTTGTTCGCGGTGCAGCCCGGCAGCAGTTCGACGAACCGGTTGGCCAGCGCGGCCGGGAACGCCTCGCCGGCGACCTCGATCCAGCGCAGGTGCGTGCACTCCTTGGCGGAGGGCTCGGCGACGAACGCCTCCAGCAGGGAGGGCACGAAGTCGGCGCCGGTCACCCGCTCGCGCCGCATCAGCTCCGCCAGGTACGCCGGGTCCCGGCGCCCGTCCGGACGGGCGATGACCACGGCCGCGCCGACCTGCAGCGGCGCGAACAGCTCCGGCACCGACACGTCGAAGCTCGCCGTCGTGCTCAGCAGCACCCGGTCCTCGACGCCGACGTCGAAGTGCGCCAGGCCCCACCGCAGCCGGTTCATGATCGACCGGTGTGCCACCGGCACGCCCTTGGGGCCGCCGGTGGAGCCGGAGGTGTAGATGACGTACGCGACGTTGTCCGGCGTCAGCGAGCGCTGCGGGTTCGTCTCCGGGTAGGCGGACACGTCCGGCAGCGTCTCGTCGAGCACCAGCAGCGGCCGGGCGCTGTCCAGCACGTGCCGCACCCGGTCCTCGGGCAGCTCCGGGTCGATCGGCACGTAGGCCGCGCCCGCCTTGACCACCGCGTAGATCGCCACCATCAGGTCCACCGAGCGGGGGATCTTCACCGCGACCAGCCGCTCGGGCCCGGCGCCCTGTTCGATCAGCCAGTGCGCCAGCCGGTTCGCCCGCCGGTTGAACTCCCCGTACGACAGCCTCTCCTGCTCGGCGATCAGCGCCACCCGATCCGGGTCGCGCGCCACCTGCGCCTCGAACGCGCCCGGCAGCGTGCCCTCGGCCACCGGATGCGCCGTGTCGTTGACCCGCCGCACGAGCCGGTCCCGCTCGTCCTGCGCCAGCACGTCCACCGCGGCGACCGGCGCCGACGGGTCGGCGAGCACCTGCTCCAGCACCCGCACGAGCCGGGCGGCGATCACCTGGGCCGCGTCGCGGTCGAACAGGGCGGTCTGGTAGTCGAGGGAGAGCCGCAGGTAGGGGTCGGAGGAGTTGAGGGTGAGCGGGTAGTGGGAACCGGCGAACGGGCGGATGGCGTCGATCGTGAAGCCCGCCGCGTCGTTCGCCTCGACGATGCCCTCACGGTCGATCGGATAGTTCTCGAAGACGACGATCGTGTCGAACAGGGCGGGCAGCCCGGTGCCGCGCTGGATGTCGGCCAGGCCGTAGTAGTGGTGGTCGAGCAGGGCGATCTGCCGGTTCTGCAGATCGGTGATGACGTCGCCCAGGCTCTGGTCCGGCCGGCACCGTGCCCGGACGGGCAGGGTGTTGATGAACAGGCCGACCATCTGGTCCGAGCCGGTCAGGTCGGCGGGGCGGCCGTTGACGGCGGCGCCGAACACCACGTCCGGCTGCCCGGTCAGCTTCGACATCAGGATCGCCCAGGCACCCTGCAGGAGCGTGTTGAGGGTGACGCCGAGTTCCGCGGCGCGCCGGGCGAGCTGCCGTCCCTTGTCGATGGACAGCGGCACCTCGACCCGGCCGAGGGCGGTCGCCTCACCCTGGGCGGGCCGGTCGGCGGCCACGAGGGTCGGCTGGTCGAATCCCTCCAGCTCGGCCTTCCACCGGGCGGCCGACGCGTCCCGGTCCTGCCTCGACAGCCAGGCCAGGTAGTCGCCGTAGGAGCGGACCGGGCCGAGGTCGCCGGCTTCGGCGTACAGCCGGACCAGGTCGGTGATCACCAGCGGCGACGACCAGCCGTCGAAGAGGGTGTGGTGCGCCGTGAGGATGAGCTTCGCCTGCCGGGGCCCGCAGGTGAGCAGGGCCAGGCGCAGCAACGGCGGCCGGGCCGGGTCGAGTTGGTCGGCCCGGTCGTCGGCGAGGGCCGCCTCCAGCGCCGCGTCCTGCTCGGCCTCGCTGCGCCCGGTCAGGTCCAGGTGCCGCCAGGGCAGGGCGACGTGTTCCGCCACGACCTGCACCGGGTCGCCGTCGGCCGTGGTGAGGAACGCCGAGCGCAGGTTCGGGTAGCGCTCGAGCAGCGCCTGCCCGGCCGCCCGCATGCGTTCGGGGTCCACGTGCCCGGACAGGTGCAGCACGAACTGCATGTGGTAGACGTCGAAGGCGCCGTCGGCGAGCGCCGCCTGGAACTGGATGCCGGACTGCCCGGGGGCCTGCGGCCACACCTCGGCCAGCCGGCCGTAGCGCTCCTCCCAGGCCTCGATCTCGTCCTGGCGCACGGTGACCAGCGGCGCGTCGGAAGGGGTGAGCCCGCCGATGCGCGGGCGTGCGGCGTACGCGGCCATGCCGTGCAGCACCTCCACCCACAGCTCGGCCAGTTCACCGGCCCGCTCGCGGGACAGCACCCCGGTCGGGAACATGAAGGCGGCCTGCAGCCGGGTGCCGTCGGCGGTGTCGGTGGCGACCGAGTTGACCTCGAGGGCGGACAGTGCGGGCAGGTCCGGGTCGGGTTCCGCGACCAGCTCCGCGGACCAGGAAGCGGGTCCCCAGCCGTCCGTGCGCAGGTGCTCGGGTATGTCGGCGCCGGTGATCCGGCCGAGGTAGTTGAACCCGATCTGCGGCGCCGGGTACTCGGCGAGCTGTTCGGCGGTCTCCGGGTTCAGATAGCGCAGCAGCCCGTATCCCAGGCCCTTGTCCGGGACGCGGCGCAGCTGCTCCTTGACCCGTTTGACCGCCTGCCCGGCGGCGGGGCCGCCGGCCAGCACGTCGGCCAGGTCCACTCCCGCGACGTCGACGCGGGCGGGGTACATGCTGGTGAACCATCCGACGGTCCGGGACAGGTCGGCGCCGGGGACGGCGTCCTCCTCGCGGCCGTGCCCCTCGAGGCGGACCAGGGTGGAGCCGGGCGTGCCGCGCCACCGGTCCACCGCCAGGGCGAGGGCGGCGAGCAGGACGTCGGTGCCGGTGCCCTTGAACGCCGCGGGGAGCCTGGTCAGCACGGCCTCGGTGACGTCGGCGGGCAGCTGCACCCGTACGGTGTCGACCGTGGACCACACGTCCACCGCCGGGTCGAAGGGCCGTGTGCCGAGCGGCGGGTCGGTCGCCTCCAGCAGGTCCCGCCAGTACGCCAGTTCCGCTTCCCGCTCCTCGGACAGCGCCTCGTCCTGAAGGGCCGACGCCCAGCGGCGGGCCGAGGTGCCGACGGAGGGCAGCTCGGGGGCCTCGCCGGAGCGGACCCGCTGCCACGCCTCGGCGAGGTCGGACATGAGGATCCGCCAGGAGACGCCGTCCACCACCAGGTGGTGCAGCACGACGAGCAGCCTGCCCGCTCCCGAGGGCGGGGCGAACCAGACGAAGTCCGACATGGTCCCGGCCTCCGGGTCGAGCCGGCCGACCGCGTCGTACAGCTCCGCCTTCGCCGCCGCCAGTGCGGACGGCTCCTCCCAGCGGCCGTCGCAGTCGACCCGGTGGATCAGGCCGGCCGTCCGTACGGCGCCCGCCTCCCGCACGACCAGGGTGGGCTCCTCGCCGTGCTCCAGCCGCGCGCGCAGCAGGTCGTGCCGGTCGAGTACGGCGTCCAGGGTGGCGGCGAGGCCGTCGCCGTCGATGCCCTCGGGCAGCTCCAGCACCATCGACATGGCGAAGCGTTTCGTCCCGCCGCCGTGCTCGAACACCTGCCGTGCCACCGGCTGCAGCGGCATCGGTCCGACGCCGCCGCCGTCCAGCTCGGCGAGCACGGGCGTCAGGCCCCGGCGGGCGGAGGCCGCCTCGGCGAGGCGGGCCGCCGTGCGGCACTCGAAGATCTCCCGCGTGCTCAGCTGCAGGCCCCGGGCGCGGGCCCGTGCCACCACCTGGATGGAGCGCAGGCTGTCGCCGCCCACCGCGAAGAAGTCGTCGTCGACGCCGACCCGGTCCACGCCGAGCACGTCCGCGTAGGCCGCGGTGATGATCTTCTCGGCCTCGGTGCGCGGCTCCCGGTAGGTCTCGCCGAGGAACTCCGGTTCGGGCAGGGCCTTGCGGTCCACCTTGCCGGTCGGCCCGAGGGGGAGCCGGCCGAGGGCCACGAAGGCCGACGGCACCATGTAGTCGGGCAGGCGGGCCGCGACGAACTTGCGCAGCTCGGCGGAGGAGGCTCCGGCGAGCACGTCGACGTCGCCGATGCCGCCGGCGCCGTCGTCGCCGACGGCTCCCTCGCCGGTGTGCACCACGTAGGCGACGAGCCGCTTGCCGCCCGAGGGCACTTCCCGGCTGATCACCACGGCCTCGCTGATGCCGGGGTGTGCGGTGATCGCGGCCTCGACCTCGGCGGTCTCGATGCGGAAGCCGCGCACCTTCACCTGGCCGTCGGCCCTGCCGACCACCTCGAGTCGGCCGCGCGCGTTCCAGCGGGCCAGGTCGCCCGTGCGGTACATGCGTTCGCCGGCGGGGCCGAAGGGGTCGGCCACATAGCGCTCGGCGGTCAGGCCGGGGCGGCCGTGGTAGCCGCGGCCCAGGCAGGTCCCCGCCACGTACAGCTCACCGACCACGCCCTGCGGCGCGGGGGCGAGGCCCGGGCCGAGGACGTAGGCGCGCATGTTGCCCAGCGGGGTGCCGACGGGCGCGACGTCCGTGTCCGTCCACTCCTCGGACGCGGCGAGGGAGAACGCGGTGGCGTAGAAGCTCTCGCTCTGCCCGTAGGAGTTGACGATCCGCGCGCCGGGCAGGACCTCGCGCACCTGCCGCACCAGCCGGCCCGGCAGGACGTCGCCCGCGAACACGACCGTGCGCACGTCGGGCGCCTTGTGCAGGTGGCCCGCCAGTTCGCCGAGCACCGAGGGGACGCCGCTGATCACCTGGCCGTCCCAGCCGTCCCGCTCGCCGAGGGCCAGCGCGTTCGCCACCAGCTCGACCGTGCCGCCGGTGGTCAGGGTGGTCAGCAGCTCGAAGACCGAGACGTCGAAGTTGACCGAGGTGCCGGCCAGCATCCGCCACCCGGGCGGCGTGTCCAGGACGCGCACCAGTTCCCGTACGCCGTCCACGACGCCCCGGTGGGTGATCGACGCGCCCTTCGGCTTGCCCGTGGAGCCGGAGGTGTACATCACGTACGCCAGGTTGTCCGGCCCGAGCGGCGCGAGGCGGCCGGTGTCGTCCGGCGCAATCCCGGGCGAGTCCCACTGCGCCCGGTGGTCGAGGTTGACGGTCACCAGGTCGTTGTGCGGCACGTCCTGCCAGGTGGCGGTGTCGGTGACGGCGAAGCGCGGGCGTGCCTCGGACAGCACGCTCTGCGCGCGCCCGTCCAGGTACTGCGGGTCCAACGGCACGTAGGCGGCACCGGACTTGAGGATGCCGAGCAGGCCGGCCACCAGGTCCTCGGTGCGCGGCAGCGCGAGCACCACCAGGTCCTCCGGCCCGGCGCCGCGCCGGATCAGCTCCCAGGCGACGGCGTTGGCCCGCTCCTCCAGCTCCCGGTAGGTCAGCGTCCGGCCGTCGCACACGAGGGCCGCGGCGTCCGGGGTCCTGGCCGCCTGGCTCTCGAACAGCTCCGGGACGGTCACTGCGCCCGCCGCCGCGGCCCTGTCGCCGGACGGGGCGAGCAGCAGGTCCCGCTCGGCCGCGTCGAGCACGTCGACGGTGCCGACCGCGCGCTCCGGGTCGGCCACGAGCCGGCCCAGTACGCGGACGAACCGCTGCGCGATGCCCTCGGCGGTGGTCCGGTCGAACAGGCTGGTGGCGTACTCCAGACGGCAGTTGGCTCCGCCGGCGGCGTCCGGGAGCAGGTCGAAGAACAGGTCGAACTTGGCCGTGCGGGTCTCCAGCCGCTCGGTGCGCACGCCGAGGCCGGGAAGCTCCAGGGGCGGCACGGGCGGCTGCCAGGAGAGCATGACCTGGAAGAACGGGTTGTAGGCGGTGGAGCGGTCCGGGTTGAGCAGCTCCACCAGCCGTTCGAAGGGCATGTCCTGGTTGTCGTACGCGGCGAGGGACCTCTCCCGCACCCGCTGCAGCAGCCGGCGGAAGGTCGGGTTCCCGGCGAGGTCGACGCGCAGCACCCAGGTGTTGACGAAGAAGCCGACGAGGTCGCGCAGTTCCTCGTCGGTGCGGTCCGTGATCGGCGCGCCGATGGACACGTCGTCCCCGCACCCGAGGTGGTGCAGCAGCACCGCGAGCGCCGCGTGCATGACCATCGACACCGTGGTGTCCGCTTCCGTGGCGAGCTTCTCCACGGCGGTCAGCAGGGCGGGGTCGATCGAGAAGGGGATCCGGTCGCCGTCGGGGCTCATCACCCGCGGGCGCGGGCGGTCCGTCGGCAGCGCCAGCGGCTGCGGCAGGTCGGCCAGGGCCTCGCGCCAGTAGGCGAGTTGCCGGGCGGCGAGGCTGTCCGGGTCGGACTCGTCGCCGAGCAGGTCGAGCTGCCACAGGGTGTAGTCCGCGTACTGCACCGGCAGCGGCTCCCAGGCCGGCGCCCGGCCCTCGCGGCGGGCCGCGTAGGCCGTGGTGAGGTCGCGGAACAGCGGCCCGAAGGACTCCCCGTCCACGGCGATGTGGTGGGCCACGACGACGAGGGTGTGCTCGCGCGGCCCGGACCGCACCAGGCGGGCGCGGATCGGTGCGTCGGCGGCCAGGTCGAAGGTCTCGGTCGCCACCGCGTCGACCGCCGCCGCCCGCTCCTGCTCCCCCGCGGCCTCGACGACCGGCAGGTGGAACGGCTGCTCCCCGGACGGCAGCACCTGCTGGTGCGGTACGCCGTCGTCGCCCTCGACGATCACCGTGCGCAGGACCTCGTGCCGGTCGATGACATCGCGGAGCGCCGCCTCGAGCGCCCCCGCGTCCAGCTCACCGGTCAGCCGCAGGGCGAAGGCGCCGTTGTAGGTCGGCGAAGGGCCCTCGAACCGGTCCACGAACCACAGCCGACGCTGCGCGAACGACAACGGGATCATTGTTTCTCCAAATCGGCGGAACCTTGGGGGAGCAAGTCGTCACTCGGCTCGGGTCGCAACTCAGCTCAGGTCGAGCAGGTCCAGGAGTTCGTCGTTGTAGAAGTCGTCGATGGAGCACGCGCCGGACAGCGTCGAGAAGTAGCGGTCGATGTGCTCCTGGTGGCCGACCAGTTTCTGCAGCATCTCGACCCGCCCCTCGGGCTTGAGCTCGGCCACGTTGAGGGCGCCCTGGTAGTGGCTGAGGGCTTCGCCGCTCAGGTCGTTCTCGTAGCGCTTCAGCGCAGTCCTGAGGGCGGCGTCGTCGTGCAGCTGCTCCCCGATGTGGTCGGTGAGCGACTGCGCCTGGACGAAGGCCTCGGTGATGCCGCGGGCGGTGATGGAGTCCTTGTGGTTCACCGCGTCGCCGACCAGCACCCAGCCGGGCCCGTAGGCCTTGCGGAAGTAGTTCTCCTGGTGGCCCGTGCCGTACAGCTGCTCCACGCGCCGGCCCGCCTGCATCCGCTCGTACAGCTCGGGCGCCGTGGTGCGGAAGCTGTCGAGGTAGAAGGGTTCGACCCCCTTGCGGACCTCGTTGTACCGGTCCTGCGGGAAGTAGGTCATCAGCAGCGTGAGGTCGTCGTTGGTGGGGATGACCCCGATCCAGCGCCCCGGCCGCTCGTACAGCTCGAAGTGCGAGGGGACGTCGGCCCAGTAGCTGTAGTAGGTGCAGCTCACCCGCGGGTGCTCGATGACGTTCTCGGCGCCGGCCTTGCGGGCCACCAGCGAGCGCATGCCGTCCGCGCCGACGACCAGGCGTGCCCGCTCCGTCGTCTCGGTTCCGGCGGGCGTCGTGTACGTGACGCCGGCGACCCGGCCGTCCTCCCACAGCAGGTCCTTGACGGCGCAGCCCTGCCGGAAGTCGGCTCCGGCCTCCACGGCGCCTTCGGCGAGGATCGGGTCGAGCACGTACCGCCGCGGCGCGTACGTGTACGTCAGGCCCTCGACCGGCAGGGAGAAGCCCTCGATGCGGACGCCGGGACCCTGGTAGCTCTGCTTGGTGATCTTCCTGCAGCCCGCGTCGCGGAGCTTGCCGAGCAGCCCCCACCGGTGGAGCAGGCCCATGCCCTGCATGTGGATGTAGTGCGAGGACAGCGTGTCCTGCGGGAACCGCGCTTTCTCCAGGAGCAGGACCCGATAACCCCGCTTCGCGAAGAGCATGGCCGTCGGCGAACCCGCACAACGGGCACCGATGACAATCACGTCGTACATGGCGCGCCTCTCTTACCAGGTAGTTTTCTGACGCAGTGCGGCTGCGGCCGGAATGTCCGCTGACGGCGCGCTATCGGCGCAGCGAGCCCAGGGATTCGATGTACGCGGAGATCGACGCCACCGTCGGGTTGAGGAACAGCTGGTCCATGGGGATCTCCAGGCCCAGCTCCGTCATGAGGGCGCCCTGGATCCTGACCATGATCACGGACTGGCCGCCCAGGGCGAAGAAGTCGTCGTCGGCGGAGATGTCGTCGCGCTGCAGTTCCCGGCACCAGATGGCGCGCACGCTGTCGGCAATCATCACAGTCCTCGGTTCTTGAGGGCGTCGACCAGCGCCGCGCGGTCGACCTTCCCGTGCGGGCTCAACGGAATGCTGGGGATGTTCACGAACCTGGCCGGCACCATGTTCCGCGGGAGCGTCTCGAGCAGACCGGCGCGCACGGCGTCCTCGGTGAGGCCGTCCGACTCCGGGACGAGGAACGCGGTCAGCTCGTTCTCGCCGGCGTCGGTGCAGGTGACCGCCACGGCGGCCTCCCGGACCTCGGGCAGCCTGCCCAGCGCGCGTTCGACGTCGGTGGGGTCGATGCGCATGCCCCGCACCTTCACCTGCGCGTCCATCCGCCCGGCGACGACGAGGTCGCCGGCCTCGGTGACGTAGCCGCGGTCGCCGGTGCGGTACAGCCTGCGCGGTCGGCCGTCTACCTCGACGGTGGTGAACTTCTCGTTCTCGGGGCCCGCGGCGCCCAGGTAGCCCGCGCCGACACCGGCCCCGGAGATGCAGATCTCGCCGTGCTCCCCCGCCCCCACACCGCGCAGCCGCTCGTCGAGGAGGAGGATGTCGGTGTTGTGGGCGGGCCTGCCGACCGGTGCGATGTCGTGCTCGCCGGGCCGGTACCCGGCGAGGTCGTACGACGTGGCGACGTCCGTGCACTCGGCGACGCCGTACTGGTGCAGCAGGGTGCAGGTGTTGCCCTCGCGCCGCATCCAGTCCGTGAGCCGCTCGGGTTTGAGCGCCTCCCCGCCGAAGAGCACGTAGTCGAGCCGGGTCAGGGCGTCGCCGCCGCGCGCGGTCTCCCAGTCGATCAGCACGTACAGCGTGCTGGAGGCGCAGTGCACGACGCGGATGTCGTGCTCGGTCAGGACGCGGTAGGCCAGCATGGCGTCGAAGTTCCGGCTGGCCAGCAGGTACTGGGTGGCGCCGCAGAACAGCGGGGTCATCAGGGCGCGCTGGGAGAGGTCGAACCCGAAGGCGCTGACGACCAGGTTGTGCGACCCGCTGTGCAGGCCGTACTCGAGCTTCAGCCAGTTCATCAGGTTGAACCAGCCCTCGTGCCGCACCGCGGTCAGCTTCGGCGTGCCGGTGGAGCCGGAGGTGAACACGGCGTAGCAGATGTCGTCGCCGGTGACGCGGACGTCCGGGGCGGTCGCCGGGAGGGCCGCCAGCCGGCCGGCGAGCTGCTCGAGGTCGACGACGTCGACGGCCGCCGACTCGACCATCCCGGCGGTCGCCGGGCAGGCCACGATCAGGGCGAGGTCGGGCACCTGGCCGAGCAGCAGCTGCAGCCGCGCCGCCGGGTAGGCCGGGTCGAACGGCACGTAGGCCGCGCCCGCCTTCAGCGTTCCGAGGATGGCGACGAGCATGTCGACCGAGTAGTCGAGGCAGACGCCGACCTTCGCGCCCCGGCCGCAGCCGCGCGCGGTGAGGAAGTGCGCGAACCGGTTCGCCCTCGCGTCCAGCTCCGCATACGTCACCTGCCGGCCGGCGCAGACGACGGCGACGGCGTCGGGGGTGGCTCGTGCGTGCGCCTCGAACGGCTGGTGGGCGACGGGCGCCGAGGGCAGGGCGACCCGCTTTCCCTGAAGGATCATCAACTGACTCCGATACGAGAGGTGTCCGGTCGGACGAGCCGCCGGCCCACCACGGAAAACGGGCTTGCCGGCACCTTCGGGGCACTGCGCCCGCAGGCGGTGCCGCCGGTCGCGGGTGCGCCGTCAGGCGGTGCGCCGGTGGGCGGTGTCGAGCATGTGGGTCACCCACTTGTCGACGCTCAGGCCGTGGGCGGCGGCCGCCTTCGAGTAGTGCTCCAGCTGGTCGGCGGACAGCTCGATGGTGAGCGTGGTGACCTTCGGCCGGTGCTGAGCGGCGGCCGCCGGCTCGGTGAGCCGGAGCCGGTGCTGCCCCTGGGCGCCGCCGTCCGGGGAGGTTCCGGCCTCGCCGCTCTGCGCGGCCAGGCCGGCGCGGACCGCCCTGCGCAGTTCGTTGCGCGACCACTTCTGCTGTTCGGCCCTGCGCAGCCAGTAGTCCTGCTCCGGCGGCGACAGCCGGGTCACCTCGGCGTGGTGGGCGAAGCTGAGGCTGTCCCGCCTGCGGTGGTGTTCGAACCGCCGGGCGACCCACGCGTAGTTGCGCAGGGTCTGGTAGTCGAGCCCGGTGCGCTCGATCGCCTCCTTGTAACGCCGCCAGCCGTAGGTGGCCTCCCCGTAGATCAGCCAGTCGGCGAGCCACCACGCCGAGGAGTTCACGAGCTCGCGCAGGCTGGTCCCGATCCGCTCCCAGGACCGCTCCGGCAGGTTGGGCGGGAGGATCATGCCCGACTTCTGCACCTTGGCCTGCGACCCCACGAAGGACAGGACCACATCGCGCTGCGCCGGCTCGCGGCCGGCGTCCACCGGCCTCGCCGGAGCTCTGCTCGTGCTTCTCACAGCCCCCGTCACACCCTTCATCTCCCAGTGTCTGCGTGTGTTCTCCGGCCGCGGGCCGACCGGGGCGAACGGTGTCGTCCGGGTCGCGTCCGCACGACCGCGGCGCTCAGTCCGCCGCCATGGCCTGCTGCAGGCTCTTGGGGCGCAGGTCGGTCCAGTTCTTCTCGACGTACTCCAGGCACTCGGCCTTGGCCGCCTCGCCGAAGACGACCCGCCAGCCGGCGGGCACCTCGGCGAACACCGGCCACAGGGAGTGCTGCTCCTCGTCGTTGACCACAACGTAGAAGCGGCCGTCCGCGTCATCGAAGGGGTTCGTGCTCAACTGGCACCGTCCTTGTCCGTCATGGAGTGACTCGGGGATGGGAATGTCGCCGGGCCGGGTGCGCGAGGGCACCGGGCGCGGGTTCGCCGGCCGGCGTCCGTCCGGTCGACAGGACGCTCGGCTGTCCGGTCGACAGGACAGCCGGCACCGGTGTGCGACCCCGGCGATGCCACGTCACCGTAGGGACCCGGCCATCGCCGCAACAAGGGCGGCGGGCCCGCCGGGCGTGCTGCCGCGCGCCCGCGCTGCGCCCCGCCGGGTTTCTCTGTACCCCGCCGGTTTCCTGTGCCACGATGCCGCGTTCGTGCCCCGCCGGGCGCGGCGCCGGTGGGACTCCGCCGCTGGTGCGGCGGCGCTCGAGTGATCCTCAGGCGCCCTGCCGGTCCGGCGCCGTTCCATGGGCCGGACGGTGTGCGGCTGCGATCCGAGGGAGAGCGATGGACGGCACACGACCCGCCCTGCGCCTGTTCGTCCTGCACCACGCGGGGGGCTCACACGTGCTGTACCGCCACTGGCCGGCGGGGCTGCCGAGGACGTGGGACGTACGGCTGCTCGACGCCCCGGGCCACGGACTCCTGCTCGACCTGCCGCTCATCGGCGACGCCGGCCGCCTCGCCGACTTCCTGCTGCGCTCCATCGACCCCGAACCGGCGGTCCCCTACGCCCTGTTCGGGCACAGCATGGGCGCGCTGGTGGCGTACGAGATCACCCGGCGGGCCGTCGACCGGGGGCTGCCGCCGCCCGTGTGGGTCGGTGTCTCCGCGCGGTCCGCGCCGCGGACGGCGGGCCCGGTGCAGCGGTACCACGAGCTGCCCGACGCCGAGTTGCGCACCCGGCTGACCCTGCTCGGCGGCACACCCGGCGGCATCTTCGACGACCCCGGCCTGTGGGCGCTGTACGCCCCGGTCATCCGGGCCGATCTGCGCTTGGTGGAGAACTGGCGTCCCGCCGCGGACGCCGGTCCGCTGCCGGTGGCACTGTCCGCCTACGCGGGCCGCGACGACCGCTTCGCCTCGCCGAGGCGGATGGCCGGCTGGGCGGAGCACACCGAGCGCTTCGCGGGCCTGCGGGTCTTCGACGGCGGTCACTTCTACTTCCAGGACGATCCCGCCCCGCTGCTGCGGCAGATCGCACGGGACGCGACCGCGGCACTGGCCACGGCGCGCGCCGACACCGCCGCCGTGCCGCGGCGGTGAGCCGCGGGCGGACACCGCTCGCCGCCCGAACTGTCCTGAGCCGCCGCACGAGTTGCCCGCGAGCCGACCGGCCTACTGTGCCGCCCACGAACCGCACACGTACGGAATCAGCCATGTGCGGACGACTCCAGGAAACGGGGAGACGACGATGACGGTGGGGAAGAGACCGAGGGCCGGCGTGATCGGCCTCGTGGCGGTGGCGCTCACGGCGACCGTCTTCACCGGGCCCGCCCGGGCGTCCGGGGACGCGGCCGCCCAGGCCACCGACCACCAGGCCACGCAGGCCGCGCTGAACGCGGCCGTCGCCGCCGGCGTCCCCGGCGTCATCGCCGAGGCCCGGGACGCGAGCGGTGTCTGGAAGTCGGCGGTGGGCGTGGGTGACCTGAAGACGGGCGCGCCGCGCCGCACGGACGACCGGTTCCGCACCGGCAGCATCACCAACACGTTCGTGGCGACGGTCCTGCTGCAGATGGAGGCGGAGGGCAAGATCGGCCTCGACGACCCGGTGGAGCGCTATCTGCCCGGCGTGGTGACGGGCAACGGCAACGACGGCAGCAAGATCACCGTGCGGCAGCTGCTCAACCACACCAGCGGGCTGTTCGACTACCTCGCCGATGTGCCGTACTACCAGACGTACACCATGGGCGACGGCTTCCTGCAGCACCGGTACGACACCCTGACGCCCGAGCAGCGCCTGAAGGTGGCCTTCTCCCATCCGCCGCTGTTCGCGCCCGGCGCCCGGCACTCGTTCTCCCACACCAACGACATCCTGGCCGCGCTGATCGTCGAGAAGGTCGCCGGCAGGCCGTACCCGGACGAGGTGCGCAGGCGCATCGTCGAACCGCTGGGGCTGAAGGCGACGTCCAACCCCGGCACGGGTTCCCAGCTGCCCCAGCCGAGCAGCCGCGGCTACTCCAAGCTCTTCTACGACACCCAGCCGGACCGGATCGACGACGTCACCGAGCTGAACGGATCGCAGAGCTGGGGCGACGGCGACATCATCTCCAGCGTCGGCGATCTGAACCGGTTCTACCGGGCCCTGATGGGCGGCAGGCTGCTGCCGGCGCAGCAGCTGGCGGAGATGAAGACGACCGTCGTCAACCCCGACCTGCCCATCTCGTCCTACGGGCTCGGGATCGAGAAGCTCACGATGAGCTGCGGCACGACCATCTGGTACCACGACGGCGGCGTGCTGGGGTGGCTGTCGCTGGCCGCCTTCACCGAGGACGGCCGCCACGAGCTGACCTTCGACTTCAACGGCGACTGGGACGCGTCGGGGATCCTGCCCGTCCTGAACGCCGAGTTCTGTGCCAAGACGGCCGGCTGACGCCGGGGCGGACCCCACGTCGTGTTACCGGGAGAGTCGATGACAGTGCGAGCGGCCGTGGCCGGAGCGAGCGGGTATGCGGGCGGCGAGCTGCTGCGCCTGCTGCTGGCCCACCCCGAAGTGGAGATCGGCGCCCTGACCGGGCACTCCAGTGCGGGAGAGCGGCTGGGCACGCTGCAGCCGCATCTGGCCGCGCTGGCCGGGCGGGAGGTGGGGCCCACCACCGCCGACGCCCTGAAGGGGCACGACGTCGTCTTCCTCGCCCTGCCGCACGGCCGGTCCGCGGCCGTCGCCGAGCAGCTGGACGAGGAGACGCTCGTCATCGACTGCGGGGCGGACTTCCGGCTCGCGGACGCGGCCGCCTGGGAGGCGTTCTACGGCTCCCCGCACGCGGGCACCTGGCCCTACGGCCTGCCCGAACTTCCGGGTGCGCGAGCCGGGTTGGCGGGTGCGCGGCGCGTCGCGGTGCCGGGCTGCTATCCGACCGCCGTGTCGCTGGCGCTGTTTCCCGCCTACGCGGCCGGGCTGGCCGGACCCGAGGCGGTGATCGTCGCGGCGTCCGGCACGTCCGGCGCCGGCAGGGCGCCCCGGGCGGACCTGCTCGGCAGCGAGGTCATGGGGTCCATGCGGCCGTACGGCGTGGGCGGCGGCCACCGGCACACCCCCGAGATGGTGCAGAACCTCAGCGCCGTGGCGGGCCGCCCGGTCACCGTCTCCTTCACACCGACCCTGGCCCCGATGCCGCGCGGCATCCTCGCCACCTGCTCGGCGCCGGCGCGGCCCGGGGCCGGCCCGGCCGAGGTGCGGGCCGCGTACGACAAGGCGCTGGCCGGCGAGCCGTTCGTACGGCTGCTGCCCGAGGGGCAGTGGCCCGGCACCGCGGCCGTGTACGGGTCGAACGCCGCCCAGGTCCAGGTGACCGTGGACCCGGCGGCCGGGCGGATCATCGCGATCAGCGCCATCGACAACCTCACCAAGGGCACCGCGGGCGGCGCCGTCCAGAGCATGAACGTCGCCCTCGGCCTGCCCGAGACACTGGGTCTTTCCACGATCGGAGTCGCACCGTGAGTGTCACCGCAGCACGGGGTTTCACGGCGGCGGGCGTCGCCGCGGGGATCAAGGGCAACGGCAACCGGGATCTGGCCGTCGTCGTCAACGAGGGGCCGCGCTGTGCCGCGGCGGGCGTGTTCACCTCCAACCGGGTGCAGGCGGCCCCCGTCCGGTGGTCCCGGCAGGTCCTGGCCGGCGGTGAGGTCCGCGCCGTGGTCCTCAACTCCGGCGGCGCCAACGCCTGCACCGGGGCGCAGGGCCTGCGGGACACCCGCGCCACCGCCGAGCGGGCCGCCGGGCTGCTCGGCCTCGCCTCCGGTGAGGTGGCGGTCTGCTCCACCGGGCTCATCGGTGTGCCGCTGCCCATGGACCGGCTGCTGGCCGGCGTCGACAGCGCCGTCGCCGGGCTGTCCGCCGCCGGCGGTGAGGACGCGGCCCTCGCCGTCATGACCACCGACACGGTGCCCAAGACGGCCGCGGTCACCCGGGACGGGTGGACCGTCGGCGGCATGGCCAAGGGCGCGGGCATGCTCGCCCCGGGGCTCGCCACCATGCTCGTCGTCCTCACCACGGACGCCGACCTCGACGGCGGCGTCCTGGACAAGGCCCTGCGGGACGCCACCCGTGTCACCTTCGACCGGATCGACTCCGACGGCTGCATGTCCACCAACGACACCGTGCTGCTGCTCGCCTCCGGGGCCTCCGGCATCGCCCCGGAGCACGAGGAGTTCACCGAGGCCCTGCACGCCGTCTGCGCCGGTCTTGCCCGGCAGCTGATCGGGGACGCGGAGGGAGCGAGCAAGGAGATCCGCATCGAGGTCGTGGGCGCGGCGAGCGAGGAGGACGCGGTCGAGGTGGGCCGTTCCATCGCCCGCAACAACCTCCTCAAGTGCGCGGTCCACGGCGAGGATCCCAACTGGGGCCGGGTGCTGTCCGCCATCGGCACCACGGGCGCCGTCTTCGAGCCGGACCGGCTGGGCGTCGCCATCAACGGCGTGTGGGTGTGCAGGGACGGCGGCGTCGGCGAGGACCGCGCGCTGGTGGACATGACCGGCCGCGAGGTGCACATCGTCGCGGACCTGGCCGCCGGCGCCGGGTCCGCGACGATCTGGACCAACGACCTCACCGCCGACTACGTCCACGAGAACAGCGAGTACTCCTCATGAGCGCCTCCCCGTCCCCGGCGCCGGCCGCCCGTCCGACCGCCAACGCGGCGCTGGCCAGCCGCTGGCGGGACGTCATGACGGACGCCTTCGGCACGCCCCGGCTGCCGCTGGTCAAGGGCCGGGGAACCCGGGTGTGGGACGCCGAGGGCAACGAGTACCTGGACTTCCTCGGCGGCATCGCGGTCAACGCGCTGGGGCACGCGCACCCCGCGGTCGTGGCGGCCGTCTCGGATCAGGTCGCCTCCCTCGGACACGTCTCGAACCTGTTCATCGCCGAACCGACCGTGCGCCTCGCCGAGCGCCTGCTGCACCTCGCCGGGCGCCGGGGCCGGGTCTACTTCTCCAACTCCGGCGCCGAAGCCAACGAGGCGGCCTTCAAGATCGGCCGGCTCACCGGCCGCACGCACATGGTGGCGGCCACCGGCGGCTTCCACGGCCGCACCATGGGGGCCCTGGCGCTCACCGGGCAGCCGGCCAAGCAGCGCCCCTTCCTGCCGCTGCCGGGCGAGGTCAGCCATGTGCCGTACGGGGACGCCGAGGCCCTGCGCGCCGCCGTCACCCCGCGCACCGCGCTGCTGGTCCTGGAGCCCGTGCAGGGAGAGAACGGCGTGGTGGTGCCTCCGCCCGGCTATCTGCGGGCGGCCCGCGAGATCACCGCGGCGACCGGGACGCTCCTGGTCCTGGACGAGATCCAGACCGGCGTGGGGCGCACGGGCCGCTGGTTCGCGGCCGAGGCCGAGGGCGTCGAGGCGGACATCGTCACCCTCGCCAAGGGGCTGGGCGGCGGTCTGCCCATCGGAGCGACGCTCGCCTTCGGCAGGGCCGCCGAGCTGCTGACGCCCGGCACGCACGGTTCCACCTTCAGCGGGAACCCCGTGGTGTGCGCGGCCGCGCTCGCCGTACTGGACACCATCGAGCAGACGGGCCTGCTCGCCCACGTGACCTCGATGGGGCGGCTGCTGCGGCACGGCCTGGAGGTGCCGGGGCACCCGCTGGTGCGCGAAGTGCGCGGCGCGGGGCTGCTGCTGGGCGTCGTTCTCGCCGGGGGGCACGCGGCATCCGTGCAGCGGGCCGCCCAGGCCAGGGGCCTGCTGGTGAACGCGGTGGCCCCGGACGTCGTCCGCCTCGCCCCGCCGCTGACCGTGTCCGACCAGGAGGTGGGCGCCTTCCTGGCGGGCTTCCGCGCGGCCCTGTCCGAGATGGCCCCGGACGAGGGGCGGACGGCGGCCTGACGCCGCCCCGTCTCCGGCTCGGCCCCCTCGGGCAGTCTGCCGCTACCGGCGACACCATGGTGACGCACTATGGCACCACGAGGAGCCCACCCGCGCCACCTCTCCCGCCCTCTCATGTGCCGCGCCGCCGAAGCGCATCACAAAATGCCCAGGTCGGCCACTCGGCAGGCACGCTCACCGCGCTCCGCGCCGCAGCCCCAAGTCGCTTGAACTGAGCGCCCAGCCGGTCGTTCCCAGGGTCGTGACTCCATCGCGGGCACGCTATGACGCAATCTGGCTCGCCATGATGCCAAAGTTGTGCCATAGTGGAGCCACTGAAGCGGAGCGACGACTCGAAGGAGCCCAGCCATGCAGAAGACCGAGCACCAGACGCAGCGGTTCGACACCCCCGCCCCCATCACCGCCGTCCTCGACATCCCCGCCGGACGCATCCGGGTCGTCGCGGCCGACCGGGCGGACACCGTCGTCCAGGTCCTGCCCGCCAACGCCGCCAAGAGCCGCGACGCCAAGGCGGCCGAGGAGATCAGGGTCGGCTACGGCGACGGCGTCCTGCGCATCGAGGCCCCGGAGGCGGCCAACCGGCTCCTCGGGCACTCCGGGTCCGTCGAGGTCACCGTCGAACTGCCCGCCGGCTCCCGGGTCGAGGCGAAGGCCGACGCCGCCGAGTTCCGCGGCGTCGGACGCCTCGGAGACGTCGACTTCACGGGCGGGTACCGCTCGGTCACGCTCGAGGAGGCCGCGAGCGCCCGCCTCGCCGCCCACGACGCCGGGGTCTCGGTCGGCCGGCTGAGCGGCCCCGCGGAGATCCGCACCCAGAAGGGCGACATCCGCGTCACCGAGGCCGTGCGCGGCACGGCGACGCTGCGCACCGAGAAGGGCGACATCTCCGTCGGTGCCGCCCGCGGCGTCTCCGCCTCCCTGGACGCGGGCACCGGCTACGGCCGCATCAGCAACTCCCTCAGGAACGACGGCACCCCCGAGCTGACCATCCACGCGACCACCTCGTACGGCGACATCACCGCCCGCAGCCTCTGACCACCCGCTGCCCCCGAAGGAGCACCTCTCATGCGAACGCTGGCCATCGCGGCGAACGGGCTGCGCAAGTCCTACGGCGACAAGGTCGTGCTCGACGGCATCGACCTGGCCGTGCCGGAGGGAACGGTCTTCTCCCTGCTCGGCCCGAACGGCGCCGGCAAGACCACCGCCGTCAAGATCCTGTCCACCCTCATCAGCGCCGACGGCGGCGAACTGCGCGTCGGCGGCCACGACCTCGCCACCGAGGCGCAGGCCGTACGCGCCGCGATCGGCGTCACCGGGCAGTTCTCCGCCGTCGACGGGCTGATCACCGGCGAGGAGAACATGCTCCTGATGGCGGACCTGCACCATCTGTCCAAGGCCGAGGGCCGGCGGGTCGCCGCCGAACTGCTGGAGCGCTTCGACCTGGTGGAGGCCGCGAAGAAGCCCGCCTCCACCTACTCCGGCGGCATGAAGCGCCGCCTCGACATCGCCATGACACTGGTCGGCAGCCCGCGGATCATCTTCCTGGACGAGCCGACCACCGGTCTGGACCCGCGCTCGCGGCACACCATGTGGGGGATCATCCGCGAGCTGGTCTCCGGCGGTACGACCGTCTTCCTCACCACCCAGTACCTCGAAGAGGCCGACCAGCTCGCCGACCGCATCGCCGTCCTGCACAACGGCAGGATCGCCGCGGAGGGCACCGCCGAGGAGCTGAAGCGGCTGGTCCCGGGCGGGCACGTCCGGCTCCGTTTCACCGACCCGGCCGAGTACCAGGCCGCTGCCGCCACGCTGCGCGGGGCCACCCGGGACGACGAGGCGCTGACCCTGCAGATCCCCAGCGACGGCACCCAGCGCGAGCTGCACGCCATCCTCGACTGGCTGGACTCGGCCGGCATCCAGGCGGACCAACTGACCGTGCACAGCCCCGACCTGGACGACGTGTTCTTCGCCCTGACCGACAGCGCATCCGTGCCCGCCCAGCCCGGCCGCCCGAACCAGCCCAAGGAGAACCTGCGATGAGCGCCCCCCTGGCCCCCGCCCGCCCGGCCCGATTCTCCCTCGCCGTGCGCGACTCCTCCACCATGCTGCGCCGCAACCTGCTGCACGCCAGGCGCTACCCCTCCCTCACGCTGAACCTGCTGCTCACGCCGGTCATGCTGCTGTTGCTGTTCGTCTACATCTTCGGCGGCGCGATGAGCGGTGGCGCCGGCCGCTCGGCCTACATCGCCTACCTCGTGCCCGGCATCCTGCTGATGACCATCGGCTCCACCACCATCGGCACCGCGGTGTCCGTCTCCACCGACATGAGCGAGGGCATCATCGCCCGCTTCCGCACCATGGCCATCCACCGCGGCTCCATCCTCATCGGACACGTCATCGGCAGCGTGCTGCAGTCGGTCATGAGCGTGGTCCTCGTCGGCGCCGTCGGCGTCGCCATCGGCTTCCGCTCCCACGACGCCACCGTCCTCGACTGGCTCGCGGCGCTCGGCCTGATCGTCCTGTTCGCCCTGGCGCTCACCTGGATCGCCGTCGGCATGGGCCTGGTCAGCCCCAACGCCGAGGCGGCCAGCAACAACGCCATGCCCCTGATCCTGCTCCCCCTGCTGTCCAGCGCGTTCGTCCCGCTGCACTCGATGCCCGGCTGGTTCCAGCCCATCGCCCGCTACCAGCCCTTCACCCCCACCATCGAGACCCTGCGCGGACTCCTGCTCGGCACCCGCATCGGCGACAACTGGTGGATCGCCCTGGCCTGGTGCCTCGGCCTCGCCGTCCTCGGCTACCGCTGGTCGACGGCGAAGTTCAGCCAGGACGCGAAGTGACGCGATGACACGGGCGGGCCACTTCCCGCGACCCCGAACCACCCACGGCGGCGTACCCGGCACCGAACCGGAGTGCGCCGCCTCTTCCGTGCCCGAAGCGGCGGCGCACGAGGCGCCGTTTCCCGTCGACGGGACAGCGCCCGGACCGCGGCCCACGATGATGCCACCGGAACACCGGCGTCATTCCACAGAGAAGTTCGAAGCGCAACCGTTCGAGTGCCGCTCCGGTGCCGCCCCAGCCCGCCCTGCGAGGCTTATCGCCAGTTATGGGCACCGTTTTCAGGGAGGCATGATGGCGCATCAGGCCGGTCAGACCGCGGGGCCGCGAGGCGGCGCCCCGACTGCTCTCCCGCAGTCCCCGCCCCGGCAGCCGCGCGCCACGGCGGCCGCCCCGCGCCGGGCCCAGGTGCTGACGACCAAGGTGGGCCTGCAGATGCCGGCCAAGATGGCCTACGACGAGTGGGAGCGGGCCGGGCGCCAGCTCGCCGACGTCCTCGACTCGTCCTCCTGGTGGCTGGGCGACTGGCTCGTCTACGGCAAGGACCACTACACCGACCGCTACCAGCGCGGGATACGCGCCGCCGGCCTGTCGTACCAGACCCTGCGCAACTACGCCTGGGTCTCCCGGCGCTTCGACCTCACCCGCCGCCGCCCCACCCTGAGCTTCCAGCACCACGCCGAACTGGCCTCGATGCCGGTGGCCGAACAGGACCTCTGGCTCGACCGGGCCGAGCAGGGGCAGTGGACCACCAAGCAGCTGCGCGGCGCCATCCGTGCCGCGCGCCGGGGCGAGCAGCAGCCCGGCACCGCCGTCGAGCCGAGCCGCCGCCTGGAGGTCCCCGGCAGCCGTCTTCAGTGGTGGCACAAGGCCGCTCAGCAGCTGGGCGTCGACTTCGAGCAGTGGGTGATCGCGACGCTGGACAGCGCGGCCGCCAGCACCCTGGAGGACGGCGGCCGGCTTCCGGAGCGGCCCGAGGCCCCCGAGCCCGGTGACGTCCAGGACGTGCAGGGCGTGCGGGGCCTGGCCGGGCGGGCCCGGCCGGTGGCCGTCGGCGCCTGAAGCCCCGGTGCCGCGGCCTCGGGGCGTCTCACGGCAGCCGGTTCATCAGCCCGGCGACCTCGCGCTTGTACGCGCACCCGCTCTGCCCGAACGACTCCCGCACCCGCTCGCGCACCTCGCCGGGCTGCTCCTGGCTGAGCTTGAACATGCCCTCGGCCCCGGTCACCGTGAACCGGAAGGCTCCCACGGCGGGCACGATCTGCCGGAAGTAGCCGAGTGATTCGGTCATGTCCCAGCCGTCGCCGAACGCCTTCTCGAAGGCGCGCACGGTGGACTGCACCACGCCCAGCGTCTCCTCGGTCGAGTCGATCTTCTCCACCACGCCCCGGACGTGCACGGCGGTGAAGTTCCAGGTCGGGGCGGCGGGAGTCGTCCCGTACACCGTGGGCGACACATAGGAGTGCGGGCCGGTGAACGTCAGCAGCAGCACGCTGCCCGTCTCGAGCGCCGACCAGTGCGGGTTGGCCCGGTTCAGGTGCCCGAGCAGCGTGGTCCCCACCAGCCCGCCGGCGGCGTCGTCCGCTGTGCCGGGGTCGAAGATGACCGGCAGATGAGTGGCGAAAGGACCGTTCTCGGGGCTGCCGTTCGTCACCGCAAGGGCCAGTGGATTGTCACGGATCAGATCCACCATCCATGAATTCTCCGGCTCGCGGTAAAAGCTGGGCACGAACATGCGGATTCACCCTTTCGGAAATGGGCTCGGGGCCTGGCTCCGGCGCACCGCAGGCCGCGCCGAGCGGAAATTTCGAGAATCCGGGCCGACCGTACCGCCGTCCGGCCGACGGGACAATGTTTTCGCGTTTCCGGCACCCGAGGAAGTCCGGGCACTGCCGTCAGGCCGGCCGCCGGTTCACGACTCCTCTGGCAACGCCGTGTCCGCCTCCGCGCCGTAAATCCACGGCTCTCACCAGCGACTCTGGTACCGCTCCAGCGTGATGAGACTGGATCTCAGGATCGAGTTGCCAACATCTTGGCAAGGTTTTGCCCAGCCGGAAGGCGCTGTGGGCCACCGGTCGAGTTTTCCAGACGCAGTCGGGAGATTTTCATGGAAATAACGGGCAGGCGCAGCCAAGAGGTCTACGACGTGGTCGGTATCGGGTTCGGCCCGTCCAACCTGTCGCTCGCGATCGCCTTGGAGGAGCACGGGGAGAGCACACCGGAGCATCCGGTCAGGGCCCACTTCTTCGAGCGGCAGCCCACGTTCGGCTGGCACCGGAACATGCTGCTGCCGTCGACGACCATGCAGATCTCGTTCCTCAAGGACCTGGCGACCTTCAGGAACCCGATGTCCCGGTACAGCTTCATCTCGTATCTGCACGCCTCGAACCGGCTGGTGCAGTTCGTGAACAACCAGGACTTCTTCCCGACCCGGCAGGAGTTCCACCAGTACCTGGAGTGGGCGGCCGCGGGGCTGAGCGACCGGGTCACCTACGGCGCCGAGGTCACCTCGATCCGGCCCGTCACCGAGGCCGGCGCCCCGACGTGCGACCTCCTCGAGGTCGAGGTGCGCGGCAGCGACGGCACCACCCGCGTGGTCGCCGCGCACAACGTGGTCGTCTCCACGGGGCTGGTGCCGCGCCTGCCGGACGGGGTCACGTCCGACGAACGCGTGTGGCACAGCTCGGAGTTCCTCAGCAGGTTCCGCGCCCGGGACCCGGAGACGCTCAAGAGCGTCGCGGTGGTCGGCGCCGGCCAGAGCGCGGCCGAGATCACCCGGTTCTTCCACGACGCGCTGCCGCACGCCCAGGTCTCCGCGGTCGTCCCGTCGTACGGCTACGCCATCGCCGACGACACCCCCTTCGCCAACCAGATCTTCGACCCCGCCGCGGTGGACGACTACTACTTCGGCACCGACCGGGCGCGGGAGGCGTTCTGGCGCTACCACCGCAACACCAACTACTCGGTGGTCGACTCCGACGTCATCCGGGACCTGTACCGACGGGCCTACGACGAGCAGGTGCGCGGCAGCCGGCGGCTGCACTTCCGCAACCTCACCCGGGTCGAGGAGGTCCGCCGCGCCGGCGGCGGGACGCGGGTGGCGCTGCGCTCTCTGCTGGACGACCGGACCGAGGAACTCCACGTCGACGCGCTGGTGTTCGCCACCGGCTACGACGGGCTGGACCCGGCCCGTCTGCTCGGCGACTTCGACCGGCACTTCCTGCGCGACGCGGCGGGCAGGCACCGGGTGGAACGCGACTACCGTCTCGTCAGCACACCGGACCTGACCTGCGGCGTCTACCTCCAGGGCGGCACCGAGCACACCCACGGGCTGTCCTCGGCCCTGCTGTCGAACATCGCGGTGCGCAGCGGGGAGATCGCCGACTCGATCGTGCTGCGGCGCACCGAGCGGGAACTGGACCGCAGGGGCCCGGTGCAGGCCGAGCGCTCGGCGGCCTGAGCGGCCTTCCCCACCCTCCACGATTCCCGTCCGGACGGAATTCAAGCCGAACCCGAGCGGAATTCCAGCGGAATTCGAACCCGAGGCTGCCCGGAAAAAGGCCCCGGAAAGAGGATCGGGCGGAGAATCGGAAAAGAGCGGCGCACCGGAATCGCCCTCCCGGCCGGCGGCAGGGAACGGGCGGGAGGACATACGCCGGCCGCTGTCCTGTTGACAGGACGCGTCTCGGCGGCAGGACACTCGAAGGCTCGGGCCGACAGGTGTCCACCGTCCCGGGGGCCCGCATCACCGCCCCGTGTTTTCGTGCAGTCTTCCAGCGCATGTCCACCGGTCATCGGGCCCGGCCCATGGCCGGGGTCCTCCACAGAAGGAGTCGTGCCCCATGAGCGCCAACTTCCCGGTCGGCGGCCTCGTTTCGCAGCGGGCGAGGGTCTCATGACCGCCAGCGAGCACCCGGCACTGGCCAAGGCCCGGTCCCTGGGCGACGCCCTGCCGTGGCTGGCCCGCCACCAGGGCCGTACGGTCGTCATCAAGCTGGGCGGCCATGCCATGGTCGACGAGGACCTCACGGCGGCCTTCGCCCGCGACGTCGTCTTCCTCCGCTACGCCGGGCTGCGGCCCGTGGTGGTGCACGGAGGAGGCCCCCAGATCGACGCCGAGCTGGCACGGCGCGGCATGAAGCGCGAGTTCAAGGCCGGGCTGAGAGTCACCTCGCCGCCCGCGATGGACGTGGTGCGCATGGTCCTCGCCGGCCAGGTGCAGCGCGAACTGGTCGGGCTGATCAACCGGTACGGCCCGCTCGCCGTCGGCATGACCGGCGAGGACGCGGACACCCTCACCGCGGTGCGGCACGTGCCGTGGATCGACGGGGAGCCGGCGGACGTCGGCAGGGTCGGCGACATCACCGGCGTGAACACGGCAGTGGTGGACAGCCTGCTGGCGGACGGGCGGATCCCGGTGGTCTCGCCGCTCGCCCGCAGCGCCGAGGACGGTCTGGTCTACAACGTCAACGCCGACACCGCGGCGGCGGCGCTCGCGACCGCGCTGCGCGCGGAGGTGCTCGTCATGCTGACGGACGTCGCGGGGCTGTACGCGGGCTGGCCGCACAGCGACCAGGTCATCCCGCGGCTCACGGCCGACGAGCTGGAGAAACTCCTGCCGGAGCTGAGCGACGGCATGGTGCCCAAGATGAACGGCTGCCTGCAGGCGGTACGGGGCGGTGTGGGCGCGGCCCGGGTGATCGACGGACGGATCCCGCACTCGCTCCTTCTGGAGATGTTCACCGAGGACGGGGTCGGCACGGTGATCGTGCCGGACGCGGACGAGGAGGAGGTCCTGCCGTGAACGAGCACACGCAACGACGACAGCAGCAGCCGCACGAGGAGTGCGCGCCGGACCGGTGGGCCGGCGACATGGAGTTCCCGCCGGTGCCGCGGAACGAGCCGCCCGCCGCCCTCATCCGCCTGCGGTTCGCCGACGCGGCCGCGCTCGACCGGGCCGGCGCCGTCTTCGACGGCGCGTGGAGGGACCCGGAGACGCTGACCCTCCAGATCGCGGGCGACGCCGGCGTCGAGACCCTGCGGGGCGTGCTCGCGGTCCTCGACGCGGTGGCGCTCACCCCCGAGTCGCTCACCGTGCACACCAACGAACTCGACGACGTCTTCGCCGCGTTCACCGGCCTGCTCTGAACGCCGGCGGGCCGGCCGGGGCCACGGCCCGGCGGCGGCCGTGCGGGACGGGTGCCGGCTGCCGCAGCGGCGCTTGGCGGCGCTACCGGTCCGCCTGCTCCTGCCGGATCCGGCGCAGCAGGTCCTCCTGGTCGCGGACCAGTCGATCGATCCGTTCCTCGAGCCGGGCGAGCTCCCCGGCCAGGTCCGGGTGGCGCGGACACGAGGCCGTCAGCGCGGGCGCGTGGTTGAGGATCGCCTCCAGGCGGGACCGCAGTGCGGGGCCCGGTTCCACCCCGAGCGCGGTGATCAGGTGGCGGCGCGCGCGTTCGTAGACGCCGAGGGCCTCCACCTGCCGGCCGCACCGGTACAGGGCGACCATCAGCAGGTCGTAGAAGCGTTCGCGCAGCGGATGGGCGGCGGTGAGCCGCTCCAGCGGGGAGATGATCTCGGCCTGTCTCCCGCAGTTCAGGCTCGCCTCGTACAGGGCTTCCAGGGTGGTGAGGCGCTGCTCCTCGAGGCGGTTCGCCTCCGCCGTGCACAGCGGGCCGTGCCGGCTGTCCTGCAGGGCCGGGCCCTGCCACAGCGACAAGGCGTGGCCGAGGAGCTGCGCCGCCTGCCGGGGGTCCTGCGGGACCGCCGCCCTGCCCTGCCCGGACAGGCGGGTGAAGCGGTCCACGTCGGTCGACGCGGGGCCGAGGCGCAGCAGGTATCCGGTGGGCAGGGTGGTGATCCACTCGTGGCCCGGGGCGGGCAGCAGCCGGCGCAGCCGGGCGACGTGGGTGTGCAGGGCGTTGGGTGCGTTGGCCGGGGGCCGGTCGCCCCACAGCTCTTCCACCAGGCGGTCCACGGACAGCCCTTCGCCCGCGTGGATGACCAGGGCGGCGAGCAGCGCCCGCTGCTTGGGCCCGGAGGGCACGATGCCCGTTCCCGTCGCCGCGTCGTACACGACCACCGGGCCGAGCAGCCGGAACTCGGTCGCCTCGGCGCGCAGCGGGGCCGGTGCGGCCAGTTCGAGGACGGTCATCGCGTCACCGCGGACGGCGGGCGGGCCAGCAGCAGGGCGCGGCGCACGTCGTCCTGGATCCGCCCGGTGACGTCCGGGAGCCGGTCCTGGAAGTAGAAGTGGCCGCCGTCGAAGAGGTGCCGGCCCAGGAAGTGCTCGGAGGCGGCCGCCCAGCCGTCCAGGCGGTGCGGCGGCGCCACCTGGTCCCGGGTGCCGCCGAACACGGACAGCGGCACCGGCAGCGGCGCGTCGAGGGGCCTGGTGCGCCAGGTCTCGCTCATGCGCAGGTCCGCGCGGATGGTCGGCGCGAACAGCTCCCACAGTTCCTCGTGGTCCAGCAGCTCGGAGGGCGTACCGCCCATCGCCGCCAGCTCCCGGCGCAGTTCCGCGTCGGACATCGTGTGCCGGCGCACGGCGTCCCCGTCGGGGTGCAGCGTGCCGCGTGCGGAGACGCCGAGCCACACGGGCGGGGTACGGCCCAGGTCGAGGATCCGGCGGGTCAGTTCGTACGCGACGAGCCCGCCCATACTGTGCCCGAAGAACGCGTAACGGCCCGTCAGCCGGTCGTCCAGCTCGTGCAGGAAGTGCTCGATCAGCTCGCCCGCGTGCGTCAGCGCGGGACGTGTGTCGCGTGGGCCGCGGCCCGGTGCGTCGGGCGTGTGCACGTCCCAGCCGGCCGGGAAGCAGGACGGCCAGTCGCGGTACGCCAGATGGGAACCACCGGAGTGGTGGAACACGAACAGGCGCAGCTTGGGCTCTTCCGCCTTCTGCATGGCGACTCCATCGACGAGACACTCCGGTGTCCGGCCGGCGACCTGTGGGCCCGTACCGGGGGCGGCACTCGGGACGATAGCGGCGCCCCGGCCGCGGCGGCTGCTGCCACCAGCGGTCCTCGAACCGCTCTCAAGCGCCGCCCCCTATGGGGAGCGGCCCGGCATGCGGCCTCGCGCGCCACCTGCTCGGACGTCGACGCGCCCGCCCTCGTCGGACGACGGCAGGCGGGCGCGGACAGGGAGGGGATGTGCACCGGCGACTCTAGGCGAGGGGAGGTGCGAAGTCCCCTGCGCGGTACGGAACTTCCAGTTCGGCTGCACCGGTCTTCCACCGGCGTGGTCCCGGCAGCCGGCAGCGGTACGCCCCGGCCGGGGGCCGTTCACGCCAGGTCGTCGCGGGTGACCCGGCGGTGCGCGATGCGCCAGGCCCCGCCGGCGCGGACCAGGACGTCCTCCATCACGCACACGTACAGGGCCTTGGCGCCGCTGCCCGGCGTGGCGCACACCAGGGCCGAGCACCGGGTGTGCAGCGACCCGTCCGCCCGGGGCCGCACGTCGAGCATGCCGACCCAGTGGTTCATGCTGCCGCCGGAACGCCGCTGCCGTGCCGCGCCGGCACGCTCGTAGCGGGCGAGTCCGGTGCGGGCAGGCACCGGTTCGGGCAGGAAGGGCAGCTCCAGCACGGCGTCCTCGGTGAAGGTGTCCGCCCAGCGCCCGGTGTCGTGCGCGTCCAGGAGCCGCATCTGGTGCGCGTAGAACCGCTGCGCCTCGGCGTACAGAGCAGCGAACTCCCGCTTCTCAAGGGTGTGTTCGGCGGCGCCCAGCAGCTCGACGGTCATGATCTCAGCCTCCGCTTCCGTCCGCGTCCATGGGGTGGGGGACGCCGAGGGGATCCTGGGCATGGTGAGGAATCCGGACTCGGTGCGGACAGTCTTCGAGGCTGCGATCGAGCATCTTTCAAATCCGCCTCAAGCGCTCCCACCGAAGGTGGCGGTGGACGGGGCCATGACAGCCGCCTCGCGGCGTCTTCTCCGCGCTCACTCCTGGACGTGACCGGCGACCGGTCCCGGCAGCACCACCCACCCCTCACACCCAGCAAGAGCAGGAGTCCCTCCGACATGGCCACCTTCCTCTCAGCAGTGGGCCGTTTCGCCTTCCGGCGACGCGGCCTGGTGACCCTGCTGTGGCTCGCCGCCCTCGTCGGCATCGGCGTCGCCGCCGCGTCCGCGCCCCCACCCCCCGCCGACACCTTCTCGATGCCGGGCACCGAGTCCCAGAAGGCCTTCGACCTGCTCAAGGAGAAGTTCCCGGCGGCGAACGCGGACGGCGCCACCGCCCGCGTGGTGCTGCGCGCCCCGCGGGGCCACCGGCTCGCCGAGCCGAAGGTGAAGACCGAGGTCGAGGACCTGGTCGCCCGGCTCGGCAAGGCACCCGAGGTGGCTGCTGTGTCCGACCCGTTCCAGGCGAACGCCGTGAGCAGGGACGGCACCACCGGCTACGCGGTCGCCACCTACAAGGTCGCCGCCACCAAGCTGGACGACAAGGCGCACGACGCCCTCACCGCCGCCCTCGACGGCTCCCGCAGGAGCGGCCTGACCGTCGAAGCCGGTGGTGACGCGGTCAAGCTCGACGCGGGATCCGGCGGTGGCGCCGAGGGCATCGGCATCCTGGTCTCCGCCGTCGTCCTGGTCCTGACCTTCGGCTCGCTGATCGCCGCGGGCATGCCCCTGCTGACCGCGATCGTCGGCGTCGGCATCGGCACCTCCGCGATCACCGCGCTCGGCTCCACGCTGGGCCTGTCGAGCACCACCACCACGCTGGCGATGATGCTCGGCCTCGCGGTCGGCATCGACTACGCCCTGTTCGTCATCTCGCGCTACCGCTCCGAGCTGTCCGAGGGCCGCGAGCGCCAGGACGCCGCCGCGCGCGCCGTCGGCACGGCCGGCACCGCCGTCGTCTTCGCCGGCCTCACTGTGATCATCGCCCTGGCCGGCCTCGCCGTGATCAACGTGCCGATGCTCACCAAGATGGGTCTCGCCGCGGCCGGCACGGTCGCCGTCGCGGTCCTCGTCGCCCTCACCCTCGTCCCCGCCCTCCTCGGCTTCGCACCGGTCAAGGTGATGCCCCGCGCCGAGCGCAGGCGGTTCCACGGCAAGCCGCTGAGCGTTCGTCAGCAGCGCAAGGCCGACAGGCGGGCCGCGCGCGGCAAGCCGAACCTGGGCGCCCGCTGGGCCGCGTTCGTCGTGCGCCGCCCCGCCGTCGTCCTGCTCTTCGGCGTCGTGGGCCTCGGCGCCCTCGCCCTGCCCGCGGCCGACATGCGGCTCGGCCTGCCGAGCGAGGGCACCTACGCGAAGGACACCACCCAGCGCAAGGCGTACGACATGCTGTCCGAGTCCTTCGGCGCCGGCTTCAACGGCCCGCTGACCGTCACGGTCCAGGGCAAGGACACGGCCGCGGCGGCGGCCCGGGTCGGCGAGCGGCTCGCCGCGGTGAAGAACGTCGCGAAGGTGAGCCCCGCGGCCACCAGCCCCGACGGCGACACGGCGATCATCACCGTCGTACCGAAGACCGGGCCGCAGGACCACGCCACCGAGGAACTGGTCCGCACGATCCGCGGCATGAAGGCGGACTTCCGTGCCACCGACGGCGCCGCGGTCCTGGTCACCGGCCAGACCGCCCTCTACATCGACTTCTCCAAGACCCTCGACGACGCCCTCCTCCTCTACCTCGCGCTGGTCGTCGGCCTGGCCTTCCTCCTGCTGATGGTGGTCTTCCGTTCGGTCCTCGTCCCGCTCAAGGCGGCCCTGGGCTTCCTGCTCTCGGTCGGCGCGGCGCTCGGCGCCGTCGTCGCGGTCTTCCAGTGGGGCTGGCTCGCCAAGAGCCTCGGCGTCCAGCAGCAGGGGCAGATCATGAGCACGCTGCCGATCTTCATGATCGGCGTGGTCTTCGGTCTCGCGATGGACTACGAGGTCTTCCTCGTCGCCCGGATGCGGGAGGCCTACGTCCACGGGGCGAGCCCCTCCGACGCGGTGGTCACCGGCTTCCGCTACGGCGGACGGGTGGTCACCGCCGCCGCGCTCATCATGACCAGCGTCTTCTCCAGCTTCGTCCTGGACACCAACGACTTCGTGAAGATGATGGGCTTCAGCCTCGCCGCCGCCGTCCTCTTCGACGCCTTCGTGGTCCGTATGGCGCTGGTCCCGGCCCTGTTCGCGCTGCTCGGCAGGCACGCCTGGTGGCTGCCGCGCCGGCTGGAGAAGCTGCTGCCGAACATGGACGTCGAGGGCGAGAGGCTCAGCCACCCCCCGGCCGCCGTCCCGGTCGCCGGCTCCCGCGGGGAACAACAGCCCTCCTACGCCGGCTGACACCCAGAGCCCCGGGCCGCGATTCCCCCGTCCGGCCCGGTTCCCCGGCCACCGCCGGCCCGAGTGTCCCGAGGCACCGGGCCGGCGGTGGCCGGCCTCGTTCGTCAACCGGTGACGGTCCAGGTGTCGCCGCCGGCGAGGAGGGCGGCGAGGTCGCCCTTGCCCTTCTGCTCGATGGCGGTCTCCAGCTGGTCGGCCATGGC
>NZ_JBIDAL010000027.1:0-87243 GCF_043202415.1 Streptomyces sp. NPDC048192
AACAGTGATCTTGGTCGACACGGTTCTAGCAGGAGCTCCATCTCTGCTTCAGGCACCTTGACACAACAGCTCAGCCCCTAACTACACGGCATTGGGACTAGCCGCGCCGGTCCCCGGCCGCTCCGTCACCGGCCCGGCCGGCCCGGCCGCCCGAGGAGGCGTACGGCCGGGCGCCGGTGACGGCCGGCGGGCGGTCGGCCCGGTCGAGGTGGCGTCGCGGGGGGGCCGTCAGTCGCCCGAGGAGAACGCCGAGTCGAAGGACTGGGCCGACGGCTCGATCGCCACGAGCTTGCGGATGAACCGCAGCGCGTCCGGGGCCCCGGCCAGGCGGTCCATGCCGGCGTCCTCCCACTCCACCGAGATCGGGCCGTCGTAGCCGATCGAGTTGAGCATCCGGAAGCAGGCCTCCCAGGGCACGTCGCCGTGCCCGGTGGAGACGAAGTCCCAGCCGCGGCGCGGGTCCGCCCACGGAAGATGGGAGCCGAGGCGGCCGTTGCGTCCGTTGAACCGCTTGACGGACTCCTTGCAGTCCACGTGGTAGATCCGGTCCCGGAAGTCCCACAGGAAGCCGACCGGGTCCAGGTCCTGCCAGACGAAGTGGGACGGGTCGAAGTTCAGCCCGAACGCCTCCCGGTGGCCGATCGCCTCCAGAGTGCGCACCGTCGTCCAGTAGTCGTAGGCGATCTCCGAGGGGTGGACCTCGTGGGCGAAGCGCACGCCGACCTCGTCGAAGACGTCGAGGATGGGGTTCCACCGCTCGGCGAAGTCCGCGTAGCCGCGCTCGATCATCTCGGGCGGCACGGGCGGGAACATCGCCACCGTGTGCCAGATCGAGGAACCCGTGAAGCCGACGACGGTCTTCACCCCGAAGGCGGCGGCGGCGCGCGCGGTGTCCTTGACCTCCTGCGCGGCGCGCTGCCGCACGCCCTCCGGTTCGCCGTCGCCCCAGATGCGGGCCGGCAGGATGCCCTTGTGCCGTTCGTCGATGGGGTGGTCGCAGACGGCCTGGCCCGTCAGGTGGCAGGACAGGGTCCAGCACCGCAGGTTGTACTTCTCCAGCAGGGCCCGGCGGCGCGGGATGTAGTCGTCGTCGGCCAGGGCCTTGTCGACCTCGAAGTGGTCGCCCCAGCAGGCGATCTCCAACCCGTCGTAGCCCCACTTGGCCGCCAGCCGGCACACCTCCTCGAACGGCATGTCGGCCCACTGGCCGGTGAACAGGGTGATCGGGCGTGGCATCTGGGTTCCTCCGGTGGTTCGTGGCTCGGTTTCAGTGCGCCGGGTCCGCCAGGCGCAGCAGCAGGTCCTTGACCTCGGTGGCGTCGTAGTGGTCGCGTGCCTCGGCGGGCCGGGAGCACAGCAGTACGGGGCCGTCGTCGGGGTGGTCCGGCGGGCGGCCGTGGCTGCCGCGCACCGGGGACGGGTCGAGGGGGACGACGCTCATGCGGTAGCGCATGCCGAGCTTCTTGCGGGCGAGCGCGGCGGCGGCGCGCAGTTTGACCTTGGGGTCCTTCGGGTCCATGAACAGCTCGGCCGGGTCGTAGCCCGGCTTGCGGTGGATCTCGACCAGGCGGGCGAAGTCCGGGGCGCGGTCGTCGTCGAGCCAGTAGTAGTACGTGAACCACGCGTCGGGCTCGGCGACCGCGACCAGGTCCCCGGCGCGCGGGTGGTCGATGCCGTACACCTTCTTGCCGGCCTCGGTGAGCACCTCGGCCACACCGTCGGTGTCCGCCAGCAGTTCGCGGACGCGCTCGGTGTCGGCCGGGTCGGCGACGTAGACGTGGGCGACCTGGTGGTCGGCGACGGCGAAGGCGGCCGACGTCCACGGGTCGAGGTACTCCATGCCGTCCTGGGTGTGGACGTGCAGCAGCCCGGCCCGGCGCAGCACGCGGTTGACGTCCACCGCCCTGGAGACGTTCGTGATGCCGTACTCGGACAGGGCCACCACGGTCATCGAGCGCGCGGCGGCGTCGTCGAGCAGCGGGGCGAGGACCCGGTCGACGTCGGCGGCCGCCGCGGCGGCGCGGGGATCGTCGGGGCCGTGGCGCTGGAGGTCGTAGTCGAGGTGGGGGACGTAGACGAGGGTGAGGTCGGGGGCGTGGGTGGCGAGGATGTGCCGGGCCGCGCCGACGATCCAGCGGGAGGAGGTGAGGGAGGCGGTCGGCCCCCAGTAGGTGAACAGCGGGAACGTGCCGAGTTTGGCGGTGAGTTCGTCGTGCAGCTGCGGCGGGTGGGTGTAGCAGTCGGGTTCCTTGCGGCCGTCGGAGTAGTAGATCGGCCGCGGGGTGACGGTGAGGTCGACGTCGGCGCCCATGGCGTACCACCAGCAGATGTTGGCGACGCGGTAGCCGGGGTGGGAGCGCCGCGCCGCCTCCCACAGCTTCTCCCCGCCGACGAGCGCGTTGTGCTGCCGCCACAGCAGCACCTCGCCGAGTTCGCGGAAGTACCAGCCGTTGCCGACGATGCCGTGGCCGGCGGCGGGCTGCCCGGTGAGCAGGGTGGACTGCACGGTGCAGGTGACGGCGGGGAACGCGGTGCCGAGCGTCGCGGTGAAGCCCGCCTCGCCCAGGGCGCGCAGCCGTGGCATATGGGCGAGCAGCCGGGGGGTGAGGCCGACGACGTCGAGGACGAGCAGCGGGGCGGGGCTCACGGGGCTGCCTCCTTCAGGCCGAGGGAGATCAGGTGGTCGCGGGTGAAGGCCAGTTCGGCGGCGATGCCGTCGGCCAGGGCGCCGGGGCCCTGCGGCCGGGCGGCTTCGGGGAGCACGCCCCAGGTGTAGGTCTCGGCCTCGATGTGTGCGGTGCGGGCGGTGTCCGCGCCGAGCAGGGCGGCGAGGGTCGCCTCCAGTTCGGGGCGGGTGGTGGTCAGCGGGGGCTCCGGGTCGGCGTGCAGCGGCACGTGGAAGTGGACGCGCCAGGGGTCGCGGCCGGGCAGGGCGCCGGCCAGGGCGGCGTCCAGGTCGTCCACGGCCCTGGGCGGGGTGCCTCGCTCGCGGACCTGGTGCAGGAAGCGCGGTTCGGTGAAGGCGGCCAGCGCCGCTCGTGTCGCGGGATCGGACGGGTCGTCGGCCTGCAGGGCGCAGGACGCCTGGGTCTTGACGATCGGGAGTCCGGCGGCGTCGAGGCGGGCGAGTGCGGCGGCCGGCTCCTCGAAGCCGACCGCCAGGTGGCAGGCGTCCAGGCAGACGCCGATGCGGTCGGTGGCCACGCGGGCGAGGTGGCGAGCGGCCTGTGCGGTGCTCTCCACGACGCAGCCGGGCTCGGGTTCCAGGCCGACCCGGATGGTGCGGCCGGTGTCGTCGGCGAGGTCCGCAAGGCCCCGGGCCAGTCTGTCGAGGGTGCGGGCGGCGGCGTCGGCCTGCCGGTCCGTCCACGGGGTCCGCCAGGCCAGCGGCACGGTGGAGACGCTGCCGTACGCGGCGTCGGCGGGCAGCAGGGCCGCGAGGACACGGGCGAGGTCGAGGGTGTAGTGCAGCCGGTCGGGCTCGGTCCAGTCGGGCCGGTAGACGGCGTGCTTGACGACGGGGTCGTGGAAGCCGCGGTAGGGGAAGCCGTTGAGGGTGACGACCTCCAGGCCGCGTGCGGTCAGCTCCCGGCGGAGCCTGCCGACCGCCGTGTCGTCCGTGGCGAGGGCCGCCGCGGCGTCGCGGGCCAGCCACAGGCCGAGCCCGAGGACGGGCACGCCCAGCCGCTCGCGTACCGGCTCGGCGTGCCGGGCCAGCTGGGCGAGGACCCCGTCGAGGTCCTCGGCGGGGTGGACGTTGGTGCAGTAGGCGAGGTGGACGACGGTGCCGTCGGGGTGGAGCAGGCGCACGGTCACACCTCCGCGCGGGCGCCGCGCAGCACGGAGTTGCCCTTGTAGGTGGCGTCGGTGCCGGGCGCGCCGGCGCCGGCCGGCTCCAGCTTGCCGCTCTGGCCGTAGAAGGCGACGGGGTTGCGCCACAGGACCTGGTCCACGTCGTCGGCGGAGAAGCCGGTGGCGAGCATGGCGTCCCCGGTCTTCCGGGTCTTCAGCGGATCGCTTCTCCCCCAGTCGGCGGCCGAGTTGACGAGGATCCGTTCGGTGCCGAACTCGCGCAGCACCGCGACCATGCGGCGCTCGTCCATCTTGGTGTCGGGGTAGATGGAGAACCCCATCCAGCAGCCTGCATCGGCCACCTGACGTACTGTCACCTCGTTGAGGTGGTCGACGACGACCCGCTCGGGAGCGATTCCGGACTCCTTCACCACGGCGAGGGTGCGCTCGACGCCGGCTGCCTTGTCGCGGTGCGGGGTGTGGACGAGAGCCGGCAGGCCGTGGGCGACCGCGAGCTGCAGCTGGGCGGCGAACGCCTCGTCCTCCTCGGGCGTCATCGAGTCGTAGCCGATCTCCCCCACGGCGACCACGCCGTCCTTGAGCAGATAGCGCGGCAGGTGCTGAAGCACCTCCGCGCAGCGCGGGTCGTTGGCCTCCTTGGGGTTGAGGGCGATGGTGCAGTGGTGGCGGATGCCGAACTGGGCGGCGCGGAACGGCTCCCATCCGATGAGGGAGTCGAAGTAGTCCAGGAAGCTGCCGACGGAGGTGCGCGGCTGGCCGAGCCAGAACGCGGGCTCCACCAGGGCGCGCACACCGGCCGCGTGCATCGCCTCGTAGTCGTCGGTGGTGCGCGAGGTCATGTGGATGTGCGGGTCGAAGATCCGCATCACGCCTCCCGGGGGCTTCGGCGGTCGGTGGTCGCGGTGGGGACGGGTTGCGGGGCTGCGTGGCCGGGCGCCGTCACGTCCGGGAAGAGCGCGAGGACGGGTCCGATGTCGGCTGGCACGTCGCGTCCGGCGGCGGTCCGCTCCTCGGCGTACGCGGCCATCATGCGGGCCAGCCGGACGTCCGCCCGGCCGGGCAGGCCCGGCAGCGCGGACAGCGGGATGCCGGTGAAGACGCACTTGAGGACGCCCTGGCGGTAGGTCTCCGCGTCCAGGTGGCCGGTCGCGTAGTCGCCGAGGGCCGCCGCGACCAGCCGGGTGTCGTTGGTGCGTAGGGCGTCGCGCACCAGGGGCAGCGCGCCGTCGCCGACGGGCAGCAGCGGCAGGGCGCGCAGTACGGCGCGCCGTTCGGCCGCGTCACCGGTCCGGTAGAGGGCTTCGAGCTGCTCCAGCAGCGGGGTGCCGGTCAGCGGCAGCGCGGCCAGCATCAGGCAGCGGGCCGCGTCGTCGACCGTCCAGCCGTAGGGGTCGCCGGGGTCCAGGCGCACGCGTCCGCATCGCCGTCCGGCCAGCGGGAACAGGCCGCCGACGGCCGCCGGGTCGGCGGCCACCGAGGCGCACGCGCCGTCGAGCCACCTCCAGCCCTGCTGGGTCATGCGGTCGGCCAAGGCGGTTCTGAGCTGGTCGGGTGTCATGCCATCTCCTCCTCACGGTGGACCGCGGGGTCGCACGACCGCAGGAAGTCCAGTGAGCGGCGGGCCACTCCCGGGGCGTCGTGGCTGTGCCGGGGCAGCTCGACGGCGACCAGCCCGCGGTAGCCGGCCTCGTCGAGGGCACGGAGCACGGGCGGGAAGTCGATCTCGCCGCTGCCGAACTCCAGGTGCTCGTGCGTGCCCCGGCGCATGTCGTCGATCTGCACGTTCACCAGGCGGCGGCCGGCCCGGCGCACGCACTCGGGGACGGGGTACGGCTCCAGGCAGCGGCAGTGGCCGATGTCGAGGGTCAGGCCGAACGGGGCCGGGTCGCCGAGCGCCGCGGCCAGCCCGGAGTACTCGTCGACGGTCTCCACGAGCATGCCCGGTTCGGGTTCGAAGCCCAGGACGACGCCCGCCTTCTCCGCGGCCTCGACGACCTCGGCGCAGCCGGCGACCAGCCGGTCCCAGGCTGTGCGCGGGTCGAGCCGCGCGGGCCGGACGCCGGCCCAGAAGGAGACGGCCTGCGCGCCGAGGTCGGCGCCGACGGCCACCGCCCGGCGCAGGAAGTCCAGCCTGCGTTCGCGTCCGTCGGCCGCGAGGAGGGTGGGCTCGTGCTTGTGCCAGGGGTCGAGCAGGTAGCGTGCCCCGGTCTCGATCACCACGCCGAGCCCGAGACGGTCGAGCCGCCGGGCGAGGGCCGCCGTCCGTGCGGCCAGGCCGGGCGCGAAGGGATCGAGGTGGTGGTGGTCGAGGGTGAGGGCGACTCCGTCGTAGCCGAGTCCGGCGATGACGGTGAGCGCGTCCTCAAGCCGGTGGTTGGCGAAGCCGTTGGTGCCGAAGCCGTAGCGCAGGGCCGGTTCGGCGGGCGTGCCGTGGCCGTGGCGAGGTGCGGTCATGTCGGGGACACCCTTCTGGACAGCGCCCGGGCGAGCGGAAAGGCCGCGGCGAGCGGAAGGGCGGAGCGCACTGCGCCCGCGCCCGCGGTGAGCGCGGCCTGCAGCGGGATCAGGCCGAGGATCCCGGCGCCGACGGCCCTGCGGACCCCGGCCGGCGAAGGATCGGCGACGGCGCGCGCCTGGGCTCGGCCGGCCGTCGCGCCGTAGACGGCGAGCCCGACCGCGACGGCCGGCCGGCGTCCGCGGGTCGTGCCCCGCCGGGCCGGGCGGGCGCGGAGCGCGGTCGCGGCCGTGACGGCGCCGGTGGCGGCGAGCGTGGCCCGGGGCAGCCCTGGTTCGGCGCCCGTGACCTCGGCGCGGCTGAGCGCGGTGACCGCGAGGGTGTGCGCGGCGACGGTCGCGGCGGCCGGGAGGGCGTCTCCCAGCCGGCCCGCGCGAGCGCCGAGCAGGACGTCGAGTCCCCGGGCGGCCGCCATCACCGCGGGGCCCGCCGGACGGGACTTGGCCCACAGGTCGTAGCCCCAGACGGTCGCCGCGAGCGGTACGGCGACCGTCAGCGCGCGACGGCCTTCGGCGGCCGCGGCCAGGCCGAGGGCGGCCGCGGTCAGGGCCCCGGCGGCGGACAGCGCGACGGGTGCGCTCACGCGGCCGGAGGGGATCGGCCGCTCGGGGCGTTCCACCGCGTCGAGGTCGCGGTCGGCCCAGTCGTTGAGCGCCATCCCGGCCCAGTACAGGCAGACCGAGGAGGCGGCCAGGGCGGCCGTGGCCCCGTCGGGGCGGCGGCCCGCGGCGGCCGCCCCGGCCAGGACGTCCCCGGGAACGGTCAACGCGGCCGGGGCGCGCACCAGTTCGGCCAGATCGCGCAGGCGTGGACGCGTCGGCGGCGGAACCGGCGCGCACGCCACGGATCCGGGACCCGCGAGCGCGGCCCGTCCGTCACCCGGCCCCGCGTCCCCGCCTTCGCTCCGCACGGGGTCCGGGCCGGCCCGGCGTACGGCCGGGCGGATCACCGCGCGCCCCCGAGCCGGGCGGCGAACGCCCGCAGCGTCTCGTACTGGGTCATCACGGCGTGCTCGTCGGCGCCGACGGGATCCTTGAAGAAGAAGGCCAGCTCGCCGAGGGGGCCGCGGACGCCCCGCTCATGGGCCCGGGCCGCCAGCCGGGCGAGGTCGAGTACCAGGGGCGCGGCCAGGGCCGAGTCACAACCCGCCCAGGTGAACTGGAGGTTCATCCGCACGCCCAGGAAGCCCTCGAACGTCACGTGGTCCCAGGCGGTCTTCCAGTCGCCGAGGGAGGGCACGTAGTCGATGTGGACCTCGCCCTCGACGGGGTGTCCCAGCGTCTCGGCGAGCACCCGCTGTTTGGAGGCCGCCTTGCTGGCCATCGCGGCCGGGTCGGCGAGGGTCTCGCCGTCGCCGCCGCCGAGCAGATTGGTGCCGGACCAGGTCCGCACCCGCAGGCCCCGGGCGGCGAACATCGGCCCGAGGGTCGCCTTGAGCAGGGTCTCCCCCGTCTTGCCGTCGTTCCCGGCGTAGGGCAGGCCGGCTTCCTCGGCCAGTTCCCGCAGCGCCGGGATCCGCATGCCGGTGGACGGGGTGAAGTCGACGTGGGCGCACCCGGCCGTGAGCGCGGCCAGGGCGTACTGGGAGCTGGGCGGCAGCACGTGCTCGCCGGCGGCGAGCGCGGCGCGCAGGGCCGCGGCCGAGGCGTGCGCCGGGTGAGCGGTGGCGGGCGGTTCGGTCGAGGACACGTTGACGACGACCACCCGGGCGAGGCCGTGCCGCGCGCGGAAGGCGTCGATGTCGGCCCGTATCGCCTCTACGGCGTCCTGCTGGCTCCTGTCGGAGTCGGGCAGGGGGGCGGGGCGTATCTCGGCGTCGGCGGCGGCCAGGCCGTCGTGGACGGCGGCGGGCAGCCCGTGGGGCAGCACGCCGGCCGCGACCAGTTGCTCGGCCCGTTTCGGCAGCGGCGTGCAGGCCACGTCGTGGCCCCCGAAGACCAGGTCGGACAGGGCGGGCAGGCCGGCGTCGGGGAACCCCGGCTGTTCGGTGACGCACCCGGCCGGCCCGGCCAGCCCCGCCCGCAGCGCGGCCGTGCCGGCGACGACCGTGGTGGCCACCGATCCGCGCGCCCCCGCCAGCCATATTCCCGTGCGACTGACTCGCTCTGACATGTCGTCACCTCCGTCGGCCGGTCGCGGGAGCACCCGGCCGCCTCGTTCCTCGCTGTCGATGTCGCCGCCCCCTGTCCTGTGCTTTCCGCCCCCCGGGCCGGCCGTCCCGGTCCGGGCGCGGCCGCCGGTCCGGACGCCGGCGCCCCGGTCCCTGCGCGAGGCCGCCGCGGCGGTGAGCCGCCTCGCTGGCGAGGGCCGGCCGGCAGGAGTCCACGACGCGTGGAGCGCGGGAAGGGCTACGGCGTCGGAACGGGCCGTGTGGTGGCCGGTGCCGCCGGACCGGGGATGGCCGAGGGCGGCGACGGCCGCGGACGTCACCGCCGGCCGCCGGCCGCCGGCCGCCGCCCTCAGCGGCCCCGCGGGCTGGGCCGCGCGGCCTTCGGGGGCCGGGGTTGCGTCGGTGTCGTTCGGCCGGTGTCGTTCAGTCGGTGTCGTCCGGGTCGCAGTTGAACTTCGCCGCGCCGGCCGTCATCTCGATGCCGCCGAGGATGTGCGACAGGAACCGCGGCTCGGTGTAGCTCTCCGAGGTGTGGCCCAGGCCGGTGTAGAAGGAGCGGCCGCCGTCGTAGGGGTGGCACCAGGAGATGGGGTGGTCGGCGCCCATCGAGCCGCCGTTGTAGCCGACCGGGTCGTACGTCCGCTCGTCCAGCGTGGCCAGGACCCGCACGCCGGCACGGGGGTTGGACTGGTAGTTGTACCACTCGTCGGTGCGGGTCCAGCGGTTGGGCAGGTCCCGGGTGGCCGCGGTGCCCTGGCCCGCGACGTTCACCGTCGCCTGCTGGATCGCCGGGTGGTCCTTGAAGTAGGCGCCGACCAGGCCGCCGTACCACGCCCAGGTGTAACCGGAGTCGGCGGCGGCGTGGATGCCGACGTAGCCGCCGCCGTGCTCGATGTAGCGCTGGAAGGCGTCCTTCTCGGACTGCTGGTCCAGGGGGTCGCCGGTGGTGGACACGAAGACGACCGTCTGGTACTTGGCCAGCTCGGTGTCGTTGAACCGGGTGGCGTCCTCGGTCGCGTCGACCGCGAAGCCGTGCTCCTGGCCGAGTTTCTCGATCGCGGCGACGCCGTCGGGGATGGAGGCGTGCCGGTAGCCGGTGGTCTTGGAGAACACCAGCACCCGGAACGCCGGTGCCGCGGCGTGTGCGGTGGCGCTCGTGGCCGCGAGCGGCAGGGCCAGGGCGGCGGCCGAGAGCAGCGCGGCGATACCTCTGCGGGACATCATCAACCTTTCGTGACCTGCTTGCGGGGACGTGACCTGCTTACGGGAGCGGTGACAATGCTTGCGGGGGCGGTGACGCCGGGTCAGCTGAAGGCGCCGGGAAGGTACTGGTCGACGTTCTCCTTCGTCACGGTGGCGGAGAACAGGGTCAGCGAGGACGGCAGGTCCTGCCCGACGAGGTCGCCCATGCCCTTGTGCTGGGCGATGAGCCGGGCGAGCTTGACGGCCGAGGCGGACATGTTCGACGGGTAGACCACGGTGGCCTTGAGCACGGAGCTGTCGGCCTTGATCTCCTGCATGGCGTGCTTGGAGCCGGCGCCGCCGACCATGAAGAACTCGCTCCGGCCGGCCTGTTTGATGGCCGCCTCGACGCCGATGCCCTGGTCGTCGTCGTGGTTCCACACCGCGTCGAGGTGCGAGCGTGCCTGCAGGACGTTGCTCATCACCTGCTGGCCGGAGTCCGCGGTGAAGTTGGCGGCCTGCCGGATGCCCACGCGGAAGCCGTACTTGGCCAGGCCCCGCTTGAATCCCGCGCTGCGCTGCTTGGTGAGTTCGAGGTTGTCGATCCCGGCGATCTCGCCGATCACCGGTGAGGAGACGCCCTTGGCCTTGAGGGTCCTGCCGATGTAGAGACCGGCGTTGAGGCCCATGCCGAAGTTGTCGCCGCCGACCCAGGTCCGGTAGGCCAGGGGCGTGTCGAAGACCCGGTCCAGGTTGATCACGGGGATGCCCGCGTCCATCGCCTGCTGGGCCACGGCGGTCAGCGCCTTGCCGTCGAAGGGCAGGATCACCAGGGCGTCGACCTTCTTGCCGATCAGCGTCTGCACCTGGCTGATCTGGGCGTTGACGTCGTTGGTGCCCTCCACGGCCTCGAAGTGCACGTCGGAGTACTGCTTCGCCTGGGCCATGGCGTTCTTGGTGATGGCCGCCATCCAGCCGTGGTCGGCGGCCGGCGCCGAGAACCCGATCGACACGGTCCTGCCCGGCTTGTCGTTGTCGGTGCCGGCCTTGGTCGCCGCCTTGACGTCGTCGGTGGAGGCGTCGCTCTTGTTGCTGGTGCAGCCGGCGACCAGGGCGCCGCCGAGTACCGCGCCGCCGAGGAGGAGCCGTCTGCGGTCCAGTCCGCCGGGTCCGCGCTTGTCCATCTCGCTGAGTCCTTCCAGTCACGGGTCCTGCATGGGTCGCGCCTGCCGTGGTCGATGCGGACGTGCCGCGCGGCCGGGCCTGGGCGGCGCGGGCGGCGGCAGCGGGGACGGAGCCGCCGTCCGCGCCGCGCTCAGGGGGTGGCGGTTCTGCGGCCGCGTCGCTGGACCAGCACGGCGGCGACGATGATCAGGCCCTTGGCGATCTGCTGGATGTCGGTCGTGAGGTTGTTCAGTACGAAGATGTTGGTGATCGTGGTGAACACCAGGACGCCCAGTATCGAGCCGACGAGCGAGCCGCGGCCGCCGGTCAGCAGGGTGCCGCCGATGATCACCGCGGCGATCGAGTCCAGTTCGTACAGGTCGCCGAGGTTGCTGGCTCCCGAGGTGGTCCGCGCGGTCAGCATGACGGCGGCGATGCCGCAGCACAGTCCGGACAGGACGTAGAGCACCACGGTGTGGCGGCGCACGTCGAGGCCGGCGAGGCGGGCGGCCTCCTGGTTGCCGCCGATGGCGAACGTGCGCCGGCCGAAGGTGGTGCGGTTGAGCAGCACCCAGCCGGCGAGCACGGCCACCGCCAGGATGTAGACCAGCAGGGGAATGCCGAGCCACTTGGTGGAGGCGATGGAGTTGAACGACTCGACGGTGACCACCTGGGACTGCCGGTCGGAGATCCGCTCGGCCAGTCCGCGGGCGCTCGCCATCATGGCGATGGTGGTGATGAACGCCACGATGTTGCCGTAGGCGATGATCAGGCCGTTGACGAGGCCGACGACCGCGCCGACGGCGAGCGCGCAGAAGACCATGCCGCCGAGGCCGTAGGACTGGGTGGCCACGGTGGTGCACCACACGGAGGCGAGCGCCACGATCGCGCCGACGGACAGGTCGATGCCGCCGCCGATGATGATGAACGTCTGGCCGATCGTGATGACCCCGATGACGGCCGCACTGCTGAGGATGACCAGGGCGTTCTGGCTGGTCGCGAAGTTGTCCGAGGTCAGCGCACCGATGACGCAGAGCAGGACGAGGACGGCGAACAGGCCCAGGTTGCGGACCCTGCCCATGTGTCGGAGGAGGGAGGCTCTGCCGCCCTTCCCGGGTGGGGTGCCGGTCCGCCGGACGGATCCGGCCGGTGGTTCCTGGCCTGCGACGGGCAGCGGACCGCTCCCGCCGGGGGGACTGGTCTGCCGGCTCACGCGGAGCTCCCTTCCATGACGAGGTCGAGCACATGCGATTCGTCGAGGTCCGGGGCGGCGGCCTCCCGGACCACCCGCCCCTCGCGCAGTACGAGGACGCGGTCGGCGAGGCCGAGGACCTCGGGCACCTCGCTGGAGACGAGGAGCACACCGACTCCCGAGTCCGCGAGCCGCCGGATGAGCGTGTACAGCTCCGCCCGCGCCCCGACGTCCACGCCGCGGGTGGGCTCGTCCAGCAGCAGCAGCCGGCAGTCCTTGAGCAGCCAGCGGGCGACGACGGCCTTCTGCTGGTTGCCGCCGGAGAGGGTGCGCACCGGCCGGGTCGGGTCGGGGGGCCGCAGGTCGAGGCTGCGGACAGCCTGTGTGGTCGCGGCCAGTTCGCCGCGGGAGTCGAGGAACCCGGCGCGGGCGAACCGGCGCAGCGAGGACAGGGACACGTTGTGGGCGATGGAGGACTGCAGGAACAGCGCCTGGCTCTTGCGCTCCTCCGGGGCGAGCCCGAGGCCCGCCCGGACGGCGGCGGTGACGCTGCCGGGCCGCAGGGCGGATCCCGCCACGCGGATGCGCCCTGCGGCCGGCCGGCGGGCTCCGTAGACCGTTTCGAGGATCTCCGAGCGGCCGGAGCCGACCAGGCCCGCGAGCCCGACGATCTCGCCCGCCCGGACGGTGAAGGACACGTCGTGGAACTCCCCCGGGCGGCTGAGGTGTTCGACCTCCAGCAGCACCGGCCGCTCGTCCGGGCCCGGGTTCTCGGGCCGCGGCGGGAAGACGTACTCGACGGTGCGGCCGGTCATCAGCGAGACCAGCTCGGAGGTGGGGGTGGTGCGCGCGGGCAGTCCCCGGGCGACCGTGCGGCCGTCCTTCAGGACGGTGACGCGGTCCCCGATCCGGCGGATCTCCTCCATCCGGTGGGAGATGTAGACGACCGCCACGCCGGCGGCGGTGAGGTCGCCGATGATGCGGAAGAGGTTGTCCACCTCGTCGTGGGCGAGTACGGCGGACGGCTCGTCCATGATGATCAGCCGTGCGTCGTGCGAGAGGGCGCGCGCCATGGACACGAGTTGCTTGCCGGCCGCCGACAGCTCGCCCACCTCACGGGTGACCGGGATCTCCGGATGCCCCAGTCTGCGCAGCAGTCCCCGGGCGGCGTCGTGCATCCGCGAGCGCCGGGTGAACCCCAGCCGGGACTGCTCGTGTCCCAGGTAGATGTTCTCCGCCACCGACAGGCCGTCGGCCAGGTCGAGTTCCTGGTAGATGGTGGCGATGCCGTGGCGCATGGCGGCCGTCGGGGTCGGCAGGGTCACCGGTTCGCCCTCCCAGGCGATGTGTCCCGCGTCGGGCTGGTGGGCGCCGGCGAGGACCTTGATGAGCGTCGACTTGCCGGCGCCGTTCTGGCCCAGCAGGCAGTGCACCTCTCCGGCGACCACGTCGAGGTCGACACCGTCGAGGGCCCGGACGCCGGGGAACTCCTTGACGACGCCTTGCATCTCGAGCAGCGGGGCACTCATGGGTCTCCCTCTGATGCGGTGTCCGCCGGCCCGCACCGGGCCTCAGGCGGTTCGTCGGCTTCTGGTCACCTTGCCCTCGCGGCCGGCCTCGCCGAGGAGGCTCGTGAGGGGCCCGACGTGTCGCGGACGGCAGGTGATCCGGGGGCGGGCCGGGGCCCGTCGTGAATCCTTGGCGCATTCCTTCCGGGCGGACTTCCGTGGTCCGGGTCGGGGGTTTCCCTGTTTTCCGGAACAAGCCGCCCCATGTCGCCCTGCGGGCTGAGAGGAAGGTAGTTCTCGTGGCGCGGTTTGAAAAGGGTCCGCGAACCGTTCGGGCGGATCGTGGCCGGATGCGGCAACGGGTGTAACACTTTTGGGCGTTGGCCGCCGAGGAGGCCGTACACCCCTCCCCGCCTGCCCGTTGCCCGCGAGAAATGGGAATAGAAGGCATCCGCGGGTGCACGCCTCGAACCGAGGCAGGCAGGTATTCCCGGAGCACTCGGTGGAATATGCCCCGGCTTTTACGGCCGTGCCGTCGCGTGTTTTCCGTCCGGGGATTTCCCGGGAATCCTCCTTTCCGTGCGGTCAGGGAGCGACCGCGACGGGGCCGCCGGCGCCGGACGGCATCGGCGGGTTCTGCCGCGACGCTTCGGTGCGCGCGACGGGCGTCCAGACGCTGCCGTGCGCGGCGCTGTGCTCCACCGCCGCCAGCACCCGCTGCACCTGCAGTCCGTCGGCGAACGACGGTTCGGGGTCCCGACCCTCGACGATGGCGTGCAGCAGGTCGCGCACCTGGTGCACGAAGGTGTGGTCGTAGCCGAGTCCGTGCCCCGGCGGCCACCACCCCTCGAGATAGGGATGGTCGGGTTCGGTGACGAGGATCCGCCGGAAGCCCGCCGTGGCGGCCGGCTCGGTGTGGTCGTGGAACTCCAGTTCGTTGAGGCGCTCCAGGTCGAAGGCGAGGCTGCCGCGGTCGCCGTTGATCTCGATGCGCAGGGCGTTCTTCCGGCCGGCGGCGAACCGCGTGGCCTCGAAGGAGGCGACGGCACCCCCGGGGAACCGGCCGGTGAACAGTGCGGCGTCGTCCACCGTCACGGGTCCGCGCGGCGCAGCCCCGTCGGCGACGGCCGCGAGCCCCGACGACGCGGTGGGCAGCGGCCGTTCGCGGACGAAGGTCTCGGTCAGCGCGGAGACTCCCGACAGCGGCTCCCCGACCAGGAACTGGGCGAGGTCGACGATGTGGGCGCCGATGTCACCCAGCGCGCCGGAGCCGGCGTGCTCGCGCTGCAGCCGCCACACCAGCGGGAACTCCGGATCCACGATCCAGTCCTGGAGGTACTGCGCCCGTACGTGCCGCAGCGTGCCGAGACGGCCCTCGGCGATCAGCCTGCGGGCGAGTGCGAGCGCCGGGGTGCGCCGGTAGCTGAACCCCACCATGGAGCGCACCCCGCGGCGCGCGGCCGCGGCGGCGGCCTCGGCCATCGCCTCCGCCTCCTCGACGGTGTTGGCGAGCGGCTTCTCGCACAGCACGTGCTTGCCGGCCTCCAGCGCCGCGATCGCGATCTCGGCGTGGCTGGAACCGGGTGTGCAGATGTCGACCAGTTGTACGTCGGGGCGGGCGACGAGGTCCCGCCAGTCGGTCTCGGTCGCGGCCCAGGCCTGCCGGCGGGCCGCGTCTTCCAGGGCTGCTCGCTCGCGTCCGGCGAGGGCGGCCATGACCGGGCGCATGGGCAGATCGAAGGCGCAGGCGGCGGTACGCCAGGCGTGCGAGTGCGTGCGGCCCATGAAGGCGTATCCGACCATGCCCACCCCGATCGCGGGCGAGCCGTGCTGACTGTCCATAGGCGCTCCAATGCTCGTGGGCGCGGGCAACGGACGCGGGAACGCGTCCGTTCGCGGGGAACGGATTCCGGCCGCGCGGGGGCGCGTCAGGCCGGTGAGAAGATGTGGTCGCTGATCAGCCGGGTGGCGCCGACGACGCCGGCGGTCTGGCCGAGTTCGCCGAGGACGATCGGCAGGTTGCCGGTCGCGAGCGGCAGGGACTGCCGGTAGACCTGGGTGCGGATGCTGGCCAGGAGGGTGTGTCCCAGCCCGGTGAGCCCTCCCCCGATGACGACGAGGCCGGGGTTGAAGAAGCTGACCAGGCCGGCGATCACCTGACCGACGCGGCTTCCGCCGGTGCGGATCAGGTCGAGGGCGGCGGCGTCTCCTGCGCCGGCGGCCGCCGACACGTCCTCGGGGGTCAGCCGGCCCGCCGTCTCCAGCCGCCCGGCCAGCTCGGCCGAGCGGCCGGCCTGGGCGAGCGCGGTCGCGTCGCGCACCAGGGCGTTGCCGCCGAAGTGCGCCTCCAGGCAGCCGATGTTGCCACAGGCGCACGGCGGCCCTTCCGGGTCCACCTGGATGTGCCCGATGTCGCCGGCGCTGCCGGTGACACCCCGGTGGACCTCGCCGCGCACGACGATGCCGCAGCCGATGCCGGTCCCGACCTTGACCCACAGGAAGTCGCGTACGGACCGGGCGACCCCGGCCTGCTGCTCGCCCAGGGCCATCAGATTCACATCGTTGTCGACGAGGACGGGGCAGCCGAGTTCCTGGCTGAGCGCCTCGCGGACGGGGAAGCCGTCCCAGCCGGGCATGATCGGCGGTGCGACGGGGACGCCCTCCGGGAAACGGACGGGTCCCGGCACCCCGATCCCGGCGCCGTCGAAGTGCTCCGCGAGACCGGCCTCGCGCAGCTTGGCGGCGAGGGCGAGCACCCGCTCGAACACGGCCACCGGGCCGTCGCGCACGTCCAGCGGCTCGGCCAGGTGGCCGAGGACCTCCAGCTCCGCGTTGGTGACGGCGACGTCCACCGAGGTGGCGCCGATGTCCACGCCGAGGAAGCGCAGGGAGGGGGCGATCCGGACGTTGTGCGAGCGGCGGCCGCCGCGGGAGGCGGCGAGACCGTCCTGGACGACGAGGCCGGTCTCCAGCAGCCGGTCGATCTCCACCGCGAGCTTGGAGCGTGACAGCTCGACCCGGTCGCCGAGGGCGACCCGGGACTGCGGGCCGAGGTCGCGCAGCAGGCGGAGCAGCCCGGCCTGGTGGACATTGGCCGGTCGAGCCGTCATACGCCTCACGCCGCCCCTCCCGTCGTCGCCGAAGTCCTGGGCACGCCCGGCAGGTTGGGGCGCGACTTTCAAAAGGACCGTAGCACCGTCCTGCTGAGCCCGAAAGAACTTGTGCAGCATTCCGATGCACTTTCATCTCGCAGTGGACAAAGCCTGGTGTGGGCCGGGAAGACCTGACGGGGTCGCGGGGGCCTGCGGCCGGTGCGCCGGCCCCGTCAGGCCTGTGGCGGCCGTCAGTTCACCGCTCCGTGTGCGCGGAGTGGACCTTGCCGACGTCGCAGCGGCCGGCGGCCTTCTTGATGTCGCCGGCCTCCCGCTGGTCGACGACGCCCTGGTTCCGCAGGTCCGCGACGAGCTTCTCGACGTGCGAGACGAACGCGCCGTGGCTCGCCCAGGCCCTGTGGTCCTCGATCAGCTCGTTGATCGTGCAGCCGTTCGTCGTGACGCGGTTCGGGATGCCCGTGTCGAGCGTGCCGGCGAACACCGTCGAACGATCGTCCGTCTCGGGGCAGTTCGTGGGCGGCTTGCTGTCGACGACGGTCAGCGTCAGCGACTTGGCCGCGGACGTGTTGCCGGCCTTGTCGGTGGCCCGGTACAGGAAGGTGTGGCTGCCCGCCCGGTCCACCGCCACCGGCGCGGAGTACGGCAGGTAGGGGCCGCCGTCCAGGGAGTACTCGGTCGCGGCGACGCCCGACCCGGAGTCCGACGCCGTCACCGTGACCGTCGCGCCGCCGACGTAGTTCCCGGAGGCGTCCTTCGTGCCGGAGACGGAGGCCGACACCTCGGGCGGAGTGGTGTCCTGCGGCGGCGCGGCGACCACCGTGAACGACACCGTCTGCGCGGCGGAGGTGTTGCCCGCCTTGTCGGTGGCCCGGTACGCCAGCGTGTGCCGGCCCACATCGCTCACCAGCACCGGCGCGGTGTAGTCCCGGTAGGCCCCGCCGTCGAGCGCGTACTCGATCCCGGCCACGCCCGACCCGGTGTCGGAAGCCGTCACCGTCACGGTCGCACCGGAGACATAGTCACCGGAGGCGTCCTTCGTCCCCGACACCGTCGCCGACGTCTCCGGAGGAGTCGTGTCCTCGGGCGGAGCGGCCACCACCGTGAACGACACCGACTTCACCGCCGACGTGTTGCCCGCCTTGTCGGTCGCCCGGTACGCCAGCGTGTGCCGGCCCACATCGCTCACCAGCACCGGCGCGGTGTAGTCCCGGTAGGCCCCGCCGTCGAGCGCGTACTCGATCCCGGCCACGCCCGACCCGGTGTCGGAAGCCGTCACCGTCACGGTCGCACCGGAGACATAGTCACCGGAGGCGTCCTTCGTCCCCGACACCGTCGCCGACGTCTCCGGAGGAGTCGTGTCCTCGGGCGGAGCGGCCACCACCGTGAACGACACCGACTTCACCGCCGACGTGTTGCCCGCCTTGTCGGTGGCCCGGTACGCCAGCGTGTGCCGGCCGGCTCCGCTCACCCGCACCGCGTCGGTGTAGGTCGCGTAGGCCGCGCCGTCGAGGGCGTACTCGATCGTGTCCACCCCGGAACCGGAGTCCGAGGCCGACAGCGTCACGGTCGCGCTGTCGACGTAGTCGCCGGATGCGTCCTTGGTCCCCGACACGGAGGCGGAGGTGTCCGGTGCGGTGGTGTCGTCCCCGGGGGCCGCGGTGACGGTCAGTTCGCCCGACATCATGTGACCGGGCATCGCGCAGTAGTAGTGGTAGACGCCGGGGGTCAGGGTGACCTCCGCGGTGTGGCGTCCCGCGCTGGAGTCCGACGGGCTCGCCTGGATGTTGAGGCTGACGTCGGTGTTGTAGTCGGGGTTGGAGGTGTCGAACGTCAGCGTGTGCGGCATCCCCGTCGTGTTGCCGGTGGCCGCGCTGTTCTCGAACACGATCGTCGCCGGGCCGGCGACCGCCGTGGTCGGGGCGGACGTGTACCCCATGTAGCCGTCCCCGGCCGTCCACGTCAGCACCTGGGTCGCCGCGGAGTTGTCGGGGGCCAGCGCCGCATACGCGGCCGGCGCGGCCAGCGAGAACGCCGTGAGCACGAGGGCCACCAGCGCCACCCAGGCCGGGTGGAGGCCGGACCGGCCGCGTGGGGCGGGTCCGGAGGGGGGCGGATCCGTCTGGGCATGAAGCAGTCTTCTGAACACCGCTGCACCTTTCGCGCATCGCTCGTTGCGGTACCGCGTACGGACCGGCGGTCCCGCCGGGTGGACGACCAGCCGCCGGGACGACCGCGTCGTGGGGTCTGTCCGGCCGTGTGCCGCGCGGGGCTCGGTCCCTGGGCTGCGACGGCGCACGGTCTGTCACCTGACCGACGCCCTGAACTGTCGTGCGCGGCTCACCCATCGCTCTCGGATGGCGCCAATGCTGGGAAGCTAGCGGTCTTTTGACGGCCCGCCAAGGTCTATGACCACAACACGACCAACTTTGACCCGAGTCTGGAAAAACTGGCCGAGCGCCGTTACGGTGAGGCCGTTCCGAGGCGCGGTTCGCCTCGCTGTGCCGAGCCCGTCTCGGCCGTACCACCGCACCGCCGGCCGTACGGCCCCCGGACCGGCGCCCCACCGAGGACTCCCGTGCCGGCCCCGCGGGGCCGAACGCCCGCGCACCACCGCACACCGCCGCGCCCGGATGCCGTGTCGACCGGTGCGGCGTACTCCACGACCACGAAACGCCCGCAGGCACCGACGCCTGTCGCGGATTGGAGAGCGATGACCGACTCAGGCGCAGGCGCGAGACGCCTCTTGTCCCGGCGTTCGTTCGCCGCCTCGGCCGTGGCGGCGGCCGTCACCCCCGCGGTGCTCGGCGGCACCGCGGCCGCCGCGCCCTCGGACAAGCCCGCCGGGGACGACAAGGGCGGTCAGGTCCGCAACCTGACGCTGTACATGGAGAAGCTGCCGAACGGGGAGATGGGCTATGGCCTCCACCCCGGCCAGGCGACGATTCCGGGCCCGCTCATCGAGCTGACCGAGGGCGACACGATGAACATCGAGGTGGTCAACAACCTCGACGTCGCCGCCAGCCTGCATGTGCACGGCCTGGACTACGACACCGCCAGCGACGGCACGAAGATGAACGACAGCGTCGTACAGCCCGGTGAGCGGCGCACCTACGTCTGGCGCACCCATGCCCCGGGCCGGCGCCACGACGGCACCTGGGAGGCCGGAAGCGCCGGGTACTGGCACTACCACGACCACAACGTGGGCACCGAGCACGGCACCGGCGGGATCAAGAAGGGCCTGTACGGCCCCGTGGTGGTGCGCCGCAAGGGCGATGTGCTGCCCGACAAGCAGTTCACGGTCGTGTTCAACGACATGACCATCAACAACAGGGTCGCTCCCGCCACCCCCACCTTCAGGGCGGTCCGCGGTGAGCGGGTGGAGTTCGTCGTGATCACCCACGGCGACTTCTTCCACACCTTCCACGTGCACGGCCACCGCTGGGTAGACAACCGCACCGGGATCCTCGAAGGCCCGCAGGACGTCAGCCGGGTGATCGACACGAAGACCACCGGACCCGCGGACTCCTTCGGGTTCCAGGTGATCGCCGGGGAACGCGTCGGCGCGGGCGCCTGGATGTACCACTGCCACGTCCAGAGCCACTCGGACATGGGGATGTCCGGCGTCTTCCTGGTGACCGAGGCCGACGGCACGGTTCCCGGCGGCGGCATGCCCATGTAGACCGGGCGGCCCGCGCCCGTCCCCCTTCCCCGCCCCCAAGCCACGCCCGTCCGACCTGACCGGACCGGACGGTCCGACGGGCGTGTTCCACCTGCCGTGCGAGGCCCGTGCGGCAGCCCTGCTCCACCCCTGACCAGTCTTCCGTTGCCGGATCGAGTCAAGGAGCGACCATGGGCCGAAGAGACCGGTTCACCCTGTCACGACGAAGTGGAGCGCCGCCGTCGCCCTCCGCCCGGATCCCCCGCCGGGCGCCGGCCTGGCGCCGCGCGGTCGTCCTGCTGTCCGCCTCGGCGCTGGCACTGGGGCTGTCCGCGCTGCCGGCCGTGCAGGCACAGGCGCAGGCACCGTCCGCCAACAGCCCCGACCAGGACGCCGGCGCCGGATCCCCGGTGAACGTCCTGGTCTTCCACGGGCCGGCCGACCAGCAGGACGACCCCGTCGCGGCCGCCGTGTCGACGGTGGAGGAACTGGGCCGGAAGAACGGCTTCTCCGTGGACGAGTCGGACGACCCGTCCGTCTTCACCCCCGACCGCCTGGCCCGCTACCGCGGCGTGGTCTTCCTGTCGGCCAAGGGGGTGTCCCTGACCTCCGACGAGGAGTCCGCGTTCCAGGCCTACGTCAAGGGCGGTGGCGGCTTCGTCGGCGTCCACGACGCCGCGCGCGCGGACGCCGGATCCGACTGGTTCACCGGTCTGATCGGCACGCGTCCGGCCGCCAGCCTGCCCGCCTCCGAGAAGGTCGCGGACGTCACGGCCAGCGACGACAACCCGCCGAACGAGACGAAGGCCAAGCTCTTCGACGGCAGCAGCACCACCAAGTGGCTGGCGCACCAGAACACCGCGTGGGTGACGGCGAAGATGGACCACGCGGTCGCGGTGGCCCAGTACGCGCTGACGTCGGCCAACGACTACCCGGGCCGGGACCCCAAGGACTGGACGCTGCAGGGCTCCCAGGACGGGAAGGACTGGAAGACGCTGGACACCCGGACCGGCCAGAACTTCCCGGACCGCTTCCAGACCAGGCAGTACACGTTCTCCAACACCACGGCCTACCCGTACTACCGGCTGGACATCACCGCCAACTCCGGTGAGCCGCTGACCCAGTTGGCCGAGCTGCGGCTGTTCGGCGCCGACCCGGCGCCCGCACCGGAGACCAAGGTGCAGCAGGCCGTCGTGGACGTGACCGACCGTCAGCACCCGGCGACCAAGGGCCTGCCGCTGAAGTGGACCCGGTCCGACCAGTGGATGAACTGGGACCCGAACCCGAACGGCAAGGTCCAGACGGTCGCCCAGGTCGAGGAGAACTCCTACGACGCGGGACCGGCGGGCAACGGCGCCTTCCACCCGGTCTCCTGGTGCCGGGACTACGACGGCGGCCGGTCCTTCTACACCGGCATGGGCCGCACCGAGGACAGCTACACCTCGGACACCAGGTTCCGGAGCCATCTGCTCGGCGCCATCGAGTGGACGACCGGCATGGTCCGCGGCGACTGCCAGGCGACCATCGCCTCGAACTACTCGGTGGAACGGCTCACGGGCAAGAACCAGCAGGGACAGCTCGACCAGATCGGTGAGCCGCACGGCCTGACGATCGCCCCCGACGGCAAGGTCTTCTACATCGGCAAGGCGGCCTGCCCGAGCGGACCGATCCCCGACTGGAACGACCCCAAGGTGGGCCTGGGCTGCGGCACCATCCACCAGTGGGACCCCAGGACAAAGAAGGTCAAGCTGCTGACCACGCTCGACGTGATGGGCAACCGGGGCAGCGGCGACGAACTGGTCAAGAACGAGGAGGGTCTGGTCGGCATCACACTCGACCCGAAGTTCGAGCAGAACGGCTGGATCTACGTCTACTGGATGCCGCACGAGTCCGTCGACCGGGACAAGCAGACGGGCCAGCGCACCGTCTCGCGGCTGACCTACGACTTCAAGGACCAGTCGATCGACAAGAGCAGCCGCAAGGACCTGCTGCACTGGACCGCCCAGATCCACAGCTGCTGCCACACCGGCGGCGGCATGACGTTCGACGACGAGGGCAACCTCTACGTCGGCGTCGGCGACGACAACTCCTCGCAGGGAGCCGGGGCGGGCTACTCCGGGAACAACTGGACCAAGGACTACAAGGGCCTGTCCTTCCAGGACGCCCGCCGTACGGCCGGCAACACCAACGACCTCAACGGCAAGATCCTGCGGATCCACCCCGAGCCCGACGGCACGTACACCGTCCCCAAGGGCAACCTGTTCACCGGCGACGAGGAGGGCGGCGGCAAGACCCGTCCCGAGATCTACGTCATGGGCGTCCGCAACATCGCCCGGATCGCCTGGGACAAGACCCACCACTGGCTGACCGCGGCCTGGGTCGGCCCCGACGCGCCGACACCCGACCCTGAGCTCGGCCCGGCCAAGTACGAGACCGCGACCGTCATCACCTCCGCGGGCAACCAGGGCTGGCCGTACTGCATGGGAAACAAGCAGCCGTACCGCGACCGCAGCAACACCGACGCGAGCGTGCTGACCGGCTGGTACGACTGCGACCACCCGAGGAACACCTCGCCCCGCAACACCGGACTGGTGGACCTGCCGCCGGTCCGCAGCAACATGATCTGGTACTCGCCGCAGGGCGGCGGCGTGGTCTACCCCAAGCGCGGTGACGGCAGCGGGCTGCCCACGTACGTGCAGAGCGACGAGAAGTACACCGAGCCCTACCTCAAGGGCGGCGGCCAGGCCGTCATGGACGGCCCGACCTACCACCGCTCGGAGGTCGACACGAACAGCGGTGTCGCCTGGCCCGCGTACTGGGACGACAAGTGGTTCATCGGTGACGAGTCCAACGCCGGCAACCGCGTCGCGGTCACCGTCACCCCGGACGACGTGAAGAACCAGTCCCAGCCGCAGTTCGGCGAGGACCTGCGGCAGATCCTCCCCGGCGGCACCGGTGACACCAAGATCCAGAGCTGGATGGACGCCAAGTTCGGCCCGGACGGCGCGCTGTACATGCTGGACTACGCCGGCGGCTTCTTCAGCCTGGACCCGAACCAGAAGCTGGTCCGCGTCACCTACCACGGCGGCCCGGCCACCCCGAACCCGAGCGACGCCTCGGGCCGCGCGGTCGCGCAGAGCAAGCCGCGCACGATCCAGTTCTCGGCGGCGAAGGCGGGCGGTGTCGCCTGGGAGTGGGACTTCGGTGACGGCAGCAACCCCTCGCACGAGGCCAATCCGACGCACACGTACGCCTCTTACGGCACCTACCACGCCACCTTGAAGGTGACGTACGCCAACGGCGAGCACGCCACCGGGAAGATCGACGTGACGGCGGGCTGCACGGCGCCCGACGCCCGCTCCACGGTCTGGCTGCTCGACAGCGACACCGGTGTGGCCAACCACAAGGCCGGCGGCGGCTGCACGATCAACGACCTGATCGACGACGAGGCCGCCTGGCCCAGCCACGGCGCCTTCGTCAGCAGTCTCAACGCCCTGGTGGACCAGTTCCGCAAGGACGGTGTCATCGACAACCACGAGGCGGCGACGCTCAGCAAGGAGGGCGCCAAGTCGCCCATCGGCAAGACACCCGGGTACACGTCCCTCTTCGACGGATCGGCGGCCGACCTCGCCGGCTGGAGCCAGGCGGGCGCGGGCCGGTTCTCGGTCCAGCCGGACGGCACCCTGCGCAGTTCCGGCGGCATGGGCATGCTGTGGTACAGCAAGCAGCAGTTCGCGGACTACTCGATCCGGCTGCAGTTCCGGGACGTCGCTCCCGACGGCCACCGGGCCAACAGCGGTGTGTTCGTGCGGTTCCCCGACCCGCGGACGCCGCTGGACCAGCGGCCCGAGGGCTGCAGTACGACGGGATCGGCGCGCACCGCTCCGGAGTGGGTGGCGATCTACTGCGGCAACGAGATCCAGATCTACGACGGTGGCACCGGCGAACCCCAGAAGACCGGCTCGGTGTACAACTTCGATCCGGTCGACCTGGACCATGCGAGGGTCACCGCGAAGAACCAGTGGAACGACTACGAGATCCGGGTCGTCGGGCAGCACTACACGATCATCCGCAACGGCGTGGTGATCAACGAGTTCGACAACACGCCCGGCAAGTCGTCGTCGCGGGCGGGCGATCCGCCCACGGACCTGCGTCAGTTCGTCCGCGGCTACGTGGGGCTGCAGAACCACAGTGACGACGACCTGATCGAGTTCCGCAACATCCGGGTACGGGACCTGTCGTAAGGAGCGGTTCCTGCCGGGCTCGGGGCGGCGGCCCCGGGCCCGGCTCCGCGCGGACCGGGATGAAACCTTTCACGCAGGCCCCATCGATGCGGCGGCGCCACTCTTGACCCTGCGCATGCGATCAGTTACCCAAGCTAGTTGAAACGTGACAGCGATTGACGACCCGCGGTCGATCACGGGTTCTGGCCACCTCTCCGGGCGGCGGCCTTCCCCGCGTTCCCTGCCGGCCGCACTGGCGAAGGAGGACGAAAGTGTCCATGCTCAGCCACGAGACGGACCGGCGGCCCCAGGCCGGCAACCCCTGTCTGCGCAGCGACGAGGTGCACCTGCTGTCGCTTCTGGCGACCGGCCTGCCGGTCGAGTCCGTCGCCCGGCGGCTCCACGTCTGCCCCCGCACCGTGCGGCGACGTTACCGAGGCGTGTGCGACAAGATAGGCGTCAGCAGCGTCATCGAGGCCGTCGCCTGGGCCGCACGGCGCGGCCTGATCTGAACCCGCCCCCGGTTCCCCGCATTCCCGCACCACACGCGTCCGCGCCCTGCCGAGCCTTCCGGCTGCGGCAGGGCGCGGATGTGTCGGTGGGTCAGGAGAGCAGGTCGGCGAGCGCCGTGTAGCTGCGCTGGGCGGCGCCGAACGAGCCGGGCGGGTTGGGCCGGGTGTCGGGGGCGGTGTCCTGCTCCCAGATGCCGTGGTGGTTGCCGAACGGCCCGATCGCGTGGATGAAGCGCTGGTAGGGCATGTCGCCGGCGCCGAACTCGGTCATGTCGTAACCGTCGTCGGCGTTGGCGTCGGACGTGCCGTCCTTCATGTGGAACAGCGTGTAGCGGTAGGGGTGGTTGCGCACGTACGCGGCGGGGTCGAAGCCCGGGTAGCGGAACTGGCCGACGAAGGCCCAGTACACGTCCATCTCGAGGTACACGTGGGCGGGGTCGGTGTTCTGCAGGAACACGTCGTACAGGCGCACCGCGGGCTGGTCCGCGGCGAAGGCGAACTCGGACCAGTGGTTGTGCTGGTAGAGCTTGAGTCCGCGTGCCGACGCGGCCGCGCCCCAGCGGTTGAACTCCTCGGCGGCCGCCTGGTACCCGGCGACCGTCGGGGTGTCCGAGGGGGCGTTCGGGGTGCCGATGTTCGGCATGCCGAGGATCTCGGCGTTGTCGAGCTCCTGCTGCAGGTTGCTGCGGAAGCTGCCGATGCCGATGTGGCTGCCGATGGCCCGCAGGCCGTTGTCGTCGAGCAGCGTGCGGATCTCCCGGACGGTGATCTGCCGGCCGAGGATGGCGGGGTCCTGCGTGTAGCCGGCGAACTCGACCTCCTTGAAGCCCATCCGCGACAGTTCCTCGAAGACGACGCGGAAGCCGAGTTGGTAGACCTTGTCGCGGACGCTGTAGAGCTGGATGCCGATGGCGTCCTTGGGGATGCTCAGGGCGGCGCCGTTGGGCGGGGCGTCCGGGGCGGTCGTCCGGGCGGCGGCGGGGGCCGCGCCGGCGAGGGTGGCCGCGCCGATGGCCACCGTGCCTGCGGCTGCCGCACGCAGGAAGCCTCTGCGGTCGAAGTCATGGGCGAACTGACCCATCATCACTCCTTCGTTGGGAAGCACCCGGCCGCGGTGGGCTGCGGCGAGGGGCCGTCAAGGGGAGCCGCCCCGCCCGGCGTCCGGGCGGCGTGGTGGTGCGGGGCGTTCATCGGCCGGGGCGTCCGGGCGGTCGGGCGGATCGGGCGGTCGGCCTGACGGGGTGCGGGGCGACCGGAGTCACGAGCGTCTCTGGAGGACGATGAACGCCTGAAGTCGTCGATAGTTGAGCACAGACCGGCGTCACTTTTCACCAGATGAGCAAAAGATGTGTCCACTTCAGGGCGCAAAACGCTGCTACCGAGCAGTACCTCCTTGACGGGCCATGGTCATGGAGCCACGCTCATGACGCTTCACCAGGGGGCCGCGAACCCCTGCGAGCCCTCTCTTCCTCCCACGGCCACCCGCCCGCTCGCCCCCTCGACCGATCGACCGATCGACCGGCTCCCGCCGGCCCGGGCGTCCGGGTCCGGCCGGCCCCGCGCGACGCGACCGCTCGCGCCGATGTCCATTCGCAGCGCCCCAAGAGAGGCAGGCAGTACGTGCGTACACCAGTGAGCCGGCTACTCACCGCCACGCTGAGCACCATGCTCGGCGTGGGGGTCGCGGTGGCCGGAGTGACGTCCGCGCATGCGCGCACCCAGGCACCGGACAGAACGGCAGCGGCCGCCTCCGCCGCGGCGACGTCCGACTTCCAGCAGGTCACACTGGCCAAGGGACCGGAGCAGGTGGGCGAGCCGATGGGGCTCGCGGTGCTGCCCGACGGCAGCGCACTGCACAGCTCCCGCGACGGCACCGTCTACCACACGACCCTCGACGGGCTCACCGACGTGGCGGCGAAGCTGTCGGTGTACACCCATGACGAGGACGGGTTGCAGACCATCGCGCTCGACCCGCACTTCGCCAAGAACCACTGGGTGTACGCGTACTACGCGCCGCGGCTCGACACCCCCATGACCGACGCCCCGGAGAACGGGACGGCCGCCGACTTCGCGCCGTACAAGGGCTACAACCAGCTGTCCCGGTTCACCTTCACCGACGGCAAGCTGGACCTGTCCAGCGAGAAGAAGATCCTGCGCGTCGACACCGACCGCGGGCAGTGCTGCCATGTCGCCGGCGACATGCACTTCGACGGCGACGGCAACCTGCTGCTGAGCACCGGCGACGACTCCAACCCGTTCGAGTCCGACGGCTACGCCCCCATCGACCGGCGCCCGGGCCGCAACCCCGTCTTCGACAACGAGCGTTCCACGGCCAACACCAACGACCTGCGCGGCAAGCTGCTGCGGATCAAGGTGCACGACAACGGCACCTACACGATCCCGGACGGCAACCTGTTCCCGAAGGGCACCGCCAAGACCCGTCCCGAAATCTACGCGATGGGCTTCCGCAACCCCTTCCGGTTCAGCGTCGACCAGAAGACCGGCGTGATCTACCTGGCCGACTACGGGCCGGACGCCAGCACCGCGAACCCCAAGCGCGGGCCGGAGAACACCGTCGAGTTCAACCGGATCACCAAGCCCGGCTTCTTCGGCTGGCCGTACTGCATCGGGAACAACACCCCGTACGTCCAGTACGACTTCGCCACCAGGGAGTCCGGGCAGCCCTTCGACTGCGCCCACCCGGTGAACGACGCACCGCTGAACACCGGTCTGAAGAACCTGCCCCCGGCCCAGCCGGCCTGGATCTGGAACCACTACGCGGGCAACCCGCTGTTCCCCCAGCTCGGCGGCGAGGGCGCGCCGATGGGCGGCCCCGTCTACGACTACGACCCGGGGCTGAAGTCCGCGGTCAAGTTCCCCCAGAGCTATGACGGGAAGTTCTTCGCCTACGAGTTCGGCGCCCACTGGATCAAGCCGATCACCTCGGACGCCAGCGGAAAGATCCAGTCGATCGACACGCTGACCGGCGGCAACGACTGGGCCCGCCTGGTCGAGCCCATCGACACCGAGTTCGGTCCCGACGGCTCGCTGTACGTGCTCGACTACGGCAGCGCCTGGTTCGGCGGTTCCCTGGACGCCGGGCTCTACAAGATCGAGTACTCGCCGGGCAACAAGGCACCGACCGCGGTGATCAAGACGGACACCACGTCGGGCAAGAACCCGCTGACGGTGAAGTTCGACGGCACGGGCTCGACCGACCCCGAGAACGACGCCCTCACCTACGCGTGGGACTTCGACAACGACGGCACGACCGACTCCACGAGCGCCAGCCCCTCGTTCACCTACTCCGCGAACGGGCAGTACCACGCCAAGCTCACGGTCAGCGACCCGAGCGGCCGGACGGGCGTCGCCGCCATCCTGGTCACGGTGGGCAACTCCGCGCCGGTGCTGAAGTTCTCCGAGCCCCCGAACGGGCTGACGTTCAAGGACGGGGACCAGGTCGCGTGGAAGATCGACGCGACCGACCCGGACGGCACCCCGGTGGACTGCTCCAAGGTCCAGGTCGGCTACTCGCTCGGCCACGACATGCACGCCCACAACCTCTCGCAGGCCACGGGGTGCAGCGGGACGTTCACCATGACCACGGCGGGCCACACGGATTCCGACGACTTCTACGGCATCTTCTCGGCGAGCTACACCGACAGCTCCCCGACCGCCGGGGTCCCCGACCTCACCGGCACGACGCAGATCATCCTGATGCCCAAGGGCCGGCAGGCGGAGTTCTACCGCACGCAGTCCGGTGTGCAGACGACCTCCGTCGCCGGCGCCCAGGGCGGCGAGGCGGTCACGTCGATCGGCAACGGTGACTGGATCGAGTTCGACCCGTACGACCTCCAGGGTGTCAGCAAGATCGACTTCCGGGTGGCGTCCAACGGCGCCGGCGGCACCATCGAGGTCCGCACCGACGCCCCCGACGGCCCGCTGGCGGGCACGGCGACGGTCGGCGACACCTCCGGCGCCTTCACGACGGTCAGCGCACCGGTGACCGACCCGGGCGGGACGCACAAGCTGTACTTCGTCTTCAAGGGCGGCAGCGGCGACCTGTTCAGCCTGGACTCCTTCACGATGAGCTGACAGCCGCACACGACGAAGGGCCCCTGTGCGCAGGGGCCCTTCGTTCCGGTGCCGGGGCGTGCCCCGGCGGGTGCGTGCGCCGCCTCACGCCTCGTCGCGCAGACGGGCCGCCAGCGAGGTCAGCGGTCCGGCCTCCTCGGTGTGGCCCAGCGTCGTGAGGCGGGAGACCGCCGCGTCCAGGCGGGTCAGGGCCGGGGCGGGGCGTTCCAGGTAGATGCCCTCCACGGCGGCCGTGAGACGGACGCACTCGGCCCACTCGCCGGCCTGGTCCGCGTCGGGGCCGGGCTCGCCGAGCAGGGTGAGAGCCTTCTCCAGGGCGGTCAGGGCGGTCTCGTACTCACCGGCGTAGGCGTTGACCCGTCCGTGTTCGTAGGCGAGGGCGGGGTCCAGGGACCGGCCGCGGGCCTCGTATTCCGCGGCGCGCGCCTCGTCGGCGACCCGGCCGGCGTCGGCGAGGAAGGCGAGGGCGCCCGGCAGGCCCTCGGAGCCCTGCTGCTGGGCCTGGAGACGGGCGAGTTCGCGCAGGCAGTTGCTGAGCTGCTCGTAGCGCGGGGCCTTGGCGTGGGCGGCGAGGGCCTGGTCGGCGGCCTCGCGGGCCCGGCCGAACTCGCCGGACTCGCCGAGGAGTACGGCGGTCTCCGCGGCGATCATGGCGTGGCTGCCGGGGTCGTCGTCCCAGCCGGCCGACTCGGCCGCGAGGGCGGCGAACTCCGCCGTGGCCGCCTTGAGGTCCTCGCCGGCGTGCAGGGCGCGGGCGCGGGTCAGGCGCAGCTGGGCGACGAGCCGGTCGTCCAGCTCTCCGGCGGCGACGTCCGGTTCGGCCAGGAGGGAGTCGAGCAGCGCGATGCAGTCCTCGACGCGGCCGAGATCCAGGCTGAGCCGGGCCGCGTTGCTGTAGGTGCAGAACGCGTCCGTGCGGCTGCCGCGGCGAAGGTCGAGCTCCGCGGAGCGCGTCAGGTGCCGCAGCGCCTCGTCGGGGCGGCCCAGGTACATGCAGGTCTGGGCCAGGTCGCCGTGGAGGCGGGCGGTGTCGGCCGTGTCGGACGGCCATTCGGCGGCCAGGCGCAGGCTTTCAGTGAGGTCCGCGTGCGCGGCCTGCGCGTCCCGCAGGCCGAGCCGGATGCGGGCGCGCAGTCCGAGCGTACGGGGCAGGTGCCAGGCGGGTCCGTGTGCCTTCAGCCGGTCGAGGAGGGCGTCGGTCTCCGCGGCCGCGGCGGGCAGGTCGCCGGCCAGGGCGTGGGTGCCGGCCCGCAGCAGCAGGGCGCCGGAGACCTGCCCGGCGATGCCGTGCCGGGTGGCGAAGTCGAGCAGCAGGTCCACCTCGGCGAAGACCGGCGCGCCGTACTCCTTGTCGCCCGACACCTGCAGCCGCAGGCCCAGCGCGGTCGCCCGCAGCCGCAGCAGCCGGGCCTCCTGGTACGGGGCGAGGCCGGGCGCCTCCTCGTGCAGCCGGACGAGGCGCGTGTGGGCGTCGGTCAGCGCGGCGGCCTGCGCCTCGCCGTCGCCGGCCGGCTCGGCGGCCTGGGCTGCCTGGAGCAGGGCGCAGCCGCGGGCGACCACCGCGTGTTCCGGCGCCGCCGCCTCGTCGTACAGGCGCGCGGCCTCCTCGTACAGGGCGGCGGATGCCTCGAAGCGGTCCTTGTCGCCCTCCCGGCTCGCCTCGTCGGCGAGCAGGTCGGCGCGCAGCCGCGCGAGGGGCCCGACGGCCGGGTCGTCGGGGTGGGCGTAGCCGGGGGCGGCGACGAGGGTGCGCAGCCGGGCCCAGCAGGCCGCCGCGTCCGGGTGTCCCTGCTCGTCCAGTTCCCGTGCGCGCAGGATGAGTTCGGGCAGCGATGCGGGGAGGTCCTCGGCGGTGCGGGTGGCGGGTGCGGCGGCCGGGGCGGCGGGGGCCACGTCGTCGAGGGCGCGGGTGCGCAGGGTCAGTTCGAGCGCGTCCAGGAGGGGGGCGCGCTCCAGGCGGGCCCTGCGCCGGTCGGTGTGGGCCGTGGTGCCGTTGCGCGCGTCGAAGCGGGCGGCGAGGTCGTCGGCACGGCGGCGCACCTCGGCGCGCAGCGCGGTCACCGTCCAGGTGCGGCCCGCGTATCCGGCGGCGGGCAGGTCGCCGTGGCCGAGGAGTTCGACGCGGTTCAGCAGGACCTCGACGCCGGTGAGGAAGCCGAGCTGGTCCAGCGGCGAGTCGACCTCGTCGAACAGGGTCCGGTTCTCGGCGAGCAGTTCCAGGCCGCGTGCCTCGTTGCCGGTCAGCGCGCAGAACTCCAGGTGCCGGCCGACCTCCCCGGACATCGAGGGGTCGCGGCGGCAGGCGCGGTAGCCGGCGAGGTGCAGTGCGCGGGCCCGGTCGGCGTGGCCGGTGCGCAGCAGGGGCAGCAGCGCGTAGGAGACGGACCGGGCGGGCTCCTCCCGGCAGGACTCCTTCCCGGCCAGGACGGGCTCCCAGGTGGCGAGGGCCCGCTCGTCGTCGCCCGCCGCGAGGTGGTAGAGGGCGCGTTCGCAGGTCTCGCAGGCCTCGCAGTCGCTGAGCCGGGTGCGGGCGCGGCCCGCCCACAGCTCGTAGGCGCGGGTGGTGTCCTCGCCGACGTGGGCGGCGAGCTGGTAGGCCTGCCCGTAGTACGGCTGCAGCCCGAGGCCGGCCTTCTCGTACCGGTCGCGCATCTCCGTCAGCCACTGGCGCAGGCTGGCCAGCGGTATCTCGGGCAGCTGGCGCAGGGCGTTCGCCACCCACTTGAACCGCCAGAACAGCGAGTGGCGCAGGCGCTCGTCGAAGACGTCGGGCTGCTCGTCGAAGAGGGTGAGCAGGCGGGCGAAGACGACGGGCGACTTGCGGGGTTCGGAGCCGTAGGTGTACGCCTCCTGCAGTTCGAGGAGCGCGTGGACGAGCGGCAGGGGCTCGGCGAACTGCTCGGCCGCCTCGGCCAGTTCCTCCGCGGTGACGGTGCGGGTGCGGCCGTAGGGGCGCCGGTCGTTCTCCTGGAGCGCCTGGTACAGCTCGTCGATGGTCTGGGGCGCGGTCGGCATCGTCAGCTGTCCTTGCGGAGGGCGTGGGCGAGAAGGTCGAGGAAGGAGCGGTTGATCAGGCTGGACTCGGCGGGCCTGAGCGGGCGCCGGGACAGCATCGCGGCCTGCCCGTAGAGGGCTTCGGCGCTGGTGCGGGCCAGTTCGGGTTCGTCGATGGTGACGGCGCTGCGGACCAGCGGGTTGAGCTGGTTGAGGATCAGCTGGGCGCGCGGGGCCTCCTGGCGCAGGTGGCCGAGGATGTCGCCCCACACACCGCCCTGCTGCTCGCGGGCGAGCCGGGAGCGGGTGCGCTCGTGCCGGGCCTCGCGGCTGTCGAGGAGCAGGGCGGGGGCGGAGGCGGGCTGGAAGGTGCGCAGCGCGACGTCGCAGTCGAAGACGGCGAGCGCGTCGCGGGCCAGGGTGAGGTAGGCCGCGGCGGCCAGTTCCGTCTCCCGGTCGACGGGGTCGAGGTGGGCGGTGAGGGTGGCCGGGTCGAGGTCGGCGACGCTCACCTCCGGCCTGATCTCCGGCAGCCGGTGGACCAGTTCGCGGTCGTAGGTGTAGCCGCCGTTGACGACGCCGAGTCCGGCGGCCGAGGCGATCGCCGCGATCTGCCGGAACTCCTCCACGCTGGAGGTCACGAGCACGGTGCGGTGGGTGCGGGCGAACTCGTCCAGGGTGGCGTGTCCGTCGGTGGTCTCGAACGGCAGCCAGGGCAGCAGCATCCGCAGGATCTCGTCGTCGTGCACGGCCAGCGACTTCACGGCCAGGTGGTGGGCCTGGAGGAAGCGGCCGAGGAGGTCCGGGTCGCTGGCGGCGGTGCGGGCGATCCACGCGCGCAGCCGTTCGGCGAGTGCGTCGCGTACGGCGGCGAGGGTGTCGTCCTCGTACAGGGACTCGCGGGACGCCGTCGGGCGCAGGCTCTCGGCGTCGACGACGCAGCGGACGAAGAACGCCCACTCGGGCAGGATCTCCGCGGCCTGCTCGGACAGCAGCATGCCCTTGACGTGCACGCGGTGGCCGTGGCGGCGTCCGGCCGGCACCGCCTCGGGCAGCACGCACGCGATGCCCTTCAGGCCCACGGCCGGCAGGTCCAGCTCGATGGTGTCCAGCGGCGTGAAGTCGAAGACCTCCTCGCCGTACGCGGCGAGCGCGCGGGAGCGTGCGCCCGGCGTGGGGTACGTGCGCGCCCAGGGTGCGGGCTCGGGGTTGACGGGCGCGCCGGGACCACCGGTGCCGTCATCGAAGGTCACCGGGTGGCGCAGCAGGGAGCCGAAGTGGCGGGCCAGCGCCTGCACCTGGGCGGGCCGGGTCCACTCGCCGGCGTCGGCGCGCGGGGTCAGGGTGACGGTGGTGCCGGGCCGGGGGCGGGCGGAGGCGGGCAGGGTGCGCACGGTGTAGCTGCCGTCGCCGCGTCCGCGCCACTCCACGGCGGGTGCGTCGGGGGTGCGGGCGGAGCGGCTGAGGACGTGGATCTCGTCCGCGACCAGGAAGCAGGAGAGCAGGCCGATGCCGAACTGGCCAATGAAGTCGCCGCGCTGTTCGGCGATCTGGTCGGCGCGCTTGCTGCTGCGGCCGATCGTGGCGAGGAAGGTGTGCACGTCGGCCTCGGTGAGGCCGACGCCGTCGTCCTCGACGCGTACGACCGAACCGTCGGCGTACAGGCGGATGCCGAAGGCGCCGGCGGGGGCGGCGGGTTCGACGCCGTGCCGGGCGGTCAGCGCGTCCACCGCGTTCTGCATCAGTTCGCGCAGGTAGACGCGGGGGCTGGAGTAGAGGTGGTGGGACAGGAGGTCGACGAGGCCGCGCAGGTCCACCTGGAAGGTGCGGTCGGCGCCGGCCGGGCCGGGCGGTGTGACGGGCAGAGTCATCGGGCAGTCCGGGGTGTTGATCGTGACGGTCGGGGTGGCGGGGTCAGGCGGTGCGCCGGAAGCGGGCGTACATCTTCTCCGGCTGCGCCATGTACTTCCATGGCCAAGGGGTGTAGGCGCCGCCCAGCTCGTGGAAGACACGCGGGGCCACGACGCTCTCGGCGGACAGGCCCAGCGCCATGGCGAACACGTTGAAGTCCTGCTGCCAGCCCGGGCGGCGCTCGTAGGCGGGGTGGAGGATGCTGTGCCGGGCCGCCTGTGCCAACTCGGCCTGGATCTCGGGCCGGTCGAGGCAGTCCTTGCTGTCCGACTCCACCCAGTCCTCGATGTGCGCCATGGCGATCACACAGCCGAGGCGGTGGCCCTCGGGCGCCCGGGTGAACGCTTCGCGGGCGAACGCCAGGGCCTGGCCCGGCTCGCCGCCCCAGCGGGGCTGCAGCTGCGACACCCACTCGATGTGGGTCTCCAGGTCCAGCGGGTCGCGGCGCAGGGCGGCGTCGAGCCGGGTCTCGCTGACGGCGGGGCCCAGCGACATGCCGCGGGCGGAGGTCAGCAGGCGGCGCCACGGCGTGATCCAGTCCGGTCGCGCCTCGGCGGCCTCGAAGAGCTGTTCCTCGGCGATGCGGAGCCGCTCGTGGAAGATCCGCCACTGCTCCTGGGTGACGTCCACGGCACGCGCGGAGGTGCGGGCCTCCCAGCCCCAGGCGATGTGGCGCGCCCCGGATATCAGCAGGGCCGTCGGCCGGTTCTCCTTGTCGTCCTCGACGGCCCGGCCGATCCAGTCCTGCACACCGTCCAGGTCGGCCAGTTCAGCGAGGACCTGATGGTCGCGGCCGAGGTCGAAGGGGGCCAGCGCCGCCCTGACCGCAGGCCAGTCGCCGCTGCCCGCCGCCTCCACCAGCGCCAGCACCCGCGCGTCGCCGAGCGCGTGCAGCGTGTACATCCCGTTCTTCGCGGCGCGCGGGACGGGCAGGGCGTGCGGATCCGCCGCCGGTCTGTCCCCGCCCCTGCCGAACAGCTTGCCGAACATGCCGCGCCCTCCCCAGGTTCCGCGTGATCGTTCGGTGCAGCATAAGCGTCACCACCGACACCGCTTCCACAGGGTTTCCGCCGGCCCGCTCCCCCTCCCCCGCTGCCGCGGGACCCGGCGTCCCGTCCGCGCGAGCGAGGACCGCGGCCCAGAGGCCGAGGCCCTCGCTGCCGTGCCGGGGCGCCGGGCGGTGGCCGGTCAGGTCAGGACGAGTTCCAGTACGGTGACCGAGAGCGGCGGCACGATGCTGGTGAAGGACGCCGCCGCGCCGGTCACGGTCGTCGTCCTGGGCACCAGCGTGTCGGGCGCGGTCAGCGTGTTGGTGGTGGTGCGCGCGGGGCCGGTCAGCACCGTCGCGGTGGCCTGGCTCCTGACGCCCTTGGCCAGCCCCTTCAGCTCGACCGGCACGCTCAGCTTCTCCGTCCCGCAGTTGACGACCGTGAGGTAGAGGCGGTTTCCGGAGCGGGTGGCCACGGTGGCGAGGCCGGGCAGCGCCCGTGCGGTGGCCGGCAGCACCGTGTCGCCGAGTCTGCTCGTCAGCATGTGCTGCGCCCAGTAGCTGGGCGACACATAGCTGGTGAGGTTGTCGTAGGCGATCAGGTTGGTGGCCCAGACGTTGTTCTTGACGTGCGAGAACAGCGGCGCGTAGCACTCCATGAGGACCTGGTCGGAGTTGCGGATCAGCCCGGCCAGCCAGGCGGCGTCGCCGAGCGCCGCGTTGAGGTCGGGCGTGGGACGGCCCTCCTGGGCGGCCCACTCGCCGACGAAGACCTTCGTCGAACCGCGGTCCCGGTTGTCGTACTTGTGGGTGGAGGCCTGCGCGGCGGACGGCGCGAGGTAGTAGTGCTCGTCGATCAGGTCCGGTGTGCGGCTCGTCACCGGTGTCGTGGCGATCAGCTTCAGATGCGGGTACTTCGCCTTGATCGCGTCGTGGAAGGCCGCGAACCGCTCGTCGTACGACCCCGAGGCGTCGAACCAGTCCTCGTTGCCGATCTCCACGAACCGGAGCGGGAATGGCTCCGGGTGTCCGCCGGCGGCACGCCGTGCGCCCCAGGTGCTGGTGACCGGACCGGTGACGTACTCGATCTCGTCCAGCGCGTCCTGGACGAACGGCTTCAGCGCGTCCCCGGTGACGTGTTCCCCCTTGAGGGAGTAGCCGGCGTACACGGCGAGGACCGGCTGGGCGTGCATGTCCTCGGCCCACTGCAGGTATTCGAGGAGTCCGAGGCCGTCCGTGGACCAGTAGCCCCAGGCGTCGTCCATGTGGCCGGGGCGTTCCCACACCGGGCCGATGGTGTTCTTCCAGTCGAACCGGGTCGCGATCGTGTTGCCCTCGAGGTAGTTCCCGCCGGGCAGGCGCAGGAACTTCGGCTTCAGCGCGACCAGTTTCTCCATCAGGTCGATGCGCAGGCCGTTGGGGCGGTTGTTGTAGGTGGGCGGGAAGAGGGACACGTGCTGGAGCCACAGCGTCTCGCCCGCTGCGGCGGGGTCGGCGGTGGTGACGGTCAGCCTCGCGTCCCCGGTCACGGGGGTGCGCGCGCCGGTGCGCAGGGTCAGCTCGAAGGGGCGGCCGGGGAAGGCGGTGCCGATGTACGGCACCCGCGCTGACGCGTACACGGCCGTGCCGTCCGCCGACTCCAGGGCCACCGTCAGCGGGCCGATGCGGCGCGAGGCCTTGGCGAACAGCCGGGCGGTGTAGGTGGTTCCGGGCCGCACCGGTATGCCCCAGAAGCCGTCGTTGGCGACGCCGCCCCGGTTCCCGGCGCCGGTGCCGCTCGGCAGCACGACCTTGAGGGAACGGTCGAGCGCGGCGTTGAGCGGGGTGTCGGTGTCGAGTGCGAGGGTGGTGCCGCCGACGGCGGACCAGTGGACGGGCTCGGTGTCACTGGCCATCATCGAGCGGTTCTGCACCAGTTCGGCGTAGATGCCGCCCTCCCCGGAGTGGTTGATGTCCTCGAACATCAACCCGGGCAGGATGGGCGACACGGCGTGCGCGGGCGTGCCGGCGTCCACGCTCAGCAGCGGCGTCATGGTCTCCACGGGCACCCCGGCCAGCGCCGCCACCTGCTCGGAGGTGAGGGCGGACGGGAACATCCACACGTCGTCGATCAGGCCGTGCCACTGGTCGACATGCCCGCCGCCGTACAGCGCACGGCCGATGGCGGTGTCGCCGCTGCCGGCCCAGCCCGCGGTGTAGGCGGTCTCGCCCTCCAGTACGCCGTTGACGTAGAGGCGGATGACGCCGGCGGCCGGGTCGCTGACGCCGGTCAGATGGGTCCAGGCGCCGGTGGACGGCGCGGAGGCGGCGGCCGCCACGGCGGCGTTCTGGGTGGCGTCCGAGGCCAGCCGGGCGAAGGCGAAGGTGCCGGTGTCGTCGCGCAGCCCCAGGTAGAAGGAGCTGACGGCCTTGCCGTCGACGCTGACGGCAGTCTGGTAGCCGCCGAGCTGGGCGAGGTTCACCCAGGCGCCCACCGAGAACGCCTTGGAGGTGTCGAGGGCCGGCCCGGACGCCGTGGCGTTGCCGCCCACCGTGAGGCTCAGGCTGTGGGCGCCGGCCTTCCCCGTGCCCCAGCCGGCCGCGCCCTGCAGCGTGGCGGTACGGCCGTTGCCGGAGGAGTCGGCGGCCGAGGTGCCGGAGCCCTCGTCGAAGGCCCAGTGGGCGGCTGCGGCGGGGAGGTCCGCGGCCGCGGCGCCCGCGGCGGTGCCGGTGAGCTGGGCGGCCCCGGCGGGAGCGGCGGCGGCGAAGGTCCCGGCGAGGGAGGCCGCTCCGAGGACGCTGAGGACGGTTCTGCGCGGCACTCCGGCTTCTGAAGGCATGCGGCTCATTCCTTTGTGACGGACCGTTGCGTGACGCACCGCCGTTCGATATACCGTACGACGGTCGGTACTTCGAGCAGCAGGGATCCTAGAGCGTCGGAACGACCCGTCAACACCCCTCGTACGGCAATGCTTCTCGAGACGTCGTCCGCCTCACCGTCCCCAGCGGCCGTCAGCCCGGATCGGGGGGCCGGTGCACGCCCGGCCCCCCAACACCGCTCCCCTTCCGGGCAGTTCTACGCGGCGAACGCGTCGACGCCGGTCAGTTCCGCCGACAGCTGCCACAGGCGAGCCGCCTGCTCCGGGTCGATCGCCCAGTCCTTCACGCCGAGCCGCTCCTCGCCCTCGGGCGCGGGCTCGGCGATGTCGCAGTCCTCCAGATAGACGCCGCCGAGGCCGTCCAGCTGCGGTGAGGTCGCCGCCCACACCTGGGTGGCCGCGCCCTGCTGCGGGGTCTTGAAGCCCTCGGGGTTGAGCACGTTGCCGTCCTCGTCGATCCAGCCGCGCTCGATCATCTCCTCCTTGGGCAGGTGCCGTTGGAGCGGGGTGATGATGCCGCCGGGGTGCAGGGCGAAGGCGCGGACGCCGGCGTCCCGGCCGAGCTTGTCGAGGTGGACGGCGAACAGGACGTTGGCGGTCTTGGCCTGGCCGTAGGCGCCCCACTTGTCGTAGCCCTGCCGCCAGTGGACGTCGTCCCAGCGGATGCCGGAGAAGTGGTGGCCGCGGGAGGAGACGGAGACGACCCGGGCGCCGCCCGGCGCGATCGCGGGCCACAGACGGTTGACGAGGGCGAAGTGGCCGAGGTGGTTGGTGGCGAACTGCATCTCCCAGCCCGGCCCCACCCGTGTCTCCGGGCACGCCATGATCCCGGCGCTGTCGATCACCATGTCGAGGGTCCGTCCGGAGGCCAGGAACCGCTCGGAGAAGCCGCGCACACTCTCCAGGTCGGCGAGGTCCAGCTCGTCCAGCTCGGCTCCGGGGATGCCGGTCAGCGCCTGCTCGGCCACGTCCGGGCGGCGGGCGGGCACGACCACGCGGGCCCCGGCCCCGGCGAGCGCCCGGGTGGTCTCCAGGCCGATCCCCGAGTAGCCGCCGGTGACGAGGGCGAGCTTCCCGGTCAGGTCGATCCCCCGCAGGACGTCGTCGGCGGTGCTGGTGGCGCCGAAGCCGGATCCGATCTTGTGCTGTGCGGTAGTCATGTCCGGAACGCTACGAATTCGAGCGCACTCGAAGTCAAGCGTGACGCCGCGCTCTGGAAGGCGACCTCCTTGGCGCACCCTGGAAGAGGAGGTGCTCTCATGCGCACCAGCGACGAGATCTATCACCGCATCCGCTGGGACCCTCGGTTCGACCCGGCCCGGTTCGTGCTGGGGATCAGCCGGCGCGGAGGTGGCTGCACCCGCCTCCCGCTGTCCTCCTTCGTGCCGGGGGGCGACATCCCGTGGCACCGGGTGGTCTTCGTCGAGGTGGACGGCGAGGTGGTCTGGGACCGGGCCACGGGTGTGGACCGCATCGACGCGTCGGACGCCGGCCGGGTGCGGGAACGGCACGACGGGGGCTTCGGCACGAGCCCCGGCGCGGCCACGCCCGCCGGTGTCCTGGACGTGCCGCCGACGGCCCGCACGGCGGTGGCCTGGATCCCGCCCGCGGAGCTGTGGCCGCCGGTCCAGGACATCCGCCGGGACTACGATCCGCAGATCCACCGCTGGCCGCCGCACGTCAACGTCCTCTTCGGCTTCGTACCGGAGTCCGACTTCGAGCGGGCCGCCCCGCTGCTGACCGCCGCGACGGCCGAGATCCCGGTGTTCACCGCCCGGCTGGACGGGGTGCGCACCTTCCGGCACCGGGCGTACTCCACCGTGTGGCTCGACCCGGCGGCGGCCGGCAGCGCGCCGTGGACGGAGCTGCACCGCGCACTGCGGCAGCGGTTCCCGCGCTGTCGTGGGCCCGCCGAGGACTTCACCCCGCATCTGTCGCTCGGCCGGACCCGGGACCCGTGGCGGGCCGGCGCCGACTGCGCCGCCCGGCTCGAGGCCATGACGGCGACGGTCTGGGAACTCGTCCTGCTCTCCCGCCGGGGCGACGGCCCGATGCGGCCACGGGCCACGGTCGCCCTGCGCACCGGCGAGATCCGCCGTCTCCCCCCGCCCGACCCGGAAACACCGGGCCCGGAGGACACGGCGTGGCTCACCCCGATCACCAGCCGATGAGCCCGCCCGACCCGAAGCGGCCGAGCCCGAAGCACACCACATGGCTCGAAACGGCCAAGCCCGAAACACACCGCACGGCTCCCCCAATCACCAGCAGACAAGCCCGCACCGCCCGAAGAGGCCGGGCCCGGAGGATACGGCGCGGCTCACCCCGATCACCGGCAGGTGAACCCGCCCGACCCGAAACGGCCGAGCCCGGAGGACACCGCGCGGCTCACCCCGATCACCAGCCGATGAGCCCGCGCTGCCCGAAGAGGCCGAGCCCGGAGGACACCGCGCGGCTCACCCCGATCACCGGCAGGTGAACCCGCACGACCCGAAACGCCCGGACCCGAAGCACACCACACGGCTCACCAATCACCAACAGACGAGCCCACACGACCCGAAGAGGCCGAGCCGAAGCACACCACCTGGCTCACCCCGATCACCGGCAGGTGAGCCGCACCGCCGAAGCGACCGGACCGTCACGCGACGGGGTCCGGCCGCTCAGCGCATCGGCATCCGCCCGCCCGCCGGCGGACCGGCCGTCCCGCCCGCTCAGACGCCGGCCGGCGTGGCCGGGCCGGGCACGTTGCGGAAGCGGAACGGCTCCGGTTCGCGGCCGGCCTGGACGAACCAGCACTCCCCCGTGCCCCCGCCGGTGATGATCCGCAGCACGGTGTCCGCGACTGCCTCGGCCGGGATGACCGGCAGGCCCTGCTCGGAGAGCATGCCGCGCAGGTGGTCGATGATGCGCGACTCGGCGAACCCGGGGCAGACCGCGTTGAACCGTACGTTGTCCGGGGCGAGAGCCGGCCCCAGGGAGCGCGCGAGTCCCACGACCGCGTGCTTGTTGGCCGCGTACAGCGGATCGAGCGGCACCGCGGCCAGGCCCGCGAGCGACGCGGTCGCCACGATGGATCCTCCGCCGCGGGCCCGCAGCGCGGGCAGCACCGCGTGGGTGCCGTAGACCACGCCGTCGAGGTTGGCGCCCATCGCCCGGCGGTAGCGCGCGGGGTCGAAGTCCTCGCCGACCCCGCATCCGGTCGCCACCCCCGCGTTGAGCAGGGCGATGTCGACACCGCCGTACCGTTCCCGGGTGAACTCCACCAGCGCGCGGTTGGCGTCGAGGTCGGAGACGTCGCAGACGCGGAAGTGGCCGTCGACCAGGCCGGCCACCTCCCGGCCGCCCTGCTCGTCGAGGTCGGCGACGACCACGCGCGCGCCCGCCCTCGCCAGTGCCAGCGCCGAGGCCCGGCCCAGTCCGCTCGCGGCGCCGGTGACGATCGCCACCTTGCCCTGGAGAACCCCGCCGCCCTGCCGCTCACCCCGCGGAGCGGCGGTCATGCCAGCTCCAGCACGAGCTTGCCGACGTTCTCGCCGCGGAAGAGCATCTGGAGGGTCTCGGGGAAGTCGTCCACGGTGCCGCGCACCACGTGTTCCTTGACCTTGATGCGGCCGTCGCCGATCCAGGCGGCGATCTCCCGCGCGGCCTCCGGGTAGCGCTTGGCGTAGTCGAAGACGACGAAACCCTCCATGCGGGCGCGGCGCACCAGCAGCGACAGGTAGTTGGAGGGGCCCTTGACCGGCGTGGCGTTGTTGTACTGGCTGATCGCGCCGCAGACCACGACGCGGGCGTGCATCGCCAGCCGGGTCAGGGCGATGTCGAGGATGTCGCCTCCGACGTTGTCGAAGTAGACGTCGATGCCGTCGGGGGCGTGCGCGCGCAGCGCCTTCTTCACGTCGTCGGCGCGGTAGTCGATCGCCGCGTCGAAGCCCAGTTCACCGGTGAGCATGGCGCACTTCTCCGGCCCGCCGGCGATGCCCACGACACGGCAGCCCCTGGCCTTCGCGATCTGGCCCGCGATGGTGCCGACCGCGCCGGCGGCACCGGACACCACGACGGTCTCGCCCTCCTTCAGCGCGCCGACGTCCAGCAGGCCGAAGTAGGCGGTCATGCCGGGCATGCCCAGCGCTCCCAGGTAGGTCGAGGGCGGGGCGAGGGAGGTGTCGATCTTCAGGGCGCCCCGGCCGTCGGAGACCACGTACTCCTGGACGCCGAAGGTGCCGACGACGTGGTCGCCGGGCTGGAAGCCGGGGTGGTCGGAGGCGGTGACCTCGACGACCGATCCGGCGCGCATCACCTCTCCGATGCCCACCGGCGGCAGGTAGGAGGGGCGGTCGTCCAGCCAGCCCCGCATGGCAGGATCCAGGGAGATGACGCGCGTCCGGCCGGCGAACCGGCCCGGACCGGGTTCCTCGAGCGGCGCCGAACAGTGCTCCCAGTCTTCGGGTTTCACGTCGCCCACCGGGCGGGCTGCCAGACGGATCTGACGGTTGGTCACGGACATCGCGCCTCCTGTTGTCGCGGCTCCCGTGACCATACCGACCAGTAGGTAGGCCCGGTGGCGTGACATTCCCCACAGGCCGTCCGGGGGGCCGGGGGGCTAGGGTCCGGGGGCCGCGCACCCTCCGGCGGACCGCCGCCGACCGGATGCCGCAACGAGCCGAAAACGTGATTTTCGGCGGGGTTATCAGGCATCCCAACCAGTCGGTATCGTGCGCCGCCACACCGACGCTGCACCGCCACCTCCCACGGATCCGAGCCGCACCGGAAGGCCATGCGATGACACACCCCGACGACCGGTACCCGCCGCCAGCACCGCCGGGATGGACACAGCGGACCGAGCCCCGTGGCCACGCCCCACGCCCCGAGCCGTACCGGCCGGCTCAGCGCCAGGAGCCGTACGGCCGGCCGCCCCAGGCGCCGTACGGATCTCCACCGCAGGAGCCGTACGGACACCACGCGCCGCAGGACGCCCCCTGGGGACCCGGCGCCTTCGGCTTCGACCCGTACGGACAGGCCCCCGCGCGCGAACCGCACGCGTACGAGAGCCGTCCGCACGGCACCGACCTCGCCGCCCTCCGCTCGGCCTACCAGGTGCTCCGCCGGGTCTCCACGCTCACCGCGCTCGGTTCCTTCGCGGTGTACGTGGTCCTGTCCTGCTGTGCGCCGGACCTGATGGGGTCCGGGATCGCCGGAGGACTGAGCCTGGGCATGGGCCTGGGGATCCTCCAACTGGTCGTCACCTTCGCGGCCGTCCTGTGGTACGGGCGCAGCGCACGGCGCTCCGTGGACCCGCTGGCGCTGGCCGTCAGGGAGCGAGCGGTCCGGCCGGGCCGGGACGCCGGGGTGGCGGGATGAACGACTTCGGCTCGGGGACGCAGGCGATCGTCCTGGTCCTGTTCAGCACGCTGGTGACCCTCACCCTGCTGATGTGCGTGATGGCGGGACCGGACCGCGACGACCTGACCAACTTCTACACCGGCTACCGCTCGCTCACCCCGCTCAAGAACGGCCTGGCGATCGCGGGCGACTACATCTCCGCGGCCACGGTGCTGAGCACCACCGGCATCATCGCGCTCGCCGGATACGACGGTTACGTGCTGGCGGTCAGCACCGCCCTGTCGCTGGTGCTGATGATGTTCCTGCTGGCCGAACCGCTGCGCAACTCCGGCAGTTTCACCATGGGCGACGTGCTGGCCCGCACCGTGCCCGGGCGGGCCGCGCGCATCGCCTCCTGCGTGGTGACGCTCTCGGCGACCCTGCCCTTCCTGGTCGTCCAGCTCTCCGGGGCCGGGTCGCTGCTCACCTTCATCGTGGGCCTGCCGCACGAGGCCGGCGCCAGGACGGCGTGCATCGCCCTGGTCGGCAGCCTGATGATCATCTACGCGGCGATCGGCGGCATGCGGGGCACCGCGCTCATCCACGTGATCAAGATCGTGATCCTGCTCGGCACCAGCCTCACCGTGGCCGCCCTCGTCCTGAACCGCTTCGACTGGGACCTCGGCGCACTGCTCCGGGCCGCCGAGCACGGCAGCGGAACCGGCCCGGCCTTCCTCCGGCAGGGCGTCCAGCTGGGGACGTCGGCGAGCGAACGGCTGGACTTCGCCAGTCTCCAGATCACCGTGATCCTCGGCGCGGCCTGCCTGCCGCACATCACGATGCGCCTGTACTCCGCGCGGGACGTGCCCGCCGTGCGCCGCTCCATGTCCTGGGCGGTCGGCACGGTCAGCACCTTCTGCCTCACGGTGATCATCATGGGCACGGGCGCGGCGGCCCTGGTCGGATCGCGGTACATCACCGCCGTCGACCCGCACGGCAGGACGTCGGTGCTCATGCTGTCCCGGGCGCTGGGCGGCGGCCCCGGCTCCGTGGGCACGACGGTTCTGTACGCGGCCATGGCGGGCACGGTGTTCCTCACCCTGCTGTCCTCCGTGGCGGGCATGACGCTGGCCGCGGCCTCGTCGCTCGCCCACGACCTGTTCGCCCACGTGGTACGGCGGGAAAGGGCGGCGCCGCGTACGGAGATGACGGTGGCGGCGTGGACGAGCGTGGCGGTGGGGACCGTCGCCATCCTGCTCTCCGTGATGGTCCAGAACTGGGACGTCGCCGTGCTGACCACGCTGGCGGTCTGCATCGGGGCGTCGGCCGTGGCGCCCGCGCTGACCTACTCGCTGTTCTGGCGCAGGTTCACCCGCACCGGCCTGCTCGCCTCCCTCTACGGCGGCACGGCCTGCGCGGTGGTGCTGATGGTCTTCTCCAAGGCGGTCTCCGGCACCCCCGCCGCGGTCTTCCCGCACGCGGACTTCCACTGGTTCCCGCTGCAGTCCACCGGCCTGGTCTCGGTGCCGTTCGGCTATCTGGCGGGCTGGCTGGGCAGCCGGCTGGACCACCGCCGCCGCGCCGCCGACAGCCAGGAGAACCGGCGGCTGTACGAGGAGAGCGAGGCCCGGCTGCTGGCCGCGGCCGACTGACCCGGTCACTGTGAACTGCCTCACCGGGCGGGGCTGCCGGCGCGCATGAACCGCCTGGTCGGCAGCCCCGTACCGGACCGGCGGCCGCCTGATGGCCGGATGCGTCAATAAACTGTCATTGCAGCCCGTGCGGCAGCCGATACAGGCTGTGACCGTGGCAGAGCGACGTGTTGTGGTGGTGGTGTACGCGGGCGCCATGGCCCTGGACATCACCGGACCGATCGAAGTGTTCGACACCGCCAACCGGCTCCTGGCCCCGGCGGCCGCCCCCTACCGGATCGACCTGGTCTCGGCCGACGCGCCGCTGGTGCGCACGAGTTCCGGCGTGAGTGTGGCGGCCTCCCCGCTCCAGGAGGGGCAGGGCCCCATCGACACCCTTCTCGTCCCGGGCGGCTGGAGCCTCGGTGACGCGCTCCGGGACCGGGCGCTGGTGTCGTGGATCGGCGAGGCGGCGGCCCGGTCCCGCAGGGTCGCCTCCGTCTGCGGCGGATCCTTTCTGCTGGCCGAGGCGGGGCTCCTGGACGGCAGACGAGCCACCACCCACTGGGCGTACAGCGAGGCGATGGCCGGCCGCTACCCGGACGTGACGGTGGACGCCGAGCCGATCTTCGTCTGGGACGGCCCCTATGTGACCTCCGCGGGTGTGTCGACCGGGATCGACATGGCGCTGGCCCTGGTGGAGGCCGACCACGGCGCGGGGCTCGCGCTGGAGACGGCGCGGTTCCTGGTGCTCTTCCTCAAACGGCACGGAGGGCAGTCCCAGTTCAGCGCGGTCCTGGACGCCCAGCTCGCCGACCATCCGCCGATCCGGACCGCGCAGGAGTGGATCCTGCAGAACCTGCACCATCCCTTGCCCGTGGCCGAGATCGCCCGGCGGGCCAACATGAGCGTGCGCAACTTCGCCCGGGTCTTCCGGCGCGAGGTGGGCACGACCCCCGGCCAGTACGTGGAGCGGACCCGCATCGCCCGCGCCCGCGAGCTGCTGGAGACCACCGATCTGCCGATGAGTCAGATAGCGGGCCGCTGCGGGTTCGGCGCCCCCGAGACGTTCTGCCGCTCCTTCGGGCGGACCCTGGGGCTCACCCCGAAGGAGTACCGGCACCGCTTCCAGACCATCTCGCCGTCCGGCCTCGTCGACCGGCACCACGAGACGGAGAGGACCCCCGTATGACCACCACGACCCCGCACTTACCCACGACAGGCACGGTACGGCTGGTGGACCACCTGGCCGCGGAGCTGGCCAGGGCCGGCGTCACCCACCTGTTCGGCGTCGGCGGCGCGAACATCGAGGACCTGTACGACGCCGTCCACCGCGGCGGCGTCCTCCGACCCGTCGTGGCCAAGCACGAGTTCTCCGCCGTCACGATGGCCGACGGCTGCGCGCGGACCACCCGGCGCCTGGGCGTCGTCGCCGCTACCTCGGGCGGCGGCGCGATGAACCTCGTACCGGGCCTGGCGGAGGCGTACGCGTCCCGGGTGTCCGTGCTGGCCCTGGTGGGCCAGCCGCCGACCGGCCAGGAGGGGCACGGGGCGTTCCAGGACTCCAGCGGCAGGGCGGGCTCCTTCGACGCCCGCGAGGTCTTCGCCCCCGTCTCCCGGTTCTGCGCCCGGGTCGAGGACCCGGACGCGCTCCCGGAGCTGCTGCCCCGGGCGATGGCGGCGGCCCAGGCCGGTCCGCGCGGCCCGGCGGTACTGCTGCTGCCCAAGGACGTCCAGCAGGCCCGGATCCGGTTGCCCGGCCGCCTCCCGGCGCCGGCGCCGACGGCACCGGTGACAGAACTCGACGGCGCGGCCCTCGCCGCCGTGGCGGACACCCTTCGCGGGGCCGGCCGCGTCCTCGTCATCGCCGGAGAGGGCGTCGCCACCGCGGACGCGCGCGCCGAACTGGCCGCGCTGGCCCGGCGTCTGGGGGCATGGGTGGCGGTCACCCCCGACGCCAAGGACGTCTTCGACAACCGTGACCCCCGCTTCGCGGGCGTGGCCGGGGTGATGGGCCATGCCAACGTCGAGGAGTGTCTGCGGCGGGCCGATGTGTGCCTGCTGGCGGGCACCCGGCTGCCGCTCCTGGCGCGCGGCGGCCTCGACCGGGCCCTGGGCGCCGTCCATGTCGTGTCCCTCGGTGCGGAACCGCCGTTCGTGCCGGGCACCGTGCTTTCCGGGGACCTGCGGGAGGCGCTGCGCGCGGTGACCGGCCGGCTCCCGGCCCGCTCCCCTGCCTGCCCCCCGCACACCGGGCCCCTGCCGGCGCCTGCCGCCCCGGCCGTCCGCGCGGGCGCCGTCCCCTACGCCCAGGCGATCGCCGCGGTGGAGGCGGCGCTCCCCGAGGACGCGCACGTCTTCGTGGACGCCGGCAACGCCGGCGCCGGCGCGGTCCATCTCCTCCCGGCACCGCGCCGCGGACGTTTCGTGGTGGCGGTCGGCATGGGCGGCATGGGCTACACCTTCGGCGCCGGCATCGGCGCCGCCCTCGCCACCGGGCGGCGCACCTACGTCCTCGCCGGCGACGGGGCCTTCTTCATGCACGGGATGGAAGTGCACACCGCCGTGGAGCACGCCGCACCCGTGACGTTCGTGATCTTCAACAACAACGCCCACGCCATGTGCGCCCTGCGGGAGGAGTTCCTCCAGGGCGGCGTCCGCGGCGACGACCTGTTCGGCCGGACCGACATCGCCGCCGGGGTGGCCGCCGCCTTCCCGTCCCTCGACGTCACCGCCGCCGCGGACGCGGCGCGGCTGCGCGAGGCGCTGCTGCGCGGCAACGCGGGCGGCGGCCCGGCGTTCGTCGCGCTGGACTGCGACCCGCGGGAGATCCCCCCGTTCCTCCCCTTCCGGCCCTTCGCCGAAGCCGCCGGCCGTACCGGACACCCCGACAGCAAGGAGAACCCGGATGAGCGAGAAGTCGTCCACGTTGGCTGACATCCCCGGCCTGATGCGGATCGAGAACACGGGCCGGGAGGAGCTGACCGCCCACTGCGTGGAACTCACCCACGCCGTCTACCCCCACCATCAGGTGTACGGCCGGTACTGCACCATCCACGAGTACGTCGACTGCCCGCCCGAGCAGGTCTACGACTACCTGCGCCAGGGTCATCATCTGGAGGAGTGGACCTGCAGCCTGCGGGACTTCGCGCCGTCCGGCACGCCGGGGCTGTGGGTCGGCCGCGACCGGCTGGAGGACGACACCAGGATCTACTGCAGGGTGGTGGCCAGCCCCGAGGCCATGACCGTGGACTACCACTGCGCCTGGGACCAGGGCGACACCCTGTGGATGATCTACCTGATGCGCGTCGTGCCGGCCCGATCGGTGCTCGGCAAGCCGGGATCGGTGATCACCTGGACCAACTGCCGGCACCCCTACTACGACGCCAACCCGCACCCCGAGAAGGCGCCCCGCCCGGACCGGCCCTGGGTGGGCGACTACTGGGACCTCTTCTACGCCGGGCACACCGTGGAGATGAACAACCTCAAGGCCATCCTGGAACACCGCCACCGGCGCGGCCTGCCGGTCGGCGTGGCCCCGGCACGGGCGGTGGAGCGGTGACCACGGTCAGTCTCACCGACGTCGCGAGCTACCTTCCCGGCGATCCGGTCCCCGCCGCGTTCTACACCGACCACCCCGGAGCGGAGGACAAGCTCCGCGACCACCCGATGTTCAAGGTCCCGCCGTCACGGCACCACGTGGCACCGGACGAGACCAACGCGGACATGGTCGAACGCGCCGTACAGCCGCTGATCGAACGGCACGGCAGGGCGGAGATCCGAGGGGTGGACGTGCTGCTGGTGCACAGCCAGCTGCCGGACCTGCCGTTCGTGGGCGCCGGGACCGAGGTGGCGCGCCGGCTGGGCCTGAACCCCGAGTGGCTCGTCGACGTGGCCAACGCCGGCTGCGCCTCCTTCGTGCACATGCTGAAGCTGGCCCGGCAGATCCTCACCACCACCGCCGCGAAGACCGCGCTGATCTGCAACGCGCAGAGCGCGGCGGGCCAGTGGTTCACCCAGTCCGAGGTCCGCAAGCTCGCCCAGGCCGCCATCCCGGGCGACGGCTGCGGCGTGGGGTACGTGACGACGTCGGCCGGCGCCCCGGTCCTCGACGTGGAGGCCCGGCACATCGGCGCGTACGCCGGGGACATGACGGTGGCGGTCGACGACGGCCGCAAGTACTGGGAGCCGGGCGAGTCCCAGCTGCGCATCGGGTTCACCGACGCGAGCGTCGCCAAGGTCCTGGCACGCGGCAACCGGCTGGTCCCCGAGGTGGTCACGGACCTGTGCCGGCGGCTCGGCGTGCCGGCCGCCGGCATCGACGTCCTCATCACCAACCAGCCCAACCGCACCTTCCTGCGGAACTGGCGGGAGGCTCTGCAACTGCCCGCCGAACGGCACCTGAACACCTTCGACCGGTACGGGAACCTCTTCGGAGCGGCGATTCCGGTCACCCTGGACCACGCGGTCCGCTCGGGCCGGGTCAAGGACGGTGACCTGGTGGTGCTGGCGGGCTTCGCCCACGCGGGCGACTTCGCCGGGGCGGCCGCCGTCCGCTGGCACGGCGGGCGGAGGTGACGGCCGTGGACGTTCCCGTACTGCACCGGCTGGCCCTGAACGAGAGCCCGTACCCTCCGTTGCCCTCGGTGCGCAGGGCGATGCGGCGGGCCGTGGCGCAGGCGCACCGGTACCCGCAGTTCCACCCCGACGGCCTCACCGAGCGGATCGCCGCCTGGTGCCGGGTGGCCCCGGACAGCGTCGCGGCCGGCAGCGGATCGGTGGGGGTGGCACTGCAGTTGCTGCGGGCGGTCGTCGAGCCGGGCGACACCATGGTGCACGCCTGGCGGACCTTCGACGCGTATCCGCTGCTGGCGGGGATGACGGGCGCCCGGCCCGTGCCCGTGCCCCTGTCGCCGGAGGGGCACCAGGATCTGGGCGCCCTGCTGGCCGCGGTCGACCACCGCACCCGGGTCGTGGTGGTGTGCAACCCGCACAACCCCACCGGGAGCCTGATCGCCGCGGACGCCCTGGCGGAGTTCCTGCGCCGGGTCCCCCGGCACGTGACCGTGCTCCTGGACGAGGCGTACGTGGAGTTCGCCCGCGCCGCCGGGCCGCCGGACCTGCCCGCGTTCCTGGGCGCACACCCCAACGTGCTGGTCCTGCGCACCTTCTCCAAGGCGTACGGCCTCGCCGCCCTGCGGATCGGCTACGGACTCGGCGCCCCGGACCTGGTGGAGCGGGTCCGCCGGCAGCAACTGCCCTTCGGGATCAACGCGGTGGCGACGGCGGCGGTGGAGGCGTCGCTGCGGGCCGGCGGCGAACTGCGCCGGCGCGTGGACACCATCGTCACCGAACGCGAACGGCTCCGCCGGGAACTCGCCGGCCTCGGCTGGCATGTGCGCCCGGGCCACGCCAACTCCGTCTGGCTCGCCGCGCCCGACCCGGTCGACGCGGGCGCCGCGGTGCTCGCCGGGGCCGGTGTGCTGGCCCGCCACTACCCCGGCGAGGGACTGCGGATCACCGTCGGCACCCGGAAGGCCAACGACACGGTGCTCACCGCGCTGACGGGCCTCGGCGCGGGCCGACCCCGTCAGGTGAGCGTGCCGGTCAGCGGCTGCTCGGTCCACACCGTCTTGCCCTCGCGGGAGTAGCGGGTGCCCCAGCGTTCGGTCAGCTGGGCCACCAGGAACAGGCCGCGCCCGCCCTCGTCGGTGCTGCGGGCGCGGCGCAGGTGGGGCGAGGTGTGGCTGGTGTCGCTGACCTCGCACACCAGAGACCGTTCACGGATCAGCCGCAGGGTCGCGGGGCCGCCGGCGTACCGGTAGACGTTGGTGACCAGTTCGCTGGCGATCAGCTCGGTGGTGAACGCCAGGTGCTCCAGGCCCCATTCGGTCAGCTTGGCCGAGGTCAGTTCCCGGGCCAGGGCGGCGCTGGCGGGCTCCGGCGGCAGCTTCCAAGAGGCGACGTCGTCCGGGGGCAGCATGCGGGTGCGGGCGAGCAGCAGGGCGACGTCGTCGGTGGGGCGCGAGGGCACGAGCGAGTCGACCACCGCCTGGCAGGTCCGTTCGAGGGCCTCCGCAGGGCGGCCGAGTGCTGCGCACAGCCTGGTCAGGCCGATGTCGGCGTCGATGTGCCGTTCGCCGACGAGTCCGTTGGTGTACAGGCACAGCAGGCTTCCCTCGGCGAGTTCGGTCTCCTGCGCCTCGAACGGCAGGCCGCCCAGACCGAGCGGCGGGCCGGCGGGCAGGTCCAGCGGAGCGGCCTGCCCGCCGGGAGCGGTCACCACCGGCGGCGGGTGGCCGGCGCGGGCCATGGAGCACAGCCGGGAGACCGGGTCGTACACGGCGTACAGGCAGGTGGCGCCGACGACCTGCTCGCCCACGGGCCGTTCGCCGGCCGCCTCCTGTTCGGCCGCCAGCAGGCCGACCAGGTCGTCCAGCCGGGACAGGACCTCGTCCGGCTCCAGGTCGAGGCTGGCGAGCGTGTGGACGGCGGTGCGCAGCCGGCCCATGGTGGCGGCGGCGTGGATGCCGCGTCCCACCACGTCGCCGACGACGAGGGCGACCCGGGCCCCGGACAGCGGGATGACGTCGAACCAGTCGCCGCCCAGGCCCGGGGCCGCGCTGGCCGGCAGGTACCGCAGGGCCACCTCGACGGCCGACTGGTCCGGAACCGCCCGGGGCAGCAGGCTGCTCTGCAGGGTGAACGCGGCCTGCTGCTGCTGGGTGAAGCGCCGGGCGTTGTCGACGGCGACGGCGGCGCGCGAGGCGAGTTCCTGGGCGAGGGTGAGATCGTCCGGCTCGAAGGGATCGGGGCGCCGCGAACGCCACAGGGTCATCACGCCCAGCACCAGGCCACGAGCGGCCAGAGGGACCGCGATCAGCGAATGGACGCCCAGGTCCGGAGCGTGGGCCCCCTCGCGGCCCTCCCGGGAGAACCAGTCGGGCGGGAGCACCGGTTCCAGCACGGGCCGCCCCTCGGCCAGGCACGTGGCCTGCGGGGTGCCGGACCCGAACTCGACGTGCTCGCCCTGGGGATGGGGCGGGCCGGGCTGCTGGGCGCCGACACCGCAGGCCCCCACACGCACCACGGGCCCGGCCAGGGCGCGCGCCGGCTCCTCACCCCGCGTCACCGGCTGCAGCAGGTCCACCGACGCGTGGTCGGCGAGATGAGGCACCATCACCTCGGCCAGTTCCCGGGCGGTCTCCGCCACGTCGAGGGTGGTTCCGATACGGCTGCCGGCCTGGTCGAGGAGTGCGAGGCGACGCTGGGCCCGGTGGCGTTCGGTGATGTCCTCGATCATCTCCGCCACGCCCAGGATGCGGCCGGATGGGTCCTGCATCCGGAACGACGACACCATCGCGACCCGCTCCCGGGCCGGATCCCGCTCCAGGCGGGCGAATTGCTCGGAGTAGATCAGCGGTCTGCCGGTGTCGATGACGTGGCGTACCCGGTCCACGGCGCTGCGCGCGTCGTCGGGCAGGAGCATGTGCCCGGTGGGCAGCCCCACGAACTCCGCTGCCGGGACGCCGGTGAAGCGTTCGATGGCCCGGTTGACCCGGAGAATCCTCAGGTCGGGGCCGTGGACGACCAGGCCGATCGGGCAGCGGCGGTACAGCCCGTCGAGTACGGCGCTGTCCCTCTGCCACTCCAGGACGTCGGCCGCGAGCACCCCGGCGAGAAGCCACTCACGGGCGCGGCCGTCGCGGGTCAGCGCCTGGGCCCGGATTCCCAGCTCCACGAGCCGTCCGTCGCGGTGCCGCACCGTGAGCATCCCGGACCAGCAGCCGGCTCGTCGGCACCCCGCCACGGCCTCCCGGACGCCCGGCAGATCCCGCGGATCGACGAGGACCTGGCAGGCCGGACGGCCGATCACGGCCGTAGCCGGGTGGCCCAGCAGTTCCTCGGCCCGCCGGCTCCAGCCGACCACGGTGCCCGCGTCGTCGAGCACCGCCAGGGCGGCGAGGTGCGGGGCGAACGGATCGTCGTGGCTCGCGCCGGGCTCGCTCGTCCGCTTCTGCACCGCTCGCCACCACCTTGTACGGTCACCGATGTTGTGCCGCAGGTCCCCGCCCCGGCCGGTGACCGGCGTGGCGGCGTCCGGGGCGGTGACCCGGCGTTCCCCGGGCCGCGCCGACCTGCTGATGCCCTGCAAGCCTATTGAAACCGGAGACCGGCCGCGCTCGCGCCCGCCGCGCGGCTCCGGCGGCGGACGCTCCTTCCCCGCAGCGCAGCCCGCCGGGCGAGCGGGGTGCTGGGCTGCCGATGCCGTGGCCCGGCCCGGCGGCGGGGAGGGCGCCGTGGACGGCGCCTGCGGTGTCAGACGGCGGACGATGCCCGCCGGGGAGCGGCAGCCGCCCGGCGTGCCGTACGGCGGGGGGCGGGGCGCCAGGTGGCGACCAGCGCGGCGGCGAGCAGGAGTTCGGCGATGTCACCGCCGTAGTACATGATCTCCGCACCCGCCCGGACCTGGTCGACGGGCGCGTGGATGTCGACCCAGAAGCCGCCGTACATCAGCTGGGCGATCACCGCGTGGGCCGCGATGGCGACACCGAGGCAGACCAGCCGGGCGGGCACGCCGGGGCGGGAGGGTGCGGGGTCGGGTCCGGCTATGGCGTGGGCGAACAGGCATCCGGACAGCAGGAAGTGTGTGTGCAGCAGCCGGTGCGCCGTCGGGTCGGCCATGGTCGCGTTGTAGAGGGGGGTGAAGTAGAGCACGGCGAGGCTGCCCGTGGACAGCGCGAGCGCCACCGCCGGGTGGGTGACGACGCGGGCGGGCGGGCTGTGCAGCACCGCGGTCAGCTGCCGCGCCCGGGCCGCGGGCAGCGTGCGCAGCAGGAGGGTGACGGGGGCCGAGAGGACGAACGCGAGCGGCGCGTACATGCCGATGAGCATGTGCTGGGCCATGTGTCCGCGGAAGTCCTCGTGCGCGAACGGGCCCACGGGCGGCAGCAGTGCGACGGCGAGCAGGACGGTCCCGGTCAGGAATCCGGCGGTCCGCCACCGGTTTTGGCCCAGGGCCGGATTGCGGCGGCGTGCCCGGCGGGTGAGCAGCAGGTAGGCGCAGGCGGCGGCCGCCAGGACGAGCGCGGGCAGCAGCCACCCCGCGAGGCCGTGTTCCGCGGTGTGCCCGTGCGCGGGCAGGTGCGAGTGGTCCATCAGGCGCGCCGGGTCTCGTGCCGGTCGGCGGGGTCGCCCGGGTCGAAGGGCCGGCCGCTGCGCTGAAGCAGGTGGCCGCCGATCACGAACAGTCCGCCCAGCACGAGGAATCCGGCGTCCCACCACGCCTGGTAGGGGCCGCCGTGGACGTGGTGGATCCCCAGGATCTGGTGGTCGAGGAGGCCCTCGACCAGATTGAAACAGGCCCCACCCGGCCAGGATCCAGCCCCACAGCACGCGCGAGGTCCACACCGCACGCCGGTGGTGCGTGACCCGGGAGTACAGGATCGCCAGGCCGGTGAGTACGGCGAGCCAGCACACGGCGTGGAAGATGCCGTCCCACACGGTGTTCATCTCCAGCCCGGACACCGTGTGGGGGTCGTAGTACTTCACGCCGATGCGGTCGTGGTTGGTGCTGGTGAGCATGTGGTGCCACTGGAGCAGCTGGTGCAACAGGATGCCGTCGACGAACCCGCCCAGCCCCACACCGAGCACGATGCCCGGCAGTCGGATGCTCCCCGGCTGCGGAAGGCCGGCCCGCGCCTCGCCCGTCGTGGTGGCCATCGCCTGTCCCCGCTCCCGCCTCTGGAGTCCGCTGGAAGTCGCCTCAGCGGCAGGTTCCCCGCTCCGCGGCGCTCACGCGCGGGCGTGTCCTCCATCCGGCCCCGCCTTCCGGCCCCGCCATCCGGCCCCGCCGCAGCCGGTCCCCGGGGTCGCTTCCTGACCGGATGGGGCGGTCCCGTCCCCGCCGGACCCGGCGTCCGTCAGTCGCGGGGGCGGAGGCTGGCCTCTTCGAGGTCGAGTTCGTGCTGGATACGGCGCCGGGTGGCGTTGCTGATCCTGTTCGCTTCGTAGAGGTGCTGCAGTTCGGCCGCCTCGATGGCGATGAGGGTCCGGCGGATCTCGCGGTAGGCGTCGGCGGGACGGGCGTCCGGGTCGCTGTAGTGGGCGTCTTCCACTTGGTGGATGCGCGCTTCCAGATGGCGCCGGGCCTGTTTCAGCGCGGCCTGCGCGGCGGCGCCCAGGTCGGCGAGTTCGTCCGGATCGCCGACCTGCTTGAGCTCTTCGAGAGCGGCGGCGGCGATGCGCCGGCGGGTCCGCGCCTCCTCGCGGGCGGTGTGCTCCGGTTCCAGGGCGATACCGGAGCGGCGCACGACAGGGGCCAGGGTGAACCCCTGGAAGACGAGGGTGAGCGCGACGGTCCCGGTCGTCAGCGTGAGGATGAGGGCCCGGTGCGGCAGCGGCGCGCCCGTGTGGGTGACCAGCGGGATGGCCAGCGCGGCGGCCAGCGGCATGACGCCCCGGGTGCCCGCCCAGGACAGGACGGCCGGAACGCGCCAGGACAGGCGGTTCTCGCCCAGGCTATGCCGGTGGTGGATCAGGGCGGACAACGGGAAGATCCACAGCAGCCGGATCGCCAGCAGGGTGAAGGCGATCACCGGCACCCACAGCGGCCAGCCCTGCTCGTCGCGCGCGAGATGGTGGACGGCCGAGGGCAGCTCGAGGCCGATCAGCGCGAAGACGACGCTCTCCAGCAGGAAGCTCACGGTGTCGTAGACGGTGTGGACCTGGAGGCGGACGGAGGCGTCGCCGAGCTTGTGGCCGGTGCTGCCGAGGACGACCCCGGCCACGATGACGGCGGTCACGCCCGAGGTGTGCGCCTGCTCCGCGATGACGTAGGAGGCGTAGGGGGTGACCAGTGCGATGACGGTCTCCAGCATGAGGTCGTCGGTCCGTCTGCGGATCAGGGTCACCACGGTGGCGACCGCCGCGCCCATGAGGGCTCCTCCGCCGGCCAGGAGGAGGAACTGCAGGGCGGTCCCGGGCACGCTGACGGCGCTGCCGGTCACCGCGGTCGCCACGGCGACCTTGTACAGGACCAGCGAGGTGGCGTCGTTGAACAGGCTTTCCGCCTGCACCAGGGCCTGCACGCGCGGCGGCAGCGCCAGCCGCCGGCCGAGCGCGGTGACGGCCACGGGGTCGGTGCTGGCCAGGACGGCGCCGAGGATGAGCGCGGTCGCGGAGGTGAGCGGGGTGATCGCGGCGGCCACGTACCCGACGCCGACGGCGGAGGCGAGGACCAGGCCGAAGACCAGCCCGCTCACGGGCCTCCACACGGCGCGCAGGTCGCGGACGGAGATCTCCCCGGCCGAGGCGTACAGGAGGGGTGGCAGCACGAGCACGCTGATCACATGAGGCGCCAGCCGCACCTCGGGAACCCACGGCATCAGCCCCACGATCACACCGGCGATCACGAGCAGCGACGGTGCGGGCAGGCTCCAGCGCCGGGCGCCGGCCGCCACCGCCGTGGCCAGGATGACGAGCAGCAGGACGACGATCAGGCCGGTCATGGAGCGTCCCCGGGGGGTCGGCGGTCAGTGTTCCTGGGCGGTGGGGCGGACCATGATCTCGTTGACCGCGACATGCCGGGGCTGGGTGATCACGAAGGTGATGGCGCGGGCGATGTCCTCGGCAGCCAGCCAGGCGTCTCGCGGCAGGCCGCGGGCGGCGGCGCCGGGGCCGGCCCCCATCTCCGTCGCCGTCAGACCCGGCTCGACCAGCCCCACCCGGAGGCCTCTTCCGGTCACCTCCTGGCGCAGGGCCTCGCTGAACGCGCCCACCGCGTGCTTGGTCGCCGAGTACACACCGTTGTTCCTGCGCGCCACCCGGCCGCCGACCGAGCTGACGTTCACCAGATCGGCGACCCCGCGCGGGCCGTCCGCCGCCGCGCGGAGCAGATGCGGCAGGGCCGCCTGCGACAGGTGCAGGACGGCGGTGAGGTTGAGACCGACCATCCGTTCCCACTCGGCCGGGTCGCCCTCCTCGATGGTGCCCATGGCCACGTAACCCGCGTTGTTCACCAGCACGTCCAACCGGGTGAAGCACTCCACGGCGTCCTCGACGGCCCGGCGTGCCTGCGCCGCGTCCCGGAGGTCGGCGGTGAGCACCCGGCAGGAGCCGCCCTCGTCGCGGATCACCGCGGCCAGGTCCTCCAGCCGCCCGGTTCGGCGGGCGGCCACTGCCACGGCGGCGCCCTGCCGGGCGAGCGACAGGGCCGTGGCCGCACCGATGCCGCTGGACGCGCCCGTCACCAGCGCCGCGCACCCCGCCAAGGGGGCGTCGCCGCCGGCGGCGCCGCCTGCCGCCGCAACGCGCTGATCCGCGGCTGCCGCGTGTCCGGCATCCGGATCCCTCACACTCATGATCACCCTTCACAGGTCATCCCGCCCAGGGCAGGCCGCGGTGCCGCGAACCCGGCGCCGCCGCCCGCCGGCGAGGTGCCGCCCTGTTCTTCGAAGCTTGCACCACCTGGCCCAAGACCGCCTCCGCGCACGCTTCGAGCGTGCCGTCGGCCGCCTCGAACGGGGGCATCCGCCGGGTGACCGCCGTCGGCTGCACGGAGGCGGGCACCTCCCGGCCGCGTGACCCGGCCGCTTCCCGGTGCAACAGGGCCCCGCGGCTTCCCGGGCGCCAGGTCACGTTTCGGTATCCCCGCGCACACCCCTAGGCCGTACCGACTGGTCGGTACTAGCCTCTGCGCACATCTCCCCGTCCGGACACAGACCCCGGGATTCGGCCCACCTGGCCGAACAGTGCTCGTGCCCGCCCCACCGCAAGGCGTGGACTGCCCGCACCCACCGCACCGGGCCCATGGGGCCCGAACCCAGGAGCCGCCGCATGACCGCCATGCCCGCTTCGCCCGACGACACGAATGTCATACCGCCCGACACCGGCACACCGCGGACCCCGCACGGCGCCGCACGCCTGTGGCGCCGGGAGCTGGACCACTACCCCGTCACCGCACGCCGGATGGCCTACCTGGGGATCGTGGTGCTGACCACCGTGGTCCTCTACTACGCCCTCTACGTGCAGTACGCGGTCGCCACATCGATCATCACCCACTTCCACATGACCTACGGCTACTTCGTGTGGGTCAGCGTCATCGGCAACGCGGTCGGCGCCTTCGCCTCGCTCGTGGCGGGCCTCGCCGACCGCTGGGGCCGGGCCAACGCTCGTCGCCGCCCTGCTGAGCCTGTTCGGCCTGCCCAACGCGCCGGACAAGGGCACCTACTTGGTGCTCTTCGCCGCCCTCAGCTTCATCGAGGGCATCGTGCTGGTGGCCACGCCGGCCCTGATCCGGGACTTCTCCCCCCAGCTCGGCCGGGCCACCGCGATGGGCTACTGGACCATGGGCCCGGTCATCGGCAGCCTCGTCGTCACCGTCGTCACCAGCAGCACCCTGTCGTTCGCCGGTTGGCAGGACGAACTGCGCTACTCCGGCTGGGCCGGGCTCGCCGTGTTCGTCCTGGCGCTGGTGGGGCTGCGCGAGCTGTCGCCCCGGCTGCGCGACCAGATCATGGTCAGCCTCCGCGACCGTGCACTCGTCGAAGCGCGGGCCAAGGGGACGCAGCCGGAGACGGCGGCCGCGGGCCACTGGCGGCAGATGCTGCGGCCGGACATCGTCGGCTCGGCCACCGCTGTCAGCCTGTTCCTCCTGCTCTACTTCGGCGCCGTGGGCAACTTCGTCGTCTACTTCTCCGCGACCTTCGGCTACAGCGAGCAGCGCACCAACGGGCTGGCCAACTGGTACTGGGCGGCCAACGCGGTGGCGCTGGTGGTGGCGGGGCTGCTCTCCGACAAGCTGAGGGTGCGCAAGCCGTTCATGCTCGCCGGAGCTCTCGGATCGATCGCGGTCACGACGCTGTTCGCGCTGCACGCCACGGAGCCGCACACCGGTTACTACACCTTCGCCGCGCTGTTCGTGGCCATCGGTGTGCTCACCGGGGTCGCCTACGCACCCTGGATGGCGAGCTTCACCGAGACCGTGGAGAAGCGGAACCCGGCCGCCACGGCGACCGGTCTGGCCGTGTGGGGTTGGATCATCCGGGCGGTGGTCGCGGTCTCCACGGCGTTCGTCCCGGTCGTGGTGACGTCGGCCACGCCGCTGGTCGAGCACGGCGCCCAGGTGAAGGCCGCGAGCGTCCAGGCCGCGCCCGCTCTGGCCGTCGTCGACGCCCACCCGCGGCTCTTCGCCGAACTCCAGAAGTATCCCGCGAACGCGGTCCCCCCGGCCCTGGCGGCCCAGGCGGCCCGCGAGGTCGGGCCGGAAGGCCTGGCGACCGTACGCAAGGCCCAGCCGCAACTGGCGCTGCTGCAGCGCTACGGCGCGCAGGTGAAGAGCGCCGCGGACCAGGGCCCCGGACAGTGGCGCACCTGGTGGCTGATCTGCGTCGCCGGGCAACTGGTCTTCCTGCCGTTCGTCTTCGTCATGGCCGGCCGCTGGAGCCCGCGCAAGGCCCGCGACGAGGCACTGGAGCACCAGCGCGCCGTCGACCGCGAACTGGCGGCCCTCACGGAGAAGACCGACTGACCCCACCCCACCCTCCGGCCCGGGCGGGCAGCCCTTCCCCTGCCTGCCCGGGCTGCGGCACCGGCGTTCCCGGCCCACGCCGGCCGACCGGCCTCTGGTCTTCGGACGAGGCGTGTGGCATGATCAGCGGCCTCTTTGATCTCCCTGCCCTCAGGTAAGGGGGTCCCTTTCCGAAGTTCTGAAGGAGACTCCTGTGCCTGCCATTTCCCCGTCCACCGAGCCCGGGCAGTGGGCGAACTATCAGCGTGCGGTCGTGGACATCGCCTTCCCCGCGCACAACGTTCGCGTGACACCGGATCCTTCGGGTGGCGCGTCGGGGCTTCCGTTCCCGCTCACGAGCGCGCGCACGATCCACATCGTCACCGCCTTCAACCCCCGTGGACGCAACGCTTCGGTGCGGGCCAACCTCCGGGCGCAGCGCGAACTGCTACGGATCCTCGCTTTTCGAGGCCTGCAGTGGTGGCCGGCCGTGGGGGGTGACGCGGCCGGCACCCACGCCGAAATCAGCGCGGCCGTCACCGGCATGGACGATGCCCAGGCCAGGGCTCTGGGCCGGCGGTTCGGCCAGGACGCCGTGTTCGCCTGGTCCCTCACTTCGTGGCGCCTGCTGAGCTGCGCCGACGCGAGCCATGACACGGTCGTCCACGGCTGGCACGCCGCCCCTGTCGAGCCGCAACATGCGTGAGCTGGTGTCTCTGCTGACGGCGTGGGCCTACGGCTGCTGCGGATCATCCGCAGGGGCAGCGGATCGGTGGTGCCCCGGCGGCAGGCCCGAGGGTGCTGGTCCTCCGCGTGTGCGGACCGCCCGAACACACCAAGTCCTCCTCCGACGGGAAGGCCGGCGCCTCCGCGACATCACCTGCCGTCGGCCCGCGGCTCGACACCGGCAGCGTTCTCGCAGGTCTCCGGGCCTGCCCCGGCGCAGGCCCGGCAGTACAAGACAGCCGTCGACGGGATCGGCTGACGAGTCACCACATCACGGTTGGCCCCGGCCTTCGTAAGGTGAAAGGCGCTGCCCGATCCATCCCCTTCCGTGCGACGGACCCGCCCTCCGGCCGCGTAGAGCAGTCGACGGATTCACCCACGGAGGGGGCTGCGCAGTGACAGGGCGTGCATTCAAGGGGGCACTGAGGGGGGCCAGGGGTACGGCGGTCGCGGCGGCGGCGATGGCCGTGCTGACCGCGTCTCAGGCGCCGGTGGCGGTCTCGGTCGAGGGCGGGGAACTCGCGCGGAAGGCGGCGCCCGCCGAGCACGGCCCCAGCGTGTCCGGCGACACCCCGTACCGCACCGGCCTTCCCCCGCTGCGGACGCGGGAGAAGGGCTCGGCACGGGAGGCGAGGGGCGGCGGGGCCCTGCCGGCGAGCGTGTTCGCCGCCTACCGGCGTGCGGAGGCGGAGCTCGCGCGCAGCGCGCCGGGCTGCCGGCTGCGCTGGCAGTTGCTGGCCGCGATCGGCCAGGTGGAGTCCGGGCAGGCAGGGGGCGGCCGGGTGACCCCGGACGGTACGACGGTGACGCCCATCCTCGGGCCGCGACTGGACGGCGGAGCCTTCGCCGCCGTACCGGACACCGACGGGGGCGCGTACGACGGGGACACCTTGTACGACCGCGCGGTCGGCCCGATGCAGTTCATCCCGTCCACCTGGGCCCGCTGGGGTGCGGACGGCAACGGCGACGGACGGGCGGACCCGGACAACGTCTACGACGCGGCGCTCGCCGCCGGCCGCTACCTGTGCGCGGGCGGCCGGGACCTGTCCGACCCCGCCGACCTGGACCGGGCGATCCTGGGCTACAACCACTCCGCCGCCTACCTGCAGACCGTCAAGGCCTGGTACGCGTACTACCTGACCGGGCACCGCGTGGTGCCGGACGCGCCCGGCGCCTCCCGACCGGACCGGCCCCACCGGCCTGAGCCGTCGCGCCCGAAGCGGCCGAAGCCCTCGCCGTCGGCGCCGTCGGACGACCGGAAGCCGGGCCCCAGTCCTTCGCGCACGCCGTCGACGCCGCCCGCCTCGCCCTCCCCCAGTCCGTCCCGTACGGCCGGGCTCCCGAAGGCGTCCCCGACTCCGCCCGTGCCCGTGCCGGTGCCGACCCTCACCCTGCCCGACGCCGGGCCGCTGACCACAGGCAACGGCTCGAACACAATGGACGCCGCCCCCTCCACAACCGCGCCTACCCGGCGGTAATGTCGCCACCCGCCGGAAGCACCGGACCGGCGGGTGAGTGCGAAGGGGCCCTCATGGCGACGGACATGCCTGCGGACACAGCGGCCGCCGACGAGCGTTGGCAGCGTATGTGGAGCCATCGCGAGCAGTTGCTCAAAGTGGCCCGGCGGCGCTCCATGAGCCGGGAGGACGCCGAGGACGCCGTGCACGAGGCGATGCTGCGGGCCGCGGAACGCCCGGACCTCGACGACGAGCGGCTCGGCGCCTGGCTGACGACGGTGACGATGCGGCTGTGCGTCGACCGGTACCGGCAGGTCAGCCGGGAGGCCGAGGTGGGCAGCCGCCCCACGCTCCTCGCGCCGGGTCCGGTGCCCGTCGAGGAGGTGGTGTGCGACCGGGCCGAGGCGAAGTGGCTCGCCGTGCGCAGCGGTGAACTGCCCGCCCGGCAGGCGGAGGCGCTCCGGCTGAAGTCCGAGGACCTGGACGTCGGCCAGGTCGCGATGCGGATGGGGCTCAGCTACCGGACCGTCGAGTCGCTGCTCGCCCGCGCCCGGCGGACACTGCGCGCCTCGCTGGCCGGGACGCTCGCACTGGTGCTGTTCCTCGTCGGGCGCGGGCGGCTGCGCGGCGGCGGCAAGGCCCAGGCGGTCGCCGTCACCTCGACGGCGGCGACCCTGGTGGTGGCGGGGTTCCTGCTGCCGTACGCGCTCGACGCGGGCGGCCACGGGAAGGCTCCGGCGCCGCGGCCGGGCGTGTCCCGTGACGCGCGGATCGTGAGCGGTGAGGCCACGGGGCCCGGACCCGCCCTCGCGACGCGGACTCCGTCGGTCACGGCGGCCGGGTCCCGGGGCCGTACGCCCTCCCCCTCCGGGGAGACGTCCCTGCCGGTGTCCGTGCCGTCCCTGCCGGAGGCGTCCTCGCTCCCGGACCTGCCGGCGCCGAAGGTGCCCCCGGTCCCACAGGTGCCCGGCGTGCCGGCGGTGCCGGGCCTGCCGACCGCCGTACCGGCCCTGCCGGCGGGGCCGGTCGCCTCGTCGGTGCCGTCGCTCGCGCCGGTCCCGGCCGCTCCCGCCGTGCCGTCCGCACCGCTGTCCGCCCCCGCCGGTGTCCCCACCCCGAGGACCCCCGCCGGCGCGCCGTCACCGAAGCTGCCGTAGCACGCCGCCCGGCGGCTCCGAGGGCCCCGGAAAAAAATCTTCGTCCACCGCGACGGACGCCCCGCCCCTGCCCGTAGAGCAGATGTCGGCGCTGCTCACGGCGCGAGCACGGGCGAAGGGTGGAGCGGATGGGTGTCGAGATCTGTGTGGAAGGGCTGACCAAGTCCTTCGGCCACCAGGTCATCTGGCAGGACGTCTCCCTGACGCTGCCCGCCGGTGAGGTCTCGGTGATGCTCGGCCCCTCGGGGACGGGCAAGTCGGTGTTCCTCAAGACGCTCGTGGGACTGCTGAAGCCGGAGCGCGGCTCCATCACGATCCAGGGCCGGGACATCACCCGGCTCCGGGAACACGACCTGTACGAGGTGCGGAAGCTGTTCGGCGTGCTGTTCCAGGACGGCGCGCTGTTCGGCTCGATGAACCTGTACGACAACATCGCCTTCCCGCTGCGCGAGCACACCCGCAGGTCCGAGAGCGAGATCCGGCGGATCGTCCTCGAGAAGATGGACATGGTCGGGCTGATCGGCGCCGAGGAGAAGCTGCCCGGCGAGATCTCCGGCGGTATGCGCAAGCGCGCCGGGCTCGCCCGCGCCCTGGTCCTCGACCCGGAGATCATCCTGTTCGACGAGCCCGACTCGGGCCTGGACCCGGTCCGGGTGGCCTACCTCAACCAGCTGATCGTCGACCTCAACGCACAGATCGACGCGACCTTCCTGATCGTCACCCACGACATCGCCTCGGCCCGCCAGGTCCCGGACAACATCGGGCTGCTGTTCCGGCGCGAGCTGGTGATGTTCGGGCCCCGCGAGGAGCTGCTGACCAGTGACGAGCCGGTCGTACGGCAGTTCCTGAACGGCCGGATGCAGGGGCCCATCGGCATGGCGGAGGAGAAGGACGCGGCCCAGGTCGAACAGGAGCTGGCCCGGATCGACGAGGGCCCACGGCCCGAGGGGCTGACTCCCCGCCTGCTGCCCGGCCCCGGCATCACCCGTCCGCCCCGCTGGGAGGCGATCGCGCGACGCGAGGCCCAGCTGCACGGGACGGGGGTGACGGGCTCGTGAGACTCTCACCCACGGGTGCGCTCCGGCACTCCGGCAACCTCTTCGCGATGGCGCTGGACGTCGTCCGTACGCTTCCGCGACGACCCTTCCAGGCACGGGAGTTCATCCAGCAGGCGTGGTTCGTCGCGAGCGTCACGATCCTGCCGACGGCGCTGGTCTCGATCCCGTTCGGGGCGGTCATCGCACTGCAGATCGGCAGCCTGACCCGGCAGCTGGGCGCGCAGTCGTTCTCCGGCGCCGCGTCCGTGCTCGCGGTGCTGCGCGAGGCCTCGCCGATCGTCACCGCGCTGCTGATCGCGGGCGCGGGCGGCACGGCGATCTGCGCCGACCTCGGGGCGCGCAGGATCCGGGACGAGATCGACGCGATGCAGGTGCTCGGCATCGACCCGATCCACCGGCTCGTGGTGCCGCGCGTGCTGGCGTCGATGGTGGTGGCGGTGCTGCTCAACGGCCTGGTGTCGGTGGTCGGTGTCGCGGGCGGCTACTTCTTCAACGTCGTCCTCCAGCACGGCACGCCCGGCGCCTACCTGGCGTCCTTCACCACCCTCGCCCAGCTGTCCGACCTGTGGGCGGCGGAGATCAAGGCGCTGGTGTTCGGGGCGATCGCGGCGATCGTCGCCTCGTACAAGGGGCTGACGGCGCAGGGCGGTCCGAAGGGCGTGGGCGACGCCGTCAACCAGTCCGTGGTGATCACTTTCATGCTGCTGTTCGTGACCAACTTCGTGATGACCGCGGTGTACTTCCAGGTCGTCCCGCAGAGGGGTTAGCCGATGAGACCGCACAACCCCCTCGACCGCCCGTTGCGCTCCCTCGAAGAGCTGGGCGCCCAGCTGTCCTTCTACGGACGCTCGCTGGCCTGGACGGGCCGCACCCTGCGCCGCTACAAGAAGGAGGTCCTGCGGCTGCTCGCCGAGGTCAGCTTCGGGCGCGGTGCGCTCGCCGTCGTCGGCGGCACGGTCGGCGTGATCGCGTTCCTGTCCTTCTTCACCGGCACCGAGGTCGGCCTCCAGGGCTACGCGGCCCTCAACCAGCTGGGCACCTCCAACTTCGTGGCGTTCCTGTCGGCGTACTTCAACACCCGGGAGATCGCCCCGCTGGTGGCCGGGCTCGCCCTGTCCGCGACGGTCGGCGCCGGGTTCACCGCGCAGCTCGGCGCCATGCGGATCAGCGAGGAGACCGACGCGCTGGAGGTGATGGGCGTCCCGTCGCTGCCGTTCCTGGTGACGACCCGGATGATCGCCGGCTTCGTCGCGGTGATCCCGCTGTACGTGGTCGGGCTGCTGTCCTCGTACCTGGCCGCCCGCACCATCACCACCGGCTACTACGGGCAGTCGACGGGCACGTACGACCACTACTTCCACCAGTACCTGCCGCCCGTCGACGTGTTCTGGTCCTTCGGCAAGGTGATCGTCTTCGCCGTGCTGATCATCCTGGTGCACTGCTACTACGGCTACCACGCGAGCGGCGGCCCGGCCGGGGTCGGCGTCGCGGTGGGCCGGGCGGTGCGGACCTCGATCGTCGCCGTCAACGTCCTGGACTTCTTCCTGAGCCTCGCGATCTGGGGCGCCAACACGACCGTACGGATAGCGGGGTGAGAGCGGTGCGCACGCACAGATGGAGACTCAGGCTGTACGGCGTCGCGTTCCTGGCCGTGCTCGCGCTGCTGCTGTCGCTGGCGGTGGCCGTCTACCAGCAGGCGTTCACGTCCGTCGTGCCCATCACCCTGCAGGCCGGCACCCTCGGCAACCAGCTCGATCCGCGCGCCGACGTCAAGCTGCGCGGGCTGCTGGTCGGCGAGGTGCGCGAGGTGCACTCCGACGGCAGGAAGGCCACGCTCGACATCGCGCTCAAGCCGCAGTACGTGCCGTACATCCCCGCGGACGTGCGTGCGCGGCTGCTGCCCAAGACGCTGTTCGGCGAGAAGTACGTGGACCTGGTGCCGCCCGCGCGCACCTCTGCGCGGCCCATCCGCGCCGGGGACGTCATCACCCAGGACCGCAGCAGGGCCGGCATCGAGGTGCAGCAACTGATGAACGACCTGCTGCCGCTGCTGCGCGCGGTCCGGCCCGGTGAACTCAACGCCACCCTCTCGGCGTTCGCCGACGCGCTGGAAGGGCGCGGCGACCGGATCGGCTCCAACCTCGCCCGGGTCGACGCCTATCTGCGCCGTCTCAATCCCCACCTGCCCTCCCTCAAGGAGGACATCGCGCGGTTCGCGGACGTCGCCGAGGTGTACGGCGACGCCGCGCCCGACCTGATGCGGATCCTGCGCAACACGGTCACCACCAGCCAGACGATCGTCGAGAAGAGGGACCAGTTGGCGTCGGCCCTGCGCGCGACCGCCGCCGTGGCGGGCACGGCGAACGGCTTCCTGTCCGACAACGGCGACCGGCTGATCACCCTGGGCCGGGTCTCCCGCCCCACGCTGGAGCTGTTCGCCCGCTACTCCCCCGAGTACCCGTGCCTCTTCCAGGGGCTGGTCCGGCAGGAGAGGGCGTCGGAGGACGCGTTCCGGGGCGGCGAGATGCGGATCACCCTGGAGGTGGTCCGGCCGCAGGGGGCGTACCGGCCCGGTGAGGAGCCGGTGTACGGAGAGCGGTCGGGACCCGACTGCCGTGGTCTGCCCCATCCGCCCGTGCCCGGACCAAAACCCCACCTCGACGACGGCACGTCGGCCGGAGGTTCCGGCGGCGCGCTCCCCGCAGGTGCCCCTGTGTCCGCCACCCGGGCCGAGCAGCGGGCCGTCGGCTCCCTTGTGGCCCCCGTCCTGGGCGTCCCCGCCGACCAGGTGCCGCCCGTCACGACGCTGCTCTTCGGTCCGCTCGCGCGCGGAACGGCGGTGAGCGTCGCATGAGCAGGTCAGGAGCCCGGCAGACCGCCGCCCCGCTGATCAAGTTCAGCCTCTTCGCCCTGGTCACGATCGCGGCGACGGCGCTGCTCGCCGCCACCGTCGTCAACATCTCCTTCACCCCGAAGGACACCTACCACGCGGTGTTCACCGACGTCACCGGGCTGGAGACCGGCGACGACATCCGGGTGGCCGGCGTGCGGGTGGGAGAGGTGGAGGGCATCCGGATCAAGGACCGGACCCTGGCGGAGGTCACGTTCACCGTCGACGCCGACCGGCCGCTGCTCGCGGGGACCCAGGCGGTCGTGCGCTACCGCAACCTGGTCGGGCAGCGGTACATCGCGCTCACCGAGGGCCCCGGCGACGTCACCGCCCGGCTGCGGCCGGGCGGCACCATCCCGCTGTCCCGGACCCGGCCGGCGCTGGACCTCAACGCGCTGCTGAACGGCTTCAAGCCGCTGTTCGCCGCGCTCAGCCCGAGCGACGTCAACCAGCTCGCCACCGAGATCGTCCAGACCCTCCAGGGCGAGGGCGGCACGGTGAACAGCCTCCTGGCGCACACGGCCTCGCTCACCACCACCCTCGCCGACCGCGACCAGCTGATCGGCTCGGTGATCGACAACCTCGACTCCGTCCTGGCGACGCTCGACAAACGCGGCTCCCGCTTCTCCGATCTGCTCACGCAGTTGCGCCGGCTGGTCTCTGGGCTGTCCGCCGACCGCAAGCCCATCGGGGAGTCGCTGGTGAGCATCGGCGACCTCGCGGACGTCACCTCGGGGCTGCTGAAGGACGCGCGTCCGCCGCTGAAGGACGACATCGCCGGGCTCGGCGATCTCACCGGAACCCTGAACAAGAACCAGAACACCGTGGAGGGCGTCCTGAAGCGGCTGCCGAACAAGCTGAACAAGCTGACGGGGACGGCCTCGTACGGCTCGTGGTTCAACTTCTACCTCTGCGACTTCGACGGCCGGATCGTGCTGCCGAAGACCAAGCAGGTGATCACCCCGGAGCTGCACGTGGCGCGGGCGAGGTGTGGCGGATGAGACTGCGTGTCCCGAGACGGCGTCGCCGCCCCGAACCCCTGGTGAAGGTGCGGGTCCTGCCGCCGAGGCTGCCGAGACTCCCCCGGCTGCCGCGGCTGCCGCGGCGCGCACCCCGCCCCGAGCCCCTGGTCAAGGTGCGCGTCCTGCCGCCGAGGCTGCCGAGGCTCCCCCGGCTGCTGCCCAAGCGCGCACCCCGCCCCCAGCCCCTGGTCAAGGTACGCGTCCTGCCGCCGAAGCTGCCCCGGATCCGGCTCCAGCGCCCCCGTCTGAAGCCGTTCCGGGAGCGGAATCCGGTCGTCGTCGGCGCCGTCGGCCTCACCGTCCTGGCGCTGCTCGCGTTCGCCGCCTTCAACGCCGACAGCCTGCCGCTGATCGGCGGCGGCGACACCTACAGCGCGGCCTTCTCCGAGGCCGGCGGGCTCAAGCCGGGCGACGAGGTACGGATCGCCGGGGTCAAGGTCGGCAAGGTCGAGGGCGTCGACCTGGACGGCGACCACGTCAAGGTCACCTTCAAGGTGAAGGGTCACCCGGGGTTCGGCACCGGCACGGGCGCGGCGATCCGCGTCAAGACGATCCTCGGCGCCAAGTACCTGGCCCTGTACCCGAGGGGCCATGGGCAGTTGAGGCCGGGCAGCGAGATCCCGCTCGGGCGGACCGTGTCGGCGTACGACGTCGTGCAGGCCTTCAGCGACCTGACGACCACCACCGAGAAGGTCGACACGGACCGGCTCGCGAAGGCGCTGGACACCCTCTCCCTCACCTTCCGGGACTCCCCCGCGGAGGTGCGGGCGTCGATCAGGGGACTGTCGCGCATCTCCCGGACCGTCGCCTCCCGGGACAAGGCGCTGCGCGGGCTCCTCGACCATGCGCACGGCGTCACCAAGGTGCTGGCCGATCACACGAAGGACTTCTCCGCGCTGGTGAAGGACGGTGACGCGCTGTTCAAGGAGATCGACCAGCGGCGCGCGGCGATCCACACGCTGCTGAAGAGTTCCGCGCTGCTGGGCATCGAGCTGTCCGGCCTGGTCGACGACAACAGCAAGGCGATCGGACCCGCCCTGAAGAACCTCGACACCTTCCTGAAGATGCTCGAACGCAACCAGGCGAGCCTCGACCGCAGCGTCGAGCTCCTCGCGCCGTACGTGCGGCTCTTCACCAACACCCTCGGCAACGGCCGCTGGTTCGACTCCTACGTCCAGAACCTGGTCGCCGCCCCGGTCACGCCCCGGACGGGAGGCACCCGATGACCCGCAGACTCCTGGCCCTGTTCACCGCGCTCGCGGTCGTCGCGGGCCTCGCCGCCGTCCTCTGGCCGGGCCCCGGCCCGGTCCACGTCACGGCCTACTTCCCGCGCACCGTCGGCATCTACCCCGGCTCCGACGTCCGCGTCCTCGGCGTCCGCATCGGCGAGGTCAGGAAGATCACACCGCAGGGCGACCGGGTGAGGGTGGAGCTGGAGTACGACCAGAGCCGCAAGGTCCCCGCCGACGCACAGGCCGCCATCATCAACTCCTCGGTCGTCAGCGACCGTTACGTACAGCTGCTGCCGGTGTACCGCAAGGGCGCGGTGCTGCGGGACGGCGACGTCATCCCCGAGTCCCGTACGGCCGTCCCCGTCGAGCTGGACCGGATCTTCGACAGCCTGCACACCACCGCCGAGGCGCTCGGCCCGAACGGCGCCAACAAGCAGGGCTCGCTGTCCCGGCTGCTCGGAGTGAGCGCCGACAACCTCCGGGGGCAGGGCGGGAACCTGAACCAGACCGTGGCGGACCTGTCCCAGGCGGTCACCACGCTGTCCGACGGGCGCGGCGACCTGTTCGGCACCGTACGGAACCTGCAGGTGTTCACGGCGGCGCTCGCGGCGGACGACACCAGCGTGCGGTCGTTCACCACCGACCTCGCGGCCGTGGCCGGGCAGCTCGCCGGGGAGCGCAAGGATCTCGCCGCCGCGCTGAAGTACCTGGCCACCGCGCTCGGGGACGTGGCCGGCTTCGTCAGGGGCAACAAGAAGGCGCTGACCTCGGACGTCAAGGGCCTGGAGAAGGTCACCAAGGTGCTCGTCGCCCAACGGTCCGCGCTGCAGGAGCTGTTGACCGTCGCCCCCACCGGCCTGTCGAACCTGCAGAACGCCTACAACCCCGCCGCCGGCACCCTCGACACCCGCAACAACGCGCAGGGCCCGCAGGATCCGGCGTCCCTGCTCTGCTCGATCCTGAAGACGACCGGCGACGACCACGGCAGCTGCGCCGGGCTGAGGAAGCTCTTCGGCTCCCTGCCCGAGGTGCCGCCGGCCCCGGCGTCGACGGGCACGGTCGACAAGACCCTCGGCGGACTCCTGGGGGCACCGGCATGAGCGCGCGGCACCTGGCAAGGATGGCCGCCTGGACGGCGGTCGGCTCGCTGCTGCTGACCGGCTGCGAGTTCAACGGCTGGTACGACGTCCCGCTCCCCGGCGGCGCCGCCTCGGACGGCCACGCCTACCACGTCACCGTCGAGTTCCGGGACGTCCTGGACCTGGTGCCGCAGTCGGCGGTCAAGGTCGACGACGTCACCGTGGGCGCAGTCGAGAAGGTGCGGCTGGACGGCTGGCACGCGCGGGTACGGCTCAGGATCGCCGACTCGGTGAAGCTGCCCGGCAACGCGGTCGCCGATCTGCGGCAGACCAGCATGCTCGGCGAGAAGTACGTCGCCCTGTCCCCGCCGGCCGGCACCGCTCCCGTCGGACGGCTCCGTGACGGCGACGTCATCCCGCTGTCCCGCAGCGGCCGCAACCCGGAGGTCGAGGAGGTGCTGTCGGCGCTGTCCGCGCTGCTCAACGGCGGCGGGGTGGCCCAGCTGAAGACGATCACCATCGAGCTGAACCAGGCCCTGAGCGGCCGCGAGGACCGGGTCAGGTCGCTGCTGAAGCAGCTCGACACGTTCCTCGGCGGCCTCGACGGCCAGCGGGCGCAGATCGTGCGCGCCCTCAAGGGTGTCGACCGGCTGGCGAAGCGGCTGAAGAAGGAGCGGAAGACGATCGCCCTGGCCGTCGACACCATGCCGCCCGCCCTGAAGGCCCTCGCCGGCCAGCGCAAGGACCTGACGAAGATGCTCACCGCCCTGTCCCGGCTCGGCACCACCGGCACCCGCGTGGTGCACGCCTCCCGGGACGACACCGTCGCCAACCTGAAGAAGCTGCGGCCCATCCTGCAACAGCTGGACAAGGCGGGCGACGACCTCCCCAACTCCCTCGAGATCCTGACCACTTATCCCTTCCCGCGCAATGCGGCGGACGCCGTCAAGGGGGACTACGTCAATCTGAAGATCACCGCCGACCTCGACCTGGCGGACCTGTACGGCAATGTCACCGGCAAGCCGGGCAAGGGCGGGAAGTCCCCGGCCCCCGGAACCCCGCACCTTCCCGGCCTGCCCACTCCCGCTCCTCTGCCGTCCGTCCCGCCGCTGCCGGGCACCCCGTCCGTGCCGCCCGTGCCCTCCGCCCCCGCCGTACCTTCCCCGCCCTCCGGCGGCAGCACTCTGCTGTGCCCGCCGGTGTGCACCGCCGCCTACGGCGCCGGGGACCGCTCGCGTCGCCTCCCGCCGGGGACCGACCTCGGCCTCGCCGAGCTGATGCTGAAGGGGATACTGCCGTGATCACACGTACGGTCAGGGCCCAGCTGCTCGCCTTCGCGGCCGTCACCGCCCTCGGAGTGTCGTACGTCGGCGCCCGCTACACGGGCCTCGTGGACGACGTCCTCGACCGCGGGTACACCGTGCGCGCCGACTTCGCCGAGTCCGGGGGCGTCTTCCCCGGCGCCGAGGTCACCTACCGGGGCGTGCCGGTGGGCCGCGTGGGCGATCTGCAGCTGACCGGGTCAGGGGTGTCGGTGGCGCTGAAGATCGAGGACGGCGCCCCGCGGATCCCGGCCGACACGCTCGCGGTGGTCGCCGACCGTTCGGCGGTGGGCGAGCAGTACGTCGACCTCCAGCCACGGCGGTCGGGCGGACCGTACCTCATGGACGGCAGCCCGATCCCGCGCAGCCGCACCCGGACGCCGCTGCCGGTCACCGACCTGGTCCTCAGCCTCGACCGGCTGGTCAATTCCGTCGGCAAGGACGATCTGCGGGTCACGGTGGACGAGCTGGGCAAGGCGTTCGCCGGCACCGGGCCGAACCTGAGCCGGCTGGTGGACTCCGGCAACGCGCTGGTGGAGTCGGCGTCCGCGTCGCTCCCCCAGACGGTCTCGCTGATCGAGGACTCGCGGAAGGTGCTCAGGACGCAGGCCGACAAGGGCTCGGCCATCAAGTCGTTCTCCCGCGACCTGGCCACGCTCACCGCGCAGCTGAAGTCGAGCGACGGCGATCTGCGCCGGCTGATCGGCAACACGACGCCCGCCGCAGAGCAGCTGGACTCCCTGCTGAAGTCCACCCGGCCGCACGTGCCGGTCCTGCTGGCCAACCTCATCAGCGGCGGCCAGATCACCCTCGCCCGGCTGCCCGGTGTCGAACAGGCCCTGGTGACGCTCCCGCTCACCGTCGCGGGCAGCTACACCGTCATCCCCGGCGACGGCACCACCCACTTCGGGCTGACCGTGAACGCCGGCGACCCGCCCGCCTGCACCCAGGGCTACGGCACCCAGCGGCGCGACCCCGCGGACACCGGCACGCGCCCGGCGAACACCTCCGCGCACTGCGCGGCGCCGCGCGGCAGCAAGACATCGGTACGCGGAGCCCAGAACGCGCCGGGCCCGACGACCGGCCCGGCCGGCGCGCACCAGGCCGCGTTCGTGGCCCCGTACGACCCGGAGACCGGCACCGCGACCGGCCCGGACGGAACGCCCGTCGAGATCGGCTCGACGGGCGGCGAACAGACCGTGTTCGGAAAGGAGTCCTGGCAATGGCTGCTCGTGGGACCGATGGCGTGACAGGCACACGCATCCGGCTGCTGCCGGCGGGTCTCGTCGCCGCGACCGTCCTGACGACCGTCCTGGCCGTGTGGCTGGGCCTGAAGCTGTCCGACCAGAGCGCGGCGGAGCAGCGCCGTCAGGACGTCCTGGCGGCGGCCCGCCAGTCGGCGCTGAACTTCACCTCGCTCGACTACCGCCACTACGACCGGGACAGCCGCGCGGTATTGCAGGGCGCCACGGGCGACTTCAAGAAGCAGTTCGCCGCGCAGACCGCCCAGCTGACGAAGCTCGTCGCCCAGAACAAGTCGGTGTCCGAGGGCCAGGTCCTGGAAGCGGGCATCGTGCGGTCCGACGCGCACACGGCCCGGGTCCTGGTCGTGGCCGACAGCAAGGTGACCAACACCGCCGCGCCCGACGGCCAGGCGCGCACCTACCGCCTCCAGCTCGACCTCGTGCGCGTGGCCGGCCGCTGGCTGACCTCCGACGTGACGTTCGTCGGCTGACCACCCACTGATGGCATCACCGAGGAGAGACACCGTGGCGAACCCGACCTCCCGCACCCGCGGCACCGGCTCCCCGGCCCGCCGCACCATGACCGCGGCCGCCCGCGCGGCGGCCAAGCGCGCCGCCCGCGGGCAAGAGGCGGCCCCCTCCGGACGCACCCTGCTCGTCGAGCCCCCGGCGAACGGCTGGGAGGACCCGCCGGAGCCCGCGCCCTTCGATGACGAACCGGAGGAGAGCGCGCCCTCGCGCAGGACCGGACGGAACCTGCTCACCGCGGTGCCGGCCGTCCTCCTCGTGACGGCCCTGATCGCGGCCTGCGTCCTCGGCCTGCAGTACCGGCAGGGTCGGCAGGCGGAGCAGGCCCGCGGCGAGGCCCTCGCGGCCGCGCAGAAGGCGGCGCCGGTCGTGCTGTCGTACGACTACCGCCACCTGGACCGGGACTTCGCCCGGGCCCGCGCCCTGCTGACCGGGCACTTCCGCGACCAGTACGGCAGGACCACGAAGACGGTCGTCGCGCCGACCGCGACGAAGTACCACGGCGTGGTGAAGGCGACCGTGGCCACCCCCGCCGACGGCGGCGCACCGGCCGCCTCCGTCGTCTCGGCCACACCGGACCGGGCCGTCGTCCTCCTCTTCGTCAACCAGGTCACCCAGAGCACCCGGCTCCCCCAGCCCCGGCTGGACCTGAACCGGGTCCGGCTGACACTCACCCACACCTCCACCGGCTGGAAGGTGAGCGGCGTGGACGCACTGTGAAGAGTCTCGCTTCGCGTCTTTGTTCGCGTTGTGCCGACTGAACGACGAACAGCTCTTGAGCTGGAGTAGATGCAGACGTTCTCGCGCTCGACGCGCCCGTGGATCATCACGCCATTGCCGCCGTAGCGGGCGTGGTACTCGGTCAGGAAGTTCGAAGACCAGGACCCGAGCTCTTCGAGTCCGACTCGCACGCGGTGCTGTGCCCCGCCGGGCGGTGTCGCGGGCGGCGAAGGTCGAGTTCACCAGCCGGGGGACGGCGGCCCGCAGGTTGCCGACGGTGCTGATACGGCATCCTGTGGGTTGCACGAGTCATCGCGTTCGGAGTGGCACTTCGCGTCCAGGCGTACACGCTGCGCATCGCCAGAATTGACCACCAACCTGCACTCACCCCGGTCAACCTCCTCGCCTGGTAGTCGCTGGCGGACGCCTCGTGATGTGGTGGCTTCTTCCCTCGCCCAGGCGGCTGGAGAGTGCGGCGGACCGGTACGCATACGAGCTGCTCCAAGCTGCGGTGGTGCTCGATGTCCGCCTACGTCGACGGCCCCGAGAGGCAGCCCAAACGATGACTTCCGGAGGCTGCTTGAACGCTACCCGCGGTTGCCGACCAAGCGAGGGTCAGCCCTCGAATTCTACTCTCCCACGACAACCAGCAGGTGCTGCCGTAGTTCCTCGATGATCTGATCCACTCCTCCGGACGCGGGTACCCGCCAGTCGGTTTCGATGCCACGCGCGAACGCGGCTTCGGTGGTGAAGCGGATGAGATCGGGGGACGGCAGATACGAGTCACGCAGCCAGAGGATGAAGACAGCGACCTCGTCGATCTTGTTGTTGCTCAGGGCGATGGTGTCGCGGGTCTCGTTGTCGGCGAACCCATCGAACTCTGTCCCGTCGGCGGTCAGTACCCAGATGCCAAGACGGGCTGGGTGGCCCTCCTCAGGCTGGTAGCCCACTTCGGGGAAGGCGCCGCGGAGAGCCTCCCCGAATGTGTTCAGGTCGAGCTGCCAGCCGTGAGGGTTCTTCGCTGGTGCGTACAGCAGGAAGGAGGTGGTGTGTTCGTCGACGTTCATCAGTGGTCCTTCGTCGGGCTAGGGAACGTACTGGGCAGTCCCCTTGACTTTCTGCTCTGCCATGAGCGCCTGCCAGTAGGCTGCCGCGTCCTTGTCGTTCGTCATGATCTCCAGGCCGCGTATCTCCCTGTGCTCTTCCATCGCGTTGCGGTACTCCTTGAGCTCACCCTCGTCCAGGCCCTTGAAGAACGCCTCCTTGTTCCACCTCTTCGAACCGTCCGTGCGATAGGTGTCCGCCAGGTTGTTGAGCGTTTCCGGCTTGCGCCAGCAGTCCTTCTCGTCGTTCACATACTTTGAGCCGATCACGTAGCCATCTGCCGGGCGCATGCCGTCCGCTGCCTTGAACGGTCGCTTCGAGCCGGGCCCCAAGGGGATCTTCCGTTCCGGGTAGCCGGCGGTCCGCAGTTGGTAAGCGTTGTCCGGCGTGTTCGGATTCGAGGCGTTGCTGCCGAAGCCAAGCGGCTCAAGTCCATCGACGAACTTCTCGAACTGCCTGCGTTCCGCGTCCGTCAGCAGCCGGGTCGTGCCCGGTATCGGGGGCACCGGGTCGCGGTAGGGGATGTTCGGGTCCGGGTCGACATACACGGCTGGCACGACGCCTGACATTCCGCCCCGATAAGAGGCCACCACGATGGGGATCGGCTCGGGGACAGGAACCGGGATGTACGGGCCGAAAGGTATTCCGGTCCCTCCGCCCGAGCCGTGCGGCAGCTTCACGCGCTTCTCTGAGCTGTCCAGCGCGTGCGCCACGTTGCCCAGCTGGTGGATCCAGGGGTCGTCCAGGACGGCATCCTTGAGACCGCCGTCGTAGCCGTTACCGCCGAACATCGGCGCATCCCACGGCATGTCCACGCTGAAGAGGTCAAGGTGGTGATCCTGGATCCTCACCCTGGCATGTTCGATGTGATCGGCGTAGCGATCACATGCTTTGGCCAGTTGGTTGCAGGCTGCCACAAGGTTCGCGACCAGCGTCTCTTGTTCGTGAGCCTGCTCCGGTGGAGCAGCGAACCCAACGAAGTTGGCGAAGTACCTGCGGAAGGCATCGGCTGCCTCTCCTGAGTGCGCCTTGTCCGCTGTGCGCGCGCACGCCTGGGCATGCTCCAGGAACCGCACCATCAGCTTGGCACCCTGCCGCCATGACCCTGCCACGTCGCGCAGCTTCTCTGGCGACCCGCGGAAGCGATCGCTCATCCCACCCGGCGCATATTGGTCGTACCAGGCGGTGTCTCCGACCACCTCGGGGAGCTCCTGACCGAGCCCGAGGAAGCTCTCCGTACAGTCCTCCGCAGGATCGCCCATACCGTCTGTCAAGTCGACCTGCCGGCCGAGGACCTGCGAGGCGATGTGGCTCTCCCTGGCCATGAACTCGCGCACGGTGCGCATCAAGCCGCGGCCCGTCTCGCTCATCACATAGGCACTGAACCCCATCTTGTCGAGAGCCGTGGACGCCGCCGAGTTGTAGACCTTCGCGAAGACATGGCCCGCGCCATCGTCGCCAGCTATCTCTTTTTGCCGGCCCAACTCGTGGAACAACGCGATCGTCGTGTCACGAGCGCCGGGCATCACCGACTTGACCATCTCCATCGACGCGCCGATCATTCCGTGCGCGATCATTTTCAAGTCCGGCGACATCCCCATGCGCGTCCCCTCCCCTCGACCCCGTCAACGCCCTAAGACGTTGGTCATCTGTTCTACAGCACAGAGATCAACACCCGGTGTTCTCGAGAGCGAACACCGTTGTAACTCGTCCACTGCGCACGGATTCGCCGGTATTGCAACCTTTAGTCGGCTACGGGTCGGATGACACCGATCAACGGCCGGGCAGCCATCCACCGTTAGCTTCGCCACGGGGCACAGTGAGCTGACGAGCAGCCGCCGTGTTGCACCCTTCTACGATGCCCTGGGCATCACGATCGCGTATGACAACGCGACGAGGACCACGACCGTCAGGCGGGGTCCTCGATTCCGTGTCTCTGGAAGAGTGTCCGAGGGGCGAATTGACGGCTGACGATACGGGCGTCGTGGCCCAAGGCAGACTCGGCCTCTGAGACCTCTTTCAGCGCACGCCGGCAACCGGCTGGGCCACTTCCTACGCACCTGGAAACCTGCAGCACTCCGCCCCGATCGCCTCGTCCGGCCTCGACGCCCTCGGCCATGGCAGACGCTCCGTGTCTCCTTCGCCGGAAGCAGGTACGAATCGCTCATGCAGCACAACAGCCGGGCTGCTGCTGTCCCTTCACGCCTTCTTCTCCCGCCTGACGACCACCGCCCGGCCTGGGCACCCGTCAGCGCTCGTGCATGCCCGCGCTGGTGAACCGGACGTGGGCGTAGTCCCAGTGTCCGGCCTGCTTGTCCGGCGACGGGATGGCGAGGAGGCGAGTGTTCGGTCAGCCACTTCGTCACCTCAGCGACGCTGCCGCGCCGGCTCCGAGAACTGGTCCTGTGTCCCGCGCGGGAGGATCCGCTGCGGGGACACCGAGGGTGCCGGCGCGCAGCCATCTCCGAGGCGGCCCGCGGATACAGGAAGTTAACTTCCCGGACTCGGGTGTGAGACCGGTCCGGCCGACGATCGCAATACCTATCAAGCGACAGGTATCTGTCGACCGATCGGAGGTGCGGCGATGAGCCGGCCCGAACTCCCCCTTGCGCAGGACCCTGGCCGCGGAGGCCCGACCGGCCACGCCCCCTTCGGCTACCAGCAGGAACTCCGCCGCGGCGTAGGCAGCTTCGCGTCGTTCGCCGCGGGGTTCTCCTTCGTGTCGATCCTCACCACCGTCTTCCAGCTGTTCGGGTTGGGCTTCGGTCTCGGCGGCGCGGCGTTCTTCTGGACCTGGCCGCTGGTCTTCGCGGGCCAACTGCTCGTCGCCCTGTGCTTCGCCGAACTGGCCGCACGGTGGCCCATATCCGGGGCGATCTACCAGTGGTCGAGCCGGCTGGCCGGCACCACGACGGGCTGGTTCGTCGGCTGGATCATGATCATCGGGCAGATACTCACCGTCGCGGCGGCCGCGATCGCGGCTCAGGCGGTGCTGCCGGGTATCTGGTCCGGTTTCCAGATCGTCGGCGGCCAGGGTGCCGATCCGTCGGTCGGCTCCCCGACCGGCGCGCAGAACGCGGTCCTGCTGGGATGCGTCCTGCTGGTGATCACCACGGTGGTGAACATCCTGGGAATCCGTCAGATGGCCGCCGCCACCAGCTTCGGCGTCACGGTCGAGATCATCGGTGTGCTCGCGCTGGTGCTGATCCTCTTCTTCCTGCCCGAGCGGGGTCCGCAGGTGGTGGCCCATCCCACGGGCTGGGCCGGCCACGGCGGCTACTTCGGGGCCTTTCTCGCGTCCTCACTGATGGCGGCGTACGTGATGGTCGGCTTCGACTCGGCGGGCGAGTTGGCGGAGGAGACCCACAGCCCGCGCCGGACCACTCCCCGGACGATCCTGCGGGCCCTGATCACCTCGGGTGTCGGTGGCGCGTTGCTGATCCTGTCGGGGCTGATGGCGGCGCGTGGCCTGACCGACGGAAAGCTGGCAGCCGGTGGTCTGTCCTGGGTGCTCACCGACCGGCTCGGCGGGGTTCTGGGCCGCCTGCTGCTGTGCTGCGTGGCGGTCGCGGTGTTCGCGTGCACCCTGGCCGTGCAGACCTCCGGGGCGCGGATGATGTACTCCATGGCGCGCGAAGGCGCCCTGCCCTTCCACCGGCACCTAGGCAAGGTCTCGGCCCGCACCGGTACGCCGATCAGCACGTCGGTGGTGGTGGGCGTCGGCGCCGCGCTCGCGCTCGTGGTCAACATCCGCCAGTCGGCGATCTTCACCGCTCTCTCCAGCCTCTGCATCGCCCTGCTGTACCTGGCCTATCTGGGCGTGACGGTGCCCCTGCTGGTCACCCGGATCCGGCACCGGGGCAGCGGCGGGCTGCCGGCGGGCGTCGACGAGTCCGGCCGGCCCTTGTTCTCGCTGGGCCGGTGGGGAGTGGCGGTCAACGCGCTCGCCGTGCTCTACCAGGCCGGCATGACGGTCAATCTGATCTGGCCGCGTGCGGAGATCTACGACCTCACCGGCGGCACCTGGTGGCTGCGGTGGAGCGCCCCGCTGTTCATCGGGCTCGGTCTCGCCGCCGGTGCCGTTTACTTCCTCGCCCGCCGGCTGCACCGCCGTATCGAGCTGAGGCACGTACCGCACACGCACACCGAGCCGTCCCTGGACGCGCAGGCCGTCGCCGAGCCCGCCTGAGGGCCCGTGTGACGCCAGGGGACGCATCGATGACGTACCGACGAAGGGACGACGGGACATCCATGACCACCGCCGAGAGCTCGACGGCCGTACCGCAGCACGGCCGCTACCCGACCGGGCGGGCTCCCGCCCGCGCCCGTGATCTGCACCTGACCGACAGCGTCCGAAGCGCCCGCGACGACGCCCGCGCCCAGGGCGGGCGGGCCGGCGCGTGGATGCCGTACCTTCCGGCGTCGGACAGCCCGTACTGCCCGCCGGGGGTGGACGCGGGCGCCCTGGTGTGGGCGGAGACGGTGGCACCCGGCGGCTACACGCACAAGGTCCTCGCCCGCGGTACGCGGCTGCGCTTCGACGACCCGAGCGGTGACGCCTGCGCCCACCTGCTGCTCTTCAACGCCCTGGAGCCGGTGGAGCGGCTGAACGTCGCCGACACCCAGAAGGTGCCGTGGCAGGCGTATCCGGGCCAGGACCATCCGCTGCTGTCCGGCGACGGCCGGGTCCTGGCCGTGGTCAGCGCCGACTCCTCCGGCCGGCACGACGCCTTCTGCGGCACCACCACCGACGCCTGGAACGAGCGCAAGTACGGTGACGCCCGCCCCGAGGGGCCGTCGCCGTCCGGCCGCGGGCTCTTCCTCAAGGCGGCCGCCAAGCACGGTCTGACCCGGCGCGACCTGCCGCCCAGCCTCTCCTTCTTCCAGGGCGTGCGCGTCGAGCCGGACGGCACCCTGACCTGGCAGGGCAGCGCGGGGGCGGGCACGCATGTCGAACTCGTCGCGGAGCTGCCCCTGCTGGTGCTGGTCGCCAATGTCGCCCATCCGCTGGATCCTCGTCCCGGCTATGTGGTCGGCCCCCTGCGGGTGCACGCCTGGCGCGGTGCCCCGACCGGCCCCGACGAGCCGCGGTTCACCGCCACTCCGGAACTGCACCGGGCCTACCTCAACACCGTCGACTACTGCGAAGCCCGGGGGCTGTGACATGGCGAGCACGCGGACCGAGACCGGGCCCGTCACCTACCCGACCGCCGCCGGCGGCACGGTCGCCTCCACCGTCCCGGTCGGCGCCGTGTACGCGGAGGGCTCCCCCCTGGACTGGGGTGCGAGCCTGGTCGCGGGCGAAATCGTCCTGGACGAGACGGTGGCCCCCAACGCGCCCTGGTCGGCGGTGGTGCGGACGGGGCACGTCCTGACGATCGTCGACGTCGGCGGCAACCAGTCGGCCGACTGTCTGCTCTACAACGCCGACGATCCCGAGGAGCGCTACAGCGTCCCCGACACCCTGGCCTGGCAGGGCAACGCCTATGTGCGCACGGGCACCGTGCTGCGCAGCAACGAGGGCCGCCCGTTGATGACCGTCGTCGCCAACGAGGTCGACCGCCAGGACACCATCGGCGGCGCGTGCGGCAAGGAGTCCAACACCCTGCGCTACGGCCACCATGTGATGTTCCAGCACGGCTGCCGTGAGAACTTCCTCGCCGAGGCCGGGCGGCGTGGCCTCGGGGTGCGGGACATCGTCTCCAACCTCAACTGGTTCATGAACGTGCCCGTCGAGGCGGACGGCGCGCTGGGCATCGTGGACGGCATGTCGGCGCCGGGCCGCCGGGTGGCGGTGCGCGCCGAGACGGACGTGCTGGTGATGGTGTCCAACTGCCCGCAGATGAACAACCCGTGCAACGACTTCAACCCCACTCCGCTGCGGATGATCGTCGTGGACCCGGCGCCGGCCGGCGTCGACGCACGGTCCTCGCAAGCCGCTCGCACCGCGAAGGAGGGCGCGTGATCCGCCCCATCGCCGTTCTCGTCGCCAACCGCGGTGAGATAGCCCGCCGTGTGATCCGCACCGCCAGGAGGATGGGCCTGGGCACCGTCGCCGTCTTCTCCGACGCCGACCGGGCCGCCCCGCACGTCCGCGAGGCCGATCACGCGGTCCGCCTCGGTCCGGCGCCCGCCCGCGCGTCGTATCTGCGCGGGGAGGCGATCATCGAGGCCGCCCTCGCCCATGGCGCGGGCATCATCCACCCCGGCTACGGCTTCCTGTCCGAGAACGCCGTCTTCGCCCGTGCCGTGGAGGAGGCCGGTCTGCGTTTCGCGGGACCGACCGCCGACCAGATCACGGCCTTCGGTGAGAAGCACACCGCGCGCACCCTGGCCAAGGCCGCCGGAGTGCCGCTGCTGGCCGGGACGGAGCTGCTCGCGAGCGCCGAGGAGGCCGTCGCCGCGGCCTCCTCGATCAGGCTGCCCGTGATGGTCAAGGCCACCGGCGGTGGCGGCGGCATCGGCATGCAGGCCTGCACCACCGCCGACGAGGTACGCGGGGCCTTCGCGCGCGTCGCGGCGCTCGCGGAGTCCAACTTCGGGTCCGCCGGGGTGTTCCTGGAGCGCCTCGTGCGCCCCGCCCGCCATGTCGAGGTGCAGGTCTTCGGCGACGGCACCGGCCGGATCGCCGTCCTCGGCGACCGGGACTGCTCGTTGCAGCGCCGCAACCAGAAGGTGATCGAGGAGGCCCCGGCCCCGGCCCTGCCTGCTCATGTGCGGGCACTGCTGCACGACTCCTCGCGCCGGCTGCTCGCCTCGGTCGGCTACCGGGGCGCGGGAACCGTGGAGTTCGTCTACGACCCCGTGCGCGAGGAGGCCGCCTTCCTGGAGGTCAACACCCGTCTCCAGGTCGAGCATCCGGTGACCGAGGAGGCGTACGGCGTCGACCTCGTCGAACTGATGCTCGCCCTGGCCCGCGACGGCCGGGTCGAGGACGCGGTGTTCGAGCGGGAGTGGACGCCCACCGGACACGCCGTGGAGGCCCGCGTCTACGCCGAGGACCCCGGCAAGGACTCGCTGCCGTCCTCGGGCCTGATCACCCGGGCGGCCTTCCCCGGCCAGGGCGCCGACGACATGCCCGGCGTGCGCGTCGACGGCTTCGCCGAAACCGGTCTGGAGGTCTCGCCGTACTACGACCCCATGCTCGCCAAGGTGATCGCGAAGGGCCCCACCCGGCAGGCCGCGTTCGACGTGCTCGGCCGGGCCCTGGCGGCGAGCCGGGTCGACGGCATCGTCACCAACCTGGGCCTGCTGCGCGAGCTGACCTCGCGGGGCGAGGTGCGCGAGGCGGTGCACAGCACCAGCACGCTCGCCACCACCGTCGACCCCGAACCGCGCATCGACGTCCTGGTGCCGGGCGCGATGACCACCGTCCAGGACCTTCCGGGCCGGCTCGGCCACTGGCACGTGGGCGTGCCGCCGAGCGGCCCCTTCGACGCCGTCTCCTTCGCCGAGGCCAACCTGGCCGTCGGCAACCCGGCCCAGGCCCCTGGCCTGGAGGTCACCGCGGGCGGGCTGACCCTGCGCTTCTCGGCCGCCACCGTGGTCGCCGTCACCGGCGCTCCCGTCCCGGTCACGGTCGACGGCAGCGCGGCAGCCCTGTGGGAGCCGGTCACGGTCCCGGCCGGCGCCACCCTGGAACTCGGCGCCTGCCGGGGGCCGGGACTGCGCAGCTACGTGGCCGTCCGGGGCGGCATCGACGTACCCGCATACCTGGGCAGCGCCTCCACGTTCACCCTCGGCGGCTTCGGCGGGCACGCCGGTCGGGCGCTGCGCGCCGGAGACGTACTGCGGCCCGGAGCCTCGCCGGCCCCCGGCGGCGGCCCCACCCCGCCCGAGCGCCGGCCGGCGATCACCTCGCACTGGCAGATCGGTGTCACCGAAGGGCCGCACGCGGCGCCCGAGTTCTTCACCCGCGAGGACATCGACACCCTCTACGCCACGGACTACAAGGTCCACCACAACTCGGCCCGCACCGGCGTCCGCCTGATCGGCCCCAAGCCGCGGTGGGCGCGCCAGGACGGCGGTGAGGCCGGGCTGCACCCCTCCAACATCCACGACACGCCGTACGCGGTGGGAGCCCTGGACTTCACCGGCGACACGCCGATCATCCTGGGCCCCGACGGGCCGTCCCTCGGCGGGTTCGTCTGCCCCGCGGTGGTCGCCAGCGGCGAACTGTGGAAACTCGGCCAGCTCCGCCCCGGCGACACCGTCCGCTTCGTACCGGTCAGGGAAGCCGAGGCGGCCGCCCTCGACGCCCGCCGCTCCTCCCCCACGCTGATCAGCACCTGCGGAGACGGCGACGACGGCATACTCGGCCGCCTGGAGGCCACCGACGCCCGGCCCGCCGTCACCTACCGCCGGGACGGCGACGACAACGTCCTGGTCGAGTACGGCCCCATGGTGCTCGACCTCGGCCTGAGGATGCGGGTCCACGCCCTTCAGGAGACCCTCGCCGCGCACGCGCCCGACGGCATCCTCGACGTCACCCCGGGTATCCGCTCCCTCCAGGTCCACACCGACGCCCGCCGGCTGAAGGCCCGCGACCTCGCCGCCCTGCTGCGCGAGCTGGAGGACGAGGTCCCGCCCAGCGACGAACTGGTGGTCCCCTCCCGCAGGGTGCGGCTGCCCCTCAGCTGGGACGACCCGGCGACCCGCCTCGCCATCGAGCGGTACATGGCCGGGGTGCGCGACGACGCCCCGTGGTGCCCGTGGAACATCGAGTTCATCCGCCGAGTCAACGGCCTTCGGACCGCCGACGACGTCTACCGCACCGTTTTCGACGCCTCCTACCTGGTGCTCGGCCTCGGCGACGTCTATCTCGGCGCCCCCGTCGCCACCCCGCTCGACCCACGGCACCGCCTGGTGACCACCAAGTACAACCCGGCCCGCACCTGGACCGCGGAGAACTCCGTCGGCATCGGCGGCGCCTACCTGTGCATCTACGGCATGGAAGGCCCCGGCGGCTACCAGTTCGTCGGCCGCACCGTGCAGATATGGAACCGGTTCCGCAAGGGCGGCCTGTTCCAGGACTCGCCGTGGGCGCTGCGCTTCTTCGACCGCATCGAGTGGTATCCCGTCACCGCGGAGGAACTCCTCGAACTGCGGGCCGAGACCGACGCCGGGCGCGGTGACTTCCCGACCGAGGAGGGCACCTTCTCGATCGCCGAGTACAACGCGTTCCTGGCCGCGGAGGCCGACTCGATCGCCGCGTTCCGCCGGCGGCAGAGCACCGCCTTCGAGGCCGAGAAGCAACGCTGGCGAGCCGCCGGAGAGTTCGACCGCGACGACGATCCCGGCCCCGCGACCGCCCCCGCCGCCGTCACCGTGCCGGACGGCGCGGTGCCCGTCACCGCGCCGTTCACCGCCACCGTCTGGCACATCGCCGCCGAGCCGGGCGCCACCGTGTCGAGCGGCGATGCGATCCTCTCCCTGGAGGCGATGAAAATGGAGTCCACCGTGCACGCCCCCGCCGCCGGGACGCTGCTGGAGATCTACGTCAAGCCCGGTGAACAGGTCGCCCCCGGCCAGGTCGTCGCGGCGGTGCGGGCATGAACGCCACGGCACCGGCCGCCCGCGTCCAGGCCGCCTACGACCGCATCGACGACGCCGGCCGGCCCGAGATCTGGATCCACCTCAGGCCGCGCGAAGAGGTGCTCGCCGAAGCGGCCGGCATCGACCCGGCGCTGCCGCTGGCCGGCCTGGTGATGGCCGTCAAGGACAACATCGACGTGGCCGGCCTCCCCACCACCGCGGGCGCCCCGTCGTACGCCTACGAACCGCAGGCCGACGCGCCCGCGGTGGCGCGGCTGCGCGCGGCCGGCGCGGTGGTGCTCGGCAAGACCAACCTGGACCAGTTCGCCACCGGCCTGGTCGGCACCCGCAGCCCCTACGGCGCGGTGCGCAACGCCTGGGACGCGGCCCGCATCTCCGGCGGGTCGTCCTCCGGATCCGCCGTCGCGGTGGCGCTGGGCATCGCCGACATCGCGCTCGGCACCGACACGGCCGGCTCCGGGCGGGTGCCCGCCGCTCTCAACGGCATCGTCGGCGTCAAGCCCACCAAGGGCCTGGTGCCCGTGACCGGGGTGGTCCCCGCCTGCTACACCCTCGACTGCGTCACCGTCTTCGCCCGCGACCTGCGACTCGCCCGCACCGGCGCGGAGTTCGCCGAAGGCCCCGATCCGGCCGATCCGCTGTCCCGCACCGGCGCCCAGCTTCCGCCGCCCCCCGCGCGCCCGCGGATCGCCGTACCGGCCGGGGAGCATCTGAACGGCATGGCCGACGGCTGGCGCGAAGCCTTCGACGCCGCCGTCGCCCGCATGGCGAGCACCGGGGCGGAGGTCGTCGAAACCGACGTCACCCCGCTGCTTCAGGCCGCGGACCTGCTGTACGGCGGCGCGTTCGTCGCCGAGCGGTACGCCGCCGTGGGCGCGCATCTGGAGAAGCACCGCGACCTGATCGGGGCGGACCTCGATCCGACCGTCGCCGCCATCGTGCTGGCAGGCCGGGAGAAGACCGCCGCCGACTGGGCCGCCGACGCCGCCAGGCTCGCCGCGCTCGGCGCCGCCGGACGCGCGGTGCTCGACGGCTGTACGGCTCTCCTGACGCCGACCACCACCTGGCATCCCACCCTCGACGAGGTGGCGGCCGACCCGGTCGGCGCCAACGCCCGGTTGGGACGGTTCACCAACTTCGCCAACCTGCTGGACTGCGCCTCGCTCGCCGTTCCCGCCGGGTTCGTGGACGGCCTGCCGTTCGGCGTGATGTTCACCGGACCGGCCTTCTCCGACCGCGCCCTGGCCGCGCTGGCCGAGCGGTTCGCCAACCCCGGGCTCGACCTGTTCGTGGTCGGCGCCCACCTCACCGGTCAGCCCCTCAATGCCCAGTTGGTGCAGGCAGGCGGCTCCCTGACCGGCCGGGCCCGCACCGCGAGCGGCTACCGGCTGTACGCCCTGGCCACCGAGCCGCCCAAACCCGGCCTGCTCCGGGTCACCGAGGGCGGGCGGGACGCCTGCGCCCAGGCGGGTCACGCCACGGCGTCGGGCGGCGACGTGGGCAGGGGCATCGAAGGCGAGATCTGGCGGCTGCCGGCCTCCGGGTTCGGGGCGCTGACCGCCGCCGTGCCCGCGCCGATGACCATCGGCACCGTCGAACTGGCCGACGGGCGACAGGTCTGCGGCTTCCTCGTCGAGCCGTACGCCGTCGAGGGCGCGCCCGACATCACCCGCTTCGGCGGCTGGCGGGCGTACACGGCGTCCGCGTGACCGGAGGCAGCGGGGCGGGCACCTGGTGGCAGGATGGGGCCATGACGACGACGCGTCCCCGTCAAGGCAGGCCCCGGCACACGCCGCCGTCCGACCCCGGCACCTCCGCCCGGGAACAGATCCTCGACGCCGCCGGGGCGCTCTTCGTCGACCACGGGATCACCAGCACCAGCACCCGCATGATCGCCGAGCGGGTCGGCATCCGGCAGGCCTCGCTCTACTACCACTTCGCCACCAAGGAGGAGATCCTCGCCGAGCTGCTGGCGACGTCCGTGCGGCCCAGTCTGCAGATGGTGGACCGGATCCGGGCCCTGGTGCCCGAGCAAGCGGATGCGGCCGCCGCACTCTACGCCGTCGCCGTCATGGACGTACGCACCCTCTCCCGCACTCCGTACAACATCGGCACCCTCTATCTGCTGCCGGAAGTGCGGGCCGAGCGGTTCGACGCCTTCCGGACCGAGCGGGGCCGTCTTCAGTCGAGCTACGGCACGCTGGGCGCCCTGGCGGCGACCGAGGACGTCGCGCGCGTCCTGCCCGCCGAGCGGCTCGGCGAACTGCTGATCCAGCTGGTGGAGGTCGTCATCCAGATACGGCGCTCCCGCGAGCCGGATGCGGCCGACACCGAGGCCATCGCGTCGTCGTGCCTGCGCCTGTGCGGGCTCGGGGAGCCGGCGGTGGCCGCCGCCCGGCAGGAGGGCCGCACGCTGCTGAGCAGCCTGGACTGACCGCCGGCCCACCGCACACCGTCCAGCGATCGTGCGGCTTTGGGAGAAGGCCTGGGCCGAGTTCGTGCCGTTCCTCCAGTTCGACACCGAGATCCGCCGCGTCGTCTGCACCACCCATGCGAGCAAGTCGGTCAACGCTCGCATGCGAAAAGCCGTCCGGGCCCGCGAGGGGCCAGCTACCCACCAGTGGCGTCCCCAACCTCACAGGGCAACCAACCTCACATGGCAATCAACTAGGGGGTTTCGTTTGGATCAGCGGGCGGACCACAGGAAGATGCCGGCGATGTGGAGTGCGGCCAGGTAGATGGTCGCCGTCTTCTCGTAGCGGGTGGCGATGCCGCGCCACTGCTTGAGGCGGTTGATGCACCGCTCGACGGTGTTGCGCTGCTTGTAGGTCTCGCGGTCGAAGGCCGGTGGCCTGCC
>NZ_JBIDAL010000028.1:0-72985 GCF_043202415.1 Streptomyces sp. NPDC048192
GCGCAGAACACGCTCTTCCACCCGCCGCATCAGCCGCACTGTCCAAGCCATCCACGTACTACTGACCTGCGACTATTCACGATGAAAGAGGCTCACTGAAGTTTGATCGCCGTAGCTACGGGGCTTTCGGGGCCGACGTCTCCGGCTTGCACGGCGGCCGCCGCCTCCAGCAGAGGCCAGCCGTCAACCTCCACCGCCCGCCGCTCCTCCGGTTGCCACCCACGGGCCAGCGCTGCACCGAGCAGCGCCCGAACGGCGCCCGGCTCGTGCAGGTTCAGGTCTGCGCCCTGGGTGAAGCCCACGTCCCCGGAGCCGAAGGGGGCCCCGCCCGGGACGTACCGGCCGGGCCCGTCGGCAAAGACAATGCGCAGCGGCCCGCCGGTGCCGGCAGGCTGAGGGGACAGGGTGAGAATCTGGCGGCAGTCCATGGACCGCCCATCGTGGCCCCTTCGGTGGCTGTGGCGCATCGTCCACATGTACACGCGCCCGTCGGCGACCAGCCGACGGGGCTTCTTCGAATGGCGAGGCACACAGGTGAGGCTACGCGACCCGCTCCACAAGACACCCCGCGCGGTGAGCAAGATTCGATGAGACGAACAGGATGGTCGTCAAACTTCGGTGAGACCGGTCAAGGTCCGATGCGACAGGACATCCCTCCAGCCCCACAGGTCGCCCAGGACGCACTGGTGGATCGAGTCAGAAGTAATCCATGTGAATTCAAAAGCGCTATTGGATGCGCGATTGGACATGCAATCCAAGGTAGGGTGGGAGGGTGGAGGTGAGCTGCGTGCCCACTGAGAACGAGCTGTTCAGTGCAGTCGATGCGCTTTTGGAGCAGGTAGCGCAGGATGACCTGCCCTCGCCTGCCGAGCGCAGGCGCCTGCGGGAGGCCGCCGGGCTGACTCAGGGCCAGATCGCCAGCGCTTTGGAGACGCGTCGTGAGACGGTCGCCAACTGGGAGCTGGGCAAGACTGAACCTCGACCGCCGCAGCGTGCCGCCTACGCCCGCCTCCTGGAGAAGCTCGCTGAACGCTTCCCCGGCCCGGCCGCGGAGCCCGAGGTCCCGGAGACGGAGACGGAGACAGTCGCGGACCCCGCCGTGCCGGAGCCTGTGACAGAGCAGGCGCTCGAGCAACTGGCCTCCGAGCTAGCGACTGCAGTGCCAGTAGGCGAGGCGCCGGCGGATGCGGCTGGCTCGCACCGTCCGACCGGCGATGCCAGGCTGTCGGCGTCGCCGCGGCGCCCCGGCCCTAAGAAGGCGGCGAAGAAGCCGGCTGCCCCGGCCGCGGCTGCCGATCCGCGTTTCGAGAATGGTCCGCTGGCCGTGGTGGACGTCGACGAGGACGGTCAGGTCCTGGCGTACTGCGTTGGCGGTCTGGTCCTGGATGTGCCCGCGAAGTCGCTGCCGTCTCTGATCGAGTGGACGCTGGCCGAGGCCAGGCTCGGGCAGGCTCGCCTGCACCGCAACGGCCGTGACGCCGATCCGGTCCTGGTCCTCACTCCGGCCGCGCTGGAGCGCTACGGTCTGCCCGCCTCTCTGTCGGAGGAGGAGCGGCGCGCCGGACGGCTCCCGGACGGACACAAGGTGGTCAAGCAGCTCCACCGTGCCGAGTGGAAGCTGACTAAGCGCGGGTTCGGGCCGTGGGCGCGGATCTACCGCCCGGCCGAGGGCTCGCGGCGCCAGTGCGTGCAGCTGTGCATCCCGTCCTGGAATGCCCTGGATGCACGGGAGTGGAACAGAAGGGACGACCCGCAGCTGCCGACGATGCACCCGGCGGACCTGGCCCGGTACCTGGGCGCTTTTGCGCAGCGGGTGATGACGCCGCGCGGCACCGCGGCCGTCACCGGCCTGGAGCTGATGACCGCGCTGCGCCCGCCGACCCGTGCGGAGAAGGATCCGGTCACCGGAGAGTTCAAGCAGGCCTTCAACACCGACGCGCTCACCGCCGTGTACGACGTGGTGGAGTGCGAGGTCCCCGACGAACACCCCATCCTGAAGGGGAAGTTCGCCCGGCATCATCTGCGTACTGCGGCGGAGATGCTGATGGAGGAGCCCTACGACTGGTGCCGGCCGCTGACCGATGAGGAGTGCACACGCCGGTACCTGGTCGCGATCGACATCAACATGTCGTTCGCCGCGGCCGCCAACGGGCTCACCGTCGGTCTGAACGGCCCCACCCACCTCACCGGCAACCCGGCGTTCGACCCCTCCCTGCCGGGTTCCTGGCTGGTCGACCTGTCCCACGTCGACCTCTCCCGCGTGGACATCGCCGGCCGCACCGTCGACGGTGACCGCCTCCCGAGCCCGTTCACGCCCAAGGGCGAGACGCCCACCGGCCCGGCCTGGTACGCCACCCCGACCGTCGCCTACGCCGTGGAGCTCGGCTTCGACGTCGCGCCGATCGAGGCCTACGTGCGCACCCAGACCGGCCGCTACCTGGACCCCTGGTACAAGCGGCTGCGCGACGCCTACGTGGCCACGATGGCCGACCTCGGCGTGACCACCGACCTGGGCGGCCAGGAGTTCCTGGATGCGATGGCCCGCTCCAAGCAGGTCGACCCGGCGATGGCGCTGCTGGCGGGCGCGATCAAGGCGACCGCGAAGGGCGGGATCGGCAAGCTCCGCCAGCGCAACCGGGGCCAGGTGCCCTACTACGAGCCGTGGCCGGCCCTCGCGCGGGAGACGTGGCGCCCCGACATCCGGGCCGCTGTCCTGGCCAACCAGCGCATCGGCATCCACCGCAAGCTGATGAAGACCGCCGCGGCGGCCGACCTGTACCCGGTCGCGATCGGCACCGACGCCATCGTCTACCCCTCACCCGGCCCCAGCCCCCTGGACGTCCTGCCCCACACCGCGGAGGGCAAGCCGGTGCCGGGCGCGTTCCGGCTCGGCGTCTCACCGGGCATGGTCAAGCACCAGGGCACCCAGACCGTCCTGTGGGCCGAGGAACAGTTCGAAGAGCAAGGCGGCGTGTTCAACATCGCCAACCTCATCAAGAACGACCCCAGTGCCGGCGAAGGGGAGTAACACGCCATGGTCGACCGCATCGGGGACAGCCTGGATCGAGCCCTGGAGCAGGCCTTCACCCGGCCCGCCCCCAAGAGCGCCCAGGCCCAGATGAAGTACCTGGTCAAGCAGCTCAAGACCACCAAGCAGGTCGCCCAGCTGCTGGGCATCTCCCAGCGCACCGTGGAACGGTACGTGGCCGGCACCCTCAAGCGCCCCCGCCAGGCACTGCGTCAACGCATAGACCGCGAGGTCAAGAAGCGGTGGCAGCCGCAAGTGCGGGCCAGGGCGAAGAAGAAGGCCGCCACCACCGACGGTCTGGTCGTCTCCACCCGCGCCCGCTTCGGATTCACCGCCGCGCCCGGCACCACCGACGACGCCCGCATTCGCGACATCACCCAAGCCCTCCCACCCGAGTTCGCAGCCCGCCTGTTCACCGCCCGCGACCAGGGCGCCACCGAACACCAGCTCCAGCAGATCGCTGCCGAAGGCCTCGCACAGATGTACTTCCGCGCCAACAACACCCGCGCGCACGGCCTGGGAGTGGAGTTCACCGACGTGGAGCAGATCGAGATCGAGCTGTAGGCGCGCAAGGCGCCCCGTACGCTCGAGCGGGCCCTGTGAGCGTGCCGCACGGCGGTCCGTTGGGGAAACCACGCAGCCCGGCGAGACCGCGAGGGCGACCCGGAGATGGGTCTCTCCCGGATCGCCCTCGCGATCTCGCCGGGTCAGATGCGCCCGCGCGGGCCTTGGTCGTCGTCCGGGGCGAGGATGCGGCACTGGAAGCATGCCCAGCACCGCGTTGGAGGCGACGTCGCGTATCTCGTCCAGGATCCGGGCGAACTGGACGGAACCGACGGGCGCGTTCCAGGCGCGCTGCAGCTCGAAGGGATAGTCCTCCAGACCGTGGTGTCGGTGGACGACCCGCAAGTCGAAGGTGATCTCTGCCGCGTCGTCGAGCTTGTCGACCAGACGCACCACGAACGAGAACTTCACCGCGGCCTTGCCGAGCTGGTCCGGCGAGGTGAACTGCGCTCCGCGCTGATGTCCCCGCGGGGGCATCAGCCTCGGCAGCAGATGCGTCGCGTCGCTCGGCTCTGCCTGCGCCTCGGAGTAGAAGAACTTGCCCTGGAGCATCTCGTCGACCACGCCCCAAAGGCCCGTGAAGAGTTCGTTGAGCTCCCGGGCGACCCGGTCAAGGGAGTTCCGGCGTTCCAGGGCCAGCTGCGCGGCCTCGTGCGACGCGGCGGTCAGGACGGCGAGCCGGTCCTGCATCTCGGTGATCGACGCGGTCTCGCGGAACTCGGGCGGCTCGGCCAGGCAGGCACGGACCTCCTTCGCGAACTCGGCCATCGTGGCCGGCCCACCGGTTGGAGCACGGTGCAGCGCTGCATCAGCCGGTCCAGCTCGCCCGCCCACGGCAACGCGATGTGCCCCTGGAGGCTGTACTCGCCGCCGGACCAGTACTCCCCGGGCAGCAGCCAACGGGTCCGACGCAGCAGCACCTGAGCCGGCCTCCACAGATCAGGCACCCGAGTTCAGTACGGGATGGATTCAGTACATGCCGCATTCAATACACCATGTATCGTGAGCCTGTGAGCCCACCAGACGCCGTGTCCGGACCAGAGACCCGCCCGCCCCGCCGGCGGGTGCACACCCGTGCGCGACTGCTGGATTCAGCTGAACGCGTCCTCGTGGAGCGCGGCTACACCCAGACGACGATCGAGGACCTCTGCGCCGCCGCGGGGTACACGCGAGGCGCGTTCTACTCCAACTTCCGCAGCAAGGACGACCTGGTCCTCGCGCTCTTCGATCGGCACTCGGCGGACCGTCTCGACCAGTTGGAGCGGCTGCTGGTCGGGCCCGGGACCACCTCGGCCGAAGGGGTGGCGCGGGCGTTGCTGGAGGTCGACCCGCTGGAGCGGAACTGGATCCTGCTGTTCCTGGAGTTCCGCATCCACGCCGCCCGGGATGCGCGGCTCGCCGCCCAGCTGGACAAACACGACCGAGCGGTCCGGGAGGCTCTGGCGGAACTGCTCCAGCGGTGCTGTCCCGCGGTGGCTCGGGGGGCTGCGCCCGTCGGTGGTGTGGCGGCTACCCTGCTGGCCGTGCGTGAGGGCATCCTCGCGCGGACGGCGGGTGAGGGACCAGGGGTGCCGGAAGCCCTGGACGCCGCTGTCGCCACGCTCTCGGCGATTCTGCCAGCGCTCGGCATCCTGCCGGCCCCCGCGGCCCCGCAGCCGGAGTCATAGGACACGCGGGCCTGGCCCTGCACACGGATTTGCGTCAGGGGCACCGGTCAGGGGCCGGCGCCCGGTTCCCCCAACTTCCGCGAGGGATCACATCATGCAAGGCACGCCTCCCCATCCGGACGCCCGGCGGATACATTCCCGGCGCTGGAAAGCGCTGATAGTCATCGCGCTGGCTCAGCTGATGGTCGTTCTCGACACCACGGTCGTCAACATCTCCCTGCCCTCGGCACAGCACGACCTCGGCATCACCGACGGCAATCGCCAGTGGGTCATCACCGCCTACTCGCTGGCGTTCGGCGGACTGCTGCTCTTCGGCGGCCGCATCGCCGACCTGGCCGGGCGGCGCCGTATGTTCATCATCGGCCTCATCGGCTTCGCGGGAGCCTCCGCGCTGGGCGGTGCGGCGGTCGGCACGGCAACCCTGCTGGCGGCCCGCACACTGCAGGGGGTGTTCGGGGCATTGCTGGCGCCGGCCGCCCTGTCCCTGCTGTCCGTGACGTTCAGCGAACCGAAAGAGCGTGCCAAGGCGTTCGGCATCTACGGCGCCGTCTCCGGTGGTGGCGGCGCCCTCGGACTGATCCTCGGCGGAGTGCTCACCCAGTATCTGAGCTGGCGCTGGGCGCTGTACGTCAACATCCCCTTCGCGGTCGCCGGGATCGTCGGCGCCCTGACGGTGGTCCGCGAACCCGATGAGCGGCCCCAGCGGTCCCGGCTGGACATCCCCGGAGTCCTGCTGGCGACCGGTGGCCTGGTCCTGCTCGTCCTCGGCTTCTCACAGGCCGAGACACACGGGTGGCGCGCGCAGGACACCGTGCTGCCGCTGGTCGGTGCGGTGCTCCTGCTCGCCGTCTTCGTCCTGGTCGAAAGCAGGGTCGCGACGCCGCTGCTCCCTCTACGGGTCGTCACCGACCGCAACCGCGGCGGGGTCTACCTCTCGCTCGGCCTGTCGGTCATCGGGATGTTCGGCCTCTTCCTCTTCCTGACCTACTACCTACAGGTTGTGAAGGGGTACACGCCCCTCGTCACCGGACTCGCGTTCCTCCCGATGATCCTGGGCATGGTCACCGGGTCCACCCAGATCGGCTCCCGGCTGATGAACGTGCTTCCGCCCCGGCTGCTGATGGGGACCGGTTTCCTGGTCTCCGCCCTTGGCATCCTGCTGCTGACTCAGCTCGAGGTCGAAAGCTCCTACGCCGCCGTGGTGTTGCCCGCACAGGTCCTGCTCGGGCTCGGCATGGGAACGGCCTTCATGCCCGCGACGAGTCTGGCCACGCACCGCGTGCAGCCGCGGGACGCCGGTGTGGCCTCCGCCATGGTCTCCACCTCGCAGCAGGTCGGCGGATCGATTGGGACCGCGCTGCTAAACACCGTCGCGAGCAGTTCGGGCCACCGCTGGGCCGCCAGGCACCTTCAGCAGGCCAGGTCCCTCGGCAAGGCCGGCTACGCCAATCATGCCGCCGTCCACGGGTACACGGTCGCGAGCTGGTGGGCCGTGTCGATCCTCGGCATCGCCGCGCTGGCCGCCTTCACGCTCATCCAAGGTCCCAGCCAGGACGCCGGTGCAGCCGCCGCGACCGACACGGAGAAGACGACGACAGCGCCCGTCCTGCACGGCTGAGAGGACGAAGGGGTTCCTCCCGGTGGCCGGGAGGAACCCCTTCAGCGCGACGCTCCCACCATTCAGCCGGAGGTGAAGACCGCCTTCATCACCGACCCGTCGGACACCCGGGCCAGCGCCTCGGCATGGTCGCTCAGCGGGAACACCGTCACCAGCCGCGCGAGTTCGAAGCGCGCCGTCAGTGCCGGAAGAAGCCTCACGTACTCGACCAGGTGTGCTCCGGAGAACGCCCAGGAGCCGATCACGTCCAGCTGCCGGAAGACGATCTGGTGCGGGTTGAGCACCGTGTCACCGGCATCCGTGTACTGGCCGATCACCAGGTAGGAGCCCCCGCGCCGGGCCAGGGTCAGCCCCTGGGCCACCGCTGCGGGCACTCCCGCGCATTCGATCACCAGATCGGCGCCGTGCCCACCGGTCGCCTCCAGCACCTCGGCCAGCACCTCCTGGGGTGCTGCCGCGCCGGCCATGTCGATGTGCACGTCGCCGATGCCGGCCTCGGCCGCCAGCCGCAGCCGCTCGGCGGGACCGCCCACGATGATCACCTTGCCCGCGCCGGAGAGCTGGGCCAGTGCCGCGGCGGCGAGGCCAACCGGCCCGCTGCCCTGGACCACGACCGTCTCGCCGAGCCGGACCGGCCGACGCTCGTGGAGTGCGTGCACCACCGTCGGACCGGCACACGCCAGAGACATCGCGGCCAGCTGATCGACCCGCGGGTCGAGTCTGACGACCGTGGTCCCCGGGCGCAGCACGATGTGCTCGGCCCAGGCCCCGGAAAGGGCCGGCTCCTCCGTCGTGGAGCGGTTCACGCCGTAGGTGCGGCGCTGCTCGCACAGCGTCGGCTCTCGGTACTGCCGGCAGGGCACGCAGACGCCGCAGGCGATAGAGGACGCCCACATCACCGCATCACCCGCCCGCAGCGGCAGACCGGCTGCGTCCACGCTGGTTCCAGGACCCAGCTCGTGCACCACGCCCAGGCCTTCGTGGCCGAGCACCAGCGGAGTGGGCACCGCCAGGTGGCCCTTCTGAAGGTGCAGGTCGGTTCCGCACACCCCGCCGTAACCGCAAGCCACCACCAGCCCACCCGCAGGGGCCGGCGGGAGGTCGAACTCCCGCAGCTTCAGGGGCTGATCGAACTCATCGAGGACCAGCGCACGGGACCCCGGTACGGGTCGCGCGGTCATCGTGCGGCTCCGTCGAGGGATGCGAGGAAGGGTTCCGCAAGGGGCACCAGCGGCCGAGTGTCGCGCAGGACCACGTGCTCCGGGCGTGGTTCACCAGTCCAGCTCGGCAGGTTCGTGGTGTCGTTGTAGGTCGCGATGAGCAGCCGGCGCGGAAACGGGGACATGTTCGGAGCCGAACCGTGCACGATCTCCGGGGAGAAGAAGACCAGCGAGCCGGCCAGCCCCTTGGGGCTGGTCATGCCGTGCGTGCCCACCAGGTCGGCGAGCTGCTCGGCGGTCAGCGCGATGTCGTCCGGGTCGAGGTGCAGCTCGGACTTGGCCCCCTCGCGGCGGTCGTCGCGCACCAGACCGGCGCGGTGGGAGCCGGGGACGAAGATGACCGGGCCGTTGAACTCGTCCACGTTGTCGAGGAAGACGCCCACGTTGACCTGGCGCGGGGCGGGCAGGTTGTCGGCGATACGCCAGGCGACGTAGTCCTGGTGCCACGACCATCGTTCGCCGCCGAAGGCCGGCTTAGCGTTGATCTTGAACTGGTACGGGTAGACGTCCTCGGTCAGCAGCCGCCTGACCGGTCCCAGGACCCGGGGGTCACGGAGCAGCGCGGCGTACTCCGGCTGGCGCTGGTGGGAAGCGTAGACGGCCCGCACTGCGACACCGTCGTCCTCGACGATCCGCTGGGGTCCGGGGACCTCGCAGTCACGCTCGAACGCCGCACGCAGGGCCGCCACTTCGGCGGCGGTCAGTGCGGACTCCACCAGGAGGAAACCATCCTCGTGGTAGCGGTTGAGCTGTTCCTCGCTAATCAATTCTTTGCTTCTCTCGCTGTGTTACGGATGTATCTCGTGCAAAAGGCGCTCAGCCCATGAAGTTGCCCCCGTCCACAACGAGTTGCTGGCCGGTGAGATAGCGGCTGCGATCGGTCACCAGGAATTCGAGGGCGTCGGCGACGTCCGTCACCGTGCCGATCCGCCCGAGCGGGATCTGGCCCAGAACGCGCCGGCGTGGCTCCGGCTCGTCCAGCCGGTACCGCTCAACGACCTCAGGTGTGTCGGTGAAGCCGGGAAGCAGCGCGTTGACCCGGACCGCCGGCGCGAGTTCCAGTGCCAGACACCGGGTGAGCTGAAGCAGCCCGGCCTTGCTGGCGCAGTAGTTGGCCCCGTTCGGACGCGGTCGGATGGCGGTGGTCGCCCCGATGTTTACAATCGATCCGCAGCCTGCCGCCATCATCGCCGGGGCCAGCGCCTTGGTGAGGTGGAACGGCCCGGACAGGTTGGTGGCGATCACCTGGTCCCAGTCCCCGTCGGTCAGCTCCAGGAAGGGCCGGTCCCGGTTGACACCGGCGTTGTTCACCAGGACGTGCGGTGCGCCGTGGGCGGCGAGGATGCGCTCGCAGCCCGCCCGGACCTCGGCCGGACGGGTCAGGTCGATCCGTACGGCTTCGATGCCGCCCCCGCCCTGCCCGGCGGCCGCACGGGCCGCCCGCTCATCGCCCCGGTAGAGGGCGAGGACGTGGTAGCCGAGGGCGCTGAGCCGCCTGGACAGCTCCAGTCCGATGCCGCGGGTGCCGCCGCTCACCACGGCCGTACAGGCGGCCACCTCAGAACGGCCGGTCACCGGCGATGGCCGCACGGTCCACAACACGGCGGTGGGGGTAATAGTCGGACGTGGCGTAATGCTGCACTGCGCGGTTGTCCCAGAACACCACGTCTCCCGGCTGCCAGCGGAAACGAACCTGGTACTCGGGGTACTGGACCTGTCGGAACAGGTAGCGCAGCAGTTCCTCGCTTTCCGCGGGCTCCAGCCCCTCGATGTGTGTGGTGAAGATGGAAGTGACGAAGAGGCTCTTGCGTCCTGTGCGGGGGTGGGTCCGTACCACCGGATGGGCGACCGGCGGGAACAACTCCTGGAAGTGACTGCGCTGTTCGTCCGTCAGCAGGTCGCGGTAGTTCGCCGACGGTGTGAAGTCGTGCACCGCCCGCAGGCCCTCCAGACGGCTCTTCACCTCGTCGGGCAGGTTGTCGTAGGCGGCGCCGGTGTCGGCGAAGAGCGTGTCGCCCCCGGCCTCGGGCATCTCCACCATCCGCAGGACAGCACCGAGCGGCGGGTGGGGGATCCAGGGGAAGTCGTGGTGCCAGACGTTCTCGAAGCCGGGGTTGGCAGCCCCCTTCTCCAGACGGACGACGTCCTGGGAGGCACCTTTGGGCAGGAACGGATGTTGGTCGATCTCGCCCCAGTTGGCGGCGAAAGCCCGCTGCTGCTCGTGGGTGAGTTCCTGCCCGCGGAAGAACAGGACCTTCCACTCCAGCAGGGCGCGGTCCAGTTCCTCGAAGAGTTCGGGGGTCAGCGGTTCGGACAGGTCCAGCCCCTCGATCTCAGCACCCAGCAGTGGACCGTAGGGGCGCACCGAGAAGTGCCGGTACGGTCCGCCATGCTGGCCTTCGGCGAGGCGCCGGAGCAGCCTCGGCCCGTGGTAGTCCTCGCGGCCGTCGATTCCGTGCCGCACCAGCGCGCGGATGCGTGCCAGTTCTTCCTGGGCGTCCTTCGCTGCTTCGTCGCTCAGCTTCGTGTTCATGTGGTTTCTGCTCCGATCGGTCTGTCGGTCGGGTGATGGTCGATGTGGTCCAGGCACTCCTTGCGGGTGCCGGCGTGACGGACGACGGCCCAGCCGGCGGGGACGTCGGCGAAGGCCGGCCACAGTGAGTAGTGGCCTTCCCCGTCGGCCAGGACCAGGTAGGTCCCGTTCGGGTCGTCGAAGGGGTTCGGCACGGTCAGCTCCCCAAGAAGTCGCGGTCGAGGGCCGTTCTGTGCAGGTGGTCGGCGAGTACGGGCCCTAGTTGCACGAGAGCTTCGGGCGTGGTCATGCGGTGATGGGTCACGGTCACGTCATGCGTGTGGATCTCGCCGTCCACGTGCGCCCGCCAGGTATGGGGGGAGGTGCGGCCGGCCTCGTAGGGGTCGGCCGGGTCGGACAGCGCGGCGGTGAAGAAGAGCAGGTCGCCCTGGAAGCGGCCGGGTGTGAAGGAGGTCATCAGACGCAGGTGGTGCAGGAAGACTGCGTGCAGACGCCCGGTCGGCACCCCGTCCGGCATCTGGCCGGCGCCGCCGAACACAAGGCTGACGAAGGCGCGGTCGTCGATCTCGGGCGCCGGTCCCGTGCCGCTCGGGCAGGGGTAGGAGTCCAGGACGGCAAGCAGCGCGACCCTTTCGCCCGCCGTCTGGAGGGCGGTCGCCGCGGCATGGGCCACCAGCCCGCCGAAGGACCAGCCGAGCAGGTGGTAGGGCCCGGTGGGCTGTACGGCGCGGATCTGCTCCAGGTAGGCGGCGGCCATCTCCTGGACGCTGCCGGGCATCCGGCCGAGGTCCGTGAGGCCAGGCGCCTGGAGCCCATACACCGGCTGGTCGGGGCCGAGGTGGCGGAGCAGGCCCTGGTAGGACCAGCTGATGCCGGCGGCGGGAGGGAAGCAGAACAGCGGCGGGCGGCTGCCCTGGCGGCGCAGCGGCAGCAGCGGTGCCAGGGGGCCCCCGTCCGGTGCCGCAGCGGCCATCCGGTTGTCCAGCGCCGCCACCGTCGGGGCCTCGAACAGGTCCCGGACGCTCAGTTCCACCCGGAAGTCGGCTTGGATCCGGGCGAGGAGCCGGGCCGCCAGCATCGAGTGACCGCCGAGTTGGAAGAAGTCGTCTTCCACGCCGACTCGGGCCACTCCCAGCACCTCGGCGAAGTGCCTCGCCAGGGCCTTCTCCCGCGCGGTGCGCGGGGCACGGGTGGAGGCGGCCGCAGTGAAGTCGGGTTGGGGCAGGGCCCGGCGGTCGAGCTTGCCGTTGGGGGTCAGCGGGAAGGTGTCGAGCACAACCACGGCGGCCGGCACCATGTGTCTGGGCAGCCGCTCTGCCACATACGTGTGGACGGCCGCCGGAGTCGGTGCTTCCCCGCTCTGCGCCACCACATAGGCGACCAGACAAGCGGCCCCGGAGGGATCTTCACGGACGACGACCTCGGCCTGGGTGACGCCCGGACACCCCGCGACGGCGTTCTTGACTTCCCCCGGCTCGATCCGGATGCCCCTGATCTTGACCTGGTGGTCGGTACGGCCCAGGTACTCCAGATCGCCGCCGGGGAGGCGGCGGACCAGGTCGCCCGTGCGGTACATCCGGCTTCCGGGCTCGCCGAAGGGATCGGCCACGAAGCGTTCGGCTGTCAGTGCCGGGCGGTTGAGGTAACCGTGGGCGAGTGCCGAGCCGGCCAAGTACAGCTCACCCGCAACGCCTGGTGGCGTCGGACGCAGACCGCTGTCCAGGACGTAACCGGACACGTTGGGGATGGGTCGTCCGATCGGCACGGAGGCGGGCCAGTCGGCGGGGTCGGCCGCCAGGGTGTGGGCGGTGACCAGGTGGGTCTCGGAGGGGCCGTAGTGGTTGTGCAGTCGCCGGTTCGGTACCCGGCGGCAGAACTCCCGGATGGCGCGGCTCGGCACAAGGGCCTCGCCTCCCTGGGCGAGCACCCGCAGCGCGGGCAGTTCCCGGTCCCGTGCACCGGCGGCCTCGCAGATGGCCTCGATCACCAAGTGAGGTGCGAAGAACTCGTTGATTTGCTGTTCGTCCAGCCACTCCACCAGGCGGTCCGGGTCGCGTCGGACGTCGTCGTCCGGGATGACCAGGGTCTTACCGAAGAGCAGGGCCGAGGTGATCTCCTGCACTGACACGTCGAAGCTGAGTGCGGTGAACTGGGCCGTCCTGGTGCCGGGAACCTGCGGGACGTCGGCGTCATGCCACCTGAGCAGGTTGACCAGGGAGCTGGTGGGCATCACCACGCCCTTGGGGGTCCCTGTGGTGCCCGAGGTGTAGATGACGTACGCGGTGTGCCACGACTCCAGCCGGCCGAGCCGGTCCTGGTCGCCCACCGCGGCGCCGGACAGGCGACGAAGTGCCTCGGCGGTCTCGGGCCCGTCGACCACCAGGGTGCGGACGCCCGTCCCGGGCAGGCCGGGGAGAACCTGTGTGGTGGTGAGCAGCAGCGCGGGCGCGGAATCCCGCAGCATGAAGGCGATCCGCTCCGCCGGGTAGTCCGGGTCGACGGGAAGGTACCCGGCTCCGGCCTTCAGGATGGCCAGCAAGGCAACGATCATGTCTGTCGACCGGGACGCCGCCAGGGCCACGATTCGGTCCGGACCGGCGCCTTCGGCGATCAGCAGCCGGGCGAGGCGGTTCGACGCGAGGTCGAGGTCCCGGTAGGTCACGGCACGTCCGTCACAGTCCAGCACGGCCGTCGCCATGGGGGTGCGTGCCACCTGGGCGGCGAACAGTTCGGGCAGCGTGGATTCGTGATACTTGACGCGGTTGGCACGGGACTCGGCGAGCAGTCCGGCACGCTCCTCCTCAGTGGCCAAGTCGATCAGGCCGACTGCTCGCTGCTGGGCGTTGGGCGCAGTGAACTCCCTGAGCAGCGCAAGGAAGCGGCGGTGGTGGGCAGCCAGCTCTTCAGGCCGGTACAGCTCGGGATTGCCGACCAGGTCGATCCGCAGCCCGCGGCCGTCGGAGCGGTCGTAGGCCGTGACGGAGAGGTCGTCGACCAGCCCCTGGGTGAGGTTGTGCGCGTGGGCTCGGTGCCCGGCGAACTCCAGGTCGTAGTCGAAGGACATGATGTTGACTTGGGGGGCCGTCAGGAAGCTCTCTTGCGGCTGGAGCCCGAAGGAACGGGAGAGGGACTCCCCTCGGTGGCGCTGGTGCCGAAGCAGCAGGCGGAACTCCCTGGAGACCTTGCGTATCAGGTCGAGTACCGACTCCTCCGGGCGCACTTCCACGTGCAGCGGCAGAGCGTTGGAGAGCATGACCGGCACCGTGCGGAGTTCGGCGTCGGGCCGGGCCGCAACCGGCAGGGTGAGGACCACGTGCCGCTCCCCTGTCATCTTGTGCAGGTAAGCGGCGGTGGCGGCGATCAACAGCACCGACCAGTGTGTGCGCGCCTGCCGCGCCGCGGTACGGAGCAGGGCCGTGTCTGCAGGGGTGAGCCGCCCCGTCTCGGTCAAGTTGTGGTCCGGTGTGCCGGACGGGGTTCCGGCCAGCCTGGTCGGCCTGAGTTGCTCGGCGGACCGGCCAGCCCAGTGGGCCTGGTCGGCCGCACACGCGTCCGACCGCTGGTACCGACGCTCGTTCTCCAGAAGGGTGCGCAGGCTGCCGTACGCTTCCGGAACTGGGTCGCGGCCTTTGACGGCGGCGCTGTAGAGCTCGGCGACCCTGAGGGAGATCAGTGCGCCGCTGTGCCCGTCAGCCACGATGTGATGAGCGCTCAGGTACCAGACGAAGTGTTCGGGACCGAGCCGGAACAGGGCATACGAGAAGAGGGGCCCGGTGGACAGTGGCAGCCGGCGGGCAAGGTCTGCGCGCATCCACGCCGTGGCCGCCGCCATGGGGTCGTCCTTGGCGCTGACGTCGAGAACCGGGAAGATCCAGTCGTCGCCCACGTCGGGGGTCTGCCAGGGCACGCCATCGCTTTCGCCAAACCGGACCCGGAAGGGTTCGGCCTCGGCGATGGTACGCCGGAGTGCGGCTTCGAATCTTTCCGTGTCGATGGGGCCACAGATCTCCAGATACTCACTGATACGAGACTGCCGCCCTTTTGGATTCAGCTGCTCGGCGAGCCATATCTCGTGCTGGGCAACCGAAAGTGGCAGACGAGTGCCGTCCAACTCTTTCCCCCGTAAATCACGTTGTGCGGATATTTCAAAGATTAGACGGCACCACTAAACTTCCCCATACGCCGGACCGTTCGCACTTCATGCGACGGACAGTGCATTTGCCACAACTATGGCGTACGTCACACCCGATCGTCCCTAGTCGCGCCGGGGCTCAAATCGCGGTGAGAGAAACACCAACTCTCGGCAAAAGGAACGTCCTGACCTTGCATGAGGTCCGGCGCGCTGTGGAAGATCAGCCGTTGGCGGGACTGACCATCTCGCCATCACAGAAGAACATCACGGGGGACACAATTGAACTTCCATATACTCGGCCCAATTGAGATTTCGGCGGCCGACGGCTCGACCTCGCCGGGCCCGGGCGCGCTCAAACAGCGAGCGCTACTGGCACTGCTGTGCCTGAACGCCGAGCGAGTCGTCTCCGCCCAGCAGTTGACCGACCTCGTCTGGCCGGACAGCCCACCGCGCACCGCGGCCACCGCTCTGCAGGTCTACGTGTCCAGACTGCGCAAACACCTGTCGGCGCTGGGCGCGGACCCGGGCGTCCTGACCACGCGGACCCCCGGCTACCTCATCGACTTGGGGCAGCGGCACGAACTGGACCTGCATCGCTTCGAGTCGACGGTGGCCAGGGCCCATGGGCTGAGAACCGTCGGGCGGATGGCGGAGGCCTCGGAACTGCTGGCCTCCGCCATCGCCCTGTGGCGCGGGCCGGCGCTCGCCGACGTCCGCGGCCTGCCCCTGCTGGACGACCTGGGCCGCCAGCTGGACGAGAAACGGAATTCCGCTCATGAACTGTGGGTGGAAACGGAACTCCGGCTCGGCCATAACTCCTGGGTGATCAGCGAGACCTACGGTCTGGTCGCGGACCAGCCGCTATGGGAGAACCTGTATCTCTATCTGATGGTGGCTCTCTACCGAAGCGGCCGCACCGCCGATGCACTCGGCGTCTACAACACCCTGCGGAACAAACTCGTCGAAGGGCTGGGAATGGAACCGAGTCTGCGGCTCCGGCAGGTGCAGCGCGCCATTCTCTCCCGGGCCTCCTGGCTGGAGGACGGGGCCGCTCTTCCGCTGGTCTCCTAGATAAGTTTCCCCAGGACGTCCCTTCCCCCGTCTCAGACGGCGGAAGGGCCGTTCTCGGCCAGGGCCGGCGCCAGGGTGGTCCGTCGCCCGGCACGTCCGGGCCTGGGCAGTTCAAGGGTGATGAATGCCTCGGCCCGCATGATGGCGAGCCCGATCCGGGGCAGATCGCGCGCCCGTGGGTACACCAGGAAACGCGGCTCCCAGTCCGGCTGGAATTTGGCGTTGAACTTGTAGAGCGACTCGATCTGGAACCAGCGCGAGGCGAAGACCAGCAGGCCGCGCCACACGCGCAGCACCGGTCCGGCTCCGAGCCGCTCCCCTCTGGCCAGGGCCGAGCGGAACACCGCGAAGTTCAGTGACACGCGGCGCACGCCCATCTGCTGCGCCGCCTGCAGTGCCGCGACGATCAGCAGTTCGTTGAGCCCAGGATCGGCGGAGCGGTCGCGCCGCATCAGGTCCAGCGAGATGCCCTCAGGCCCCCAGGGCACGAAGTGCAGGAGCGCCTTCAGATCGTCACCGGACGGCTCCTGCCCCGTTGCCTCGTCGGGTGCCCTGTGGGCGGTGACGACGACGCACTCGCCGTCCGCGGGATCTCCGAACCGGCCCAGCGCGGTGGAGAATCCGCGTTCGACGGTGGTGCCCCGCCACTGTGCCGCAGCGTCGCCGATCCGCTGCCGCTCCGTCGCGTCCAGTTCGGCGACCCGGCGCACCCGGCAGACGTAGCCGGCACGTTCGATCCTCTTCACCATCTGCCGGACGTTGCGCATGGCCCGGCCCGACAGCGAGAAGTCGGCCGTGTCGACCACCGCCTCGTCGCCCAGCTCCAGCGCGTCGAGTCCGGCCTCCCTGGCCCAGATCTCCCCGCCGGTCTCACTGCAGCCCACGACGGCGGGAACCCAGGCGTGCTCGCGGGCCTCGACCATGAAGGCATGGATGGCGCCCGGCCATGCCTCGACGTCGCCGAGCGGGTCGCCGGAGGCCAGCATGACCCCCGAGACCACCCGGTAGGCGATCGCGGCCTTTCCTGAGGGGGAGAAAGCCACGCTCTTGTCGTGCCGCAGCGCGAAGTAGCCCAGGGAGTCGCGGGCACCGTAGCGGTCGAGCAGCGCTCGCACCCGCGACTCGTCCTCCGCCGTCAGCTCCGGTTTCGGCGTCTCCGGGCGCAGCGCGAGCCAAGCGGTGGTCAGCGCGGTCAGCAGGCCGAGGGCACCCAACGAGTAGCCCACCAGGTCGGCGATCGGGGCCGAGGTGTACCGGACCGGCCCCTCGAAGCCGCACAGCCCGTACAGCACGTGCTCCAGCCGCTGCGGGAAGCCGTACGGCCGGCGCTCGCTCGATGGGTGGACGCTGACGATGAGCAGCCCGAGCAGAACGCTGACACTGCCGAGACCGAGCAGGCCGACGAACGCTCGCAGCCGGGTGCGCGGGTCGGCCTTGGCGTAGAACTCACGCCGGTGGACCACGATCGCCCCCAACAGCACCAGCGCGATCAACGCCGTGACCAGCTGGTGGCGGTGCAGCAGGTGAAGCGCCGCGCTCACCGGAAGCAGCACGACCACAGCGCGCCAGGCCCGGCGCTTGCGGCGGCGCAGCGCGTGGCCCAGCAGGATCAGCAGCAGTCCGCTGGTCAGCTGGCCCACCGCAGCGAGTGTGGTCACACCGCCGGGAAGATCACCGAGCCAGCTGTGCACCCGGGAGTGCCGGAAGCCGGGGAAGAGGGCACTCACCAGATCCAGGACACCGATCAGCCGGCAGACATGGCCCGCCACCGCCGGAACCCATGGCCGTCCGTTCCGATAACGCTCGTTCATAGTGCAACCCTAGAGGCTGGAAAGGGCGATAGCCCCTCTCATATCGGCCGATTTCGAGATGCGTTAGCGCGAGTTTAGTTTCCTCTCGAAAATGTCATACAGGGGTAAAGATTGCGCGATCCGAAGTGGCGCCTGAACGCCAATGACCTGTAAGAACCATCAGTAACCCCCCTGGATTTGAGCTTTTACTGAGCCTGGAGCCTGCAACTCCGTTTGGCGGGCGCGAAATCTGTTGAGCGTTCCGTGACGTCATGGTTAGAGTGAAGTCACTCCCCGGTTACTCAAGGCATTAAGCGTGCCATGCCGAGCCTTGGGAGAAAGTGCGCACTTTTTTGCGAATCGATTCGCGCATCCTCTTGAATTCTCACCACTCGAAGGGAACCACCATGAACGGCAAGCGTGCCGTCGCCGGTGCGGTCATCGCGGCTCTCGCCGCAGTCGGCACCGCGGGTCTCACCACGTCCAGCGCCTCGGCTGCCTCCCTGCCGCAGCACAAGGCCGCCGCCCAGCACTCAGTCGCCACCGCCCAGGTGCTCAGCAAGGGCGCGCAGCCGCAGTTCTGGCACGCGATCGCGCAGAGCGTCGCCGCGGCGACGGTCGTCAAGGCGTCCGAGGCAGCGGTGAAGGTCACGACCAAGCTGAAGTCGAGCGAGTCCTCGTCCTCCAGCGAGTCGTCGTCCTCGTCCAGCGGCGGTCCCGCCCTCAGCGGCGCGGCGGCGCACGGGGTGATCCTGGGCGACACCGCCTACGACGCCCACTGACCCTCGGCGTCGAGCAGTTCCGTACCGCCGCACGACATGCGGCACCGAGAGATCCACTGGCGTCGGCCGACCACCGGCGCCGCGTGACCTGTGGCGCCGGCAGACATCCGGCGCAAGGGGGAAGAGCCACGGCACCGCCCGGCAGGCGGAGCCGCGTGGCATACGGCATTGACCGACCGTCGGTGCCGGTGACGTGAGCCACCGCAGGACCAGCGGTGCGAAGTGACATGTGGTGTCGTGTGCCCACCGATGCCGATCGACCCCCGGTGCCGGGGCGGGGCGCCCCGCCCCGGCACGCAGTCTCGCGCGGATCCACCACCGTTTCCGAACCGACCCGACCTGGACGTCGACCCACCTGGATGTGGACAGCGATGAGAGTTCCCGCGCGCTCGCGCGCATCGGAGGGCGCACCCCCGGCGGCGGGTGCACCCCTCCCGCCGGCCGTACGGATCAGTGCGCTGGCAGCCCTCGCGGCCGTGGCGGTGTACTGCCTGTGCTGCCTGGTGTACAACGCCCCCGCCTCCCCGTTGAAAGACCGCGTCAAGGGCCCCGCCACGGCCGTAATGGAGCCGTACTTCTGGCAGGACTGGCAGCTCTTCGGGCCCACGCCCGGCAGCAGCGACGACCTCATCTACCTGCGTGCCCGGATGAGGCTTCCCTCGGGCAGGACCTTGGAGTCGAGCCCCGTCGAGATCGAGCAGGCCATCGACAGAGCGCCGCAGGACTTCCCCGTGAACCCCACGAAACTTCCCGGCGTCCTGCTCGCGTTCGACGCCGCGGCCAACCACTACGCGAGCATCGCTACCAAGTTCAACAAACTGCCCGCGGCCGACCGCAAGGACGCCCGGGCACGTCTCGACCACCAGTTCGCATCGGACTTCGAGGAAATGCGGCGGTTCTTCTCCGTCCAGGCGAAGGCGCTCTACCCGGACGCCCAGATCATCGCAGTCCAGGCGACCTTCAAGAACCGTCCCATCGTCCCGTTCTCGGCCCGGTACGCGGTGCCCAAGCCGAAGGAGCACGAGCAGGGGCTGCTGGCGACGTCGTGGATGACCTACGTACCGGGGGTGGCCCAGTGACCCGCGTATCCGCTCTGACGGCCAAGGCATGGCGAACCGGTACGGCACGGCTGGACACGGCGCTGCTGCGTCTCGCGACCCGCAGGCACCGGCTCATCGGCATCGCGGCGCTCCGTGTCGTCATCGGCTTCGCCACGGTCCTGTACTGCCTGTCCGACTACTCCAGGCGCCGCTTCCTGTGGGGGCCGGACTCCTACAACTCCCTCTCCACGGCGAAGGACGCGCTGCCGCGCTGGGGCTTCTCGCTCTTTCTGTGGAGCCACTCGACGCTCTGGTTCGAGATCGTCTTCCACGCCGTGATCGTGGTCGCCCTGGCCTTCATGATCTTCGGCGGCCGATGGCTCGCACTGGCCCAGGCCGTAATGATGTGGTCGCTGCACAACCGCAACCAGGACGTGCTCGAAGGCGGCGACAACCTCGCCCAAATCCTCATCCTGTTCATGGTCTTCACCGTCTCCGACGCCTACTTCGCGCCCGGCGCCAAGCGGCGGCGCGCGCGGCTGAGGGAGCGGGAGCGGCCGGCGATCTCCACCGTGCTGCACAACCTGGCCGCCTTTCTGATCGTCTTCCAGACCGCGGTGCTGTACTTCGCCGCCGGCTACTGGAAGATCACCGGGAAGATGTGGCAGGACGGCGTGGCGATGTACTACATCAGCCGGATCACCGGCTTCCAGATGTCGTCGGCGTACACGCACCTGATGAGCAACGCCTATGTGGGCACTGCCGTCTGCTACTTCACAATCGCTGTCGAACTCGCGCTGCCCTTCGCGATCCTGTCCGCCCGCCCATGGGTCCGGAAGGCCAACACCCTGGCCCTGGAGGCCATGCACGTGGGCATCATGGTCTGCATGGGCCTGGTGTGCTTCGGCCTGCTGATGATCGGCGCGGACTGCACCTGCCTGCGCGACGACGACTACCGGTCGCTCGCCCGGCGTCTGCGGACCCTCAAGGAGCGCCTGCTGCTCCGTGGTTGGTCGCCGATGCCCGCGCGCGGTATGAGTTCCGTGGCGATCGCGGCCGGACAGGACGGGGTGACAGATGCGTGACACAGCCACGGAACCGGTTGGCGGCACCGGCTCGCAAGGCGCGGCGGCGGATGCCCTGTACCGGTTCCTCACCGCCGGGCGCGCCGACCGGGAGCGCCTCGCGCCGCGCGTGGTCGCCGCCGTGGGACGCGAGCAGCTCGACGAGATCGTGGACACCACCCTCGCGCGCGTCGGCGAGGTCACCGGCGTGCACGACAGCCCCGAGGGACTGGTGATCGGCGGCACCCGGGGAAGCGCTCTTGCCTTCGCTGCCACCGCGGACGGCCGGACGCTCGACCATCTCCTGATCGCCCCCGGCACGTACCGTCCCTCACTCCCGCTCCTCGCCCGGCTGCGTCGGGCTCTGCCGTGGACCGTGCTGGTGGCGCTGTTCGTCGTGCGGATCGACGCCTGCTGGGAGGCGCCCTCCCAGATCGCCTGGTGCGGGCGCCTGCTCATCGTCGCGGTCGGGTACCTGGTCATCGAGGGGTGGCGTGCCCCCGCCCTGATGCCGTGGTGGGCCCGCCGGCCGCTGGAGGCGGGGGCCCTCGTCGCCCTCGCCTCCGCCTGGCGGCTGCCGGGGCTGCCCGCGTCGGGCGGCGCCGGCGAGCTCGTCGTGGGGGCCTGCCTGGTCGCCGTCGTCGGCGTACTGCTGGCGCGGGCACGACGCCACCGCTGGGGAACAGCCGTCTCCCGGCCGCTCGTCTTCCCTTTGCGGGGCGGCAGTTGGTACATCGCGCAGGGCGGAGGGCGCGGCCTCAACCACCATTTCGCCTTCCCCGAGCAGCGTGGCGCCCTGGACGTGGTTCAGGTCGGCCCCGGCGGCACGCGGGGGCGCTCCCGAGGCATGAACGAGAGCTACCTCGTGTACGGACAACCCGTGCACGCCCCCTGCGACGGCACGGTCGCCGCCGCCGCCGACCACATCGACGACCAGGAACCCGGCACCATCCGCTACCAGCCCGCCTACGGCAACCACGTGTGGATTGACACCGGCGCCGAGCTCGTCAAACTCGCCCACCTGCGCCCCGGCACCGTGACCGTGGCCAAGGGCGACACCGTGCGCGCCGGGCAGGTGCTCGGCGAGGTCGGCAACTCGGGCAACAGCACCGAGCCGCACCTGCACATCCACGCCGAACGCGACGGCGTCGGCCTCGACCTGGAGTTCGAGGGGGTCTCGGGCCCGCTGTGCCGCGGCCGGACCGTCCGCTCGTAGACCACACCACGCCCTTCATCACGACAGGCAGCCCTGCGGCCCGCACGGACGACACGCCCGGGCCGCCTCGTCACGTCCCGCGCGCCCTCGGCACCCCCTCACCAGAAGGTCTTCACCCGTGCCCCTCCATGCCCCCATACGCCCGCTGCGCAGCCTGCGCGGCTCGCTGGTCGCGGCTTCCTGCGCCGCCCTGCTGTGCACCGCCGGGTTCCTGCCCACCGCCCACGCCGCCGACCGGCATCCGCTCATGGGATCCCGGCCCGCCTACGCGACGCCGGCCGCCGACGTGGGACCAGTGCCCGGCGACCGGCGCGTCAGCGCACGGCTCTACCTCAACTCCCGTGACCCGCAAGGCCTGGCGGCGTTCCTGCACGATGTCACCGACCCCCGCAGCCCGCACTACCGGCACTTCCTCACCCCCGCGCAGTACCAGCGCCGCTTCGGCCCGGCCAACCGTCAGATCCAGACCGTCACGGCATGGCTGACCAGGTCCGGGTTCACCGTCACCGGCCGCACCCCCCACTATCTGGGGATCGCGGGCCCCGCCCGCGCCGTCCGGCAGGCCTTCGGCACGAGCCTGCATCGCTACCGCACCGGACGCGACACCATCGACGCCCCCTCGGCCGACCTCAGCGTGCCCGCCTCCCTCGGCTCCGCCGTACTCGGCGTCACCGGTCTGTCCCTCCCCGGCGCGGCCCGCCCGCTGTCCACCCCGGCCCCCGCCCTCGACGTACCCGCCGACGGTGCCGTCTGCTCCGGCCACTTCGGGCAGAAGCCCGCCACGAACATGCCTGAGGCGTACGGCAGGACCTCCACCTACGCGCCCTGCCCCTACACCCCCGCCCAGCTGCGCCACGCCTACGGCGCGGGCGACAAGGGCAGCGCCACCGGCCGCGGCACCACCGTCGCCGTCGTCGACGCCTACGGATCTCCGGACATGGCCGCCGACACGGTCCGCTACGCCCACGCCACCGGCGACCGTCCTTTCCGGCCGGGCCAGTACCGCGAGCACGTCACCCCCTCCCAGTGGCACATCGGCGACACGTGCGCGCCTCCTCGCACCTGGGCCGGCGAACAGGCTCTCGACATCGACCTTGTCCACGGCCTCGCCCCGGACGCGAACGTCCTCTACGTCGGCGCGAACTCCTGCCTCGACAACGACCTGATGAACGCCGAGTCGTATGTCATCGACAGCCGCCGGGCGGACGTCATCTCGAACTCCTGGGCCGAGATCATCCACTCCGACCCGGGGCATCTCACCCCTACCCTGGTCGCCGCGTGGAACCTGCTCTTCCAACAGGCCGCCGCCGAAGGCATCGGGGTCTACTTCGCGGCGGGTGACTGCGGCGACTCCTCGCCCCAGGCAGCTCAGACCGGCGTCAACTGCGACCCGAAGACCACCCGCGCCCAGGCCGACTTCCCCAGCGGCTCCCCATGGGTCACCTCAGTCGGCGGCACCACCCTCGCCCTGGACCGACACGACGACTACGCCTGGGAGACCAGCATGGGCGACGAGTTGTCCATCCGCACCGACAAGGGCAAGGGACCCTGGGGACCCATCCCCGGTATCTTCGCCTTCGGCGGCGGCGGAGGCGCGAGCGACTTCCCACAGCCCTGGTACCAGCGCGACCGCGGCACCGGCGACACCAGGCACCGCACAACTCCCGACGTCGCGATGGAGGGTGACGGGGCACTGCCCGTACTGGTCGGCTTCACCGACGCCGGAACCTTCCACCTCATCGGATTCGGCGGCACATCGGCGGCGACCCCCGCCTTCGCCGCCCTGCAGGCCGACGCGGAACAAGCCTCCGGGCACCGGATCGGCTTCGCCAACCCGCTCCTGTACGCACTCTCCGGTTCCCGCACCCAGGTGTTCCACGACGTCACCGACCGGCCCGCGAACGCCGGAGCCTCTCCCCTCACCGTGGTCCGCGACGAGGGCCCCGACACCGACACCTCCACCGGCGCCCAGCGCTACATCCTCTACACGCTCGGCCATGACTTCGGCCTGCCTGCGCACCGCGGCTACGACGAGGCCACGGGCCTGGGCTCCCCCGCCCCCGGATACCTGCGCTGGTTCCAACACACCAAAGGCGCCCTGCGGTGACCGCCGACGCCATCGTCGTGGGAGCGGGACCGAACGGCCTCGCGGGCGCCGTCACGCTCGCCCAGGCGGGCCTTTCCGTGACCGTCCTGGAAGCCGCCGCCACCATCGGCGGCGGGACACGCAGCGGCGAGGTCACCGTGCCCGGCCTGCTCCACGACCACTGCGCCGCGGTGCATCCCATGGCCGTCGCATCGCCCTACCTGCGCACTCTCGGCCTCGAACGCCACGGACTGCGCTGGGAGCACGCCGAGACCGCCCTCGCCCACCCCCTCGACGGCGGCCACGCGGCCGTGCTCCAGCGTGATCTGGCCGCGACCGTGCGGGGTCTCGGCGTCGACGGCCCGGCCTGGCGTCGTCTCTTCGCACCCCTGACCGCCCACTACGACGCCCTGAGCGAAGACCTCATGCGCCCCCTGGCGCGGCTGCCCCGTCACCCCGTCCTGACGGGCAGGTTCGGGCTTCTGGCAGCCCAACCTACGCAGTGGACCCTGCGCCGATGGCGTGACCAAGCGGCCCGTGCCCTGTTCGCAGGGATCGCCGCCCACGCGCTGCAGCCGCTCGCCGCCCCAGGCAGCTCCGCCATCGGACTCATGCTCACCGCCGCCGCGCACCGGCACGGCTGGCCCGTCGCCCGTGGGGGCTCTCAGGCCATCACCCATGCGCTCGCCGCCCGTCTCGTCGAACTCGGCGGCACCATTGAAACAGGCACCCCCGTTCGTTCCCTGCCAGACCTTCCCCCCGCCCGCACGATCCTGCTCGACCTGGCTCCCCACGCGGCAGCGCGGGTGTGCGGTCCCCGTCTTCCCGCCCGCGTCCGACGCGCCTACACCGACTACCGGCACGGGCCCGCCGCGTACAAGGTCGACCTGGCGGTGGAGGGAGGCGTGCCATGGCGTGCCGAGGCGTGCCGCAAAGCGGGCACCGTCCACCTCGGCGGAACCGCGGAGGAGATCGCGGAGGCCGAACAGGCGGCGTCCCGCGGACGGATGCCCCAGCGCCCCTTCGTTCTGGTGGCCCAGCAGTACCTCGCTGACCCCGGGCGTTCGGCCGGCGACATCCACCCAGTCTGGGCATATGCGCACGTCCCACACGGCTACGACGGCGACGCGACGGCCGCCGTCCTGGACCGGATCGAGCAGTACGCCCCCGGACTGCGCGACCGCGTCGTCGGCCTGTCCACCCGCTCCCCGGCCCAGCTGGAGGCGTACAACCCCAGCTACGTCGGCGGAGACATCCTCACCGGCGCCAACTCCCTCGCCTCGCTCGCATTCCGCCCACGCCCTGCCCTCGATCCGTATGCAACGGGCATCCCCGGCGTCTACCTGTGCTCGGCGGCGACGCCACCGGGCGCGGGCGTGCACGGCATGTGCGGCCACAACGCTGCGAGATCGGCACTGCGAGAACTCGGCCTGACCGTGGCCGCGCCGGGACGCCGGCACGCCGGCAGCCGAACCCAGGCGCAGAGACAAAAGGAGCGAGGCGGCCGACAGACGGGCCGGGTGCGGTGAGGCGCTGTCAGCTCACCCCGAGTTTTTGCAGGGCGGTGGTCCAGTCGGTGGCGATCGCTTTCTGGGCCGCGGCCAGTGTGATCCTGCCCGCGCAGACCGCGGTGTGCAGCTGCGCTTCGACGGGGTCCTTCTTGTTGTTCACCCCGCCGTGGGCGCGGTGGCCCGGGTCGGGCTCTTCCACCCACAGGTTGCGGGGATCGTTCGGATCGCCGCCCAGCTCGAGGCTGACGAGGTGGTCGTACTCGGCATCGCCGAGCCTGCCGGTGTACCCGTACGAGGCGGCGTTCAGCTGCTTCTCCCGGTCGGTGATGGCGGCCGGCGGCCGGATCTTCTTAGTGTAGCCGCCTTTTCGGCAGATCGTCTGCTTGAGGTCGGCTTGTGTGACCGTGGGAGAGATCGCGCCGGGTGTGCACGTGGGGTCCGGCAGCGGTTCCCCGCCCTCGCTCCGGTAGTGGCAGCTGCCCACCGGGGGCTGGTGCTGGACCCGGTACACCTGCTGCGGACCCGGTCCGACCGGCAGACCGCCTGCGGACCCACCCGAGTGCGACCCGCCCGCCGCCGGCGGGTTCGGGGAGGCCTTCGCATCGCTTCCGGCTGACGTCGGACGGCAACCTGCCACCAGCAGGCAGGCAAACACCAGGCAGGACACGGCACGGGCAGTACGCATGACGACCTCTCACCAAACGGAGCTAACGAGCAGAGAGTGCCCCGTCGAAGCCGGTGCTCTACACACCGAGAACCGCCACAGCGTGGGGGTGTGCTTGTTACTCACTTTCGGGTGAACGCCTCCGGGACGGTGGGGTGGCGGGAGCGGACGGGTGGTTGCCTCAGGCCCGTGTTTCCGGGGCTGGCCGAGGTGAGAGGTCATCAACAGGGCTTACGGGGACTTAAATGGTCGCTACAGGTGTAAGTCCCAGAAATCTGCAGGATCAGTAACATAGTTCGCATTTCCTCCGTGGTGTGGGGGAGTGGCGTGCAGGGTGTGGGTGTGCGGCCGACCGGTCGCGCACCAGCACAACGCATCCTGCCCGACCTGCGGCTACGGCCACAGCCGGGCTGGGTGTGGGCACCATGAAGGAGGACCTCTGTGTCCGTTTCTTCTTCCGTCCGTCGCCTCACCGCTGCCGCCGCTGTCGCAGGCGCTGCTGTGGGAGCGGTTGCGCTGCCGGCCTCGGCCGCTGACCACCACTCCGGCTACCCCCGGCATACCGCGGTCTACATCAGCGAAGTGCACTACGACGTCCCCGGCCGCGATAACCGGTCGAACTGGGCACTGAACAGTGAGTGGGTGGACGTCACCAACGCCACCCGTCAGGGGGTGAATCTGGACGGCTGGACCCTGTCGGACGACGAGGGCCGCACCTACACCTTCCACCACGTGTGGCTGGAGGGACGTGGCACGGTCCGGGTCCACACCGGCTACGGCCGTGACACCCGCACCGACGTCTACCAGGACCGGCGGCGCGAGGTGTGGGACGACCGCGGTGACACCGCGACGCTGCGCAACGACCACGGCCGGTTCATCGACGCCGTCTCCTGGGGCTACGTCCGCGACCACCGCGGCGACGACCGTGACCACCGCGGCGACGACCGCGACCACTGGGGTGGGCACCGTCACTGATCTGCCGAGCGGGTCCTGACGCCGCTCGCGGAGCCGACGCCGAAAGCATGCAGGGCCTCCCTTCCGGACAGGAGGGAGGCCCTGCGCGCTTTCGTGTGGCTACTTGAACCAGTAGCGCACGCCGTGGTGGTGGGAGCAGGTGCCCTGGGAGTGCCGCGAGTACGACACGGAGGCGTCCTTGCACTTCGCGGTCTCGTACTTGTCCTTGGGCTTTTGGTGGTGCGTCCAGCCGCACACGCCGGTGGTGTGGTGGATGCAGTGGTGGGCGGTGTTGGTGGACGGCAGTGTCGCCGCGGATGCGGCTGGTGCGGTGAAGAAGACACCGGCCACGGCGACAGCCACCACTGAGACGGCAAGACGAGTGCGCAAAGGAACCCCCCTCGAGTTCGAGCAAGTGCAGGGGAACTCTATAGGGATTTCAACCGCTTGCATGCTGTTTCGGAGTCTTGGCTGCGTGTGGCTGCAGTGCCCGTGGGCGCTGATGGGACCCTCCGCGGCGGCTCCCCCTCGCAGAGCGCGGTGCCGCCGATCTCCATGCCCTGCGTGAGAGGAAACGGGTTCCGGCGTCTCGCGGCGACCGTTTGAGGGATCTCGGCGACTGTGGCGCCGTCCCAATGAAGAGGGCGGGCGCGCGAGAGGCTGGCCCGGTGGGTGGTGGACTGCCTTGCACTTGGTGTTGGTTGTCGCGCTGTTGCTGGTCTTCGTGCGAGAGGCCAACGGCGGTCACGGCCCGGTTCGGCGGCCTGGCCTGTTGAAGCTGCTGCAGCACATGCATGGGCCGCCGTGAGGGGCGGGGCGGTCGAGCAGTGTCTTCAGGTCGGCCGCGGCGGTGTGCGGTGGGGTGGTCATGAATGTTGCCGGGTACAGCATCGTCCGCTTTTCGTTTATGGCTCATCTATGGCTGAAACTGATCAAAAAGGGATGCATCCCGTGTGCCAGGCGTGCTTGTATGCCGCCAACGCGACGGGGGTAACGCAGAGTTGACCGCTAGCCCCTGTCGGCTGCGTTCAACACAGGGGGTACACGTTGAAATTGCGAGTGCTGCTCGCCACGGGGGCTGTGACGCTGGGGCTGCTGGGAACGGCCGCTCCGTCGGCTCTGGCCGACCAGTCCGCTCCCGGTCAGCTGCGGGTCACCATCGGCCCGGCCCGGTTCCAGCCGAGCAACCTGGCAGCAAGTCCATCCTCGAACGCCACCTGCACCATCAACAAGATCACAATCAACCGGTTCAGTGAGTGCGAGTGGGTCACCATCCACGTCGACGTCATCAAGGTCGTCAACGGTAAGCCCGAGCTCGAGGGAACCGTGGACTTCGACGTCAAGCACCAGATGACCCTGAACGCGAAGTCCGCCAACTGGTCGGAGAAGTTCTCCCTGTCCAAGGCGAAGACCACGCGCGCGGGCAAGGGTGTCCACGTCGACATCGCCGCCTCCTCCGGTGGCGGGACGAAGGCCACGGTCCACTACTCCCAGGGCCACGTCCTCGACAGCGCCTCCAGCGGCAGCGTCACCTACACCACCGGGACGATCCCGAAGAAGAAGATCAACCCCAAGGCCAAGACGCACTACACCTACACGTTCACCAAGCCCGGCTACACACCCGGAACCGTCTCCTACGACTCCGCGGTCTACCGGTGCGACAACTACTACGGCACCAGCGGCTGCACCCTCCCCGACGCCCCGACCGGCGTAAGCATGATCAACCAGCCGCGCATCGACGAAGGCATCCGCAACCTCCGCGCACACGGCGGCCACTACGGCGACCCCAACGGCGGCAAGCCGCTGCACTGGATGATCAACGACAAGCAGAAGGCCAAAAACAGGGCCGCGGTCTGCCCGAAGACCCCTCCGGCCGACATGAAGCGCGCGGGCCGCACCTCCTGCGACGAGTACCCCTTCGCCTCCACCTACGAAGGCGGCACCCACCTGCCCGCCAACCAGCGCACCATCACCTGGGTGAAGAAGGCCGAGAACGACAGCCAGGGCGCCACCATCACCAACTGGCGCCGCGCCTTCCACGTCATGGACCACGACCCCTTCTACGTGATCGTCTGAACCACCGCACCACCCTGTGCTAGACCGAGGGTGCTCCTCCCACGCCTGCCGGGGGAGCACCCTCGCAGTGCGAACGGGAGCGCTCATGCTGGTGCACGAAGCACACTTCACCGTCGACCTCGGCGAAAGCGGATACCTCATCGGCTTCACCGAGCACGACGACTACCCCGACGAGATGCCCTACGGCTGGCGCTGCGGACCCGCCGGCCCTTCCAGCGCCGTCGTCCTGACCACCACCGACACCGGGCCCTTGCACCTCACCGTCCAGATCCACGACAGCGAGCCCGCTTCAGAAGCGGACGACGCGTGGGAGCCGGCGGAGGAGCTCAGCGTGCAGGCCGAGAGCGGTCGAGTACACCTCGCCACCCTCGATCCCGGCGACATCACGGACGCCTGGCCGGAGGAGGAACCGCCCCTGTCGCTTCCCACCTCGCCCGAGCAGGAGCCCTGGGCGCGGATGCGCCTGTACTGCCACGCAGATGACCCCGAAGCCGGCATCGGCGACCACGGCGAACGACACCTGATCCAACTGTGGCCCGCACCGCCAACCGATCCAATCCATCCCGCCCTCACCGACGAGGACCGCCAGGCACGCGCGGAGTACACCGCCGGCCTGGCCGGGACTGTGGAGGACTACACCACCGAATATCCGCCGCAGGGCTGACACTCCCGCCCAGCGAAACTCGTGGCGGTCGTCTGGCATCCGCTGACGGGCTGGCGCAAGCACGTGGAGTCGACGCGGCGAAGAGCCCGGCCGCCTCTGGGTGTTCCGGCCTCGCACAGGTACCACGTGTGCCGGCAGTGGCTTTTGAGGGTACGGCTGGGGCGCGTTATTGCTCCTGCTGGGGTGGCCGTGCGCTCGGCGGGGAAAGCACGCCGAGCGTCGTGTCGCTCAGGCCGTTGGGGCTGCCCAGGTGCTCGGTCATGGTTTCTCCCGCGGGGCAGGCCGTAGGCGTCTGGTGCGAATGACCGCGTGGCTGCGGGACATGGGCCATCTCACGGACGTGGTGACTCTGGAGCGCGGCGCGGACGACCGCCTCGTGTGCCAATCCGGCCGCCCGGCCTCGAGCCGGCACACGGTGGACGGGTGGTCCAAATCCACATCCTCGCCGACAACCCGGCCGACGATCCTCCGCACCTTTTGCCGCGCCTGTCCCCACACCCGCAGGTCACCACGCTGGCCCTGCCGTGGTCGAGACGCCGACATCCCCTCTACGCCCCGGAGCCCCGCGCCCCAGGGCAGGAAGAAGAGAGAAGTGGGTGGGTGGGACAAGCCCGGACGGGGGGTGAGGGGATCGGGCCGCCGTGGGTGCTTCTCGCGCGCGACGGCCGGGCCGCGCGCGCCGTCGGACGGACAGGCCGCACGGTCCGGCTGTGCGTGCCTCGCACTGAGGCACGAAGAGGGTCTTTGGCGGGTTGTTCCGACTGGCCCCCGTCGACCTCGGTACGCGAGGGGCAGTGCCGCGGCTGCACTGCATCAGTGAGTGTGGGGGTTGGGGCCTGAGGGAAGAGAGCAGGGGCTGAGTGGGCTACTGTCGATGTCGGGGGGCGTCGTGGAGATTGCGGCGTTGGTGGTGTCGGTGGTGGCGTTGATGGTTTCAGGCGCGGTGTCGTTGCGACAGTTGCGGCTTACGGAGCATGCCAACACGCTGCCGGTTCTGGTGGACCTCTTTCGGGAACATCGCAGCATGCGAATGGCGCGGGCACGGCAGTTCGTCCACGAAGAACTGCCTGCTTGTGATCTGTCCGCTGGGCTGGCCGGGCTTCCGCAGGATGGGCGAGACCCGGTACGCGAGCTGGCGTGGTACTACGACAACTGATGAGCCGCTCGGGATAGCCGGCGGTGCGCAGCTGGTAGGCGTTGGCGGGGTCGGTCGGGTCTGTTCCCTTCCCGCCGAATCCCATGGGTCGCAGCGTGCTCACCCACGTCACGAACGCCTTCCGGTCGGCGGAGCTCAGCAACTGGGTGGTGCCCGGCACCGGCGGCAGCGGAGCCTTGTACGGAACGTTGGAGTCGGGGTCCCGGTAGGCGGCGGGTATGACGCCGGGCAGGCCGCCCTTGTACGACGCGAGCGCCAAGGGCACGGGTACCGGCTCGGGGACCGGGAGAAACGGCAGGCCAGGCAGGCCGGGCGGATCATCGGAACCGTGAGGCAGCTTGACGCGCTTCTCGGAGGTGTCCAAGGCGTGAGCCACATCGCCCAGTCGGTGGATCCAAGGATCACCCAGCACGGCATCGAGGAGACCGCCGTCGTCACCGTTGCCGCCGAACATGGGCGAGTCCCAGGGCATCTCCACATGGAAGATGTTCTCCCGGTCATCGATGATCTTCACCTTGGCCGACTCGACGTGGTCGGCGTACGGGTCGCACGCCTTGGCGAGCTGAGTGCAGGCAGCTACCAGATTTGCGACCAGCGGCTCGTTCGGGGTGAGCCTGCTCGGGCGGGGCAGCGAAGCCGACGAACCCCTTGAAATAGCTGCGGAACGCATCAGCGGCCTGGCCGGAGTGGGCCTTGTCAGCGGTGTGAGCGCAAGCCTGTGCATCCTCCAGAAAGCGCGTCATCAGCTTCGCCCCCCGTCGCCACGTACCTGCCACGTCCCGCAGCTTCTCCGGCGAGCCACGGAAACGGTCACTCATCCCGGCGGGCGTGTATTGGTCGTACCACGCGGTGTCACCGACAACCTCCGGAAGCTCCTGCCCAGGCCGAGGAAGCTCTCCGAGCAGTCCGCGCCGGGATCACCCATGCCCTCGGTCAGATCCACCTGCTGGCCGAGAATCGCGGCGGCGACACTGCTCTCCCGCGCCATGAACTCACGGCAGGTACGCATCAGCCCCTTGCCGGTCTCGCCCATGACATAAGCGCTGAAGCCGATCTTGTCGAGCGTTGTGGCCGCCGCAGACTTGTACACCTTCGCGAACGCGCGCCCAGCGTCGTCATCCCCGGCCATGCCGTGCTGCCGGTCCAGCTCGTGAAAGAGGGCGATGGCGGTGTCCCGGATGCCGACCATGACCGTGTCCACCATGCCCATGGACGCCTTGATCATCCCGTCCACGATCAGTTGCAAGTCCGGTCGCAGCCCCACAGAATCCCTCCGCGCTCGCTCGCCCGGAAAGGTGAGCGATCAGACCTCTGTTCTATCCCACGAAGATCCTCATGACAGCGGCGAGTCGAGTAAAAGGCCATTGTCGCAGGGCTCATTGCGCCTCGGCTCAGCCGGCTACCCGGGGAACGCCGCCTTCTACGGCCCACACCGGAAGGCGACGCGGTCGACCTTGGGAAGACCGGCACGGTCGTTGCGGCGGCAACGCCAGCCTGCGCGGCGCAGGCGATCTATTTCCGGATTCGGCTGGAACCGGCGACGGGCTCTTAGCGTCGGCTCGTCAGCGCCCAGTGCGCGCTCGCCTACAGGAAGGGAGGAAGCCAGATGCGCATGCCGAGCTGTCGATAGGCGTCTGCGTTATCCCGGATCGACCACCAGTTCCGGCGGGTGAACTGCAGAGAGGTCGGCTGGCCGGGGTGGCGCTTGCCCAGGTCCGAACAGATCTCCGTCAGGTCGGGAGGGAAGGCCAGGACGCCCGTCACGGAGAACGATTCATAGACGACGAGCGTGTACCAGTCGACGCCGGGGATGCTCCGCACAGTGTGTTCGTTCGGCCAGTCAGAGAGAGGGTTGGCCAGGTACTTGACCTGTATGTACTCGCCATCGGCCGATACCACGTCGTAGTTCGCCTGCACGCGGGACTCGGCGAGCTGGCCTCCTCCCCACAGGGCTGCCACCAGGTGTTCGGCGAACTCGGCTAGGGGGTCCCGATTCGACCGGCCAAGTCCCAGAGCGCCCAGGAGGCTTTGCCGCGCCAACCGGTAGGAGTCCAAGAGGCTCAACAGCTCGGGTACGTCAGCGCTGTGCGGCGCAGGGCGAAGAACGTTGTCGGTCACGCTGCCACGATGTCGCACAAGGCCGCAGGTCCGCCAGCGTCCCTACAACTCCGCGCCTGCGGCCAAGCCCGTCACCCACCAGGCCTTGTTCGGCCTCACCAGCAGACTGCTGGTCGACGTAAAGGCCCAGCCGGCGTGCAGCAACCACACGGTGCGATGGTTGCTGCTGTCCGCCTTGCGGGCATCGTCGGTCAGACGGTTTGACGTGCGGGAGTTACATGATGTCGCGATTCGGTAACGCGCCCGCGCTTGGTGTCGGTTAGCCCATAGCGTTTGGTGCTGCTCGACAACTTCCTTGTTCGCGTAGATGAGCTGACGGGGTTGCCGGCTCGTCCCGTTGGGGCACAGCATCGATCTTCAATGAACGGTACCTGCATGGTCTGTGGTTCGGTCGTTTCGCGGCAACCTTCGGCAGAGCCGATGTGGCGCGCGATTCCGAGTGGCCTACAGCTGTGGGGATGCACGGATGGGGCCTTGCCTGGCTGAGGGTGTGATCACCGTCGGGTGGTGAGGGGGGCCGACACCAGTTGGTGGTGGATAGCTGTCAATCAGATGTTCGACGGCGCCGAGGTGGTAGCTGGCGTTGTCCAGCCTCGTTGGCCGAGGCCGCTTCGCGGCTTGCTGAGGAAGTGACTCACTCTCCGCAACAACGTTAGATAAATCAGGCACCACTGGTAGTTGCGAGCTCACATGAGTGCGCTGCTGCCACAAGCAAGTGTGAACGGGGGACCTCGTCGTGCTTCTGAGCGACCTGGCAAAACGCACCCTAGCGGCCGTCTCTGCTCGTACAGTGGATAGCGATGGTCTATGGGGCGGGGGCGTGATGGATCCAGTGGTTCTTGCCGCCACCTCGGCATCGATCGTGGAAGCTCTTTCAACCGATGCGTGGCAGCAGGTCCGCGATCGGATGGTCGAGCTGTTTCGCAGGGCCCGCCCTCAAGAAGCTGATGATGTGTCAGTCGAGTTCGAGGAAGCTCGAGATCTCATCCTCTCTGCGCGCGGTGATGCTCAGTCCCAGATTGAGTATGAGTTGACGGTCACGTTCCAGCGTCGCTTACAGGACCTCGCCCGTGAAGCCTCTTCCATTGATCAAAACGTACTGCACCTCCTGAATGATCTGCTGGCTTCGTCGCAAAGCACCGCGCTGCCTCACGCGCTATCCGTCGCGGCGGCTCGGAACGCCCCTGGGAACATCAGTGGCCGGCAGATCCACATGCCCATGGTGCTGAGGCCGCAGGCGCCGGTCGCTGAGGATCCATCGGGTGCGTCAGCTGCGTATCTGCCGACGCACACGGTGTTCGACCGGTTGGGACCGGCGCGGATGCTGCCTCGCGACGTTCCGGTGTTCATCGGGCGCGATGAAGAAGTGCGCCAGTTGCTCGAGGCGGCAGCCACAGATGATGAGCCATCAGTGTGCCTTGTCCACGGGATGCCTGGAGTGGGCAAGACGGCCTTGGCCGTTCATGTCGCTCACCGTTTATCAGAGTCGTTCCCCGATGGGCAGCTGTTCATCAATCTGCGTGCCCATGATCCGGCAGATGAACCAGCTTCTCCGTATCAGATCCTTGGGTCGTTGCTAACCGCAGCCGGCTTTCCGGTCCGCGTTCAGCCGAAGAGCGTTCACGGTCGCGCCGGACTGTGGCGAAGCTGGCTCTCCTCCAAACGCATGATGATCATCTTGGATGATGCTGCGGACTTGAGCCAGGTTGAACCTCTACTGCCGGGATATCCCGGATGCCCGACGGTGGTGACGAGCCGCGTTCGGCTGGAATCGGCCGAGGTGACTAAGTCCATCGCGGTGACCGAGCTCGCTCCTGAGTCGTCAGCAGAGCTCTTCGACCGCCTATTGCGCCACCGCGGATCATTCAGCGACGACGACAGCGCCTCCAAGGTGGCCCGCCTGTGCGGGAACCTCCCGCTCGCTGTGGTGGTTGCTGCGAGCAGCCTGCTTGCCCATCCGACCTGGCAGGTTCGCCATCTCATCCGAGAGCTTTCAGACTCTTCTCAGCGGCTGGTCCGCCTGGCCGGCGGCCACGCATCCATCTCTGAAGCACTCAACCGCTCTGTGCGGAGTCTGGATGATCCCGAGCGGCGATTTTTGAGGCGTCTTGTCTTGCATCCGGGGCCGGCGCTGGAGAAGCATGCGGCGGCCGTGCTGGCTGACACCACTGTCGAGGATGCCGATCGGCGCCTTGATTCCCTGTACCGGCACAGCCTGCTGAGCGAAGTCTCCCCCGGGCGCTTCAGCATGCACGTGCTGGTCTCGTCGTACTGCCACGCTGCCCCGCTCGAGGAGTTCGCCGACACGGACGGGCCTGACGGCGCGGGACGCGAGGAGGAGGTGCGGGGTCGGCTCTTCAACTACTACTGGCGTACAGCGACGGCGGCCTACCTGTTGGAGACGCAGCAGCAGTCCGCCGATGCGGTAGTTGCCTCACTGCCGGAGCACGCTCCTGTTCTTCGGAACGCTTCTCAGGCAGCGCAATGGCTCGCACAGGAATTGGACAACCTGGCTGCATGCACGCAGTACAGTGCGGACCATCCCGAGGCGGTAGTCGACCTGACCGCCGTGGTGATCTCCCACCTCTTGCAGCGCGGTGATGAGGGCGTCCAGGCAGCGCACGTGCTCGTGGAGACCGGCGAGCGCAGGGCAGTCAGCCGCGGGGATGTACGTGCGGAAGCCGTGTTCGCGCATCTGTCCGGCCTGCTAAGCATCGCTGAGAATGACCTGGACGACGCAGAGGAAGCTCTCCAACGAGCCGCGCGGATGAGTCTTGACGCCGAGTGGGTCCTTGGCGCAGCGCGGGCATTCTACGGCCTGTACCTGGCGTTGCGTCTGCGTCGCCGCTTCAACAACGCTCGCGGTGCCCTTGATGAGGCTGCCGAGTTGTTCGCCAGAGCAGGCGATCAGCCCGGCTTGAACAAGGCCATAGCAGAAGGCGCGGCGCGTCCGCCGTCTCTGCCGGAGCAGTTAAAGGCAGGCTGGGAGCCCTCCAGTTCTGCCACTGTTGCGGCACCCGGAAATGTCCTTGCCCAGCTCGAAGAGCTCATCATGCATATGCAGGCGCAGCACGGACAGCAAAATCCTGCTACGCCAGGCGTAGGATCGGGCAGCGGCCTACCAGCGCCTGATCCGCAGTCGTCCGGGCCGGAGACACAGCACGACGGTGGCGGACGCGGCTCGGGTGGTGGGTCGCACACGCCTCCGGGGCCCGGCTGCTCAGACGACGATGACTGGCCGGACAGTGAGGACGAGTCAGAGAGCGAAGACCTTGCTCCAGGTGTTTTGGCGGCACATGAACTGGACGCTGTGGATGATCAGCACATCAACTTCTGGTTCACAGATGGCGCAGCCGATGACGCACCCTTGCGCGTAGGGGAGAGCCGGACTGGCTGTTTCCAGGTCGGCCCCGACCATCCGGACAATCTGGCGGAGGGCGAACGCATCATCCCCCATGAAGAGATCCCGGACGCTAGGCTGGATACGCGGTGGATCGTGTCGTCATCGACCTGTGAGCTGACCCTTCCCGAAAGCGCATATCCGCACGCCAGAGAAGGGATCACGATCGGAGGGGACGAGCCACAGTGGAACATTGAGTTCTCGCTGCTGATCCCGCCGCACGGCACATCTGACGAACGCTTCGTGGTCATCACTCCGAAAAAGACTGGCACGGCTCGCATCGACGCAGTGGTCATGGTGGACGGTGATCCTTACCGGGAGCTGACTATCGAGTTCCCCGTGGATGAGTCCGCTCCCGGGCCCCAGGACGGCCCCGACGATGGCCTCAGCGGGCAGGCCGGGAGTGATCCGGTCCCCGCTGACCAGCCGGTGGATCTACCTGGTCAGCGCCCGCAGGCTCCCGACGCTTTGCCAAGCGACGCGCCTCCTTTGGCAGGCTCGGCAGCCCGCTCGTTATGCGCTCCCCGGGTTCGGCCACGCCATCGAGGCTCGGTGCAAATCCGCGCGCGGCAGCGCGTCCCTGCCCGGGAAACAGCGCTACGGCCTCCACATGCGTGGCAGCGCCCGACTCATACGCTGTCGCTGTACGTCAATCCGCCCAGCGTCTGGTGTCCACCCCCGTGCGGACTGGACTGTGCCGAGCCAACGAGCCCTGCTGGACCATGAACAGGCCTGGGCCATGGACGCGTGCAGCGAACAAATGCGATCCCTTGCCCGCGCCGGCCGGCAGCTCTTTCAAGCGATGTTCCCGGAGGACACCCCACTCAACTCCTTGGTCAAGGAGCTGGCACCGGGTGACCGGCTGACCATTCACTGGAAGGACTGTAGCCCGCACCACGTGCCGTGGCCGTTGCTGTTTCGCGGCAGCATGCCGCGGCCGGGCCAGCCGGTACAGGCTCAGGACTTCCTCGGCTTGCGGCTGCGGATCTCCCATGTGGTGCAGCCACACGACACCACCCGTTCCCTGAAGGACGACGCCATGCGCGCGCACCTGATGTACTGGGGTGGCCAGCCAGACGACGAAACCCTGCAGACAGCCCAAGAACATGCCGCGGAACTGGCCTGCTGGCACCCCCACGGTGTTGCCGGCAGGGGACCAAGGACGCAAGGAGCAGCTGTCGGCGTTCTTATGGGATCCGGCTCCCGTATCGCTGATCTATGTCTTCTGTCAGGCTTCCACAGGAGCGGGAAACACACCCAGTCTGCGATTCGGCAGCACCAATGAGGCCTGCGACGTCTTGCAGCTGACTGACATGGGCGACGAGCCCCTGGCCGACCAGCCACTCGTCTTCGTCAACGCCTGCGAGACATCAGCCGCCGAGCACACCTACAGCAACGAACTGCAGAACATGTTCCTGGAACGCGGCAGCCGCGCGTACATCGGCAGCGAATGCAAGGTGCCCACCAGTTTCGCTGCACGTTTCGCCAGCGTCTTCTTCCACTTCCTCTACACCCGCGGCCACAGCGACGCCCCCACGGCGGCCGGCGAGGCGCTGGCCCAGACCCGGAAGTTCTTCTGGGACGAGTACCGAAGCATCGGCGGGCTGTTCTACAGCTACGTCAACGACGACCAGATCTTCTTCGCGAAACCCGACGAAGTGGCGGCAATGCACCGCCCCGATCTCCGCACGTCCCAGACATGAGCGAGGCAACCGTGACATCACCGTCCCACCCACAGGACTACGCAGGTCGCTTCCTCACTGCGGACACACTCACCCGAATGGCCCTCGTGCGTGACCCGGCCGCCGCTGACGCCCTGCGCAGCCTCCTCGGCACCGCCGCATACGATGAACTCGCCGCACTCGCCGGCCCGCCTGCCCAACACCACCTTGCTGACACTTCACCCACCAACCTGGTCTTCGTACCCGGCGTCATGGGCAGCACTCTCGTCAGCGCCGGCCTCGGCGGCATCTGGTGGCTGGACATCAGGTCCCGCAACCGAATCAACAACCTGGCCCTGGCCACCGACGGGAAAAACGACGCCCATCCCTCCTACAAAGTCCGTCCCGTGGCCGTGGACGCCTCCTACGAAGGCTTCCTCTTCGCCGCCCAAAAACACAGCGACTTCCAGCATGTCGCCGTCCCCTACGACTGGCGCAAGCCATTCCACGTCAGCGCAGACAACCTCTACGAAGCTGTGACCGCCGCCCATCACGACAAAACCCCAGTCCACATCGTCGCCCACAGCATGGGTGGCCTCGTCGTACGCACCGCGCTGATGCGCCACCCCGAACTGTGGAACCACATCGCCAAGATCGTTTTCCTCGGCACACCCCACTACGGCGCTCCGGCCATCGGTGGATACCTCAAAAACCACCTCTGGGGCCATGACTTCCTCACCCTGCTCGGAAAGTACCTCTCCCGCGACACCTTCCGCTCTCTGTCAGGCGTGCTGAATCTGCTGCCCGCCCCCGCGGGGGTCTACCCGGAAACAACCGACAGCAAGGACGGCACCGAGGACGCCGCCGACTACGATCACCCCTGCGCCAACTTCGACCTCTACAACGCCGCCGCCTGGCACCTCAAGCTCAGCCAAGCCCAGGAACTTCACCTGCAGTCCCTCCTCGACGCAGCCGCCCAACACCACCGAGACTTGCAGGCATGGCACGGCGCCTTGGACCAGCGCCAGCGCGACCGCATGGCCGTAATCGCCGGCACCGGCTTCAAGACGCTTTTCCGACTCGCCTACAACAAGCGCATGGGCTTCCTGTGGCAGCACATGGACCGCATCACCACCCGCATCCCCCACCACCCGGACCGGGACGGTGACGGACGAGTGCCACTCGCCTCGGCCAAACTCCCATGGGTCGGTGAAACTCGATACATCAACGGCGAGCACGGTAGCCTCCCGAACCTGGTCCCCGTCCAACAGGACGTCTGGAACTTCCTGGCGGACAAACCACTTCGACTTGCCACTAGCCCGGAAGCAGCGATGGGCGAGCACCTCGCCTCTGACTCGCCACGAATCTCGGCGCTCGCACTCCCTCCGCTCCCAGCGCAGCGATCACCCGATGACCCCGGATATCTCAGCATCACCGGACCGACAGCAACCACGCTCGATGTCCTTGATCAACAGCTCGAGGCAGGAAGCCTCCCGGACTTCTTGCGGACACGGCTTCTATGAGACGTGCACTCGCGCGTGCTGCTTTGACGCTTCCGGAAACGCGCCTTGCCACAGAGAACCTGGGCGCGGCGACGTTCTCTAGTGCCACGGTTGACTGCCGAAGCCCTGCGCGAGCCGCACTTGACGGCCCCGCCCCACAGTGAGGGACGTGGTCATGCCCCATGGGCTGATGAAGCCAGGACCGGTGTGGGCACCGAGCAGGTCGCCCAACTACTGTGGGCGTCCCGGCACACCATGGACCGGTAGGTGGCCGGCCAGCTCAAGCGGCACCACCGTCAGCTGCGCGTGCGCCATACACCGCGAAGTCAAAAAACGGTGGTAGCCGCAGATCAGGGCCACGGCAAAGCAGAAGGCTGCGACCACCGACGCCCTGGTCGTCTCCACCCGAGCCCGCTTCGGATCCACCGCCGCCCCCGGCACCACCGACGACGCTCGGATCCGTGCAATCACCCAAGCCCAGCCGCCCGAGTTCGTGGACCGACTGTTCACCGCCCGGGAGTAAGGCACCACCGAACAGCAGCTCCAGCGGATTGCCGAGGCCTCACTCGGACGCATGGTCTACCAAGTGGCTTCCCTGGAAATTCGCCGATGTCGTCGACGCGCCAGCGGAGCGGTCGATCACCCAGGGTCTGGACACGATTTGAACGACATCTGCATGCGACGCGGAAGCGGCCGGTCTCAAGAGAGCCCGGCGCCGCTTCATGTTGGGCTCAGTCTTCCCGTATGAGTTCCTGCAGCATCTGGTGGGTGGCGGAGTCGGTGGCATGGATGCGAGTGGTGTGGGTTCCGCGGGTGAGGAGGACGCGATAGATGTTGAGAGCGTAGGGGAGGTACTGCTCGGGCGTGAGATGGCGGAGGTCTTTGTCGCGGCTTTGTTCCGGATGGGCGTGCCAGCGGTTGTTTCTCCAGGTGAGATCGGGGCCGATGATGACGCCGGCGTGATGGTATTCGAGGCCTTGGGCGGTATAAATGCAGCCAACCTGCTGGTGGCCGCCGGTATGGCTGGCCCAGAGCTGGCTGTGGGGGGCCAGGGGGGTGCCGTGGGGGTCGGTGAGGGCGCTGGCTGCGTTCCAGGCGGCGCGCCAGGTTCGGGCCGGGGCAGTGTCCGTGGTGCCGACGTCGATCTGGATGTCGAGGGGGAGGGCGGTCGCGCCGCGGGGGCGGGTGCGGGTCCAGGGCCAGCAGAATCCGGCCGTGGTACGGGCGGTGTGACCCGCGGCGGTGGCCTGCTCGATCCATTCCTGGAGCTGGAAGGGGTCGTCGGCGAGGCCGAGCTCGTAGCCGGCGTGTCCGGTCCACGGTACGGGAGTGCCGTAGAGAAGGGCGTCGACCCAGCCGGTGTAGGCGGCCGAGCCGCTGCACCGGAAGGACCCGGTCAGTTCCAGGTGGTGGTGGACACGCCCCAGTCGGTGGGCGGCGGCGCGGATCTCCTCAACAGTGGTGCCTTCATCAGGGCGGATGATCTGCCGCTCGTCGAGGAAGATCACGGCCAGCGGTACGTGTTCCAGCACGGCAGCCAGATCGGCCGGCAGACCCTGGCCACCACCTCGTTTGATGCGCTGTGCTTCGTCGATGACGAGCGCACCTGCCTGGCGCGCGGTGCTGCGCAGGGAGCCGGCCGGGGGGAACAGTTCGCGGGCGGCGCTGTGGCCGCGGGCGGCGTCCAGGAGGTGGGCGCGCAGAGTGCCGGAAGGGGTGAGGAAGCGGGGGCGGGCCGCGGGGTGGGCGCGCATGAGGTGGCCCAGCAACCGCACAGCGAGCGCGGTCTTGCCGCTGCCCGGACCACCGCTGACGGTGACGACCGCTCCGCTCATCGCCTCGCCCTGGCCGTCCGGTGCCTGATCTGCGCCAGCGGCCGCCACGGCGGGCAGGTGGCGGGTGGCGGCGGCGCGGATCCGTATGAACGCGTCCTGCTGGTCACCGACCAGCGCGAACGCGAAGCTGCCCTCGAGGACGGAGCCGACCTGGTCAAGCAGCCGGGTGGACGGTGTCCACTGGATGCCCTCGAAAGCGGCGATGTCCCTGTTGGACGGCGCGAGGACGTCCGCGCACCGCAGCAGACCCAACAGCGTCTCGGCGGGCAGCGACAGCTCCTCGCCGCTGAGCACCGGGATGTCGGCGACCGCCGGAACCCCCGGCCGCAGCACCCGGGCCTCCGCAATGGTGGCGTTGTGCAACACCACCACGGCACGCACATTGAGCCGAGGCGCTGTTGCCGGCCGCCAGTGCTGGAAGAAGCTCCGGTAGGACGCCACCTGGAACACCGGATGGACCGTGACCTGCCCGTCGCCGAGCATCACCCGCTCCCGATCGAGGATGCGGCAACGATGCCATTGCTTGAGCTCAACCACGACCAGGACCAGCTCCCCACCGGACCTGCTGCCGACCAGCAGCGCGTCCAGGCGCCGGCTGCCCCCCGGAGTTCCGTACTCCAGATAAACCTGTACATCCTGCAGCCCCGCTCGCACCAGCGCCTTTAGCAACGGCGGCCATGACCGCCGCCATGCGCGCACTTCCGCCTCGCCGGGTTCCCCGAACCCCGCTGCCCGGTATCGCTCGACGCACCGGCCGATGAACGAGCCGTCCTCCAGCTCACCGGCGATCTCCCGCACCCGCCCCGCGGCAGCACACGCCACCCCAGACCTAGCGTCTACGGACGCTGCCCGGCCGGTGTTGTGCGGCACCGCCTCGACGCCGCCGCAGAACACCGCGCCAGCAGGCCTCAGCTCTGCCACCTCCCGCTCCGCCCTCACTCCGACAGCCCCCACCACGTCCTGCAGCCAGCTCTTCCGACCTCTCAACCCTCCGCCCCGTCAGGGAAGTTCCCGATCAGCGTCGTTGGTCTCCGCAGCCCTGGGCACCGGATCCACACCGAACGACGAAACTCTATAGAGCGCTGCATAGACAGCCTATTACGCTGCCCTGCATGATGGTGAATTCACAATTCGTGATGGTGCATGTAGGTCAAAGCACTGAGGCCCAGCGCAACTTGGTGCACGGCATCGAAACCCGATCATGGGGTTTCCCTGAGTCCAAACCGGAGTACGCAGGCGCTCAGCCCAAGTTCGCCGTGCTGGCAACAGGCGCGTCTCCGCGGGTCCAACTCGACCAGTGGCTGGCAGGCACAGCGACCCTCTACCTGTTCGAGGTCCGGAAGGGCTTCTACACCGGCCACGCGCCGCACTGGCCCGATGAAGAGGCAGAGGCGCGCGTCAAGTATCCGCTGCGCTTCGGTATCGAGCCCCTCGCGGTCCTCCAAAACGTGCCGCTGGGTCCTGCCGGACCATTGACGGAGGCGGGCAGTGACGCAATCCGTCGTTCCGGAACCGACCGCGGCATGGGCAAGCTCGTCGACATGCCGGTTCTGCCGCTGCTGGACCTCGCAGGCATCCCCGTCGACACCACGGCGCCGGAGAAGGTCCCACTGGACAAGTCACCCGGCTTCACCGGCGACCAGGTCGCGGGCAAGAAGAAACCACAGCGCCGGCGCCGCGGCGCTGGCTACATCTCCGACCCCAAGAAGCGCAAAGCGATCGAGCTACACGCCGAAAATCTGGCCATCGCCCACTACGAGAGCCAGGGGTGGACGGTCGAGCGTCTGGGCAAGCCGTACGACCTGCGCTGCACACGCGGAACCGAGGAGCGGCACGTGGAGGTCAAGGGCACCACCGGAGCCCCCACCAGCGTGGAACTGACCATCAATGAGGTGCTCCATGCCCGCGACAAGGACAACACAGTGGATCTGTACGTCGTCAGTGACATTGCGCTCGACATGCAAACGGAGCCCTATACCGCCAGTGGTGGGGAGGTCAGCCACTACCGGGACTGGGAGCCCGCCGAGGAGGACCTCAGGCCCCGCAGGTACGAGTACCGCCTGCCGTTGAGTAGTGGATCGACGCAGTGATAGGCGATCGGTAGATCGCTGGTGTATTGGGCGTCGGCCGAGGCCGCCGCGTCGTGCCGCTGTCAGTGCGGCGATGTCAGGCGGGGGACGTCAGTGGGGGAGAGGTCGGTGCGGGCGCGGTGCCATCGGGCAGGGCGCCGCCACCGGCCGGAGGCGTCGCGGGCGACGTCGACGCCGACTTCCACCACAAGCTCTGGCTTCACGAGGGTGACGTTCAGCTGCTCCCGACTGCCCCAGCCGGCGGAGAACGACCAGCCCGTCCACGGATGCTCGCTCTTTCCTGCAGCGAGCAGGGCCGGCGACCGCCGCGCCTGCAGCGCGGGCAAGGGTGGTCGTGCGGCCGACGTACTGCAAGCCGCCTTCGTCGTCGTACCTGCCGAGCAGCAGCGTCCGCGCAGCGGCCAGCGAGCCGGTGACCGCGCCGACGATCGCCTCCCTGGTCTCGCAGATCTTGTACTTCTCCCAGCCCCGCACCGACGGCTTGTAGACGTCGGTGAGCTTCTTGAAGACCAACGCCCTCCATCCCGATCGACGCCCAGGACAACCACTCGCGTACGGTGGCCGGGTCGGTGGTCGACGGGCACAGCGTCCACGGCGCGAAGAGCCGACGGCCGGCGAACAGGGACTCCAGCGCGGCCCGGCGCCGCTGGTACGGGCCACCCCGCGTGGGAGACGCGAACAACCACTCTGGCGAGCGACGCCGCACCATCCATCAGACGACCTGTGACCGAAGCCGCGAGCCGCGATCGCTGGCCGCAGACACCCGCGGTGGCGTCGACCAGACCCGACCACGGCTGGTCAGCACAGATGCTGCGTGGAGACAGACCCGTGCCGTCGTCTGCGGTGGCCGCGCCTCGTGCCTGCCGAAGCCCGGGCACGGTCCAGGGGACGCGCTGTCGGGATCGTGGACGGGGCGCCACACGGACGCGGCGCGCCGAGACACAGGCCCGCAAGCGCAGCGGCGTCTTCAGGCGCTGCCGGTAGCCGCCCGGGCGCATCCCCACGTCTCCGCAGAGCCGACCGGAGCGGCCACACCGCCGAGTAGACCGACCACGAGGCCAACCACGCTGCCTCCAACCCCGACCATGACCCCGACCACGGCTGGTCAGCGAGGCTTGGTCGCCGATCGCAGCGCTATGGGCTGGGCTCTTGGCGCAGGTCCAGGAAGCAGCGCAGTCGTACACCGGGCTCGCCGGGCTCCCGGGTCGTTCGGTCCGCCGGTGCGACCGCGCACCGCGCGGCGAGCAGCTCCTGGACCGCGAGCGCGGTTTCGTCATCGGCGGCCGCGACCTCCACCACGGCCAAGCCCGGCTCTGCCACGTGCGCGTCAGTGATCTGCCTCATGCCTGGCACTACGCATCGGTGGCAGCAGAAGTTCTCCGATCATGGCGTCTTCACTCGACCGAGTACGGAGGCGAACTGCGGCTCGACGTGGACGCTGTCCAGGACCTGGCTGCGCGTGATCGGCGACCAGTTCCAGGCCGTGAGCGTTGCGCCAGGTGTTGCGCTGGATGTTGCGCGAAGTGTTGCGGTAGATGTTGCGCAAGCCGTCACAGCGTCCTGGAATCCGTCCAGGTCAGCATGGGCGTACGGCGTGGTCGGGTCGCTGACATCCCCGTTGCGGCCCCCTCCGCCCATGCTCTGGCTGGAATTGAAAGGAGAGGGAGGGGCGGGATGGGCGGCGCGGCCGCTGCCGGGATGGGGGCGTGCTCGCCAGTGTTGCGCGTCGGCGCCGCCGCCGCGCCGGGCCGCCGACCCTGCGGCGGCCATCAGGAGCCATCCTGCTTCTGGTCTCCTGCGGCGATGCGCCTGGGGGCGGGCCATGTGCAGCACCCATCCCGAAGGCCGGGGCTCTCCGAGGACCTCGCCGACCGCCGACTGCGGCGTCTTCTCCGGAAGGTCGGTGACGACCTGGTCGTAGTCGACGCCGTCGACTTGCCGCACGTGCTGCGGAGCGCGCGCTCATACCTCCCTGCTAGGCAGCGGCCTCCACGCGCCAGGCGACAGGGCAGTGGAACCTGGGCCAGGATGGGAGCGGAGATCGTGGAGGGGGAGAGCGTGCGGCTGGTCATCGATACGCAGAGCGACACCTACGAGCAGGCGATCGCCGCGGTGCAGGCCGCATACGGGTTCAACGCCGGCGCCCTGGTGAGCGACTGGCCGGAGGCCCCCGCCCTGGAGCCCCGGCCGGGTCCGGAGGACCTCAGCGGCGAAGATCTCGGAGAGGGCTGGACGGAACGGCTACTGTTCGACACGATCGCTGCCGTGATGCCCGGCGCCCGCGCCGTCCTGCGCCGCCTGGTCGACCTGGGCGGCACTGCCTCCTACGACGACATCCAGGAGTATTTCGCCGACCACCCCGAGACGCCGATCCCTCGGGGGAGGATCGGCGGGACGCTCACCAGCGTCCGCGCGGTACGCCGCCGGATCGGCCCGGACAACAACACCCGGCTGCTCGAACTCGACGACCGGGTCCGCGTCTACCGGATCGAGCCTTTCCTTGTGGAGGGCATGAGGCGGGCCTTCGCGCTCGCCGACGCCCGCCCGGACCTCCTGCGCCAGGGACCAGCCTGTCCGTGACCGGCGGGTCCGCTTCTGTCCCGGTGTCCGGCGGCGACAGGCTGCACAACATGGCTGTGCAGCCCGCCGCGCTCACGCACCAGACGGCCGGTCACCTCACCAGCGGCACGACGATCGCCAGCACGGCGATGCACAGCGTCATGACGCTGAGGGCCACGATGCTCCCCCAGCCGATCGCCCTGTCCACCGGCGCCTTGACCAAGCGGGCGACGCCGAACCCGATGAGGCCGGCGAGAGCGGAGAAGAGGACGCACATGCCCAGCACGAGCATCAGGACCACGAGCAACTGCACGGTCACGCGGCACCCCGCTGCTTGCCGTGGCGGGTGCCGACCTTCGTGTGGAGCTGCTCGGGGATCCAGATACGCCGCTCGCGGGCCGCGTTGTACAGGACGCCACGGAAGCGGGTCTTGCGCATACGGACCGCCGCGTGGGTGATGTTCAGCGCGTCCGCGATCTCGGTGTCCACGTAGCCTTCGACGGTCATGCGGATGACGGCCTGGGTGACCGGGGGCTGTTCGTTCAGGATGTCCTCGAAGTTGGTGCTGAGGACAGCGGCCTCGGGCTCGGAGAGGTAGCCGGCCTCCAGGAGCGGGCCGAAGAGCTTCGGGTTGGCGTGCGCGGCCTCCTCCGAACCGTCGTACAGCGCGTGCTGCTTGGCCCACTCCTGGCGGTTCTTCGCCCACCTCGTGTACACCCGGCGGAACTCCCAGATGCACTGGCCCACGAAGTACGTGGTCAGGCAGCTGGCCCCTCGCCCCTGCTTGTAGTCGGGGTTCCATCCGCCCTTGATCAGTGCCTTACGCCGGAACGACGTCCGCGCCCGCAGCACCACGTCGACGAGGATCTCGTCACGGGCCCTGGGATCGGAGCGCAGCAGTGCGTAGTCGTCGGGGTGGATCCAGAACGGGAGACCCCGCTCCGCGCACCACTTCAGCGCGATCCGGGCGAGCCGGCCCTCGCGGAGCATGCCGCGCAGGATCGGCCAGGCCTCCCCGCACAGCTCGTCCTCGAACACCTTGTAGGCCGGCCCCTCGAAGCCGCCCGCGGCCAGCTTGCTGATCCGGGCGGCATCCCTCCGGATCCGGGCCGACCGGTCGGCGGACAGGCCGTCGTCGACGGCCTCCACGACCTCACGTACCGCATGCATAGAAACTCCTCCGTCTTGGACCACTTTCGACCCCTGGCCATTTCCTTACAGCGCGCGCAGGTCATCAGCAGTTGCCTGGTTGTACGGAGTCATGTGCAGAGCAGAAGTGTGAATGTCACACACCGCTCCAAAGTTTTTCCGTCGGCGGCTTTTTGACCGCTGCAGATTGCTGAGCGCACCGAACTGACCTGGGTAAATGCACCGTCCTGCAAACCGGACTTTGCTGCACGGATCGAGCTGCAGCTCGCAGGAGGGGCTGGTCGGGGGAGCCGAAGCTGAAGCCCGCCGTCCCTGACGACCTGTGTGCCGCCACGGGAATCTGTCCACAGGAAGATCGTTTTAGCGTCCTTGCCGAGCGCGCGGGGTGCCCGCTTCCGGGGGCACCGTCGCGCCTCACATACCCCAGTGCGAAGGGCGTTGGACGGCATGGCGCAGACGAAGTTCGACAGGCAGGTGGAAGAGACCGCCGAGGCCCTTATGTTCGGCATTGGCCGGTTCCTGGGCGGACGGGAACATGGAGGCATCAAGCGGACCGACGCCACGTTCTGCCGATGCTGGTCGCGTACTCAGTAGATGGTGACGGACACCCCGCACAGGCCGCGTGCGTGCGCCGCGGCATGCCGCCACATCCGCAGCGGACCGTCCAGGACGCTCTCCTCTTCGTCGCCGTAGCCCAGCCAGTCCTGGTCTTTGGCCCTGGCACGTTCTTCCGCCGTGAAGCCCAGTGCCTGCTCGACAGCAGGAAGCGTCTGGCGCACCTCGGCGGAGGTGAGGAGGAAGTTGCCGCACCAGCCCGGCAGGAGTGCGGCCCGGGCGGGGCCGATGGCGTGGAAGAAGGACCTCAGCGCGTACTCCTTGCTCTTGACCGAAACGAAGATGTCCTCAGTGTCGGTGACCAGGTCCCACACGTGGGTGAGCAGTGAGAAGTCGTCGGGCGACAGGCCGTCGTACATCTCCTGCACATGCTGCCCGGAAGCGGTCAGCTCCAGGAAGGAGTCCAGTGCGTCCGCCTCCCTTCGGCAGAACTGACCGAAGGGCTTCCCCCAGGTCCGGAAGTCCGGCAGAGGTTCTTGGCGCCAGCGTTCCCAGCGTTCTCGTGCGAGCGGCTCGGCCCGCTCCGCAGCGATCAGTGGGAGCAGCCGAGGAGCCAAAGCGGTGATGAAGTCATCGTCGTGGGCGCTGATGGACCAGGCCGAGGTGAAACCCATGCCAGGACGGTACGAGGCACCACTGACAGCCGGGCCCGAGCCGGGCGGGGCCGGCGGACCTGCAGAGGGAATCGGCTTACGGCGCGACGGTGTTCGCTACGGCCGGCTTGCCGTTACAGGCTGACCGGGGCGAGGAGGTGGGGGTCGTTGTTGCGGACGTTGTTGACGGCCGTGGAGACCGGGCGTGCGTCGAGGTGCCCGTCGGCGGGCTGGTCCTCTGGACCACCCAGATCCTCGACACCCTCCAGGGCCTGCTGAACTGCTGGACCGGCACCTGCACCACCCGCCACCAACCCCTGCCAAGCAGGACCTCAAGATCGAGCAGACCAAACGGAGTCCTGCTAGCTCCGGATGGCGCGGGCGAGCCAGGGGGTCAGAGTCACACGCTGGATCGGCTCTTTGTAGGTCTCGTCCCCGGGCAACGGGACGGTCAGCCATGCGCCGGGCGGGAAGACCCGCCCCGTCACGTAGGCCAGGCCGCTGTAGACGGACCGCAGGAAGGCCGGGGCCGAGTCTCGGGGAACATCGTGGAACACTACGTCCTCGACACTGATCTTGGCGTCGTCCTCCGGGAAGATCTGTACGGTGACGGCCGGGGAGCCTCCCAACTCGATGAAGGCCTCGTGCGGCAGCGAGCCGTCCGGGTCGAGAACGGTGAACGCCCCGGCCGAAGTGCGGCGCGACGTCTGGTCCGCACCGATGTCGTCGGTCACGGTGATGGCGAGGCCGTACTCCCGCGCAATCTCACGTATCGCGGTGACGGCGGCTTCGGTGGTGGGCAAATGTGGATGCGTCATGATCCCACTGTCGCAGCAGGCTGCTAGCTAGTAGCCCAATCCAGGAATCCGACCGACGACCGGACGAGTGACGGCATTTAGAGGTCGCGCAGATAGGCGTGGGCCGGGGGGAGTTGGCAGACGGGGTAGGCAGAGGTTCCATGATCATGGAGTTGTGACGCTCTGCGCTCATGGGAGACCTGTGCCTGCGCTGCCATCATGGCTGACTGAACCGCTGTGGGACCAATTCGCCGTCCTGCTGCCGCAGCGGCCCGAATTCGATCCGACCCACCCGCTGAGCTGCCACCGACGCCGGATCAGCGATCGGATCGTTTTCGACAAGCTGTTGCAAGTCCTTCCCTTCGGCTGCTCCTACGAGCCGATGGCCGGCAGGAAGTCCGCGCCGAGCCGGCCGAGGGGCACGAACTGGGCGAAGCCGAAGCAGAAGACCACGGCGAAGAAGGCGGCTGCCAAAAAGACGGTTCGGGATGGCTTCGCCCCCCTGCCACGGCCGGGGGGCGAAGCCGGGGTGGTCAGCGGTGCCAGCGGCGTGGCAGGAGTGAGCGCCAGGTGAGGCGTCGGGGGCGGTCGCGGTCGGTGGGGGCCTGTTGGGACGGGCCGGGGGTGATGGGCGGGCGCGGCGGTACGGGACCTGCTGACGGTGCCGGCGCTGCCGACGTCGGCGTCGGCGTCTTGAGCGCATCGGTCGGTTCGCCGGCTGCGGTGGCCAGCCCGCTTGCGTGGGTCTCGGTGCTGTTGTGGGCCGGGAGAGGGAGCTGGACGGGGGTGGTGTGGGTGTTGTGCTGGGCATGTTCGCGGGCGCGGCGGCGGCGGTGGCGTTCGCGGCCGTGTTCGGCGCGTTCGAGGGCGGACATGGTGGCGTGGGCGGCGGCGGGGCGGAAGTCGGGTTGTTTGCCGAGGGCGAGCAGTGGCTGGGCGACCAGGCCCCACCAGGTGGCGCCGTCAGCGGGGCGGGGGTGGGAGATGGTCCAGTCGCGTTGCCAGGAGGCCATCTGGCCGCTCCAGTCCTCGCCGGGCTGGGGGGTGTAGGTGCGTGGGTGGCCGCCGTAGGGCAGGAGGACGGTGTCGTCGGCGAGCCAGCACACGGTGGCGCCGGCGGCGGCGAGCTGCCGCTGGGCGGGGGTGGGGCGCACTTTGGTGTGCGTGATCGTCTTGCCGTAGGGCTGGACGTTGACGGTGCCGGCCACGTCGCAGTGCAGTGGATCGTCGCGGTCGAACACCCACCAGTGCACTGCTGTGGGCCCGTGCTGGGTGCGGGTGTCGGCCAGGCGACGGGTGACCGCGGCCGCGGTGAGCAGGCGCCGCGGTCGCTCGAAGACGGCGACGTGCTCGCCGCGGCGCACGATCAGGGCGGGTGGTATCTGCCAGCGCTGCCCGGCGAGTTCGGGGTCGATGCGAAGGCTCAGGCTCGCCGGGGGCAGCACGCGCAGCAGCGTCTCGCGCAGGGCGAGCATGGTGGTGAGGTCGGCCTGGACGTCGGCCTGGTGCTGCGCGGGAGCGGGGCAGTGATCGGCGCCGGAGGAGACGGTGTCGTGGCGGAAGCGAGGTGTGAATCGGGAGGCGGGGCTGGAGGGCCACTGCAGGATCAGCCGGTGCCCGCAGGCCAGGCACCGGTAGCGGCCGCCGGCGCGGCCGTGGGGGAGCCGGGCGCAGGCGTCGGCGTCGCGGCGCAGGTCGATGATCCGCCCGCGGTCGAGGGTGTCAAGGGCGAGCTGGCCCATGCGCGGCAGCTTGCTGCGCGTGCCGCGCCGGGCGGTGGTGGGCAGGGCGAGTGGGCGGGGAGGGGCAGTGGGCGTGACGGCGGGGCGGGGCGAGCGGGCGGGGGTGGTGCTGGCGGCGGGGCGGGTCATGCGGGGCAACTCCAGGGCCGAAGGGAAGGGACGGGGCGTTGAGACCAGCGTTGCCCGGATGGAGTTGTCCGCCTGTTGTCCGATGGTGTTCACGCAGGTCGGGGCCGGACATGGCCGGACTGACCCGGACAGGCTGCGCTGGCCGGACAACCTGTGCTCGCGCTCTGTCGCCGGTACGTGACCGTCCGTACGCTGATCACCAGGGTGTCTAGCCGGGGGAGAGCCGGACGGCTGGGAGGGGTCATGGCGGAGAAGAAGTCGGGCGGCCGGGGATACGGCGGGTTCCACCAGGACGCCACCCCCGAGACCATCGAGCTGGCGAAGTACCTGCGGGCCCTGGTGAAGCGGGCGGGCAAGACGCAGCGGGACCTGGAGGTGCCCACCGGCTACGGAAAGAGCAGCATCTCCCAGTACCTGAGCGGTGAGGCCCTGCCCTCGGAGACCTTCGTACGCAAACTGGTCGCCTACGTCACCCATCCTCGGCAGCGACAGACGTGTATGGACCAGGCCTTACGCCTGTTCGTCGCCGCCCAGCGCCCCAAGCCGGCCCCGCAGCTTCCCGCCCCGCGGCCAAAGGCGGACGGCGACCCGCCGGGGGCGGCGGCTTTGGCCAGCGTCGCGGCCACTGCCCAGGACCAGGCCGCAAAAGCCCAAGATCAACTCGCGCAGGCCCACGAACGCAACCGGGAGCTGATGGAAGAGCGGGGCCGCACCCAGCAACTGGTCTTGAACCTGAGCCGGATGACCGCCGATCTGCAGCAGCAGGTGACCACGCTCCAGGACCAGCGCGACGAGGAGAACGAGGAGAACGAGGCGCGCCTTCGTCAGCTCACCGACCAGTTGCAGGCCGCGCAACGGGAACTGCGCCGGGCGCGATCCAGCCGCGACGAGACGGAAGTCCTCCTGGCCCGGCTGCGCAAGCGCAGTGACGAACTGGAGGAGGAACTCGCCCAGTCCCGCCGCACCGTCACATCTGGCGAGGAGCTCGGGCTGCCGCCGATGCCGGAGGAACTCCAAGAAGCGTTCTTCCGCGCCGACTTCGAAAAGGCCCTGCGCGCCGCGCACGGATTCCTCGATGACGGCCAGCAGCGGCGGGACGAGGTCAGCGACGAGTGGGGCCTGCTCAGGCGCCGCTCGGCGTTGCACACCGCCGAGCGGTTGCGCACCTGCTGCCATGTGCTGGGGCGTGCGTTGGGATGCCTGGCGATGATGTCCGCAGCAGCGCTCCATCTGGCGGCCACCCGCTCCGGCGCCGGCGGCTGGACGGTTCTGCTGGATGTGCTGATGCTGGTCGGCATCGGCTTCGTCATCGACCCGTGGGGCCCGATGGCGCAGCTGTGGCCGGCCATCCGCGCCGGACTGCGCCGGGAACCGATGACGAGGCCCATCACCATCAGCGCGCGGGCGACGGCCGTACGAGCAGGACGGTGCCTGCTCGCCGGGCTCGCCGCGGCTGGCGCCGCGCTGAGCGTTCAGTGCTCGGTACAGTGGAGCGCCTGGTGGCTGTTCCCGCTGCTGCCGGCGACCGCCGCATGCGCCGGCTACGCCGTCTTCGGTCACGACCAGCGCGTCGTCCTCCTGGTGCAGGAAGCCCTCGGAGAACTGGGCGCAGACTTCAAGACCCCGCCGCCTCCGCAGCGCGCACCGATCGCCGCGATGGGCATGACGGCGCCGGTCGTCGTGAGCGACTCCGAATGGCTGGAGGCGCGGCGCAAGGAAATCGGGGACTCCCTGACGGGCGGCTGGAAGGCAACCGCCCTGTGGATCAAGCTCCTCGTGCTGTTCTCGGGCGTCCTGGTCGGCATCGCCGTCCTCGGGGTCTTGGCGAACACCGTGTCGCACACCACTCGCACCTGGCACACCCCACACGGGTGGCACTGGCACGGCGTCATCGCCACGATCGACCAGCCGGTCCGCGCCTACCTCAGCACGCACTCCGCCGGACTGCCGCTGCCCGTCACCTCCCTGCATCTGCTATGGATCGGCAGCGGCTCGGTGCTGCTGGCGATGAGCTTCCTGTTCGGCGGCTTCGGCGCGCGGACGACCTGGATCCTGTGGGGTGCCGCCACCGTCGTCATGGTGTGGTCGGGCACCCCCGGGCCTGCCCGCCAGGTCGCAGCCGGCCTTGCCACGATCGCCTGGGGACTGGCGTCGATCCTGGCGATGCAGGGCTTGAACCTGCGATCGAGCACGTCGCATAGCGTGTTCATCTCGAAGGACTCCTAGCGCGCCGGGTCCGGCGTCCCCAGCGCAGGGCCCAAGTGGCGGGGCATGGCGTTCAACGACTTCACCGGCTGGCTCCTTCAGTTCCACAGCACGCGCACTGGCACGCCGGTCCCTCCGCATCCCCGCACTGGTTTTCCGTCCCGTACAGCGATCAGCTCGACCACCAGGCGGAGGCCCCGGCCCCGAAAGGGTGACGGGGATCGGTTCTGCAAGGCCTGCAGTCGTCTGTGTCGCTTGGGCTTCACGGGATGTCCACGGCGTGCCGGGCTTAGTGTGATGTGCGCCACGGGTTCTGACAGGTGGGGGAGCGCTATGTGTCGGCGCGGGTGCCGTTTCCCCAGCTCCGACCCCGCGAGTCGAACACGCGTACCGCATTAGTAGTCACGTTCCGTTTATGGAGAAGATCGCAGAGTCACGATTTTCGAGGGCCGCATGAGTTTCGAGCCCGGAAAAACGACAGGGTGGTGCCTGAGAGGCCGACGCAACTGGTCTCTCGCGTGGGCGAGTTGGCTCGCGCAGGACACCGCCGGCTTCAACGACGAGGCCGGCGCCCGCATCTCCTGGAGGACCGTATGGGCAACGGCGACGTCAGCACTGACGTATCGCCCCAGGACGGCTGCCACGGCCAGCCCGTCCAGGCCCCTCCCGAACTGCCCCTCGACTTCGAGGCCTTCTACCTGGGTCACCAGGAGTTCTTCCACGACTTCGCGGAGATCCACCTCGGCAGCCGGCGGGTCGCCGAGCAGGTGGTCCACCAGGTGTTCCTGGAGATCCTCGGGGGCTGGGACGAGCTGCTGCAGCAGGGCGACCTCGAACAGCAGACCCTCGCGGTGCTCCACCGCGGTGTCACGCGCCGCCTCAACGACGACGGACGCCCGCCCGCGTTCCTCATCAACGGACCGATAACGAAGAACCTGGAGGCGGTCCGCAACCAGATGGAGATCGCCAGCAGCACCAACGGCCTGTACGAGGCGATCCTCGAGCTGCCCACCCGCCAGTTCACCGTGATCGTCCTGCGCCACCTGCTCGGCTATCCCACCAAGCGCATCGCCCGCTACATGGGCCTGGACACCCGCACCGTCGACTACCACGGCCGCAAGGGCAAGGAACGCCTGCGTATCAGGCTGGGCCTGCCCGCGGCTCCCGCCAAGAACAAGAAGGGGGCACAGTGACCGCCATCGACGACCTTCTGGCCGACGCCCGCATCACCACCACCCGGCGCGACGGCTTCGACGTCGGCGCCGCTCTGCGCCGACTCGCCACCGACGCGGCCGACGCCGCGGCCAAGCCGCACCCGGACACGGTCCGCGCCACCCAGGCCGGGCAGCGCCTGTCCGTGGTGTGCCGCTGGATCCTGAACAAGCCCGACGCCGCCGACCACGTCGAGAGCCTCGCCCAGGAACCCCAAACCCCCACGGACGACGGCCACCTGGACGTCGACGGCGCCCTCGTCTTCGCCTGCCTGCTCTACCTGACCGACCACCGCGAGAGCGCCCAGTTCTGGTGGCAGCTCGCCGCCGGCGCCGGCCACCGCGCCGCCGCCTACTGCCTGCACCTGCACCACCTCGCCCTCGGCGAGACCCGCGAGGCCCGGCACTGGCTGCACGAAGTCACCGACGACGTCCTCGACTCCGAAGCCCCCGACAGCACCTTCCTCGCCACCCTCGAAGCGGTCGCCATGTACGTCCGCAGGACCGGCACCAGCCTCGCCAGCGCCCCCACCGGCAGCCTCGAGATGGAAGTCGACCGCCTGGCCACCGCCAAGACCGACTCCTGCATCATCGTCCAGCGCCCCGACCGACGTCTCGCCGACCTGCTGCACGACTTCACTCGTCGATGACCCGAGGTCACAGGCCATTTCGGCGACGTACTTCACGGTCTTGTGCCACCCGATGACGCTCGCCGCCGCTCGGTGTCATTCGGAGCCGCTCGGCACCGCCCGCTCCGGCGACGCGTACGTCTTGTTACTGACCGTCGTTAGACTCCCCCACAAACGCGCAGAAGGAGCCCTGCGTCCCCAACGGGTTTCCTAGGCCACTGAGTTGGGAGGGCTCCCTGCGCGGTGTTCCGGCACGCCGATCAACGAGAGGAACTCCGTATGGATGAGAGTAACGCCAAAGACCAGCCCGAGCACCCGTCCCGATGGGACCGGCTCTACTCCGCCATCATCCGCCACCTGCGCAAAGGGATCAGCCGTGAGGGACAGAACGTCTCCGGCGAGTTCCTGAAGGGCGCCGCGTACAAGCTCGGCAGCGGCGCCGTGACGCTGCTCATCCTGTGGTGGGAGACCCGCCACTGATGCTCGGGGTGGGCCCACCGCGGTGGGCCCACCACCTGTCCGCCAATCCGCCGTCGTGGACCGCGCAGCCTTCCAGAGGAAGAACACGCTGACGATGTGCTGGCTGAGGGGGCGCCATGCCAGAGGACCTGGTTCGGGGCGGCTTCAGGCACCCGCCACATCACATGCCGGGAGCGGGTACGGCGCGCAGAAGGCTCGCAGCGATGCCGATCAGGGCCTCAGCCTCCCCGCGGCTGTAGGAGAAGTCCTTCGTCACCTCGTCAGCGTGTTCGGCACCTGATGCCTGATCGAACGCTGCCTTGTAGATCGCGCGCCAACGCTGTGCCTGGCTGCGCTGGAGCAGATCATCGTTCTTGCTGATCGACGGCCAGCCAGCAGAAGCGAGAATCCGCTCCATAGCCTGACGGGCACTGCCGATCGCCTTGTCAAACTCCCCATCGTGCAGCAACCGGCGGGCATCTTGCAGGTACACCGCGGCGTCCCGCTGCGCTCCGTTGGGCGCGTGGAGCGGGATGGCCAGGGCAAAGCCGAAAGAAGTACCGAGCCGCTCCAGCTCGGTCTGCCACACGCTCGCCGGCACCCGGATCGATTCGCGGCTCTCAGCGGAGGCGAGCCACGTTTGAAAGAACCCGCGGATCTGCAGCTCCAGCAACAGATCCTGCCCAGCGCGGTGCTCCTCAAGGGACAGCAGTTGCTGGTTGGTGAGTGCGAAGGCGAGCTGGAGGCTCGTGCGGGAGTGGTTGGTCACCGAGACCCGCAGGGGGGTGGCAGTTGTGAGCCACCGCCAAGAAGGTGAAGAGACGTACAGCTCGGCGGTTACCTCGCACCGCATGTTGTCATACTCCAAGCCGTAGGGCAGCAGCTCAGCCGTGATGCTGAGCCGGTGCACGTCGAAGCCGGCCGCGAGGTTGATCTGGGTGGGATCAATGCGGATCTCCACGTACTGGGTGGTGTCGAACTGGAGCACAACGGGCCTTCCTCCTGACGGGGTTAACCGCCCATTGTCCTGGTAGGCGAGGCCTACGTGCCTCTGGTTTGTTCGCACTCCCCCCAGTTGTGCCGTCGGTCATGCGGCTGCTCGCCCGGGCCGCCGTCGCTGGAGGCGTCGGCTTGAGTGGCGGGGGAGTGGTCGGCCTGTGGTTCCAAGAGCCTGCCTGGTGGACCGGCAGCCGCCGGCCCGCGACGGGGGGCGGGGCGGCGGGAGGGGTCTATGTCACCGAGCCTGACACCGACAGCGGCAGCGACCCGGAGCCAGAAAGGAGTGGAGAGTGTCGTGGCAGCGCTGCCGGCGCGGGGCTGCGAAACGAAAATGGGGAGGACTCGTGATCCCGATGCCGCACCGTACGAAGGGGCCCGGCGTGATCGGCGCCACGCCCGAGCGGCCCGTCGGGCCGTTCGGCTGCTGGACGGAGGCAGCGAGGACGAGGAGACCGACCTGTGTGAGGCCGCCGCTCAGACCGCCCCATCTCCAACGTGAACAGCCACACTTATATACCGGGTATACGTAAATCAGCTTTTTCTGCGCATATGATGGTCTACGCGCATGAGTGATCCAGCGGCGGCGCGGCAGACCACGTCCGCGCCGCCGTGCGCTGTGCACCAGCCCGTCGCCGTGCAGGGCCACGACCGCTGTTACTCCGCGCCCAGGGTTTGTGCACGGCATGACCGTTATGACGTGCGTCTTATGTGGTGGTGTTGTCCGTGGCCCGGATGTCGGTGATCAGCGGGCCGCAGTGTCCGGCGTTGGTGGACAGGAACTGCAGTCGGCTGTGGCGGCCGGTTGCGGGCAGGACGGCCCGCTCGAGCTGCCAGCGCGCATAGCGGCCCGGGGTGGCGACGGTGCCCAGACTGAAGGACTCGGCTCGGCTTGTGTTGCCGGCGAACTGGACGAGCAGGCTCTGGTTGTTGCTGCTCTCATACGTGGCGCAGAAGGGGTGGTCGTTGATCTTAGCGGCGAAGGTGATCGTCACCACAGAGCCGGGCTCGGTCCTGATGGTCTGCTCGATGCCGCCGGTTGTCGAGCCGTTGAGGTCCACGGCCTGGGAGCCGCTGTCCACCACGGACGAGCCACTGGTCTTGGACGCTGCGCGTCCGAAGACGTCGACGTCGTTGTTGGTGACTCGCCAGCCGGGGATCGTGTCGACGCCCAGCGGGACGCGGACGTAGGCGTCCGGGGCGGTCGGATTGACGTAGGGCTGGATGAAGGAGGGGTTGGTGACCGCGATGGCGGAGTCGGCGTTCGCCGGCGTGGCCCCGATGAGGGTGGCGGCGGTGACTGCCGCCGCGGCCAGGACCGCCAGCCGACTCCGTCTGCCGCAGGCAAGGCGCGTACGCATACGTCTCCCGTGGTGTGCGTGCGACCGCCGGAGCGGTGCAACCACCCCAACAGTCTGCAGTTGATCCGCTACACAACGTGTCTACTCGGAGAGGTGGGGCGGACAAACGGCTCCCCGGGCAGCGCCCGAGGCACAGCCAAACAACAGGCTGCGCTCCCCCGAGTGAGGGACGGACCCACCGTGGCAGCTGCGGATTCGTACCTCCACCACTACCGATGCCCGGCTGAGTGAACCGCATCCAGGGGCCCACATCGACAAGCTGGCGGCCGCTGCCCCATTCGGCATGCTCGATACGACCATGAGGGGCGCGCGTGCGCCGCTCATGCCGTATCCCCCTGGCTACCGCGCAGACCGAGACACTCAAGACAACGCCGGTTCAGTGCAGCTACGCCGTCGCCCTGGCTTTGTTCACGAGCAGGCAGCAGGCGCTCGATGCCCTGCGCCGGCAGGTTCCTGCGTGCGTCCACTGCCGCCCGGACACAGCCCTGGGCCTGCTGGAGTGAAGCAAAATCGGTCGGCTTCGGAGGGCTACCCGCCTGCCGGGGGGTTCACGCCGTCCCGGCAGGCGGCCAGCGGCGTGTCCCCCCGGGGGCGTCGGCCGGACGCCGCTGGCCGTCGTGATCGCCTACGCCGCCGACAGGTACTGGGCACGCTCCCAGGAGGTCGCCGGCGTAGCCGCGCGGTCGGTGCGATCTTCACTCGGTCAGGAGCTCGGTCAGGATGCGTGCCTCGCGGCGTCTACCTAGCGCGCGCAGCTCGTCGGAGGCCCGTGTCGCCAGAGGTCGCGGCATCTGTTCCGCGGCCTCATGGAGAAACCGGTCGATGACGGACCGTAGCCCGCGGGCCTTGGCGAACGCGCGCACGAGCTGCGCGGCGCCCAGTGGATCGGTGCGCTGGGCGTAGACCCGCAGATAGGCCTGGACGGCGGCACTGTTGCGCTGTTTGAGCAGGAGCTTGACGAGGTGGGCGCCGTAGTCCGAGCGTTTGCCGACGTTGCGCAGCAGTGCGCGGAACGGGTCGTGGCCGTGCCAGGTGTCAGCGGGGTAGCTCTGAATCTGCGTGATGAGGTCGGCGATGGAGGGATCGTCCTTGGTGTCCTGGGTGATGCCCGCCAGGTTCAGAAGCAGGATGCCTTCTTCCGGCAAGGCCGGCATCAGGGCGACGACCAGAGGGATCAGGTCACGGTGGGGGTGGCGAGACTGGTCGATGATGAAGTCGCGGGCTTTGTCTTCGGACAGTTTCAGGGCCTGGCGGACGACTTCTTCGGGCGACAGCAACTTCTGGTTCTTCAGCCTGGGGGTGATGACGCCGGCGTCTTCGGGTGTGCCGAGGGGACTGATCACGACCCGGGTCCGCGGGGTGGTGGTATCGGCCTTGTCGGCCTCGAGGGCCCGGTGCCAGAGGGTCTGAATCTCGCGGACGGTGGTGGCGCTGTCTTCGGGGCTGGGCTGGTCGACGCTCCAGTCGAGGTATTGGCGTACGAGCGCTTCGAGCTTTTGCCACTGCCGCGGCGTGACTTTGCCTCGCAGGATCTTGCTGATCGCCTCGTGGCTGATGGTGTCGCGTAAGTCGTTCCGCGTTCGGATGGCATTGCTGGTGCGGTGGATGCCGGGTCCTCCGGCGTCTCGGTACAGCTGGTGCACGGCGAGCAGGAGCTGACGGCGTGGTCCGGGCGGAACGTCGCTGGTGGAAGGCATCGGTATCGGCATGCAGGCCCCTCTGGTTGACGGTTGTTGACAGCTTCGTGGCCTGTACAGGATGCCCGGCTGCCTGTGTCAACTGCCCTCAGTTCGGGTCGACTTGCGTTCGTACAGGTGAAGAGGGGCGCGAGGCTGGAAGAGCGGGGCCGGACGGCGCCCGCGCCGGTGTACCGGCCGATGCCTGCGGAGGGGCTTTCGTGACACAGACCGACAAGCAGCACTCTCGCTACCGCGCTCTCGTCCGGACCGCGGTGTTCGCGTTCGTCCGGGGTGGTGCGGTGGCTGCGGGCGGCTGCGCCGTCTCTGCGCTGACGTGGCTGGTGCATCACTTCGTCGGTTAGCGCCGACCGGGTTTTGCGGCACGGTGCGCCTCCCAGTCGGCCTCGGCGTCGGCCAGACGGACGGGCCTGGGCTACCCGCCCCAGGCAGGGCGTCCGATGATGGCGAAGAGGACGGCCGACGGCGAGCCGCCGCCGCGCACCGCACAGGCGAGGACCGGCCGCCAGCTGGCGTCGGGAGATGGGCCAAAGACGGGTCCTGAAAGCAGCCGCCTCTACAGGGGCCGCCGGGGCGGTGAGCACGCGGTTCCGCTCCCCGGAAGGCGGCGCGGCCTTGCGGAGCGGATGAGTGACCTGCACAGCCAGGAGTCGTTGAATCGGTATCGCGCCATGAACATCGGGCCCCCGCGGATGCGCGAATCTCACGAGGGCCCGGAACCCCAGCACCTGGTTCCGGGCCCTCACCTCTCTGGTGTGAAGACCTCGTAGCAACGCGCACCGATCGAGTGCGCACCGATGGCCTGCCGGGCAGGCGCTGCGGCAGCACTTCCCCGTAGGCCTCGCCCATAGCCACCGTGCCGGTCCCGGGGGTGCGGCCTCACGGGCGCTGTCGCCTTGCGTGTGCGGGTGCTGGCCCTGAGAGCGAAGTCGAGGCGGTGCCGGGCCTCGCGGGCCTCGGCCACTGCGGGCGGCGCCGGTTCGCGTAATCGCCTCAGCCGCCGGTTTCCGGCCGGGGCTCGAGTGAGGCCGGGGTGGCGCAGTGATCGTGGGGCGCGGTGAGGTCGTCACGGATCCGAATGAGCAGATCCCGTAGCTGGTCGCGCTCAGCGGGGGTCAGAGCCGCAAAGAGGGCGTCCTCAGTCTCGTACTGGGCGAGGGATGCCTGGTGGAAACGTTCGCGTCCAAGGTCGGTGAGGGTCACTACGTGGCGGCGGCGGTCTGCCGGGTCGCGTTGGCGCTGGACCAGGTGGGCGGCTTCGAGTGGGTTGAGCAGGGTGACCAGGATGCTGGGGGCGATGCCCATGAGGCGTCCGAGATCGCCCTGGGCGAGGGCTCCGCGGTCAAGGAGCAGGCCGATGAGTTCGAACTGGCGTGGGCTGAGGTCGTGGTCGGTGTGAGCCTCGCGCAGGCGGCGCATCGCCTCGGAGCCGAGCAGCGCGAGCATGAGCCCGGGGCGTGAGCGGTGTTCGTCAAGGAGCGGTTTACGGGCCATACGTATAAATTAGCATCCTGTATCGTTTAGAGTCCTACACGATGTAGGTACTCCGATTACTTAGGAGATGCTATGAGCACGGCTGTGATCGTGGGGGCCGGCCCCGGACTGGGCAAGGCCATAGCCCGGCGTTTCGGCGCTGAGGGCTTCGACATCGCACTGGTCGGCCGCACCCGGCAGACGCTCGAGAAGCTGGAAAACGAGCTGACCGACGAGGGGATCCGGGCGCACGGCTTCGTGGCCGACGTCACCGACCGGGACGCCTTGGTCAGGGCGTTCGACGCGATCAAGGACCGCCTCGGCCCGGTCGAGGTGCTGGAGTACTCGCCGTCCCCCAGCAACCCCTCACCCGTGGCCGCCACCGACCTGAGCGTGGAGGCACTGCTGCCCGAACTGGATGTGTACCTGTTCGGGGGCGTCACCGCGGTGCAGCAGGTGTTGCCCGACATGATCGCCCGGAAAAGCGGCACGATCCTCGTCAGTACCGGCGCCTCATCAGGGCCCGTCATCCACCCGCCGTTCGCGAACATCGCCGCCGCGTCCGGTGCGCTGCGCAACTGGGTGCTGAACCTGAACGCGGGCCTGCGGGACTCCGGCGTGTACGCCGCGCACGTCGCGATCGCGACATGGATCGGCCAGGAAGGGCCGGCCAGCACCCCCGAAGCGATCTCCAAGACGTACCTGGAGCTCCACCGCACCCGGCAGCAGGCCGAGGTGCTCTACACCTCGGCGGGTGTGGCATGACGGGGCGCCTGGAAGGCCGCACCGCACTGGTCAGCGGAGCGGCGCGCGGGATCGGCGCGGCCATCGCCCGCCTGTTCGCAGCCGAGGGCGCGCGCGTTGCGATCACCGACATCCGCGACCGGGAGGGTGAGGCACTTGCCGCCGAACTCACCGCAGTCGGCCATCACGCCTTCTACCGGCACCTTGATGTCTCCTCCCGCGCAGCCTGGGACGCGGCCCGCCAGGAGACCGAGAACCGCTATGGTCCGGTGGACATCCTGGTCAGCAACGCCTTCACGATGACTCAGCCCGCTCTGGCCGACCTCACTGAGCGGGAGTGGTCCCAATCGCTGCAGGTCAACCTGACGGGAGCCTTCCACGGCATCCGCAGCGTCCTGCCCGGCATGCAGGAGCACGGCAGTGGCTCGGTCGTTGCGATCTCGGCGACCAACGGCAACGAGACCGCTCTTCCCGCCAACGCCGCCTACCAGCCGGCCAAGGCAGCTCTGAGTTCACTGATACGGCATGTCGCGGTCACCTACGGCCACGACGGGATCCGGGCCAACGCCGTACATCCCGGCGGGACCCGCACCGCCATGCTGGCCGAGGAGGGCATCCTCCCGGCAGTGGAGGCCATAGCCGTCTCCTTCCCCATCCCCCGCCTCGGCGAGCCGGACGACATCGCCCGGGCCGCCCTCTTCCTCGCCAGCGACGAGGCCGCCTACATCACCGGGACCTCTCTGGTCGTCGACGGCGGCGCCTCTGTCGGCACCACCTTCCCCACACAGGAGAACATCTCATGAAATACCGCACCTTCGGCCGCAACAACGGCCTCCGTGTCTCCGAACTCGCCCTGGGCACCGGCCTGCTGGGCACCCACGAAGGCATCAACGGCCTCAGCCGCCCCGGGGAAGGCATCGAAGATGCCCGCGCCGTTTTCGAGACCTACGCCCAGGCCGGCGGCAACTTCATCGACACCGCCGAGGGCTACCAGGGCGGCGAGTCCGAACGGCTCGTCGGCGAACTGATCGGCAAGGACCGCGAGGACTTCGTCATCGCCTCCAAGTACTCCGTCGGCTCCACCCGCACCGAGGGCCACGCCCGGGTCGGCAACAGCCGCAAGGCCATGATGGCCGCCATCGACGGCACCCTGCGCCGCCTGAAGACCGACTACGTCGACCTGTACTGGCTCCACGCCCACGACGCCGTCACCCCCATCGAAGAAATCCTGCGCGGCCTCGACGACCTCGTGCGCGCGGGCAAGGTCCGCTACGGAGGACTGGGCAACTTCCCGGCCTGGCGCGTCTCACGCGGGCAGGCCATCGCCGAACAGCACGGCTGGGCACCCATCGCGGCGATCACCTCCGAGTACGGAGTTGCCGAACGCGACGCCGAACGCGAGATCATTCCCATGGCCGAGGCCCTCGGCATCGGCTTCGGAGCCTGGTCCCCCCTTTCCAGCGGATTCATCACCGGCACCTACCCCGGCACCGGAGGCGACGAGGCCCGCCTGCTGCACTGGTCCGCCAACAACCGCCCCACTCCGGCCGACTTCGCCGTCCGCGACGCAGTCGCCAAGGTCGCGGAACGGCTCGGTGCCACCCCCGCCCAAGTCGGACTCGCCTGGGTCCTGCACCGCGCCCGCCGCTCGCCCACCGCGCTGGTTCCCATCACCTCCGCACCCACAGCCGAGGCGCTTGCCAGCAACCTGCAATCGCTCGAGCTCACTCTCTCCGACCAGGACATGGCAGAGCTCGACACCGCCGGCGGTTTCACCCTGGGAGAGCCGCACGTCCACAATCGGGAGGGCGAGAAGTACGTCACCGCCAGCGATCTGATCCGCCCCGCGATCCCAGTCGCCTAAGACCTGGTCGACGGCACGCACCGGATCCGCGACCGCTGACATGCAGCGTCCCGGTGGTACGGAGGGGGCCACCGGGACGGCGCTGTCCAGCCTAGGCGGCAGAAGTTCACTCCCCGCGCGGTCAGGGGCGGTGAGTCGCGGGAAGTGTCCGAATGCGGTCGGTGGGCTGGCTGCTGCCCAGGTCACCTGGACGCATGATCGAATGACCGAGCTCTGGCGGGGGTAGGAGGGACGCAGGGTGTCTTCCCGCAAGGGGGGCGCTTGCTACTCACCCCGGCCGGCACCCCCCGGCTAGATCGAGAAGGACGCAGTATGGCCAGCGGCACCGTGAAGTGGTTCAACTCCGAGAAGGGCTTCGGTTTCATCGCCCAGGACGGCGGCGGACCGGACGTCTTCGCCCACTACTCGAACATCACCGGCAACGGCTACCGCGAGCTGGTGGAGGGTGAGAAGGTCACGTTCGACGTCACGCAGGGGCAGAAGGGTCCCCAGGCCGAGAACATCGTCCGCGGCTGACGCCCCGCCGGCCTCTGGAGGCTTGTGCAGAGTGGCACCACCGTCCCCGCTACGAGGAGGGGCCCGGTACGTGATGCCGGGTCCTACACCGTTTCTTCAGCTCGCAGCCTCGCGGGGTCTGTTGCCGAACCCAGCCGAGCCCGATCGGGCTGGCCAGCGGCCCTGCCTCGGCGGCAACTCGCAGTCAGACTTCATGGAGGCGGGCGTGCAGATACATGTCGTGCCAGCCGTCGGTGTGCAGCAGTGCCCGACGTCTTATGCCTTCCAGGGCGAAGCCTGTCTTCTCGGCGATGCGGCAGGATGCAACGTTTGCCGTTGAGTGGCCGAGTTCGAGTCGGTGGAAGCCGACTTCTTCCAAGGCCCACCTCGCCACGCGGGCCACTGCCCGGGAGCAGACGCCTTTGCCACGAGATTCCGGGGTGGTCCAGTAGGAGATCTCGGCTTGCCCGCCGACCATGATGATGGACTGCAGAGAGACCCGTCCCAGGACCCTGTCGTCGCCGACATCGGCCACGGCCCAATGGCAGGCAGTCTCGCTCTCCCAGCCGCGGCGCCACTGTTCGATCCACGCTCGGGCCTCGTCTTCGGAGTCCGCCTTGCGCAGGTGCCAGTGCTGGATCGTCGGGTCCTCAAACACTCGCGCAACGGCGGCTGCGTCGGAAGCCAGCCACGGCCGCAGCAGCAAGTCGCCGTCGATCGGCAGTGCCGGTTGGGCAGAGGCGTTGAGGCGGCCAGAGGGCAGGACAGGCGTGACCAGAGAAGGCATGGTCAACATCCTGGCAAGCTCGCCTCTGATCCGTGAATTTCAGGGCTGTTGTCATCGGGTGGCGCCCTCGGGCCACAGCACGCGCACGGGGACGCCGTCTTGTTCGGCGTAGGCCACGACGTCTGCGGTGCCTCCGTAGCCTCGTGCTGGTTTGCCGTCCCATACGGCGATCAGTTCGTCCGCCAGGCCGACGAGGATTTCGGATCCGGCTTGATGGGCCTTCGGCGTCGATGCGGTGAGCCGGTGTGGTGGACGTCTCTCGCGCGGGAGAGGAGCCGGTCGTAGAGGGGGTGGTGCCAGTCGGGCAGGCCTTGGCGGTATTCGGTGGCCGGGATGACGACCTCGAGGCGGCCGCCGTGGGTGAGGACGGTTTCGGCGAACCAGGAGTCGGGGCCGTCGGCGATGCACGACAGGCCGGTCAGTTCGGCCGGGTCGTAGGTCTTGACCTGGTCGGCCAGCAGAGCCCGTACCTGTTCCTCGACCTGCGTGCTCAGTCCGCGGTGCCCGGTGATTCCCACCCGCATGCGGGTCATCCTCCCTACAGGTAGACGCCGTGGAGGCGTTCGTCGAAGTCCCGTACCGCCTTGGGCGGTGAGCTGGTAGTGAGGCTGCGGCGCACAGCTCGGGCGCGTTCCACGATCCTGCCGGAGCGGTACTCAAGGCCGGCCTCGAGTGCGCGGGAGGCGAGACTGACCGAGCGTGCCGATCTGGTAGGCCGTCAGCAGCGGGTCCCCGGCAGTGCGCGCGGCTTTGACGGCCCCGCCGTACCAGGAACGGGCCGACCCGTGGTCGCCCTTGTCCCAGGCGAGCCAGCCCGCGAAGGAGGCGGCCTCGCTGCCCACGGCGGCCAGCCGCGCCCTATCGGCGTCGCCGGTGGCGGTGCGGGTGATGGTCTGGATGAGCCGGATGTGGCCGTCCACTGCGTCGGCGAGGTCCCGGGAGGGGGTGGTGCCGTCGAGTCTGCGGTAGGCGCTCGTGGTCAGCCGCAGGGCGGCGGCCTGTCCGCTGTCGTGCGTGTCCGGCACGGCGGCCAGCACGGGGGCTGTTATCGCGGCGAGGGCGCCGCCAAGGACGGTGGGTCAGTGCATGGGATCGTCGTCTCTCACCTGAACCCGGGCCGTGCGCCCGTCTGCCAGACCCATCAGAGCCGGCGGAATCTGAAGATGCGCAGCCGCCGCGGTCAGGACGGTGGTGCTGTATGAGGCCGGGCCGCGTTTCTCCAGACGGCTGACCGCGGACTGGGACATGCCCAGAGCCTGACCCAGCGCCGCCTGCGTCATCTGCCGCCCCTTGCGGACCAGCTCGATGACGCGTCCGTAGTCCCCGGCCCGGGAGGCGTCCCGGATCGGGCCCGTCTGGAAGTCCACGACTGCCCCCACGCTAGGAGTCCCTACGGCCTGCGGCGTCTGCCGGTACCCGCTGCGTGCATATCCGCGACGCAGCCGATGGGACGGTGCCCGGCACTCGGCGCTCGAGGCAAGGCCCGTCTGATTGCCTCGAAACTGCCCGGCAGCTCCACCAGGCGTCCGGGCCGGAGAGGCTAGCGTTCCCGAACGGCAGGATGGCGCTGTCACGGATGCGCTGCCGCCGGAATGTCCGGCGAGGAACTGAGGGGCCTACATGATCGATGTGCTCACCCACCCTGAGGCGGCACAGCCTGTCGACGCGCTGGTAGCCGCCGGCGGCGGCCTCGTCGACTACGGCCTGGGCGCGCCCGGCAGGCAGGTCGCCGTCGCCGCGGGCGCACGCCTGGCGGCTGACAGCGGCGCATCACTGACCGTGGTCGACGTGCGCCACATGCTCCCCCAGATCCGCTCCGTGCTGCAGGAGTTGTATCCCCGCCTGGCCTGCGCGGTCATCTCCGCGCACGAGGCGGCCGAGCAACCTCCGCGCACCGAGGGAGTCCTGGTCGTGCACACCGATCTGCTGCTCGCCCCGGGCGTGAGGGAGGCCCTGCTGGACATGGCACGCACCGCCGACCACCTCGTCCTGGCCGGCGGGGAGGACTTCGACGCGTCCGTGCTCGAAAACCGTGCCCTCCCCCGCTTCGTCTCCCAGCCCAGCGACCCGACACCCCCCGTCCCGCACGAGCCCGCGCGGCCCCATCCCGCCGCTCCGCAGCCGCGTGGCAGCGCAGAGGGGTGGAGGGCCGCCCCGGCCGGGGAGCGCGAGCAGCGCCTGCGGAGGCAGAGCCGTCCACAGCCGATGTCCGAACAGGACGCGGCAGCCTATGCGGAGCTGGCCGACCTGATCCAGAAGACGGATCCCGACCAACTGCGAGCCCGCATCGAAGAGATGCGCGAGCGGCACAGGCAGCGGGGCGCCGACTACCCGGCTCCCGCGCTCGGTTCCGGCCGTCCGGCTGCCCACGACCGTGCTCAGCAGCAGACCGCCGTGTACGAGCAGCAGCGCCCTCAGGGCCTCGGCCGCGCGTAGAAACTGCGGCCTCTGCCGCCGTGGCCCCGGCCGTCCGCGCGCGGCGACCGGGGAGAAGGCGGGTGCGTGTCGGTGGCGCTGCCGTTCCGCTGCAGGCCGCACGCGTGGCTGCCGACAAGGGAGCGTCCCGGTGGCACGGGGGAGACCACCGGGACGGCAACGTACAGGCTACGCAGCATCCTTCACCCGCATGCGCGGATCACGGGAAGTGGCCGGTTGCGGCCGCCGGCTCGGTGTCCGTTCAGCAGAAGGTGCGGCGGTTGAAGGTGTGTCCGCCGCCGGGCTGGCTCTGTCCATGAGAACGGACAGCAGATGTGGTGTCGACGTCGCCTCGGACGGCGGAGACGAGGTGGCCATCGCGCCCCGCATGGTCGGCGACGTCACCGAGAGCCGCTACTCCGCCTCCGGCGCCATCAACGACAGCCAGGTGAAGGTCGCGGAGAGGGTTCTCGAGGAGATCCACCAGGCGCAGCGCCTCGCCGACCGGCTGGGCTCCCCGCATGCCGTCCGCACCACTGGCTCGAACACCGGCCCCGCCTGATCTACGATCAGGCAGCGCACTCCGTACGGTGTGTCCTGCACCGCGTACAGGTCGCCACCGATCTGAACGTCGGTCTGGGCGGTCTCGTAGCGTGCGGCGATGCGCAGCGGCTGTGTAATGCGGGGTGGTTGCCGTGCCGGGATGCCTAGGCTTCCGCTATGGCAACAAGCGATCACGTTCTGCGGCTCGTCCGGAAGGCACTGGACGAGTTCGACAACATGCCGTTGGAAGTCTCGGTCCGTCGTGCCGTGCGCATCGCGAACCTGGTGGGCGATACCAAGTACGCGGTTCGGCTTTCGCTCGATCTCAAGACCATGGGCGGGGACCGCGAGACGAACGGCGAGATTTCCCGCATGCTCATGGAGGACCCATCGACCTGGGGGTCGATGACGGGGCCAGCAGAGCAAGCCCTCAAGGCATGGATGAATGACCGCAAGATCGAGGGCAGCGACAACATCGACTCTCACTCGCTTGCTGAGCTGGAGTTCTGGGACAAGGAAATCAGAGATCTCAAGAAGAGCGGGGAGAGGGTCGATTACGAGACCGATCTGAATACTCGCCAGCGGACGACGCGGATCCTTGCCCGGACCCGGCACCTGACGTTCGCCCTGTTGTGTTCCTGGGAACGTCGCCTCGACTACAGCACCATCAACGAGTCCATCTTCGACGGCTACCGTGTCAAGGTCGACGCGCTGCTTGCCGACGGCGTGCCGGATCTGCTCCAGCAGTTCAGTGCCGTCTATCGCCGACTCCAGGAGGCAGCCGACAGCGCTCCCGACCGTGACGTTACCGAAGAACTGTCCCAGGCGATCACCACGTGCCGTCGCATCCTTAAAGCCGTCGTCGACCACGTATTCCCGGCCCGTGACGAACCGTCCGCGGACGGACTGGTCCTCGATGACTCGAAACACCGCAACCGCCTGTCCGCGTTCATCAAGCAGACTGTCAGCAGCGACTCGAACCGGGCGCTCATGGATGCCATCGTTGCGGGCCTGTACGAGCGGTTCACTGCCATCGACAAGATGACGAACAAAGCGGTTCACGCGCAGGTTGCGATCGAGATCGCCAACCTCTGCGCATTGAACACGTACATCGTCTGCGGCGAGACCATCAACCTGCACGCTCTGGCCGCCGAGTAGGAAAGCGAGCCGACGCCCGCAGGCGGAGCCGCCGCCAGCGACACGGAAGCGACAGTTTGCTGACGCATGCCGAGAGGCGGTATGCCCCCGTGCCGCTGGGGCGTCAGAATCGGCGGACCTCGCGGATCGCCTCGAACACGATCGAGCGGTGTACCTCGAAGCTCGGTCCGGGCGGAGTGCTGTAGTAGCTAGGTTATGCGTGTGACTTGGGAAGGCGCTGCTACAGGGTGAATGCATGCCCAGCGTCATCTCGGCTCCTTCGGCGGGCGGCGGCCCGCTGGTCATCACTGCTGGCTGCCACCGGATGCCGGCGGCGCCGTGCCTTCGACAGAACATGCGTCGTTGTACGGGTGGTGCCGCCCTTTCCCATTGCGCTGTGACGGTGCCCGGCTGAGTGCCGCGTCAGCCCACGACCGACGCGGACAGGTAGGCCCCAGACGCGCCGCGTCACTCACAGCGCCCCGCGCGTGGCCACGCCACCCAGCAGGCGCCGGATCGTGGGACCGGCCGAAAGGGACGGCCCGCCATGACCTCCACTCACCCACGCAAGCAACCGCAGCGGCGCAGCGAGGTCCCCCGCGGCCCGCAGCAGAACACGGGCCTGCAGCAGATCCGCGACACCCTGCCGCTCGCGCCCGCCCCACGCCCGGCAGGCGAGGAGGTGCCACCGGAACTGCTGGCGCTGGTCACCCACCACTGCCGCCGCATCGAAGCAAAAGCCCCGGCCGATGCTGGCCGGGGCCTTTACCCCGCTGGCCGTGTGATCGTGAAGCTGCCGATTGATCTTCGTCGCAGCCATGGGTGCAGATCTTGATCATGGCCTGCAGGGCGTTGCCACCGGAGATCCATCCCCGCGATGCAGTCCCTTGACGCCCCACGGTCAGGCGTTCTGGTCGCCGTGTCGGGAGGCCGTCAGGGCGTGGGCGAGGCAGGCTGAAGGTGTGGTGTCGCTCTTCCACTCACCCTCTCGACCAGGAGCGGGCGGTCAAAGCAGGGTCCTGCTCGCGCTGGCGCAGTGTGTGCCGTTTGTGATCGCGCTGGCCGTGCTGGTCATCGAGCTCACCCCTGCTCACTTCCTGTATACCGGCACCTTTCTCGCCGCGGTGCCGGCGCTGGCGGCGGTGACGATGGGCCCCAAACGCACGGCCGTGGCGGTGGCTCTCGCGCTGGCGGTCAGCGTGACCACGGCCACGTACAACCAGGCATGGGGCACCCTGCAGGTCTACACCAACTTCCTGGCTCTGGCTCTGGTCTCCGTGGCCGGTTTCATCACCAGCAGCGTCATGCGTGCGTACAGGAAGAGCGAGCTCGACCAGGTCCGCCGGATCGCCGTTGCCGCACAGGAGGTCATTCTGCGGCCGGTCCCCGAGCGCCTTGGCCCCGTGCGGGCGGCCAGCCTGTGCCTGGCGGCCGGGACCGGGGCGCAGGTCGGCGGTGATCTGTATGAGGCCGTGCAGACGCCATACGGCGTCCGGATAATCGTGGGCGACGTCCGCGGCAAGGGGCTGAGCGGCATGCATGCGGTCGCGGTGGCGCTGGGCGCGTTCCGGGTGGTCGTGCACTATGTGGACGACCTAGTGGGGGTCATGAACCACTGCGCGGCCGCGCTGCGCCGGGAGGCCGCCGTGCCGGGCGCCTTTCCCGAGGAGGCCCTGATGGAGGGGTTCACCACTGCACTCATCGTCCAGGTGCCGGACGACGAACCCGTAGTGCAACTGGTCAACCGCGGCCACCCGCCCCCGCTGGTACTCCACAAGGGCCGAACCCAGGCTTTGATGCCCACCTCACCACACCCGCCCCTGGGCCTGGAGGACCTGATCACCTGCCCTGCCGAGAAACCTGAGACCTATCCGTTCGTACCCGGGGACCGTCTGCTGCTGTACACCGATGGCGTGATCGAAGCCCGCAATCCTGGCAACGGCTTCTTCCCTCTGCCGCAGGCCATGGAGTCGATCAACTGCAGCACCACTCCTCAGGAGTTTCTCGGGCAACTGCACCAGGCGCTGCTCGGGCACACCGAAGGCCGCTTGGCGGACGACGTGGCGATGATCCTTGTCGACCGGCTCGACGAAGGAGTCGGTATGCCGGCCATCTGAGGCTCACCACTCCACCAGCATGGAAGCAGAGTGGACACGACCCGCGTTGGTGAGCATCGCCTTGGGAACGATCGCCTCAGCCTGCGGGTGGGTGGCGACGCGCCAGGACCGGGGTCGCGGAATGTGTTGTCAGTCCAGGAAGCGCTGGAGTGCGGTTGGGTTGCGGGGCTGCCGGGCAACACGCACTCGGGGCGGGGCGTATGGGCGGTAGTTTTGACGTCTTCCCCGACAGGGGCGTGGGCGTGGAGGACTACCGACGCGGCTCGGCTCAGGTCGAGACGGTTGCGGCTGGCTTTCTGAGCGGAAAGGCCGGCCGCAACCGGGACGAGCCGACGGTCGGTTGCAAGGTATGAGCCGGTCTGCGCCAGCTCGAATCCCCACCCTCGCTACACGGAGCCCGCCTCGGGCCGCCCACTCCCAATCGGGTCATCCCCGCCATCGCGGTGATGACCTGGTGTTGGCCGCATGCAGCGCGAGCCGTACCGCGCGGCGGGATCACCCCCGCGTTGGCGGGGAGGACCTGACCGGTGCTCGTCAGCGCGGTCGGCGGCCCGATCGCCGCCATGGTCGCTGCAACCGGGGCGGTCGTGCTGGGCGCCTTCGCTGCCGCCCGACGCAAGCCCAGCCCCAGCCGCGAAGCCCGCCGGGCCGGCGGCCGGGGGTATGGGGCGCCCGCTTGGCGGTCGCGTGCGCTTTGTGGAGGTGAGCCGGTCCAGGTCGTCCCCGGACGGCGGGTGATGGGCGGGGCGGGGCCCGCGCTGATCCCGAGCCGGCGTGAGCCCCCCTGCATGAACCGCGCATGTCCCGTACGGCAGCGCACGCTTCCCGAACGCATGCCCTCGACATGGTCGGAGCGCCCTCTGGGGCTGACCGGGTCGAGGAGGGGGAGTGTGAGAGTGCGGGGTTCTACCGGCGGCGGGCCGGCACAACCCCGCCCCCGCATCCTAACGGCGTTGGTTTGGCCGCCCCGAGCCCAGTCCGCGCCATGGCCGCCCGCCCGGATACCGCTGCGGACGGCCCGGATGGGATGCGGGTCTGGCGAGGGGATGGGGTTGTTGACGGTGGTGGAGACCGGGCGCGTATCGAGATGATGCTGTGCGGTGGTGAGCTGTCCCAGCCGAGTCGCACACCCACGCCCGCGTGTGCACGCTCGGTGCAATCAGAAACGCAGAGGGTTACGATCTCGCTGTGGCAGACGAGAGCTATGACGTGATCGTGGTCGGGACCAGCCAGGGCGGCCGGTTTCTCCCCGTCGATCTGGCGAAGGCAGGCAAGAAGGTGGCGCTCGTCGAGCGCGATCACCTCGGCGGCGTCTGCGTGAACACAGGGTGCACCCCGACCAAGACGATGGTCGCCAGCGCGCGCCTCGCCCACCAGGCACGGCGCGGCGCCGAGTACGGAGTGCGGACCGGACCGGTGTCGGTCGACCTCACCGCCGTGCGGGAGCGGAAGCGGGCAATGGTCGCGGGCGCGCGGGAGAACTACGCGAGCCGCCTGGCGCAGGATGGGCTCGATCTGATCGAAGGCGAGGCCCACTTCACGGGGCCCAAGACGATCGGGATCGCCCTGAGGGATGGCGGTACGCAGGAGATCGGCGCACCGGTGATCGTGATCGACACGGGCACCAGGTCCAAGCCGCTGGCGATCAGCGGCGCACAGAACGTCCCTGTCCTGGACTCCACGTCGATCATGGAGCTGGGCGTGCTCCCTGAGCACCTGATCATCCTCGGTGGCGGCTACATCGGGCTGGAGTTCGGGCAGATGTTCCGCAGGTTCGGCAGTGAGGTCACGATCGTCCAGGCCCGCCCGCGCCTGCTGATGAGGGA
>NZ_JBIDAL010000029.1:0-61141 GCF_043202415.1 Streptomyces sp. NPDC048192
GGGCGGTGACCGGGAACTGGTCGGCCGGGTCGTGGAGCGGGTCAAGGAACGCGAACTCAAGGGCTACACCTACGAGGCGGCGGACGCGAGCTTCGCGCTCCTGCTGCGGGAGGAGGTCCAGGGCAGGCCCCTGCGCTACTTCAAGGTGGAGTCCTGGCGGGCCATCCTCGAGGACCGCCCCGACGGCAGCCCCGCCAACGAGGTCACCGTGAAACTGTGGGCCAAGGGCGAGCGGATCGTCGCCACGGCAGAGGGCAACGGCCCGGTCAACGCCCTCGACCGCGCCCTGCGCGTCGCCCTGGAACAGATCTACCCGCAGCTCGCCAGGCTTGCGGTGGTCGACTACAAGGGCCGCATCCTGGAAGGCAGGCACGGCACCCAGTCCACGACCCGGGTCCTGATCTCCGCGACGGACGGCGCCGGCGAGTGGTCCACGGTCGGCGTGGCGGACAACGTCATCGCCGCGTCCTGGCAGGCGCTGGCGGACGCCTACACCTACGGCCTGCTGCGGGCGGGCGTGGAACCGGCCGAGTGACCATCAGCCCCGCGCCCGCCCGTCAGATCCTCCAGGAACGCAGCGCCTCGGCGACGGCGTACACGCTCAGCCGGGCGTCGCGCACCTTGCGCACGAGGTCCGACAGGGCGCCGTACGGCGGGTCGACGCCCTCACCGGACTGGTCCATGTACTGGGCGGCCACGAAGGCGGCGAACAGGCTGTTGCGGTGCGGAAGCGGCTCCAGGCGCACGATCGTGTGCAGCAGCGCGGCCGCGCGCCACGCGGCGTCCGGGTCGGCCGTCTCCAGCGTCGGCATCCTGGTCTTGTGCCGCGCCACGGCCGCCACCAGCGCCGAGTAGTCGGTCACCGTCACGTCCTCGTGCCCGAGGGCCGCCTCCTGGACGTCGAGCAGCCAGGACACGTCGACGTGCAGCACCATCAGGCGGCCGCTGCCCCGCCGCCCCGTCCGGAGGGCGGCACCTCGTCCGGGAACGCGTCGTCGAACTCGCCGCGCAGCCGGTCGGCCCAGGCCACGGCGCCGGCGACGAACCGCTTGCGGTGCATCTCCCGCACCCCGAGATCGTGCAGGTACTGCTTGAGGCTCTTGCCCTCCGCGGCGGCGGCGGCGCGGACGCCTTCCATTTCCTCTTCGGAGAAGGACACGTTCAGCGATGGCATGACCCTGATGGTACCTAGTTGGTACCTGCCCCGCCAGGTGCCGCTTCCGGGGCCGTCGCCCCCAACTCGCCGATGGGCGGAGAGGGCAGGATTCGAACCTGCGTGGACCCTCGAAGGGATCCGACTCCGGGCTTGCGCCCTGGTCCCCGATCAGCCGCTCCGGGCACCTCTCCTCGCTTCCGGCCCCGCGGTTCCCCCCGCGGCGCCGTTCACGTGTCTCATGGTGCCGGGACAGGCTGACACCGCCCTGACACACCGCTGACCGGCGCTAGGGTGACTGCGCATGACCCACACCGAGACGGAGATCACCGCCGAACTGGTCCGGGACCTGGTGCGCGAGCAGCATCCCGACCTGGCCGGCCTGCCGGTGCGGCTCGGCGCGCGGGGCTGGGACAACCAGCTGTGGCGGCTCGGCGACGACCTCGCCGTCCGGCTGCCCTGGGCGACGCCGTCCGCGGACGCGCTGCTGCGCAAGGAGCACGCGTGGCTTCCCGTGCTCGCCCCGCGCCTTGCTCTGCCGGTCCCCGTCCCCCAGCGCCTCGGCGAGCCCTCCGAGCGGTTCCCGCGGCCCTGGATCGTCACCACCTGGGTGCCGGGAACACCCGCCGACCGCGCCCCCGCCACGCGCGCCATGGAGGCGGCCGACACCCTGGCCGGCTTCCTGACGTCCCTGCACCGGCCGGCCCCCGAAGGCGCACCGGCCGGCCGCGACCGCGGAGGCCCGCTGGCCGGCTACGCCGAAGGGTTCGCCCGGGCGCTGGCCTCGGCCACCGAACAGGGCCTGCTCCCCGACCCGGACGCCGTACGCGCGGTATGGCAGGACGCCGTCACCGCACCGGACTGGGCGGGCCCCGCGCTGTGGCTCCACGGCGACCTGCACCCGGCCAACGTCCTGACCCGGGACGGCACCTTCTGCGGCGTGATCGACTTCGGCGACCTCTTCGCGGGCGACCCGGCCTGCGACCTGGCCGCCGCGTGGCTGCTGCTGCCGGACGGTGCCGTCGACCGCTTCCACGACGCCTGCCAGCCGGCGCCGGACCCGGCGACCCGCCGCCGTGCCCGCGGCTGGGCGCTGCTGAAAGCCCTCGCCTGCCTGTTCATCGGCGAGGCCGGCGTGCACGGGCGTCCGGGCGGCAAGCCCACCTGGGGCCCGCCCGCCCGGGCGGCCCTGCGCCGCCTCACCGCGACGGTCCACGGGCCCGCTTCGCCGGCGCCGGGGGAGTGACGCCGGAGCGTCGATGGGCGGAGAGGGCAGGATTCGAACCTGCGTGGACCCTCGAAGGGATCCGACTTCTGGGCGTGTGCCCTTGGTCCCCGATCAGCCGCTCCGGGCACCTCTCCTCGCTTCCGGCCCCGCGGTTCCCCCCGCGGCGCCGTTCACGTGCCTCATGGTGCCGGGACGGGCTGACACCGCCCTGACACACCGCTGACCGGCACATTCGCACGTACGGTGCGAGTGATCACCGCGGACGACAGGGGCCGCGGCGGCGGGCACACTGGTGACATGGCTATGCCCGGACCGGCCCGTGCGCCGATCCGCCGGCTCCCTCCGCGGCCACAGAGCGCCCGGGACGCCCGGCGGTTCGTCCGCGAGGCCCTGGACGGGGTGGCCCCGGACGTGGCGGACACCGCGCAGCTGCTGGTCAGCGAACTGGTGACCAACGCGGTGGTGCACGCGCACACCCAGGTGGAAGTGCGGGCCTGGGCCGTGGACGGGCGGGTGCACGTCGAGGTCAGCGACCAGGAACCGGGCCGGGTCCTGGTACCCCGGACCAGCAGCACGGCGTACGCCAGTACGGGACGAGGGCTGGCCCTGGTCGAGGAGCTGGCCTCCAGCCACGGCGTCCAGGTCGGCGAGGACCGCAAGACGGTCTGGTTCGAACTGTGGCCCGAGACGCCCGAGCCGCCGGTCTCGGACTGGAACATGCCTCCCGCGCACACGGCCGCGACCCCCGTCGAGCTGATCGATCTGCCCGGCGCGCTGCACAAGGCGGCCCAGATGCATCGCGAGGCGCTGCTGCGCGAATCCCTCCTGGCGGCCTCCGCGGGCGGCCTGCCCTCGGTCCCGCTGACCGACCTGGAGACCGCGCACGACACGAACCACCTGGTCAGGGCGCGGGTGACCGCGGCGCCCGAGCGTCACTCACACGGGGACCTGCACACCGTGCGCGCGGAGATCCCCGACGACGCCGAGGACGCCGTGCACACCCTGGGCCGCGTCCTCGACCTGGTCCAGGAGGCGGCGGGCCAGGGGCGGCTGCTGACCCGGCCGGCCCTGCCGCAGATCCACGCCCTCAACCGCTGGCTCCTCGGGCAGATCACCGCCCAGCTCGCCGGCCGCCGGCCCACCGCCTGGACCGAGATGCCCCGCGAGCCCAGCACCACACCCCCCGAGCTGGCCGCCTGGGACCCCGGCCGGCTCCAGGCGAGCAGCACCCCGACGATCGCCGCCGACGACGGCGACCGGATCATCGCCGCCAACGCCGCGGCGTCCGACCTCCTGGGCTGGCCGGCGGGCGCGCTCATCGGGCAGCGGATCACCAGGGTCATCCCGGAACACCTGCGGGAACGCCACGTCGTGTCCTTCACGTCCCTGCTGCTGACCGGGCATTCCCGCATCCTGGGCCGCCCGGTGTCCGTCCCGGCCCTGCGCCGCGACGGCAGCCTGGTCGACATCCGCCTGTGCATCCAGACCCAGGAGGCGTCCGACGGCCGCACCGTCTTCGTCGCCCGCCTCACCCGCCCGAACGGAACCGGCCCCCCGGCCCGGCCGGCATGACCCCGCCGGCATGACCCGGGTGCGGCCGCTGCGGGTTGCATGTCCGGGGTGCGGCCGCCGCGGGTCGTCGTCGAGACGCATGACCCCTCGCGCATCTGCCCCGGAGCCCTCACGGCCCGGGACCGGTGCCCGGCCCTGCCGCAAGGCTGCGCACCCGGCCCGGGACCGGCCCTCCCCTCGTTCTCACCCGGCCCCCCGGCCCGGCCGGCATGACCCCGCGGGCATGACCCCGCCGGCATGACCCGGGTGCGGCCGCCGCGGGCCGTCGCCGTCGTGCACGACCCCTCGCGCACCGGCCCCGGAGTCCTCACGGCCCGGGACCGGTGCCCGGCCCTGCCGCGGATGCCGCGCACCGGCCCGGGACCGTTGCCCGGCCCTGCCGCAGAGCCGCGCCCGCCCACTGCCGCAGAGCCGCGCCCGCCCACTGCCGCAGAGCCGCGCCCGCCCACTGCCGCAGAGCCGCGCCCGCCCCGGGACCGGTCCTCCCCTCGTTTCAGGCCGCGTCGCCCCCCGCCGGTGCGGGGACGGCGGAGGCCGTGCGGCGTGGGGTGCGGGCGTCCAGCCTCAGGCGAAGCCGGCGCGGGTGGTAGACGGTGGCCAGCGGCACCGGGCGGACGTCCATGCCGGGCTCGCAGGTGACCCGCCAGCGGCCGAGGATGGTGGCGAGCCCCAGGGTGGCCTCGGTGCGTGCGTACAGGTCGCCGATGCACTTGCGGGCGCCGGTGCCGAACGGCACGTAGGCGTGGCGGGAGGCCGGTGTGACACGGTCCGGGAGCCAGCGGTCGGGGTCGAACGTCCGGGGGTTGTCGAAGGCGCCCTCGTAGTGGGCGACCGCGGCGGGGCTGAAGACGACGGTGGAGCCGGTGGGCAGCCGGCGGCCCGCCAGCTCGGCCGGGGCGGTGGTGAGGCGGGTGAACAGCCAGGCCGGCGGGTGCAGCCGCAGCGTCTCGGAGATGATCCGGTCGGCCAGGGACAGGTGCGGCAGGTCGTCCCAATCCGGGGCGCGGCCGCCCAGGACGGTGTCGATCTCGTCGTAGAGCGCGGCCTCGATCCGCGGGTGCCGGGAGAGCAGGTAGAAGACCCAGGTGAGGGTGCCCGCGACGGTCTCGGTGCCGGCCGCCATGACGGTGATGACCTGGTCGTGGATCTCCTCGTCGCCGAGCCGGCCGCCGTCGTCGTCGCGGGAGGCGATCAGGGCGGCGAGCAGGTCGTCACGCTCGGTGCCGGAGCTGCGGTAGTCGTCGATGAGCCGCTGGGTGGTCTCGTGCAGGAAGTCCAGGTTGCTGCGGTAGCGGCGCTGGGAGGGCAGGGGCAGCCGGCGGATCGCGGCCGGCAGGAACATCTGCCGGAACAGGCCGTTGAGCACGACGTCGAAGGAACGTTCCACCCTGGCCGCCAGCCGCGGGCTGACGGGTGTGGAGTACAGGGTGCGGCCCACCGTGCGCAGGGCCATGCCGTACATCTCCGCAAAGGCGTCGACGACCATGCCGTCCTGCCAGCGCGACGCCGTGGCCTCGATCTCGGCGCGCATGGCCTCGGAGTACCGCTTGAGCCGGCCGCGGGTGAACGCCGACTGCATCAGCCGGCGCTGGCGGCGGTGGTCGGCGAACGGGCAGGTGACCAGGCCGTTGCCGGCGATGTCCCGGGCGCGGTCGTAGAAGACGCCGCCCTTGTCGAAGATGCGGTCGTTGGTCAGGACGTGCCGCAGCAGTTCGGGGTGGGTCGGGACGTAGGCCCGGGTGGGGCCGATCCTGATCTCGACCAGGTCGCCGTGGGCCGACAGCGAGGTCATGAAGTCCACGGGGTGGCGCATCATCTGCAGGGCGTGGCCCACGACGGGCAGCGCCCCGGGCGCCGCTCCCGCGGAGAAGGTGGTCTGCTCGGTCATTCGGTTCTCGACTTCCCGTCTGTGCTGGTCGGTTGACGGCTGCCGGGCGGGGGCTAGCGGGCGGTGCTGCCGAGTTCCTCCAGGTAGCCCTGGGCGCCGGCGGCGAGCGCGAACTCGGCGTCGTAGCGGCCCGAGGAGCGGTGCCAGTCGTAGGAGCCGCGGATCACGGTGCGCACGGCGTCGTCGCGGTAGCGCTCCAGGGCCGCGCGCTCGCCCTCGTCGAGCCGGTAGATGTCGGCGACCCGCGGCAGGCAGGACTCCAGCAGCAGGTACTGCTCCAGGCGCAGGCGCACCTCGCTCTGGATGTGGGCGACGCTGCGGTCCTTGGACCAGCCGTGCTCCCGGCGCAGGATCATGACCATGTTGTTCTGCTCGCCGCGGGCCTCCTCCTTCTCCAGCGAGGCGATGTCGTTGAGCAGCAGATTGACGTCGACGGCGATCTGGAGCATCGCGCAGAGCACGGCGCTGTCGAAGACCCGGTGCGGCACCTCGAAGCGGCCGGCGCGCTCGGCCAGGTCGACCGTCGGCTGCACCCCGATGGTGTGCCGGCGCACGGCCAGGTACTGGGCGGCCGAGTCGTACGGCATGTCCCAGAAGCGGCTCTGTGCCTCGTCGACGTAGCCGGCGAAGTAACTGCGCCAGTGCCGGGCGCTGCGCGCGCACCAGGCCGGTGTCATCCCCTGGCAGGTGCGCCGCCAGATGTCGGCGAAGCCGTGGGCGATGAGGGGCGCGCTGTCGGGCAGGGGGCCGTCCAGCGCCGCCGCGACCGCGTCGGTGAGCTGTTTGGCCTCCTCGGGGTTCTCGCCGCGCGGCCCGTCGAAGAGGTCGTCGAAGAGGAAGAACCACGACATCAGATCGACGCCCAGGTCCAGGTCGGCGCCGGTGGCGTGGGGGTAGAAGCGGGAGGCCAGGTCGGCGTAGCCGCCGCGCAGATGGCGCTCGGCCGCCGCCTCGGACTTGATCAGCCCGAGCGAGCGCGGCCAGGCGAGCTGCTCGGCGTCGGCGCGGGCGTGATCCGGGCTCTGCCGGCTCGGCAGGGGTATGTGGAAGTCGACGTCCTGGGGCATGGGGGAATCCTCGGGAGTGGGTGGCAGACGGACAGCGGGCACGGGGGCGCCCTGACGGCGGCTCCGCACCGGTCGGAGGGTCACGAGCAGCGCAGGAGACAAGACGGGTACGGCGGCCGGCCCGGGCTCAGACCTCGCGGTCGACGACGAACCGCCCGAGCGCGAGGAGTTCCTCCCGCGCGCCGGCGTCCACCTCGGCACCGCGCAGCGCCTCCTCGGCCAGCGCCATCCGCCGCGCGGCCTCGGCCAGCGCCCAGTGACGGCCGCCGGCGTCCTCGATCAGGCCGGCCACGCGCCGCAGCTCCTCCTCACCGGGTTCGCCGGGCGCGGTGAACCAGGCGGCCAGCTCGGCGCCGAGCGGATCGTCCTGGTTCAGCGCGTGACTGACCGGCAGGGACTTCTTGCGGGAGCGCAGATCGGAGTGGACCGGCTTGCCGGTGACGGCCGGGTCCCCCCAGATGCCGAGAACGTCGTCGACGAGCTGGAAGGCGATCCCGACCTGGTCCCCGTACAGCGCCAGCGCGTCCACGGTCGCCTCCGGCGCCCCGGCGAGGACCGCGCCGATCGCGGCGCTCGCCGACAGCAGCGCGCCGGTCTTGCCGGCCGCCATGTCGACGCACTCCGCGACCGTGACGTGCGCGCGCCGCTCGAAGGCCAGGTCCTGCACCTGGCCGCGGATCAGATGCCGGGTGGTGCGCGCCAGCAGCCGGGCCGCGGGCGCCGCCGTCGGCCAGCCGGTGTCCAGCAGCACCTCGTGGGCGAGCGCCAGCAACGCGTCCCCGGTCAGGATCGCGCTGGAGGCACCCCACAGGCTCCACACCGTGCGCCGGTGGCGGCGCTCCTCGTCACCGTCCATCAGGTCGTCGTGCACCAGGGAGAAGTTGTGCACGAGCTCGACGGCGACGGCGCCGGGCAGCGCCACGTCGGGGGGTGCGCCGACCGCCTGGGCCGACAGCAGCGCGAGCGCCGGCCGTACGGCCTTGCCGGCGTCGGCGCTGGTGGGCTCGCCCCCGGCGGTGATCCAGCCGAGATGGTAGGCCGCCTGGTGGCGTGAGCGGTGGTCGAGCCGGTCGACGGCGGCGCGCAGCGCCGGGGTGATCGCGACCCGGCTGTGGCCGAGGCAGGCGGGAGCGGTGCTCATGCGGCCGCCTCCGTCTCCGTGCGCCAGGGCCCGGCCGGGTCGTCGAAGATGCTGACGACCTGGCGCATGACGCGCCGTTCGGCCGGGTCGAAGGCCTGCTTGGCGTGGATGGTGCCGAGCTGGTCCCACATCACGACGTCCCCGGGCTGCCAGGCGTGGACGTAGGTGTAGCCGGGCTTGCCCGCGTGCGACAGCAGCTCGTCGAGCAGCTTGCGGCTGTCGCCGGGGGCGAGGTCCACGATCCGCTGCGTGTTCAGGGTGCTGACGTACACCGACCTGCGGCCGGTGCGCGGATTGCGGGCGATGAGCGGGTGGACGGTGGAGGTGCCGTCCTCGGGCAGGATGTCCCCGGCGTCCTCGCCGAGGGACACCTCGCCCTGCAGCTCCTCCTCGATGGTCTCCTCGTATCCGGTGCGCAGGGCGTGGCGGACCCGGTAGGAGTGCAGGCGCCGGCGCTCGGCGGGCGGCAGCGACTCGTACAGGGCGTACATGTCGGTGAACAGGGTCTCCCCGCCGCCGGAGGACGGCACTTCCACGGCCTCCAGGAAGCCGACCTGGGAGATGCGGGGCCGGAAGGAGTAGTCGGTGTGCCAGCCCATCCACCCGGCGTCGCCGACACCGATCTTGCGGCCGTTCTCCACCAGGTTGGAGACGATCAGGATCTCGTTGTGGTCGGGGTGCGCGCCGCTGGTCAGACCGGTCTTCGGGATGTGCCCGAAGCGGCGGCCGAAGGCCAGGAACTCCTCGCAGGAGGGCCGGTCGTGGCCGCGGAAGACCAGGACGAGGTGCTCGTCGAGCGCCGCCCAGACCTCCTCGACCTGGGTGTCGTCCAGCTCGCCGGTGACCTGGGCGCCGTGCACGACGGCGCCGAGAGCGGCGCCGGGTATCGGCGTTACGTCCATGGGGGTTGCCGCCTTTCGCTGAAGAGGAAGGGGGTGGTCAGCGCAGGTCGAGGCCCGCGAGGTCGCCCGCCTCGCGCCAGCGCCTGAGGATGTTCACGAACTCCACCGAGCCGCCGCCGTAGCTGGAGTTGAGCAGCGGCAGCCCGCTCGGGTCGCCCTCGTTGTTGTAGAGGCCGGGCGTGCAGTTCTCCAGGAAGTCGAGGTCGTTGCTGGCGAGCCGGAGGATCTCCTCCACCCATTCCTTCTCGCCCGCCTCCGAGGCCTCCACGACCCGGTGGCCGCGCTCCTCCACGGACTTGACGACGTACGCCAGGTGCCGGGTCTGTTCGCCCAGCATGTAGGCGATGTTGACGTGCCGGCCCGCCTGGACCTTGGACAGGATGAAGCAGTTGGGGAAGCCGTGCACCTGCAGTCCGTGCAGGGTGCGCGCCCCGTCCGCCCACTTCTGCGACAGCCTCACCCCGCCGCGGCCGACGATGTCGTAGCCGGCGCGGTCGGTGTACGGGACGGCGAACTCGTGCTCGTAGCCGGTGGCGAAGACCAGGCAGTCCACGGGGTACTCCCGGCCGCCCGCGACCACCCCGGCCGGGGTGAGCCGCTCCACGCCCCGCCCCTGGGTGTCGACCAGGGTCACGTTGGGCCGGTTGAAGGTCTGCAGGTACTCGTCGTGGAAGCAGGGCCGCTTGCAGTACACGCGGTAGTACGGCTTGAGGGCGGCGGCGGTCGCGGGGTCGGTGACGACGCTGTCGATGCGGGCGCGCAGCTCCTCCATCTTCAGGAAGTCCGCCCGCTCGGCGGCGAGCGCCCGCTCCTTGGGGTCGCCCCCCGTGTCGCCGGTGGGCAGGATCGCGGCGGCCAGTGTGGCCGTGGTCTGCGTCCAGCGGTCCTGGACCAGGTCCTCGTCCTGCGGGATGCCGGAGGTCAGCGCGTGGAAGTTCTCCATGCGGCGCTGCTGCCAGCCCGGTCGGAGGGTGTCCGCCCAGCCGGGCGGGGTGGGCCGGTTGCCGCGGACGTCGACCGCGGCCGGGGTGCGCTGGAAGACGACGAGCCGCTCGGCCCACTCGGCGAGGTGCGGGGCGAGCTGGACGGTGGTCGAGCCGGTGCCGATGACACCGACCGTCTTGTCCTTCAGTCCGGTCAGGCCGCCGGTGCTGTCGCCGCCGGTGTAGCCGAAGTCCCAGCGGCTGGTGTGGAAGGAGTGCCCGGCGAACGTCTCCAGGCCCGGCAGCGCGGGCAGTTTGGGCCGGTGCATCAGGCCGATCGACATGGCCACGTACCGGGCCCGGAACAGATCCCCGCGGTCCGTGCTCACCAGCCACACCCCGGCGGCCTCGTCCCAGCGCAACCCGGTGACGGCGGTCTGGAACAGGGCGTCGCGGTACAGGTCGTACATGCGGGCGATCTTCTGCAGGTGGGCGAGGATCTCGGGCCCGGTGGCGTACTTCTCGGTGGGTATCGTGCCGGTCTCCTCGAGCAGCGGCATGTAGATGTAGCTCTCCACGTCGCACCTGACGCCGGGGAACCGGTTCCAGTACCAGGTGCCGCCGACGTCGCCGGCCTCGTCGATCAGCCGGATCCGCTCCAGGCCGGTCTCCTCGCGCAGACGGGCGCCGGTCAGCAGGCCGCCGATGCCGGCGCCGACGACGGCGACGTCCACCTCGTCGGCGAGCGGCTCGCGCTCCCGCCGCTCGGTGTACGGGTCGCGCGCGTAACGGCTGAAGTCGCCGCGCGCGAACTGGTAGGTGCGGCCGAAGCGGCGCTTGTCGCGTTCCTGCCGGTACTTCTCCCTCACCGCCTCCAGGTCGATGGCCGGTGTGTCCTCGCTTCGGTCGTCGCTGTCGGCGCGGGCCACAGCTCCTCCTCGGGGGAAGGGGGCGGAAGGGGAACATGACGCCATACGTCGTCGAACTGGTCGCGCAGCCGCGGCGCGGCGTCGGGGTTGCTGAAGAGGTAGAAACGGTCGGAGCCCAGCGCCTCCCACACGACGTCGGCGACGTCCTCGGCGCTGACCGAGGTGGCGCCGCCCGCACCGCGGGGAGCCGTCAGGCCCTGCACCATGGGGGTGTCGACCCGGCCGGGACACAGCACCGACACCCGCACCCCGGTGCCCCGCAGATCGGCGCGCAGGCTCCGGGCCACCGCGAGGTCGGCGTGCTTGGAGGCGGCGTAGGCGGCGCTGCCCGCACCGACGGCGAAGGCGGACATCGAGGCGGTGTGGATCAGATGGGCGGGCCGGCCGCGCTCCAGCAGCCGGGGGACGAAGGCACGGGCCACCAGGACGTGCGCCCAGTGGTTCACCTCGAACACCTGCCGCATCCGCTCCAGCGGCACCTCCCACACAGGCCGTCCCACGGGACCGAGGACCCCGGCGTTGTTGCACACCACGTCGATGTCGCCGAGCAGGCCGAACGCCGTGTCCGCGAGCCGTTCGACGGCGTCCGGGTCGGTCAGGTCGGCGGTCACGGCGGTGACGTCGGCGCCCTGCGCGGCCAGTTCGGCGGCCCGGCCGTGCAGGGTGTCGTCGTCGACGTCCGCCATGACCACACCGGCGCCGGCCCGTGCGAAGCGGGTGCTGAGGGCGAGACCGATGCCGCTGGCCGCGCCGGTCACCACCGCCGCCTTTGTCTGTGAGTGCACGTGGCTTGTCTCCGCTTCTGCGCGCGGGCACGCCGGCGAACGGCGCGCCGTTGCCCACGAGAAGGTCTGGATCGGATCGCGCCGTTGGAGCAGCGCGGGCATCAGCCGGGGTCGGGGAGCTTCAGGCTGATCACGAGCACGGTCACCGAGCAGCACGCCAGCAGGGCCAGCACGCACACGGCCGCCGACACCGTCGACAGCGCACCGGCCACGGAGACGTAGAGGGTTCCGCCGACGGTCGCGCCCAGCGCGGTCGCCATCTGCTGGCTGGTGACCAGCACACCGCTGCCCATGCCGGCCTGCGCGGACGGCACGTCGGCGAGGATCATCCGGAACAGCGTCGGACCGGTCAGCGCCGCGCCCACGCCGAACAAGGCGATCCCGGCGAGCACGGGCACCAGGGAGGGATGCGGCCAGCCCAGCCGGACCACCAGCGCCAGCAGCAGCACGCCCGTGCCCTGCACCAGGGCGCCCAGGGTGACGATCCGGCCGCCCAGGGCCGCCGCGATCCTCGGGGTGAACAGCGTCACCGCGAAGAACGCCACGGCGAACGGCGAGAGCACCGCACCGGAGGCGAGCCCGTCGAACCCGAAGTGCCCCTGCGCCACAAGTGCGTAGACGAACAGGAAGGCGCCGAAGCCCGCCGAGAACGGCACCACCGCCGCCAGCCCCCTGCGCATCCCCGGATGCGACAGCACCGACGGCGACAGCAGCGGCGAGCCGCCCCGCGCCTCCAGCCCGGCCTCGGCCCGCGCCAGCGCCACCGCGCCCGCCGCGGCGATTACGAGCAGCGACCACAGCCACAGCGGCCAGCCCAGGTCCGGGCCCGCCACGACCACCGCGAGGACGCACACCATGGTGACCCCGAACAGCACGGTGCCCACCGGGTCGAAGCCCGGCCTCGCGCCGGCCCTGGTCGCAGGGACGCGCCGGACCGCCAGCAGCGCGGCCACCCCGATCGGCACATTGATCGCGAAGACCGATCGCCAGCCCATCCCGGCGACGTCCAGCGACACCAGCAGCCCGCCCAGGATCTGCCCGACGACCATGCCCAGGGCCGCGGTCGCCCCGTACAGGCCGATCGCCCGGGCGCGCGCCTGGCCCGCCGTGGCCGCCTGGATCGTCGCCAGGACCTGCGGTACGAGCATGGCGGCGGCGGCCCCCTGCAGCAGCCGGGCGGCGACGAGGAACTCGATGGCCGGGGCGGCCCCGCACAGCGCCGAGGTGACGGTGAACGCCGCCAGCCCGCAGGCGTACAGGCGCCGCCTGCCGAAGGCGTCGCCGAGCCGGCCGCCCAGCACCAGGCCGAGGGCGTAGGTGAGGCCGTAGCCGGACACCACCAGCTCCAGCGCGGCGGGGCCGCCGTGGAGGTCGTCACTGATCGAGGTCAGCGCCACATTGACGATGGAGGCGTCCACGATGGACAGGGCGTAGCCGGTGAGCACCACCACCAGGGCGATGCCGCCGAGCCCCGCGGCCGGTTGCGTACCGGTCGTGGACGGGGGTGTCGTCGTGGGCCCCTTCGTAGGGCGGAGGCCCTCGCTGTTCGTCATGCGCTGCCTGCCAGGCGTGTGTGGGGGACGGTTGGGACGGGTGCGGGGACGCCGCCGTCACTCGACGGTGGTGGGGGTGCCGGTGATCTTCGACATGATCCCCTTGGAGGCGTCCTTCGCGGACTCCGGCCACGGGGTCAGCGCGTTGAACCCGCGGTGCGAAGAGGCGGGCTGGATGCGGGTGTCCATCGACATCCGCATGCCGGCCGGGTTCGCCGAGACGTTCGGGAGGGACTTGTGGCACATGAAGGCGTGGAAGAGGAGCACGTCACCGGGCTCCATGGGCGAGAACAGCAGCTGCTCGTCCGCGCCGATCTCCTGCGCCGGGATTCCGCGCACGGGGTGGCCGAAGCGGCGGAAGTTCTCGGTGACGACGTGCTCGCGCGGGCCCTTCCGGTGGCTGCCGTCGGCGACGGCGACGCCGCCTATGTCGCGGGTCGTGGCCTGCAGCGGTATCCAGGCGGTGCGGAAGTCCTTGTTCGGTCCTATGTAGAAGCCGTCCTGGTGCAGCGGTGTCAGAAAGCTCGGCTCCGCCGAGCCCGCGGCGGAGGGGTAGTAGCGGATCGTCGTCGACTTGAACACGAAGACGGGCTCGCCGAACACCTTCTCCCAGACCTTCAGGCTCGAAGGGTGGTTCCACAGGTCGTCGTACCTGACGTAGTCGTGCATCGCCACCTCGTCGACCGCCTCGAAGGAGTCGATGGCGAGGGTGTCCAGGGTGGTGCCGGGCGCGGTGTGGCCGAGGGCGACCAGGCCCTCGAGCATCTGCTCCGCGGCGGTCCGCACCAGCTCGCCGTCCAGAACACCGCGCAGATACAGGTAGCCGTGCTCGTCGTAGAACCGGTCGAGGGCCTCACGGTCGTCGAGAAACGGCGTGCAGTCGACGTAGTCGCTGAAGGTGTCCGTCATGGTTCCTCGTCCTCGTGACTGTACGGGGGGAAGGTTTCCGCTGGGGCAGGGCCGCTCAGAAGGTGACGGGGATTTCGTCGAACCCGCCGGTGATCCGGTGCTCCTGCCAGCACAGCGACTCCTCCGGCACCGCCAGCCGCAGGCCGGGCAGTGTGCGGAACAGCCGCTCGAACACCGCGGTCAGCTCGATCCGGGCCAGCGTGCGGCCGATGCAGTGCCGCACACCGTGCCCGAACGCCAGATGCGACTTGGGCTTGTGCCGGCCCAGGTCGAACAGGTCGCTGTCGGGGAACGCCCGGCCGTCGATGTTGGCCGCGCCGATGGCCAGCATCACCGCGTCCCCGGTGCGGATCACCGTCTCGCCGACGGTGATGTCGCTGTGCGCGTACCGGGGAATGATCGCGTTGGACCCCTTCCCGCCCACGCCGAGCCGCAGGATCTCCTCGACCGCGGCCGGCGCCAGCTCCGGATTCTGTGCGAGCAGCGCACGCTGCGCCGGATTGCGCAACAGCAGCAGCGTGCCCAGGTCGATCCGCACGATGGTGGTCTCGTAGCCGAACAGCAGGACCGCGTTGCCCAGTTGGGCGATCTCCGCGTCGGACAGCGCGCCGTCGTCCTCGGCGATCAGCTCCGACAGGATGTCGTCGCCCGGCTCGCTGCGCTTGCGCGCCACCAGCTCCGTCATGTAGTCGACCACCTGCTGAAAGGTGTTCGCCGCATGCTCGTTGTCGCTCTGGTCGAAGGTGCCCCTCGCCCACTGCCCGAACCGCTCCCGGTCGGCCAACGGCACGCCGAGCAGATCGCAGACCACCATGGTCGGCAGCGGAAACGACAGCGCACGGTGCAGGTCGACCGGCGGAGCGGTCGCCGCCAGCTGGTCCAGCAGATCGTCCACGTGCTGCTCGATCCGGTCCTTCATCAGCCGCATCCGGCGCGTGGAGAACCGGGGCACGAGCAGCCGGCGCATCCGCGTGTGCCGGACGGTCTCGGTGTCGTGGTCGTCCCCGGCCATCAGCGCGACCATGAAGGCCCTGGCCGCGCTCTTGGCCGACCCGTCCGGTCGGGGATTGCTGAGACCGAGCCGGCGGTCGGCGAGCAGGGCCCGCACCTCGTCGTAGCGGGTGACCAGCCAGGCGTCCTCACCGGCCGTCCGCACCCGGGTGATCGGCCCCTGCTGCTGCAGCGCACGCATCTGGGGCGCGATGCCGAGCACGTCCGGATTGTCGAAGGGTAACCGCGGAAGTTCCTTCATTGAGCCTGTCCTCGCAGCGTCGTGCAGGGATTCGTCGGGCATCCGGGCACGCCGACGGCATCGCCGGCGTCGGGCGCTGCGCGCCGGTTCACGGGCGCGCTGAAGGGTCGGCCGCCGCTTCGGCGGCCGACCGTTGCTGACGTGCGGGTGGTGCGGGCGCCGGGCCGGCGGGGAACTACAGAGACGACCCGACGAGCAGTGCCAGGTCGATGAGACGGTTGGAGTAGCCCCACTCGTTGTCGTACCAGCCGACGACCTTGACCTGCGGGCCGGACACCCGGGTGAGCCCGGCGTCGAAGACGCAGGAGGCCGGATCACCCACGATGTCCGTGCTGACCAGCGGCGCGTCCACGTACGACAGCAAGCCCTTGTACGGCCCCGAGGCCGCCGCCGCGTACGCCTCCTTCACCTCGTCCACGGTCGTGCCGCGGCGGGTGGTGACCGTCAGGTCGGTGACCGAACCGGTGGGCACCGGCACCCGCAGGGCGAAGGCGTCCAGCCGGCCGGCGAGTTCCGGCAGGACCAGACCGATGGCCTTGGCGGCCCCGCTGGAGGTCGGCACGATGTTCAGGCCCGCGGCCCGGGCCCGGCGCAGGTCCTTGTGCGGGGCGTCCTGCAGGTTCTGGTCCTGCGTGTAGGCGTGGACCGTGGTCATCATGCCGGTGTCGATGCCGACGGCGTCGTGCAGCACCTTGGCCAGTACGGCCAGACAGTTGGTGGTGCAGGAGGCGTTGGAGATGATGGTGTGCCGGTCGGGGTCGTAGTCGCCGTCGTTGACGCCCATCACCAGCGTGATGTCCTCACCGCTGGCCGGCGCGGCGATGATCACCTTCTTCGCGCCGCCCTCGACGTGCGCGCGGGCCTTCGCGGCGTCGGTGAAGATACCGGTGGACTCGATCACGATGTCCACGCCCAGGTCACCCCACGGCAGGGCGCCGGGGTCGCGCTCGGCGAGGACCTTGAGCGTCCGGTCACCCACGCGGATCGCGCCCGACTCGGCGGTGACCTCCTCGGGGAAGCGGCCCAGAATCGAGTCGTAAGCGAGCAGGTGGGCCATCGTGGGCACATCGCCCAGATCGTTGACGGCGACGATCTCCAGCTCCGAAGACCGCGCGGCCGCCGCACGGAAGACGTTGCGACCGATACGCCCGAAGCCGTTGATGCCGATTCGCACAGTCATGTGGTGTGTTCCTCACCTAGCGCTCTACCAGTCCACTGACGCGCCGTTGCGCCGAGGTGCCCTGCACACCGTGCGCCTGGACGAGGCGCCGGCACGCGATCGATCAGGAGCTTATATAAATCTGCGATACATTTCCAGGATGACATCCACTCAGCGTGCCGAGCAGACAACGGACTTGAACGTCGCCGACCTCACCAGAGCGATCGAGAACTTCAACCGCTACTACATCCGGCTTCCCGCAGTTCAGAAGCTGTCCTTCACCACACTGTCCGTCCTGGACACACTGGCCACCAGCGGCCCGAAACGGCTCACCGAACTCGCCAGGACCGAGCAGATCAGCCAGCCCGGGCTCACCCAGCTGGTCACCCGGCTCGAACGCGACGGCCTCGTCGAACGCCGCCCCGACCCGGACGACGGCCGCGCCGTCCTCGTCCACATCACCGACAGCGGCCGAAAGATCGGCCAGACCCGGCGTGAGGACCGAGGCCGTCACCTGACCCCGCTGATCGCCCAGCTCACCCCCGCGGAACGCCAGGCCATCGCCGCAGCACTGCCGGCCCTGACCCGCCTGGCGCAACTCGGCACCGAAGCCGGACGCTAGACCCCTTGCGCGGAGAGGGCAGGATTCGAACCTGCGTGGACCCTCGAAGGAGTCCGACTCCGGGCTTGCCGCCCTGGTCCCCGATCAGCCGCTCCGGGCACCTCTCCCCACGCCCGGCCCCGCGGCCTTCCCGCGGCGCCGTTCACGTGCTTCACGATGCCAGGCCAGGCTGACGCCCCACTGACACACCGCTGACCGGTCGTATTGTCCGGCCCGCGCACGCTGTTACGCCGTAATAGTGCCGAGCAGGATCGTGAGACAGCACCGGCGCTCAACGTCTCGGTCTAGGCCGGAAGCTGACCTAGATAGCTCCTAACGTCGTGGCCGGCAATCAACATGGGCGAAAGGACCGTGATGCACGAGCAGACCAACTCCGCGCCGGCGGGCTACACCACCGTCGCCCCCTGGGTCGTCACCGACGACACGGGGGCCTTCCTCGACTTCGTCTCCGGGGCCTTCGGGGGTGAAGAGCTGGCGCGAGTGCCCACCGAGGACGGTTTGATCGGGCACGGCGAGATCCGCGTCGGCGATACCGTCGTGCTGGCCTTCGACCGGCACACGAACTGGCCCGCCATGCCAAGCCTGCTGCGCGTGTTCGTCCCCGACGCCGACCACGCCTTTTCACGAGCCGTTGACTCCGGCAGCCATGTCGTCACGCCTTTGGCCTACGACGCCTTCGGACAGCGTGGGGGCCGTATCAAGGACCCGTTCGGCAACATCTGGTGGGTGATCAGCCGCGTCGAGGACGTCTCCGAAGAGGAGATGTGGAGGCGGCTGCAGGACCCCGTATACGCCGAAGTCATGCGTGTGGCCCAGGAGACACTCGACAGCGAGCTCAGCGGTCGGGACCACGGACGCAGCAGTGCTCCTGTCAGGACAACCAACTGATCAGCTCCCAACCTGACCGGAGTGACGGCCGGTTCCGGGGGCTCTTCCATTATCTCGGTACGGGAAGGCGTCTGTCGCCGTTCTCCGGAATGATCTTTACGCCCGGTTTCCACCCCTAGAGGTTGTCCCGTATGGGGTGTGAGTTATCCGGTGAGGGCCAGGTTGTGGAGCCGAGCGATGCCGAGCATGGCCTGGTGCACGCCGTTGCCCTTGAGTCGGCAGTCCCGCAGGATTTTCCAGTTCTTCAGCCGCGACAGGGCGTGTTCCACGCGTGCTCGCGCTCGGCGATGGACGGCATTCTCCGCTTCCTGCTGCGGGCTGAGGTGCGTCTGACCTCGTCGTTTGCGGTGCGGGATGAGCAGGCCGGTGCCTTGGTATCCGCCGTCGGCGATGGTCGGGGCGCTGCGGCAGACCCGGTCGACGCCGGAGTCCGTGAACGCCCGGCAGTCCTTGCGGCTGCCGGGCAATGGCAGGCCGATCGCCACCACGAGGCGGCTGTTGGCGTCGATGACGACCTGCAGGTTGGTCGAGTACCGATAGTTCTTGCTCGAGGCGGCGATGCTGCGGTCACGGGTGGGCACCAGAGTGCCGTCCACGATGTAGACGGTGTCCTTGCGCGGCCGACGGGCCGGCGAGATGGCAAGCAGTGGTGCGAGGTGATCGAGGATGCGGTCGGCCGCGGACTTCGAGACCCCGAACAGTGGCGCCACCTGCCGCAACGTGAGGTTCGTGCGCCAGTACGTCGCGACCAGCAGCACCCGGTCCTCCAGTGGTAGCCGCCACGGCCGGCCGCGCTGGACGTCACCGCCCCGGCGCCGCACCAACGCCACTAGCCTGGCGAACTGCGATTCGGTCAGCCCAGAGAACGGCTCGATCCACTTCGGATCATCTGCTGAGATCACCCCACCCATGCCCAGCCAACGCGCCAACCACCCCACCGGTTACGGGACAACCTCTAGGCTTGCGGGCGGACGCAAAGCACGGATCCGACCTGGGAGTCGAGGGTGACGAACGACGTTGCCGCGCTGGCGGTGGAACTCACGGACATGGCTGCCGCCGACCACCAGTCCGCAGCTCGCGCGAACAGCGATGACCCCGCCGACCAGCTGGCGTGGCGGCGGCTGACCGCCCGGCACGGTGACCGGCTCGGCGAGATCATGGACGAGTACGGCTGGCCCACGACGGAGCTGGTCGGCGAGGAGGCCGCACGCGCGGCATGGCTGATCGCTCAACACGCCGACCGGCAGCTCGACGTTCAGCGTCGTGCCCTCCAGCTGATGCAGCAGGCGGTGTCGGCAGGCCTGGCCAGCCCGCGCGAGCTGGCCTTTCTGCGTGACCGTACGCTGGTCAACGAAGGCCGCAAGCAGGTTTACGGCACTCAGATCGCCGGCGTGAAGGACGGGGCGCCGGTTCCGTGGCCCTGTGAAGACCCCGAGCGCGTGGACGAACTCCGCGCGGAAGTCGGCATCGAGCCTTTCGAGGAGTACGTCGCCAGGTTTTCCATGGCCTGAGGCCCCATTTCCCCGTCCTGATGTCGCGCGCAAGCGTCTACGGTGCAGTGGGCGGCGATGGTGGGCATGCTGCCGACGAGCGAGGAGCAGACTGGTGCTGGGGGAATCAGCCGGTGAGGGGACGGCCCTCCAGGTTCGGTCCTGAGTGGCTTGAGTCGCTTGTCAGCGCCCTGAACGAGGCTGCGGCCGCCCCTGGCGGACGCGGGGTCGGGGCGGCACGGATCCGCGATCTTCGTCATGAGCCGAGGCCTGTGCCAGGCGGCGGGTCTTCTGCCAGGTGGTGCCGGGGGCGGGGCCGGCGGTGAGGCGCGGCCGGCGGCGGGAACACGGCGGGTGGAATCTTCCGATGGCGCCGCACACAGCGGGTAGGTGAGGCGGCCCTCCGGAACGTCCTCCATCCACTGACGGCGGGTCGGCGACCAGTCGACGAGGCCGGAATCGACACCGGCCATCTCCATCACCGGGCGAGGGGACGGCTTGCGGGCCGCCCGCTGTCAGGAATCCCCGACAGCGGGCGGCCCGGATCTCCTCCAGGCTGAGCAGGTCAGTAGCGGTCCCCGTAGGAGACACGGTGGTCGCGGCCGTAACCGAACCGGAAGCAGCCCGGGTGACCAGGAAGCCCGGCATCCGGGCCGTGATCGCAAGACCATCCGCGCTTGTCTGAACGGCGAGAACGTTCCTGTTCGGCGCCGCCAGGCTCCGAATGCGCCGTGCCGTTCCCACAGTACTGCCGTCGGCGGTTGGCTCCTCGACGGCCGGGGCGGGCGGCTGGGCGGCGGCTCCCTCGACGCGGTGGCGGCCCGCGCTCGTGCTCGACGTCCAGCCGACCGAGGGCGTTGCGCCACCTCGACGACGGCGTCGCGACCGGCGACCTGGGAGCCTGGCCGGCGGGAAAAAGCTCTCGGGCAACCGAACTTCTGCCCGGCATTGCGCGTCTTGGGATGCGTGGCGCTCGCTGACCTCGCGCGCCGATTCGTAAAACGAGGGGAACCTGAAACTTCATGAAGAGCAAGTTGACCGCCGTGAGCCTTGCGGCCATCGTCGTCGCCGGCACCGCCGCTGCCACGGTCCCGGCGTCGGCCGCCACCAAGCTCGGGCCGACCCGCTGCCACACCGCCGATCTGAAGGCCGGCTTCGCCACGGGGGATGACGCGAAGCCGGAGATGGGACAGACCAAGAAGCAGACACAGGCGTTCGTCTGGTTCACCAACCAGAGCAAGCGCACCTGCACCCTGGCCGGCTTCGCCGGTGTCGACATGATCGGTGCTCAGAAAACCGACGGGACCTGGTCGCTGGTGCGCTCCTCCAAGAAACCCGAAAAGCTGACCCTGCAGCACGGGGCCACGGTGGACTTCAGCATCACCCTGCTTCCGGTGGCCAGGTCCACGCCGCAGAAGGAGAAGTTCGTTCCGGCGAAGTTCCTGGTCACGCCGCCGAACGAGACGCAGCACTTCACGCTGAAGTGGCCTTTCGGTGGCCAGATCCTCAAGCAGGACGGCGCCACCCACCCGGCCACGTACCTCAACCCGATCGGACAGTAACCGACGGGACAGCGCTCTCAGGGGCCTGTCCGGCGGATCACGCGCGGACATAGAGGTGGACGCGCAGGTCACAGCCCGCATTTTGGGTGTGGTCGTGGTCGGCCGTGACAGGCACCAGGTGTGTTGATCGTGGACGTGTCTCCCGGAGTTTCCATCCCGTACGAGAGCTCCGGTGACTCCGGGGACCGTCCTGTCCCGCTCGTGATGGGTTTCGGGGCGCGGATACTCGCCTGGCGCGAAGGACTTCTGCCGGGCGCTGGCAGATCGACAGCGCACCGAGACCGGGCTCTGCGAGACGCGCTGAGCACTGCGCTCCTGCGCCTTGGAACCCGGCCGATGGTATGTGTACGGCGCCGAGCCGGATCCGGCCGGGTGAGCAAGCCGAGGACATCCAGACTGGTACTGGGGGAGCCGCCCGGTGACGAGACGGTCATCCAGGTTCGGTCCAGAGTCGCTTGAGTCGCTTCGGTCGCTGACGGGCACCCCGAACAAAGCTGCGACCGCCCCGCCGCTGGATGCGGGTCGGGGGGCGGCGGCGAGATATGCGGGCCGTCGGAGGCTCGATTCATCCGCGGACCCGACCGGACCGGCTCGGCGAACTGCGCTTCCAGGTCGGCGCGGCATCCGCGGCACTGTGCTGTGTCCCCAGGTGAAGGCGCCGTCCTTCTCACGGGCCCTGCCCATGGCTGCACACCCGTTGTGGGCGTCCGGGGAATCCCGGGCCTTCACCCCGCGGCCTCCGGACCGGCTGTGCCCGGCGGCTCGCCGCAGTGTCACCTTCGCCAGAACAGGTGGTGCCTCACGCCGCTCGAGCTGGGCACGATCTCCAGGTGGAACCGGTCGAGCAGCTCATCGGGGGACTCCCACAGGCGCAGTCCGGACCCGAGCTTCACCGGCGAGACCGCCACATGCATGGTGTCGACGAGGCCGGCATCGAGGAACTGCCGGATGGTGGTGACTCCGCCGCCGAGCCGGACGTCCTGGCCCTGCGCCGCTTCCCGAGCCCGTTCCAGGACCGTGGCAGGGTCGCCGTCGACGAAGTGGAAAGTGGTGTAGGACAGCGTGAACGACGGACGCGTGTGGTGCGTCAGGACGAACACCGGCGTGCGGAACGGGGGCTCCTCGCCCCACCAGCCGCGCCATTCATGGTCCGGCCAGGGCCCGCGCTGGGGCCCGAACTTGTTGCGGTCCATGATCTCGGCACCGATGTTGCGTGCGAAGTCCCGCGTGAAGTAGTCGTCGAGGCCTCGGCTCCCGCCCGGGTCCGTGCGCATGGGCCAGCTCGCCGTGGCGCCGGCCCAGGCGAACAGCCTCTCGGGATGGTCGAGGCCGAACGGCCTCTCCAGGCTCTGATCCTCTCCGGCACCGATTCCGTCACTGGAGACGTTGAAGTTCATGACTCTCAGCAGTTGATCCACGTCGTTCCTCGTCAGGTCCTGTCGGGTCATCGTGCGGCGAGGCGCCCCACATCATGACGTCGAACGAGAAGCGGCACGATCGACAGCGGCCCGTCATCTTTCTTCCCAGGCGTATCGGGCAGCGGCTCGCCGGTTCCGCGGATCAGCAAGGACGCCCGCCTGGGACACAGCTTCCACGCCTGGGCGCGATGGAGACTGTGTAGAAGAACGGCTTGGTATCACCCGCTTCACCAGCCCGACTTCCCTGCGCAGCCCTATGGTTGGCTGATGCGCGCACACCCTGTTGACCGCCCGGCCGATCTCGACGTCGTACGTGAGTCCTACGACCGGGTGGCCGACAACTACGCCCAGATGGTCGTGACGACGGGAGTCGGCGACATCCGTAAGCATCCATGGCTCAAGGCGTCGATCGACGCCTTCGCCGACACCGTGCGCGGGCTCGGACCCGTCCTCGACGTCGGCTGCGGGCCCGGAACGGTCACCGCCTACCTCGCCGAACGCGGACTCGACGTGTCCGGGGTGGATCTCTCTCCTCGCATGATCGAGAACGCGCGCCGACTTCATCCGGAGTGCCGCTTCGCTGTCGCTTCCGCCACCGAGCTCGACCTCGGTGAGGCGTCCCTGGGCGGCGTGCTCGGGTGGTGGTCACTGTTCAACCTCCCCCGTGACGTCCTTCCCCAGGTCCTCGCCCTGTTCGCGTGCGCGTTGAAGCCGGGCGGACACTTCATCACCGCAACACACGTCGGCGACGAGGACGCGGTGCGCACCGAGGCCTACGGAGGCGTACCCGTCCGCTGGACGACCCACAAGTGGCGGCCGGAACAACTCGTCAACTTGATCGAGCAGGCCGGCCTGAACCCGGTCGCCGAATTGCGGCTCCCCCCTACGGAGTACAGCGGGCCCGGTCTGGTCGTCATGGCCAAGCGCCCCGGCTGACGATCAGGCGTCGAAGTGGCGAAGGGTCTTCGGCCGTGGCCGGTATCCATGAGCTGACGCCTACCGCTAATTTCCGTTCGGATACTCCCCGAGGGTCGACGAGTGAACCGCGCCTTACGCCTGGACGTTGAGCCGCCATCCCCGCAGGTGCGACCAGAACTCGGCGACGCTCGGCTGACCTGACCGGGAGAACTCGGCGGTCATCAGCATGAGCGGTCGGTACTGACCGTCGGCTGCACCGGCCGTCGAAGCTCAGCCAGGCACGGACGCGCCGGTCCTCGCTCATCACGAAAGCAGTCGCTGACGCACCCTTCGACCAGCCGAACATGCCGATGCACTGGGGATCGAAGGCGGCGAGCGGCCCGGTCGGCAGCGGCCGGTGGTCGGCGTCGGGGTTGGGCCAGGTGGTGAGGCCCTCGACGCAGTCGAGCTCGAACCGGATGTCAGTGGCGAAGAGACATTCGCACGCCAGTTGCTCACCCCATCAAGTTCTGCAGCGTGAACAACTTGCCATCAACCATGCAGTTGCCTATCGGGAAACTATGTGCCACTCTGGCAGCATGCTTCTGCTGGAGGATGAACGCGATGAACACGTACGATGACGCCCGCGCGGCGCTGGACGCGGCCGCTACCGCACGAAGTGCCGCCCGCTCGCGTCCTGTCGCGGCATGGCACCCGCCCTTCGTCGGACTCGGCTTCGCCGCCGGGCTGTCCGCGCTTGGCCTGGCCGATGACCTGCACCCCTGGCAGTGGGCGATCCGCGCGGTCGCTCTCCTCCTGGTCGCCGCGGCCGTCGCCGTGCCTTTTGCGGCCGCGCGCCGAAGCGGAGTCATGGCCTGGTCGGCAGGTCCGGGCAAGGCCGACCGCTGGAAGAACGGCGCTTCCATGTCACTTGTCGTGGTCGTAGCGCTGCTCGTCGACGCGGCAGCCGGCGGCCCCTGGTTCTTCGTCGTGCTGGGCTGTGGTCTCGGCGCGTCCGCCTGGATCCGCCTGGCCGGCGCACGCAAGGCGTGAGGACCGATGTCAGGGAAGCTGCATGAGCAGATCCACCACCCCACGCGCCTGGCCATCGTCGCCTTCCTCTCCGGCTGCATGGAGGCCGAGTTCAAGGCGGTCCAGGAGTGCTGCGGTGCGTCGGCGGCTACGCTGTCAAAGCTGGTCACAGCGCTGGAAAGTGCCGGGTACGTACGGGTGCGCAAGGGATACCTCGGCAGGCGACCACGTACGTGGCTCTCTTTGACGCCCGACGGCAGGAAGGCTCTGGAAGAGCACCTTGCCGCGTTGAACGCGCTGGTGAACACAAGTGTCGAACAGGGCCGACGGCACGGCACGGCCGCCACGCCCGACACCTGAAACGCCGGTAGGTGCCCGTCCTGTACACGGGGCGCCTACCGGCTTGCGGGCGGGGGCGTCACACAAGGGGGTATGTGACAGGCTTCGTTCCGTCACTTCACGATGCCCGGACGCCCGGCGCGGAGTCCGTTGATGGACGGCGCCGTGGTGTGTGCGGGAGAGGCGACGGTCACGCAGTCCGAGTGCTTGCCGTAGGACAGCGCCGCGCCGGCGGCCCGTTGTAGCACTGCCAGGTCGCGGGAGCCGAACGTGTGCGGAGTCACCGCGCCGACCGAGACGGCGAAGTCGACGGTGAGGCCGTCGTCCAGGACGACCGGAGCGGGGAGTATGCGGAAGGAAGAACGGCTGGGGGGAGCGAGCCTTCCTCCTTCTTCCACTCCGGCGGACCACCTGACGGAGCTGCCCGAGAGTCCCTCCTGAGGCGTCCCATGGATCGTCCCTCATGCACGCCAAGTCAATGAGGGACGATCCACAGGCCGTATGGTCTGCTGGCAGGGCCGTGTCCCCGGGGTGGGCGCGGTGACCGGTTGGGCCTCCGCTCGCAGAGGATGCAAGCGCGGGCGGCACGTCACAGCCACCCCAGTCTGTGCGCGAGCAGCGCGCCGACGAGGCCGGTCTCTGCGAGACGCGCTGAGCACTGCACTCCTTCGCCTCGGAACCTGGCTGATGGGAGCGCGTCGCCGACCCGGGGCCAGCCGGGTGGGCAAGCCGAGGAAGTCCAGACGGGTACTGGCGGGCCGCCCGGTGAGGAGACGGTCATGGAGGTTCGGTCCAGAGTCGCTTGAGTCGCTTCGGTCGCTCGTGAGCACCTAAGGCTCCCCCGCTGTGCGGGGTGGCTGACGAGCTGGTCAGGGCTGTTTGACGTGGTTTCAGGGGGGCTGCTGCACGATCGGGTGACATCTGAACTGGCTTGCCCTCTAGGGCGGGTGGGAAGGATGTCGCTGTGCCCAAGCCTTATCCGGAAGAGTTCCGCCAGGACGTCGTGCGGGTCGCGAGGAACCGCGGCCCGGGTGTCACGGTGGAGCAGGTGGCCACCGATTTCGGGGTTCACCCGATGACGTTGTGGAAGTGGATGCGCCGGGCGGACATCGACGACGGGTCCAAGCCCGGGGTGACCAGCCAGGAGAGCACGGAACTGCGGGAAGCACGTCGGCGGATCAAGCTGCTGGAGCAGGAGAACGAGGTCCTGCGCCGGGCTGCGGCCTATCTGTCGCAGGCGCATCTGCCGGGAAAAGGATCTACCCGCTCGTGAGAGAGCTGGCCGTGGACGGGGTGCCCGTCACGGTGACGTGCCGGGTGCTCAAGCTCGCCAGACAGCCCTACTACCGCTGGCTGGGCAAGCCGGTCGCCGACGCCGTGCTGGAGGAGGCATATCGCGCGAACGCGCTGTTCGACGCCCACCGCGAGGACCCGGAGTTCGGCTACCGGTTCCTGGCCGATGAAGCGCGTGGTACCGGGGCGGGCATGGCGGACCGGACTGCGTGGCGGATCTGCCGGGACAACCGCTGGTGGAGCGTGTTCGGCAAGGAGCGCGGCAGGGGCAAGAAGGCCGGCCCGCCGGTGCACGATCTCCCGCCGGGTCGAAGGCCGCCCCGGCGACTTCATCGGCGACCGTCCCGTCAACTCCGTCATCCAACCCGCTGGTCGTCCCACAACAGACCTCTCTGATCAGGCATGTTGCTACGACTGGTTGAACCCGGGCAGTTCCGGTCCCGGAAGTTCGTCCGGGCCCTCGACCGGCACCGGATGGCCGGATCGATAGCAAGAGTCGGGGCGGCCGGCGACAACGCAGCCATGGAGTCCTTCTTCAGCCTGCTGCAGAAGAACGTCCTCGACCGCCGGACCTGGGCCACCCGTGAAGAATTGCGGATCGCGATCGTGTCCTGGATCGAGCGGACCTACCACCGGCGCCGCAGACAAGCCGCACTCGGCCGGCTCACACCCGTCGAATTCGAGACCGTCATGACCACACCGGCCCTCCAGGCCGCGTGACCGAACCTGTCACCCGATGGTGCAGCAGACCCTCTCTCGTCTTGTACGGGGTGGGTAGGCCCGGGGCAGGCGGTTTGGTTGTCCGCCGTTCGCCTGTCCCGGGGCGTAGCTACAGCGCGAAGTCGCTGCGGCTGGTCCAGCTGACGGGGTTGTGCCAGAGGCTGGCCTTCGCGGCTGGCCACTCCATCTGCCAGCCGGGCCGAAGCCCGCGCGCTCCGCCAAGGACGACTGCGGCGCGCACGGCATCCCCAAGCGGCCCAAGACGCAGAACCTCGGGTCGTCCAGCAGCGGGCCTGCCGTCCGCCTGGGGCGCCGTGAAGGAGGTGCTGCCGGAGGCCGGTGACGTGCTCTGGACCGGACGGCCATGGCGCAGCAGGCTGAGACTGGTGGGCCCTGTTCTCCCGAAGCTACGGTCTCTAGCGGATGCGGCTGGGCTCAACGAAACTCCCGCCAGAGTTTCTCTACTGGGGGATGTCGATCAGGACGCGGCCGCGGCCGCTGGCGTCGATGCGGTCGTGGGCTTTGGCGATGCCAGCGAGCGGGAAGCGGGCGCCGACATCCACGGTGAGGGCGCCAACGGCGGCCGCGGCGGTGAGGTCGCGGGCGCCCTGGCGTTTGGCCTCGGCGGGGAAGTCGGGGCTGCCGAGCAGGCGCAGAGTGACGTTGTTGAACAGCAGGGTCCAGAACGGAATCTCGGTACGGTCGTCGCGGGTGGCGTACGCGGCGATGACCGCGCCGTTCGCGGCCAAGGCGTCGTCCAGGTCGGCGTTGTCGGAGAGAGCGACTTCGATGATCCGGTCTACGCCGTCGGGCGCGTAGGAGCGGATCACGGCGGCCGGGTCGCCCGAGTCGAGGGCGACTGCGTGGGAGACCACCGCGGGATCGATCCGGTCCAGTTCGGTGCCGCGTCGGACAGTGCCGATGACCGTGGCCCCGCCCCAGCGGGTGAGGAGCAGGCGGTGTGTCCGGAAAGACGAGAGGCGGCCTGCACCTTGGGTGCAGGCCGCCTCAGCGGTACGGGAACGCGGGTCACAGGTCGGACGGGAGTCGTTCGCCGGTTTCGGCGTCGTAGGCGACACCGGTCGGCGATAGGCGCACTTCCCGGGAGTCCGGCTTCATGCCCTCGTGCCAGGTCTTCCCGCCCACCGCAGCACGCACAGTCACATCCGCGAGCGGGTCCTTGACCGGCACGACGATCTCAGGGCTCTTGGGGTACCACCGGTCGTTCCCCCGTGAGGTTTGAGCGGTCTGCCCCGTGGTGGCGTCTATGCGCAGGAACTGGGCGTTCCGGTCGGCGTACGTGCGCAACTCCACGATGACACTGTCCCGATCAGTGGTCCAATGAGCCACGACGTCTGCTTCGACGCCGTCGATGTGGAGCTTCGCCCCGGAGCGGCCTTTGTAGGCAGCGGCCTTGGCCTGTCGCTGCTGGGTCTGTTGTTCGTCGTGGGCGTGCTGGACCACGCACCCACCGACGATGCCGAGAGCAGCGATAGCCGCGACGTAAGGCCAGGTACGCCGACGCGTCCTCGAGGGCCTGTCGCCAGCCGAGTGCGGTGCGGGTGCCGGTAGGGCTGGCGATTCGGGCGTGCTGTGCCAGGCCGGTGCTTCTGCGTCACCGGGCTGTCGCTGCCACCATTCGACGTCTTTGCCCATGCGGGCGACGGTAGCGCGCAGTTGGGCTGCCTGGTCGCGGTTGCCGCACAGTTCCGCCACCTGTGCCCGGGTCGCCAGCCACGACACTGCCTCATTGGAGTTGATCCCGTAGGCGTTGATGTCCTCCCGCTCGCCGATGGCGGCCAACTGCGCGGCCTCGCTGCACCGGCCTTCCCTCGCGGCCTGGAGAACGTCCTCGTGCCGGCTGTCGATGACGTTCGGAGGCATCTCCCAGTCCCAGTCGCCGGCAGGGGCGTCTGTGGTGGCGTCCTGCTCGACCGGCGCGCCCAGATCCACCAGGAAGCCGCCGGCTCCCTGGTATTCCTCGTCGCGGTAGTCGCCTTCGGAGTCGGCCTCCTCCAGCACGATCGGCGCAACGACATCTCGCTCCGCTTCGATGGTCGGTTCGTCAGCCGCGGCGGCTTGCTGGGCTTGGCGGCGGCGGCTGGAGGTGTCGGTGAGCCGGGATTCTTCCTCGCTGATCACGGTTTCGATGACGTCGACGTAGTCGGGGCCGACCTTCCACACCGCCTGACCGGGGTCCAGTGTCGGGATCATCGTGATTGCCCAGTCCGGCAGGCCGAGCAGCGTCCCAACGTTGCCCGCTTCCTCGGGGCCGAGGCGGCCGACGTGGGCGACCTCGCACAGGCGGGCCAGGTCCTGTGCCTTGCCGTCGCCGAGGTCGGACAGCGTGTGCATGAGCACGTCCAGGGACAGCGCAGCCTTACGGCTGTTCTTCAAAAGGCGCTGGATGAGTTCGGCGGTGGTGGGGGAGAGCAGGATCTGCCATGCCTCCTCCAGCACCAGGTGCCGGTGCACGGCGGTGGACTGGCGCAGCCACACGTGCTCGGCCCAGCAGGAGATGGCGGCCATCAGCGAGGGGATCGCCGGGCTGTTGCGGTCCAGTTGGGAGAAGTCGAAGGACAGGATCGGCAGGTCAGTCTCGGGCAGGGACGCATTGTCACCGTCGAACAGGCCCCGGAGCGAGCCTTCGGTGTAGCGGGACAGGGCGATGGCGGCGCCCTCGCCCCACTCGGTGAGCTTCGCCGCCGGCCACCTGCCGTCCTCCGGGCTCACGAGCGCGTCCACCAGTCCGTTCAGGGAGGTGGCCTTGGGGTGGTTCAGGGCGTGCTGGAGGGCGTGGGTGCCCTGGTGGCTGAGGGCTGCGGGTTCGACCGCGGCGATCAGCGAGCGGACGAGCTGCTCGCGGACCTCGGGCGGAAACATCGTGGAGCAGGGGCTGAGGGTGAAGGAGCCGGCCTCGATGACCTTGCCGCCCAGCTCGCGTGTGAGTGGTGCCCATTCACCGCCGGCGGTGTCCTCGCCGAAGCTGTCGATGACGACGTACTGGTGGCCGTGATCGAGGATCTCGCGGCGCGCCCGCACCTTGCCCGTCGTGGACTTGCCCGACCCCAGGCCGCCCAGGCCCAGGCTGTTCGTGGAGGGCAGCACGGAAGTCGGGGCCAGGACGGGGGAGAGGTGGAACGGGCGGCCGTCCAGCAGCGAGCGGCCGATCAAGATCCCGGGGAAGCGGGCATTGGAGGCGACGAGCGGCGTGGTGATGGCGGCGTGGTTGGAGGGCAGACGGATCACAGGATCGCCCCTTTCCTGGTGGAGGCTCCGTGGGGGGTGGTCATGACGTGGGCGCGGTGCTGTTGCCCCGGCAGCCAGTCCAGACGGATGCGGTGGCGGTCGGCGGCGAGTGAGGCCTGCCATCGGGCCTCACTGACGGACTCGGGGCTGTCGCCCCACACGGTCAGGTAGGCGTCGACGTCCACGAGGGTGGCGCCCTGGACGAGCGCACCGCGCGTGGTGTCGGCAGTGATCTCGTGCGTGGCCTGCTTGATCTTGTCGGTGGTGAACGCCTCCGCCGCGGCGATCTGCCACTTCGCCGACCGGCGGGACTGGGCCGCCGGCAACGGCCGGTACAGCACCGCCAGTGACCGCTCCGACTTGTGGCCGAGCAGCAGCCGGGGCATCAGGTCGCCGTCCGTCTCGTCGGGCCAACCGGTGATCCGTGCGGTGCAGGCGTAGCGGCCGTCGTCCAGCTCCACCCAGCCGGGCCCCCGGCTGGTCACGGTAGGTACCGGGTCGGGAGCGACGGTCAGCAGCGTGCCCAGGGAGGCAAATTCGCCTTCCAGGGTGTCCAGGATGCGGGCGGGCTGACTGGTCAGGTTCTTCGGGACGTGGACGGAGACGGTCTGGGTGTGGGTGGTGTAGTCGCCGACCGTGGCGTGGTGGGTGACGTGGACCTGGATGCCGGCAGTGCGGGCTTGTCCGGCGGCGAAGGTGAGCGCGTTGCTGAACGCCTGGTGAAACGCAGCCCGGCGCTGCGGGTCCTGCATGGTGCCGTGCTGCAGGTACAGCGCCCACGTCCTGGTCGCCCCCGTGCGGTCGGTCATGTCCGGCGCGGTGCGTTCGCGCAGGTGCCGGTAGCCCACGGCCGCCCAGCGGGCGATCGAGCGCGGACCGGGCGCGAGGTTGATCAGGGCAGCCGCCGCGCAGACCGCGCCGAAGGTCCAGGCGGGCGGCGGCGTGAGCATCGCCGACGCCAGCACAGCGCCCCCGACTCCTGCGTTGACCTTCGTCAGCAGGGTCTCGACAGGGCTCAGTCCACGCTGCACAGCGGGCAAACGGTAGCCAGGGGTCAGGGAGTACATCGGCGAAGCCTCCTAGGAGATCGGGGCCGTTCAGGGCGCCTGGCCCCGGTACTCGCCCTCCCGACCGCGCTGGTGGCGGGAGCGGAAGGGGATACGGAGGCCAGGCGCGATCGGCGGTCTTACGGGGTAGGCGGCCGGCGCGGTGTCTGCGGTGGAGTCGGCGTCTGCGCCGGACGCGCTGGCGCTGCCGGGGCCGGGGTCCTGGTGCCCGCCGGGTTGGACGAGTTGGGTGCCTGGTTGCGCACGGCGGCGCGGGTCTGACGGCGCATTTGCTGGAGCTTCACGATGCGCTCGGCGTGGTCCTTCTCGTACCGGGCGGCCTGCGCCACGGCGGACTCCGTCGTCAGCCGGCCCGGCCGCTGCTGCGGCTTGAACCCGTACGCGGCGAACAGCACGTCCCGATCCCGCGTCATCGCGCGGGCCGGGGTGTCCAGCGTGCGCGGCACCCGTGGGCTGTTCTCCTGCTCGTAGAAGTCCGGCACGCCGGCCCGCATCACCCCCCGCACCAACCGGTTATCGGTATTGCGCTCGACCATCGAGCGAGTGAAGCGGGCCACCTTGGGACCAAAGTACGGGACCCCGTGGAAGATCATCCGCAGCATCAGCACGTCCGCGGCGACCAGCAGCACGGTGTCCACCGCGATCGAGCCCTTGGCCAGTTCCACGAAGGGGGAGACCAGCAGCAGGGCGAACGGCGCGAACATCAGTCCCAGCAGCCGCTGCGCCCACTGCTTGACCGCCGTCATGTCGCCTCCGCGTGCCAGCGAGGCCAGCACCAGCGGTGCCATGCACACGAACGCCAGGATGCCGAGCTGGCGCGTCATGAACACCAGCGCCGCGAAGGCCAGCGCGACGACCAGCGCGCAGATGATCAGCAGCAAGGCCAGCGGATCCCCCGACTGACCCAAGTCACTGCGGATGACAGTGAACAGTGTGGATTCGTTGCTGGCGAACGCAGCTGTGAACGCATCGCTCACGGCCTTGTTCAGCAGCATCACGGCCCCCGGTACAGAGGCCATGGCGGCCACGGAGGCGAGCGTCCAGCCGGTGGAGGCTCCCATCTGCTTGAGGCGCGGTGCGCCCTGCCAAGCGGTCAGGGCGCACACGACAACGACGCAGATGAAGATGGCGACCGCCAGGTGCTGGCCGAGCCACAGGAACGGCTCATACAACCCGCTGTTCGACCGCGCCGGCGCCCACGCCTTCTTCGGCGCAACGAGATCAATGACCTTCTTGATCAGGCTGTCGGCAAGGTCTTTGACGTGCTCAGAGGCTCCTTCGGTGATGCCTCCTCCGCCGCTGCTTCCGCCGCCGGGGGGATGGCTGTCGCGCTCGCAGTACTTGTGCGCCTCGCCGTAGATCCCGTCACACGGATCGCTCTTCTTCTCCTGAGACTTGTTGCAGAACTCCCGCGCTGCGTCATGGATCTTTGAGCAGGGATTGTCGGCCTTGCCCGCCGTGACCAGCAGGCGGTGCAGTCGTGACAACACGGTCAGCCCTTGGCGTTGGTGACGGTGGAGAAGAGGGTGTCGCCGTAGAGGGCAAGGACGACGGCGACGAACAGGGTGCCGATCGCCAGGGTGCCCCTGCGCAGGGCGCTCTTGGGGTCGTGGGACAGCTGCAGCAGCATGCGCAGCGCGATGACCGCGATAACGGCGGCGATGCCCTTGGTGACCAGGCCGGTGCCGGTCAGGCCGATGGTGTCGAAGAAGTCCTTGAAGCCGCCCGACATGTCGACCGGCTTCGCGAGGGTGGTGAGGGCGGTGAACTTGGACATGGGTTTTCAGATCTCCTTGTCGTGAGAGGGGACGGGGCGGCCGACGGCGAACAGGTCGCTCATGGTGTCCAGGGGGTCGAAGCGGACCTTGGTGCCCGGCCTGGGGGCGTCGATGATCCAACCCCCGCCGATGTAAATACCGACGTGGTGAATACTCGCGGGGCTGGAGCCGTAGAAGACCAGATCTCCGGGACGCATATCCTCGGGTTTTACCGGCTCGGAAGCCGCGTACTGCTGCGCGGCGGTGCGCGGCAGGCTGATACCGACTCGCGCATACGCGTACAGCGTAAGTCCGGAGCAGTCAAATCCGGCGACGGATGATCCTGAGGTTCCGTGGGGAGAGCAGCAGGTTCCCTTGGTCGGGCCGTTGGCGTCTCCTCCGCCCCACGAATACGGTGTGCCGATCATCTCTTGTGCCGCGTTCACAACGGTCGCGCCCTGTGTCGCGGCCGTGGTGTCACCGCCGGGCGCTGGCTGCTTAGCGAGGGCCTCGATGGACTGAACGTAGTTCCGTGTTTCCTTGTACGGGGGAACTCCGCCATATCGGCGAACCGCGTCACTACCCGAGTTGTAGGCGGCGAGCATATTGCTCTGCCGGTTGCCGGGAACGTCTTTGACGTCTTTCGCTATGGAGCACAGGTATCGGGCGGCGGCGGGGATCGCGTCCTGGGGATCCCACACGTCCCGTTTCCCGTCGCCGTTTCCGTCGACTCCGTAGGTCTCCCACGTGGACGGCATGAACTGCGCGATACCTTCCGCGCCGACCTGGGAGCGCGCCTGCGGATTGAATCCGGATTCCTGCGTCAAAAGCGCGGCCAGCAGGTTCGGCGTGACCTCGGGGCAGGTGTTTCCCGCGTCCTCGATCAGGCTCTTGTACTGGCTGGGAACGGACAGGCTCAGCGCAGTGGACAGCGGGTCATCGCCGGCGCCCTGCACGAGCGCGGCCACGATCACGGCTGCGGTGGCTCCCACGCCGATCGTGACCACTGTGGAGGCACGCAGCAAGCCGATCTCCCTCCTTCCGGGATTGAGGATGTTTCCGCAGGTCAGATCCGTCATGTCGGACCGTCAGAGGACCGTCATGGCACCGTCACAGGTTGGGCTAGGACCGTCATCGGCTCGCCCGGATGACGGTGGGCTGACAGTGCCGATGACGGTGCCGGTGACGGTCAGAATCGGGACTTCGCAGCGGCGGTGAGGTCGGCCAGGCGGTAGCCGCGCCCGTCGGGCTTCCGGCTCGCTGGGACGCCGCCCAGGAGTTCCGCCAGCCGCTTTCCGGCCTTTGCGGCATCGCTTTCTTCGATACCGAGAAGGGGAGCCAACTCGGTCGTGTAGATGAAGTCGATGCCCTTGCTCTGCATGAGGTCGATGGCCTGCTTGAGCGGTGATTCCGGTGCTTGCTCGATGGCCTTCTGCTGACGGTTGTGGACTTCGTCCACGATTTCCCAGATGAACTTGTCCGGGAAATTGAGTCCTCGGATGAGTGTGGAGCGTCCGTTGGCGAAGAGCACGCCTTGGCCCTTGATGTCCGGGTCGAGGAGGGCGGGGTTGATCGGTGCGACCGTGTCGAAATACGTGTCGCCGAGGGCGACTTTCGCGGTGCCAGCCGATGCCACATACAGGCAGAGCCGGTAGAGGAACTGGTCGCGTACCATGACGGGAATCGCGTTGGTGGACGGCCGCTGTGTCATCAGCACCGTGGAGATACCGGATTCCAGCGATTTCGATACCAACCCACGCGTCTTTTCCGCGATCCTGCGGGCTTGCTCCTTTCCCTCCCTAGACTCGTCGTGGGCGAAGAAGTCGGCGGCTTCGTCCACGATGAAAATAACCGGCTTGAACTTCGGCGCGGGCTGCCGGTTAGCGATCGCGTCCTTGATTTCCGCATACCGGCGGTCCGACCGACTGTTCAGCTCATCGACCATGTCCTCGAACACGGCCGGGTCGTCGGACGACTCGTAACGTGTGGCGATCTTCTCAAACCTGGTGAGCCCGCAGAATTTGCCGTCGAGGAGATACAGGTCGAATTCGCCGTAGGCGATGAGCAGACAGGTGATGAGCCCGTTGACCAGCGTGGTCTTGCCCATCTGCGTCATACCGGCGATCAGCAAGGACGCCTTGTCGAACGAGGGCACCCCGATGAGCTGACCCGTGACGTCATGGCCGAGCGGTACGCCGGCGAACGTCTCGATCCGCTGCCTGCTGGGGGCCGGGAACGGCTGGGTGAACGGCGGTTCGTGCAGCTTGAGCAGCCGCACACGGCGTTCGTTGTCCCGGCTGCGCTCCAGCTGCAGGTGCAGGCGGGTGACGCCGAACATGCCCGCCACGGTGCCGAGCCGCTTCTCCACGTCCTCGTAGGTGCGCCCCTTGGGGACGAGGAAGTCGTAGACCTGGCCGGTGGGCACCGTGTCGATGGTGACTTCGTCGGAGCGGATCACCTGGTCCCTGCCGATGGCGCCGGCCGTAGTGAGGACCGCAGTCAGCTCCGGGTGCGCCGGAGCCGTCTCAACGTCCGCCTCAGCGCCAGCTGGTGACGCTGAGGCCGCGGCCGCAGCTTCCTGTTTCAGGGCCACCGCCGCAGGCTGGGGCTCGCGTGCCCACAGGCGTTTGATGGTGGTTTTGACCTTCCAGGCCAGGTAGCCGAGGGCGACGAGCGCGCCGGCGGCTACCAGTACGGTGGCGGGCCAGGACAGGCCGAGCTTGTCCTTGATGGCGGCCAGGATGCCGAAGGCGACCGCGAGCACGCCGATCCCGCCGGCGACCTGTGCGTAGGCGTCCTCGGGCACCTCGCTGGCCTGCTGTTTTCTCTTTCCCACACCCCTCTCCTTCGGTGATCGTGAACACATGATCTTATCGAACGGGCATGCGGTATTCCGCTGGGTTTTGGTGCTCGCCGGGCCTGCTCCCCGGGTCTGCGAACTGGGGATCCGCTCGCCGGGTCACTCACCGGGTCTGCACCGTGTCGACTGCTGCGTTGCTTCCGGCAGTCGCAGCAAAGGCCAGCCCGCAAGGGGTTGGGGCTGGCCCTCACTGGTGGTGCCGGAGGTGGATCAGGCGGCGTCCGCGTCCTCGGAGTCCTCGTTCTCGGAGTCCTCGGACGTCTCACCGTGGCCCTCGTTGGCCATCAGCGCGGCCCATGCGTGGCGGATGCGTTCCTCGCTGCCGACGTAGCCGGCGCGACGGAAGCTGTCGCGGGCCTGGCGGTAGGACATCGGCGGGTCGTCGCTGTAGCGCAGGTGGCGCAGCACGACGCCGATCTGATCGTCGCTCAGCTGCTCGCCGGGCTGGGGGACCGGTACGCCCGCGACGGCCGCGAGGTCGGCAAGCATGCCCTGTGCCGCCGGGCGTGCCGGGGTGCCGTCCTGCGGCACACCCGGCGTGCCCTCAGGCGTGCCGGAAGGTGTGCCCGTTTCCTGCGGCAGGGCGCTGACCTGCGTGCCGTCGGTGTGCCGGTCGATGGCGGGCGTGCCGGTCGCGTCCCGCCCGGCCGTGCGGGGTGTGCCGGGCAGCGGTGGGGCAATGGGCGTCCACTGTCCCAGCTCGGGCAGGCGGATCGCCGCGACCGAGGCCGGCAGCGCCTTCTCGACGACCGTCTTCGCGGTGGCCTCGGCCTGCTCGTACAGGTCCTCGGTCATGGTCTGCTGCGCCTTGAGCACGCTCAGGCGGTAGTCCGTCTCGGCCTCGGCCACGCGCCCGTTCAGCTCGGCGGCCAGAGTGAGCAGCTCGATGCGGTGGGCTGCTTCGGCCTCCATCTCCTCCAGCTGGTCCGCCACCGTCTGCCGCTTGGCGACCAGTTCCTGCCTGGTCTTGCCGGAAACCTTCCGGCCCAGGGACGGCAGGGCGATCCACCAGGTCCCCTTGGCCGACACAATCGCGACCGGGGCGATGACCACTGCCATGCTGAAGCCGGATCCCGCGTGGTGCAGCCTCATGGCCAGGTCGACTGTGGGGATCGCGGCGTTGACAAGGGTGAGCGGGATACCGGCCCACTGCACACGCCGCGCGCGATCCCGGTTGTTGGCAGCCAGGACCTCGGTGGCCTGGAAGACGCACCACAGGGCGTCCAGAGCGCCCACGGTCGGCACGGCCCACACGCCGAACTTCGGTTCCAGGATGGTGTAACTGACGGCCACCGACAGGGCGGCCACCCCGAGGGTGATGACCCCCAGGACCGCCAGGACCATGCTGCGCGGGGACGGCGCCCGCCAGTTCTTCCACTTGTTGTTTTTGCTCACGCTCGTTTTCCTCCTTCGCGTACGCGGAGCGGATGCGGTGTCAGTTGGCGGCCGGCGTCGTGCCGGCCAGGCAGCCGACCTTGGCGACGTGGGCGTCCTGCTCCTCGACCATCCGGCGCACGATCTCGGTGAGCGGAACGTCGGTGGAGCCGGAGAAGTGGTAGCCGAGGTGGTAGTAGTCGCTCGAAGCGATGTGCCAGTCGTCGGCCTCCGGGTAGCCGGCCGCCTTCAGGGCGGAGGCCGGCCAGAGGTCGGCGTACCGGTGCTTGTTATGGATCTCGGCGATCTCCTGCCCGCGCTCGTCGAAGGCCTTGGCCGCGGCCAAGGCCCGGTCCTGGGCGTCGACGAGGCGGGAGAGGGCGGCCATCCACTCGCGGGCGGCCTCAGGGGTGCGCAGGTAGCCGTAGGCCGACTCCAGTTCCTTGCGCGCCCGCTCGTATGCCCGCCAGCGGTCCGGGGCGTCCTTGACGACGTGGCGCAGGTCGGCGACGTAATCCGCCTCCTCCCACCGCTTCCGCGCGTCCTCGTAGATGTCGGACAGAATCTGCCCGGCCACCTCCCTCAGCAGGTGCTCGGCCGGGTCGTCAGACTCGGAGACGTACGTCAGCTTCGGGTCGTTGAAGAAGGAGCGGGGCATGCTCGGCCGCTCCTCCCGGCCGGTGAACTCTGCGAACTCGAAGCGAAACCCCCAGCCGGAGGGACTCGGCTCGACCTTCCGAAACTGCCGCGGCATGTGTGGCTGGAGCCGGGCGAAGATGTCGTTCACCTGCTCGCCGGTGATCTTCACGGTGCGGCCGAAGGTCATGGAGCTGTCTCCCTGGGGTGCAGGCGGGTGCGGGCGTGGTGCGGTCCGGTCGCGCGCCGTCTGCTGCGATGCGGCGGTCGGCGCTTTGCGCGGCAGCCCAGAGGCGTCCAGAGGCGCGCGTAAGCGGATGGTGCGGGTCACGATCAACCTCCCGAAAGGGCAGGAAAGGCGCGTAACTGCGCCTGTGTTGCGCCGTGTCCCGGCCCGCCGCGCAGAACGGCAGCGGCGGGCCGGGCAGGCGGTGACCGGTCAAGGTGGCGATGCCGGTCCGGGGATCAGCGCCGAGGGCGCTGGTGGAGTCGGTTCAGGTAGGCGTCTTGCAGCCGGGCGAAGGTCTCGTGCAGCCGCTGGCCGTCCCGGCATGCGGGGTTGTCGGTGCAGCGGGGGCACAAGGCGATGTGCGTCTGCCAGGCGCGGTGGGCTGCCTGGTAGCGCTGGTGCAGATCGTCAGGCACGAGGCTGTCTCTCATGGTGGTGCCGGCGGAAGGGTGAACGTCGGTGACGCGGTGCCCGGCCTCCCATGCCACGCTGGCCGCCAGAGCCGCGACCGCGAGCAGCAGACGGGCCAGCGGGTGCGCCGGACCGACGGCCAGAGCGGCTTGGGCCGCACGGTGCTGCGCAGCCCGAGCCGTGTGTATGAGCGGCCGGGTCACCGGGGCCGCTGCTCGGAGCGCTTGTTCTCCTCCGCGACCCTGCGGGAGAGCTCCTCGCGCTCGGCGTCCGTCAGGTTCAGCACGGTCGCCGAGCGGAATCCGGCAGTGGGGGCCGGTACCTGGGCGCAGGCCTGACCGCACCGGCAGCGCCAGTACCCGCACACCCCGCAGGCGTCCGACTCCTCCTCCGTCAGCGCCGCGGCGTCGAGGCGGCCCCGCATCTCGGAGACCGTACGCGGGACCCGCCGATTCGCGGGGACCGCGGCGTCCTGGGCGCGCACCGTGGCCAGCAGATGTGTACCGAGCGCCGCGTCCGGGGCGGTGACACGCCGCGCCCTGGACGGCTGGCGGTTGGTGCGGTGGGAGTTGACCGCAGCCAGGACCCGGCTGAACAGATCGCCCCTCACGGAGGCCTGCTCTGTACCAAGGGGCTGCGGGCGTGTGATCATCGTCATGGTCATAGGGGAGTGCCCTTCCTCTGACCGGACGACCCCGGAGCTTCCACCTTCCGGGGTCGTCGCCTTCTGGTCGGCCGGGCGGCCGGCCACGACCCGGCTCCCGCTCCGTAATTGCTCTGGTGGGGCGGGAGCTGGACCGTGGCGGCCGTCAGGCCGTGCGGGCGAGGTGGTCGTGTGCGATACCCGTCATCCGAGCGGCCAGCTTGCGGCCAGAGGCACACGGTGCGCCGCTCTTGCAGGGCGTGCAGGAGGTGCGGTGCTCGCGGAAGGCGGTGCGGAGCTGGCCGTAGATCGCGGTGGCCGGACCGGCGGCCATCTGGGTGGTGCGGCGGATCCGCTGGCGCAGCTCGATGACGCGGGCGCAGCGGCCAGCGCGGCAGCGCAGGCAGTCGCTCTGTAGGTGCTCGGCGAGCTGCTCGCGCAGCGGTCGGGTGGCGGCGGGCATCTGGACCGGCGCGGGCACGGCCTGGGGGCGAGGCTTGCGGATCGGGCGGGTGGTGCGGCGGCCGGCGGCCGTGGTCTCGGCCGCGAGCAGACGCTCGATCCATTCCTCGGGGGTGATGTCGATGACGATGCGCTGCGCGCTTCCCCCGCAGCGGCGGCCGCCGGACGGCTTGTCGCCGAAGTAGCGGCGCTCGGTCCTCTCGACGGGGGTGCCGTCGCGATGGGGGAGGATCATCGACCTCTTGAGGCGGCGCCAGGCCTCGCAGTCCGGGCAGACCACAAGGACCGGCTCGTTCTCACGGAGGCTGAGGTGTTCGGGCCGCATCTGGCTGGCCAGGATGGGGGCACGTCCGTTGTGACGCATATTCGTCTCCCTTGCTGTTGCGTTCTCCGCCCCTCGCAGGCCTGCCTCGCCAAGGCGGGCGAGTCTGTGACGGACAGGCAGCGCAACGGCTGCGGGTGGCGCACCTGGCTGCTGCTCTCGAGGGACCGCGTCGAACTCGTCACCCCGGCCGGCGTGTAAGCACGGACAGCCAGACGTATGCAGTTGTCCTTGTGCACAAGGTGCAGCAATGTGTATAAGGTTGTCAAGGAGGTAAGCCCGTGAGTGACGGAGACGCCCTGCTGGCCCTGAAGGAGCTGGTGTGCTCCACTAGGTGCAGCTTGCACAACCTGGTACACAAGGGAGGCTCACCGTTGGGCGATGAAATCGGGCAGCCGGAGTATCGCCGCCTCATGCACGATCTGCGCCGCCAGATCGCCGACGGACGGCTTCCCATCGGACAGCCGATCCCTTCAACCGCGAGCCTGGGTCAGCAGTACCGCGTCTCCAGCACCGTCGTTCGACGAGCAGTCAGCGAACTTCGCGCGGAAGGTCTGCTGTACGGACACCCGGGCAAGGGAGTCTTCGTCAAGGCAAGGCCAGCGGAGGTCGCAGACGAGAAGCAGATCCTTGAGCGCCTCGCCTCCGGACTCGCTGATGTCGAGTCAAAGGTGGACAGTCTCCAGGTCACGGATGCGGCAACCCTTGAGGAATTCCGGCGCGAGCTGGCCGAACTCCGACGCGTGGTAGCGGTCCTGCAGACTCAACTGATTGACCTCTACGGGAGACTGGGGCAGCCGTATCCGCACGAGTCTGCCCCCCTCAGAGATAGCACCGGCGGAGCGGAGCGACGTCGGGCCGCAGGCACCTGACCGGATCACGAAAGGGGGACTGAGATGTCCGGCGCTGAAGTCGTGTCACTCCACGGTCGAACGTCCTACCGACCAGACCTCGGGCAACTGGCGCGCAACCAGCTGGCAGCTGCCCGAGCGGCAAAGGGCTTGCCGACTGCTGAGTTCGCTGCGCTGCTGGCCACCATGCTGGGCTGGCCCGTCGGCCCTGAACAGGTTGAGGCATGGGAGACCAGCGCAGTGCCTCCGGGCGATGTTCTTGTAGCCGCTGAACTGCTGGTACGTCAGACCTCCTCCGCCTTCGGCAACGATGCCGACGCCCTGACACAGATTGTCGGTGACCGTTTCGCGGATCTCGCTGGCGTCTACCCAAGTCGATCGGAGTTCCAGGCGAAAGTACCTCCCACCGAGCTGCTGGACACCGCCAAAGACATCCGAGCCGCCGGCCTTTCGTTGAATCTGTTGTGTCAGACGTATTCAGAGGCGCGGCTGCGCGAGATAATCGAGGCGGGCGCTAGCGTGACGTGTCTGTTCCTCAAGCCCTATGGCCGTTTTATCGCTCAGCGCGAGAGTGAGGAAGGCTATCCGGAGGGCCGGCTGTCTGCTCTTACCGCCATGAATTTGACGATCATGGAGGAGCGCGTAGCCGGCCGCCTCTCGCCCGAGGCCGCCAAACGTTTACAGATCGGCGTGTACGACGAGCCGATTCGCTTCAACATCCTGCTTATCGACTCCCAGCTCTGTGTAGCTCAGCCCTATCTGCCGGAGGTCCGCGGCGTTGACTCACCGACGCTCTTGGTCCGGAAGCGTCGAGCTGTCGGGGGTCTGTACGGCACCTTCGAACAGATCTTTTCCTCTCTCTGGGAAAGGCGTGAGGGTTGACCATGGGCCTGGAAGCGTTGCTGGACATCGGTCTGGCGGCTGTCGATCAAGCCGTCGCTGTGGTACGGGAGATGGCAGTCGGAGAAGTCACCAACAAGGGCGACCGCGACATGGTGTCCGCGTTGGACCTGGCGGTTGAGGACAGAGTGCGCAGCTTCCTCCGACAGGAGACCCCCGAGATCGGATTCCTCGGCGAGGAACGCGGGGCAGAAAACCTCAACGCGTCCGGTCTTACGTGGGCGCTCGATCCGGTGGACGGAACAGCCAACCTCGTGCACGGGCTCCCCCTGTGTGGAGTCTCCCTCGGATTGGTGCGAGAAGACCGTTCCGTCTTGGGCATCATCGACCTCCCATTCCTTCAGCGTCGTTTTCACGCCACTGATGGAAACGGCGCCTACGAGGGACGCACTCGTCTAAAGGCAAGCGCCACCAATTCGCTCAGTTCGGCCATGGTCTCCATCGGAGACTACGCTGTCGGCGAGGCAGCGAAGCAACGGAACCGAAAACGACTTGCCGTAACTCGTCTGCTCGCTGAACGAGCTCTACGCGTGCGCATGTTCGGTTCAGCCGCTGTCGATCTGACGTGGGTCGCCTCCGGAAGGCTCGATGCCACGATCGCCATGAGCAACCACCCTTGGGACATGGCAGCAGGCGTCTGTATCGCCCGTGAAGCCGGCTGCGCGGTCATGGACGCAGATGGATCAGCCCATACCTTGAGCTCCCAAGCAACGATCACAGCGGCACCGGGGGTACGTGACGCAATCTTGCAGCTGCTACAGGACAGCAGCGGACTCATGACGGAGTGACCTCCTGACATTATGCCGACTAAAGATGCGCCGACTTATGTGTGCTTATGTGTAGTTATAGACCGTGTAAGTCATGGGATCAGTGTCTGACCTGACGGTCGCAGTGGACGCTCTACTCACCCGCCCAAGCCTTTTGCCACCGTCAGCGGTTCGAGTCAGCCTGCGCAAAGTCGATGACCTTACACAGGGAAGAGGTCGTCGAGTCTTCGGAGTCACCCGCGCTGCGTTCAACAGGTGGGAGGTCGGCGCATCGAAACCACGTCGTCGTCACCTGGAGGCGTACACCAGCCTGCTCAGGAGGTGGGCCGCGAAGCACCCTGACGCTGCCATCGAGTTCCCGGAGGTCAGCTGACGATGCGATGCCTCGCTCGTCCTCCGTAATGCGAAGCGGCCCCTGTCGCCACAACAGGAGCCGCTTCCAAGTCCGACTCAACCGAGCTACCAACCCTTGAGTCGCGATCCGGTGAGGTGACCTCGCCGGGGTGATGCCCGTGGACCGTAGGTCACGTCCCCTGTGATGGTGTAGGCGATCAATCGTCCGTAGCGTTCGGTGTGTTGGGGAGTGCATGGGTGGTGTGGTCGGCGTGTTCGGCGGCGTAGATGGCCGTCATGCTGCCTTCGGACAGGTAGCGGCGGGGGAAGGCGATCCATTCGTCGTGCATCTCGCTGAGCACGGCGGTGACCAGCCGTTCGAGGGCGGCCGGGTTGGGGAAGACCTGCACGACGTCGGTGCGGCGCTTGATCTCGCGGTTGATCCGCTCCAGGGGATTTGAGGACTGGATCTTCTTCCAGTGGGAGATGGGGAAGGCGGCGAAGGCGGTCAGGTCCTCCTTGGCGTCCAGGAGCATCTGCCTGACCTTGGGGAACTGTTGCCCGAGCATGTCGGCCACCGCATCGAGCTGGTGATGGACGGCTTCGGCGGTGGGCTGGATGAAGATGGTGCGGATGGTTGCGGCGACCATTTCCCCGGATCCCTTGGGGATCACGGAAAACACGTTCCTCAGGAAGTGGACACGACAACGCTGCCAGGCGGCGCCGAGCATGACCTTGCGGATCGCGGCCACCAGGCCGCTGTGGCTGTCGGAGATGACCAGCCGGACCCCGCCCAGGCCGCGTTCGCGCAAGGAGCGCAGGAACTCGCTCCAGAACGCCTCGGTCTCGCTGTCACCGACCATCACGCCGAGCACCTCACGGCCGCCGTCCTCGCTGATGCCGGTGGCGATCACGACAGCCTGGGAGACGATCCGGTGGTTCACACGGACCTTGCAGTAGGTCGCGTCCAGGTAGAGGTAGGGGAAGCGGCTGTGGTCCAGGGGCCGGCCGCGGAAGACCGTGAGCTCTTCGTCCAGGTCGCCGCAGATCCGCGAGACCTCGCTCTTGGAGATGCCGCTGTCCGCTCCGAGGGCTTTGACCAGGTCGTCGACCGAGCGGGTGGACACCCCGTGCACGTACGCCTCCATGATGACCGCATACAGGGCCTGGTCGATGCGGCGGCGCCGTTCCAGCAGGCTGGGGAAGAAGCTGCCGCTGCGCAGCTTCGGTATCGCCAGGTCCAGATCGCCGGCCTGGGTGGCCAGGGTCTTCTCCCGGTGGCCGTTGCGGAAGGCGGTGCGGGCGTCGGTGTGCTCGTTCCACTGGGCGCTGATCCGGCCGCTGAGCTCGGCCTCGATCAGCTCTTGCAGCATGCGCTCGGCGATGTTGCGGACGAGCTCGATCCCGTCCGCCGTGCGTAGTGACTCCAGCAGGCGTTGTAGGTCAGACTGGGATAAGGCCATCGGGTGCCTCCAGGGTTGAACTGGCCGTTCACCAGGGAGATTTGCACGGTGGCCTGCCTCATGCGCAGGGAGCGGAGACCGTCACCGGATGCACGCCCCGGGCACCCGCCCGCGCACACCCGCACGGTGATCGCCTACACCATCACGCGGGACGCCATCTGGACCGTAGGGCCCGCGCAGTCACCTAATACCCAGAGTAAGCGCACGTGATTGCGCAACGCCACTACTCGGGGCCTTTTGCGGGTCACATTCGCTGGTCGCGGCTCCCCTGCCTGGGGAGATGTACCACCGTTGCACTACCCGACAAGCCCCGATGACTTCGGCTCCAGCCAGTTCGAACGCGACTGGGAGCCGCCGGAAGAGGTCGTCCTGCGGCGGGAGTTGGTCCGCACGCCGGGACTCCAGCCTGAGGACCTGGGAGTCCTCGCGGAGCTGCTGCTGCGCGACCCGCGCCTTCCCTCAACCATGGAGGCGATCCGTGCCGACCTCCAGGCCCACGGCTGGAAGATGGGCAAGGACCGCTACAACGCTATCGCGAGGCGGCTGACGGCCGCTGGCCACCTGGCCCGCGTCCCGGTCTACGACGAGTCCACCCAGCGCCCCACGTGGGTCACCCGCGTCTACCGGAACCCGGCCAACAACAGCCAGTACGTAGACCTGGGCATCGCGGCAACAGAGCAGGCTAGAGCCGAAGTGCGGGAATATCGCGATTCCCAGACCCTCGGATCGCGGGAAACCCGCGTTTCGCCTGATCAGAGCCGGATCACGGGAAACCCGCAGCCCGCACCCGGATCGCGGAAAACCCGCGATCCGAAAACCCGCGTTTCACCTGGCCAGAGCCGGATCGCGGGAAACCCGCGATCCGCTCCGCTCCCCCCACACCCCCCGGAGGGGGAGGATTCCTCCTCCCCCTCCACCCCCAATGCCCTAGCCAGGTCGCTTCCGTCACAGAGGCAGCAGGAGCAAGAGGCGGAGTTCTCTGCGGAGCAATTGCGTGAGGCGACCGGGTTCCTCCAGCGGATGGAGCGCTGGCAGGCGGGCGCGGCGACGGCCAGGCGGTGCGCGCCGAAGCTGCTGCGTGCGATGCGCGAGCAGGGCTGGCCTGAGCTGGCCAGGATGGACGCCACCCAGCGGGCACAGCTGGAAGCGGACGTGTTGAAGAACACCGACGGGGCCAAGAACTGGGCGAGGTGCCTGCCGGGGTGGATCGATGACCTGCGCCTGTACTCGGCGGTCAAGCCGCGTACATCACCGACCAGCCTCTCCCATGCTGATGCAGGCGCGGCGAGGCGGGCGGCGCTGGTGGCGGCCTGCGGGGCCTGTGACGGCCTGGGCTGGGTGCTGGATGACGACGATGAGGGTCCGATGCGGCGCTGTAAGCATCCGGGCGTGATCGTGGCAATGGAGGCGGGGCGGTGAGCGGCGAGGAGCTGGAGGGCTACAGCAGCGAGGCCGAGGCCTTCGTGCTGGGGGCCTGCCTGATGGCGACCCCGGCCTACGACGCCGTGGCTGACGCCTCGCGGATCCTCGGCGACGGCAGCGCCCTGTCGCCGGCGAACGAGGCGGTATGGCAGGCGATCGTCCGCCTGCACGGCAAGGGCCGGCCGACGGGGGTGCCGATGGTCGAGGCCGAGCTGCGCAGCAGCGGCGACCTAGACCGCGCCGGCGGCCTGGTCCGGCTGTCGCAACTGGCCATGGCCGCCTGCGGGCCCGGACAGGTGGAGCACTACGCGGCTCTGGTGCAGGGCTACGCCGCAGTGCGCCGCTACCAGGCGACACTTGCCCGCGCCCAGCAGACGGCGAGCCTGATCTCCCCGACCGACGTGGCCGATGCGATCCGCGCCCACCAGGCCGAGCTGGACGTCCTGGCCGTCGGCGACCGTGAGGGCGAGGCCCTGTTCGGCCGCCTCGGGGACGACCTGGACGAGCACCTGAAGACGCTGGAGCAGCCAGTCGAGGCGGCGGCCGTGACCGGTCTGACGGACTTAGACCAGGTCGTGAAGATGCGGCCAGGTAACGTGATCGTGGTCGCTGGCCGGCCCGCCATGGGCAAGAGCGCACTCACCCTCGGCGTCGCCCTTGCCAACGCTTCCAGCGGTCGACCGACGCTCGTGCACTCCATGGAAATGGGCAAGGCCGAGGTCAACAACCGCATCCTGGCCGCTCGGGCGCGGGTGGGACTGCACCGCCTGATGGACGGCGGTCCGGCCGTCGAAGACGCCGACTGGGCCCGCCTTATGCGCATCCTGCCCGATCTGCGAACGCTGCCACTGTGGATGGACTACGCCGCCCGCGTATCCCCCAGCCGACTCCGCAACCGCATCCAGGCCCTCACCCGCGACACCGGCCGCGCCCCACTCGTCATCATCGATTACCTCCAGCTGATGGAAACCGACCAGCGAGGCGCCCGGCAGTCGCCGTATGAGCGGGTCTCCGAGATCAGCCGCGAACTGAAGATCGTCGCGGAAGAGACCGGCGCGGTCATCGTCTGCTGCGCCCAGCTCAACCGCGGCTCCGAGCATCGGGAGGGCAAGCGGCCGATGGTCTCGGATCTGCGGGACTCCGGGCAGATCGAGCAGGATGCCAGCGCGATCATCCTGCTGCACCGGCCGGACGCCTACGAGCCCGACAGCCCGCACGCCGGCGAAGTCGAACTCATTATCGGCAAGAACCGCAACGGCCCTACCTGCACCGTCACCGTGGCCCACCAACTGCACTTCGGCCGCATCCGGGACATGGCCAGCGCCGACTGACCACCCGCAGAAGCTCCTGATGACCTCTCCCACGGTCGATCTCCCTGCCCGGCGTCAATTCTCGCTGGGCGGGGAGCCCAGCCCTCACAGCCCCGTACAGCCGATCTTGAAGGGACCTCTTCCCGACGGGCCTCGTCTCCGACGGCCTGGACCGCGCCGTCACACCGGCGTTCACCCACCCGCTGTCCGGAGCAGCTAAGGGATTCGCCCTGCCGCCCGCCCACGCTGCCCGGCTCTTCGACGCCCAGCAGGTCGGCGCCGGGAACAGCAGTTGCGCGACATCACCGCCGAAGGCCTCGGCGAGATGTACATTCGCGACGCCGGCCGCCGCGCCCCAGGCCTGGGGGTGGAGTTCACCGACGTGGAACAGGTCGCCTTCGACCTGTAGGCCTCGCGCAGGCACACTGGGGGTGGGGAGACCAGGAGGAAAGGTGAGCGTTGCAGCAGAAGGTCACATCGGGCCGTGGACGGTTACGGACGTCCTGGCCCTGCCTGAAGACGCCAAAAACCGGATCGAGCTGGTGGGGGGCTCTCTGATCATGAGTCCCAGCCCCGGCATCGCTCACCAGCGGGCTTCCCGGCGCCTGGCGGCCCTCCTCCAGGACGCGGCCGACGCGGCCGGCCAGCCCCTGGAGGTCCTGGAAGCGGTCAACATGATCGTCCCCGACGGCATGCTGATCCCCGACATCGTCGTGGCCGACGCGGACGCCACCGCGGCCGCCGGCCTGAGCATCGACGCCCACGACGTCCTGCTCGTGGTGGAGATCGCCTCGCCCTCCACCCGAGTCACCGACCGCAAGATGAAGCCCGCCCTATACGCGACGGCCGGCATCCCGCACTACTGGCGACTGGAACTCGAACCCGCCCCCCGCCTGTACTGCGGCACCCGGCACGGCAGCAGCGGCTACATGGACCTCAGCCTGACCGCCGGCCAGGCCACCGACATCACCGAACCCTTTCCCCTGACGATCGATCCGGCCCGGCTGTTGAGGTAATCCGACGCTTGTGTCCGCCCCGGCTGCGCCGCCACGCAGCGGGAAGGAGCGGGTCCTCCTCGGCCGGCCACTGCGCTTTTAACGGACCTCAAAGGAACGCACAGCGGCCCCGGCTGGGGGCCGGGACCGCTATGCGACTGCGCGCGACTTATCAGGCCGCGGGCAGGTCCTGGAGGAGGCCTAGTGGGGTGGCATTAGTCCCTCCCTTGCCGAGTGGCCTCGTCGGCCATGTCCGAGGAGCCAGCTGGTCTTGCCCAGTCCGGTGAGGACGGCGACCAACGCGGTGACGGCTCCGGTGACGGCGCCGATGGAAGCCGCTCCGGCAACGAAGAGCCAGGCCGTCAGGCCGGTGGCAACGGCCACAAGCAAGACCAGAACTGTTAGGCCCTGACGACCCTCGCTGTGCGGCAGGGATGCGGTTGTCATGGCGTTGTCGGTTCCTTCGGCCGCGCTGGTGAGGCCCGTCGGGCCGGAGCAGGCGTTGAGGTCGGTGTCGATGCTGGTGTCCGTGTCGACGGATGTGACGGCACGGGCCGCGATGTAGTCCATGTGAGCCCACTCTTCAGGAGTGGGCGTGCGTCCCCCGGTCTCTTCGGCGCGAGTCTCCTCGCGCAAGAGCTCCACGAGGACATCGTGAGCGTTGTTCCGCACAGTGTCCTTCCTAACTATTCCTTTCAAGCGGCCGCTAAGGCCGATCCCACGAGGCCTTCTCGCAGGAGAGAGAGACCACGCACTCCCCGGTGCTCGCCTGCTTTCCAAACCGGGCGGGCACCGGGCGGTAGGCCTCCGCTCGGGGACACGGGGCAGGGCGGGCTCCGTGTCCCCTGGAAGGGGCCTACCTCAGGTGATCCAACTCGTCTGGTGGTAGGGACTTCAGCCGCTCCTGAGCCCGGTCGCGCCACTCGGCCGCGGTACCTCGGTCGATGCCGAGTTCACGGGCGATCTCCACTGGCCCTTTGCCGTCCCGGAAGGCTAGGAGCCAGGCCTTCCGGTGTCCCTCCGGCCTGGGCTGCTTGCCCTCCTTGTGATGAAATTCTTTGTGGGCGTAGCGGAAGCACTGGACGAGCAGAGGCCAGGGCTCGCCGTGGCTGAAGACGAAGTTGGGCTTCAGCCTGGCCTGGTAGTAGCGGACCTGCGTGTCGTTCTCCAGCACCGACAGGTCTGGATCGCGGTAGCCCTGTGAGTAGATGTAGCCCCTGAGCCGGTTGCGGTTCTCCCACGACTCCTGGCTGATCTCCTTGTGCAGCTGGGCGTGCGCCGAGGCTGCGTCGTCTGATGTCACCTCCTGCGTAGCCGACGCCTGGCGAGGGAGCACTGCCTCGGAACTCTCCGGTGCGGCCGGAGTGTGCCCTTCGCCCGCCTCGACGGAGGCGGGCGAGCGCGGCGGCGATGAATCACCCATGCCGCGCTCGACACGTCGAACTGCCATGTCTTCCAGTCCTTCTCGTGCGTCGCTCTGCCCTGCAAGAGAAGGAGTCGCAACATCCAGACAGATACGGGGGAAGGAACGGAAAAATCATGGAAGCTGGTTCGTCGGCCTGCCGGAGAAGCCGCTGGACATGGGAAACGGCGAAGGTCTCCCGGGCCACGAGCTCGTCCAGGAGACCTTCACGATGGCGGCGCTACTTCTCCCGCAGCTTCCTCCACACCAAGGTCGCCACCGCGACGCCGGCACCGATCGCCACCCCCAGCGGCGGGTTGACGAACGCGATGTACGTGACCACCGCGAACACCCCGACGACCACCAGCGCGGTCACCATCTTCTTCTCGTCGCTCATTTGGCTCTCCACGTCGTAGCTGACCAGGGGAAGGAGCCCGGCTTCCGCAGACCTCGTCGGCCCCGCCCGCCTCGTGCTGCCCTCGAAGCAGAAGTCGCGCGGTAACCCCCGATCCGGGGAATCCACCCCCGGCCACATACGGCGGCAGCCCGGTCCGACATCGAAGCGGGCCATGACATCGCCGTCCCTTGCGCCTGCGGTTGGGAGCGCCGAACAAGGACAACACCTGGGAGACGCCCGGTACTTCGGAACTGCACAGGTCACTTTTTATTCACTCCACGGGGTCTACTCGCATAGACCGAGTGGTGGTGTCATTCCGTCAGCCGCCCGGCACCCCACTGTCCGGGCCGACTTTGCGGGAGAACCTCACATGCGTCGCTTCACCGCCACCACCTGCGCCCTGGCCCTCGGGGCCGCCGGATTGATCGCCGCCTCGGCCGGCAACGCCCAGGCGTCGACCTGTTCCCACGCCTACCTGCCGCTGCCCGATTCCTCCTGCACGCCCGGCGCCTACAACCCCGACGTCACCCAATCGAACATCCACAGCACCATCTGCGTGTCCGGCTGGACCGCCACCGTCCGCCCCCCAACCTCCTACACCAACCCCCTCAAGGCCCAGGGCATCACCGACTACGGCTACTCCGACACCGACATGGCCGACTACGAGGAAGACCACCTCGTCCCCCTCGAACTCGGCGGCGCACCCCGCGACCCCGGCAACCTGTGGCCCGAGCCCTACTCCGGCTCCCAGACCGCGCACTCCAAGGACGGAGTGGAGACGAAGCTGAAGAACGCCGTCTGTGCCGGCACCGTCACCCTGTCCGCCGCCCGTAGCGCCATCAGGAACAACTGGACCACGGCCCTGCAGGTCACCGGAATCGGCTGATCCCGCCAAGCGCCGGGACATTTCAGGCCGTACGCGCCGGATGTCCCGGCACAGGCGTCCGGAGGTCCGCCCCCGCTCAGAGGCTGACTGATGGGAGGTGGTGCGGTTGATGAGCCCCAGGTCAGGGCAGGTCCACCCGGAACGCGTGATGGTGATCGGCGGGGCAGGGGAAGACGCGCAGGTCTGGTGGCCAGGCCCGGGCGCCGCCCGCCGCCAGGAGCCGGGTTGCGCTAGGGGTTGCGCCTACTGTTGCGCGACCCGGAGAACCGTCTCCGTGTCCGTGCAGGTCACCACACGGTTTCTGCGTGGTCGGCCCGCTGACATCCCCGTTGCGGCCGCTTTCGCCCAGGTTCCTTGGCTGGAGTGAAGGAGACGGGCGGGATGGGCGGCGCGGTCGCGGCCGGGGATCAGGGTACGCTCAGCGGCTTGTGCGTCGGCGGGGTCGCCGCGCCCGTGTCGCCGTCAGCGCGGCGGTGACGCCAGGCGGGGAATGTCGGCGGGGGAGAGGTCGGGGCAGGCCGGAGCCTCCACCAGACCTGGAGCGCTTCACTCGATCATGGTGACGAAGAACGTGCAGGACTCGCAGAGCGACTCGAAGTGGCAGTCCACCTCGACGTTGCGAGCGCAGTAGCCGTTGCCCAGCATCCGGCGGCGCATCTCCCGGCGGGCTTGGCACGCGAGCCGTAATCCTGCGGCAGGAGCTGGCGGTGGCGAGCGGACCCACCTACCCGCTGAAGACGGGCGGTTCCCTCACCTCGACCTGCCCCAGCTGGTGCACGGCGGACCACTTGGACGGAGCGCAGGGCTTCGAGGACGTTGCTGCGGTCCGCGCCAGGGAGTGGTGTGACAAGCATCCGCCGATGACGGCACCGTAAGCGACCCCCACAGAACGCGCATTGCAACGCGGTTGCAGACCGGCGAGTGCTCACTCAGCATCAGGCGCAATCTCGAGCAATCCCCCGGCGTACGCGCGCGATCCGCAGCATTCTGGACGCTCGACCAGCCAGAACGGAGAGCACCCATGACGCTCAGGTTTATCGGCACCACATCAGAACATGGCAATTGCCCGACCCTGTACGAGGTCGTGGAGACCGGCGACCTCGTCGTGCAGGGCGACCACCTCACCGACCCCGAGCACCTCGCCCAGCTGCGAGACGTGAAGGACTCGGAGACATTCGTCGTCGTCCCCCGCGAGCTGCTCACCCGCTTCGCACCACGGGACACAGAGCAGGCCGACGAGTCGCAGGAGAAGGAGTAGGCGGCGTGCCGGACCTGATCCCGTTCGACGAGATCACCCACCTGTTCACGGATTTCGAGCACACCGCCTGGCGGCTGGAGACCCAGCGCGGCTACGCCACCGACCGCGTAAGCCCGAACTGGACGCGCTTCCAGAACGGCGAGGCCTTCGACTACGACCCGGCCAGCCCCTGGCACGCCAACGTGCGCAAGCAGACGGGGCAGGGGAAGCGGATCGGACGGGTGCGCCTCGTCGACGACCCGCCGACCGAAGGGCAGCGCTTCTTGCTGGCGACCGGGATCGGCAACGTTGCCGCGGGCGAGGACATCCGCAACCTGTGGCGTGCAGACGCTGTACGGCTCGGACTGCCGGACTACGACTTCTGGCTGTTCGACTCCCGCACGGTCGTGAAGTTCGTGATCGACGAGACCGATGTGACGGTCGGCGTCCACGTCCTCCAGGACGCCGAGACAGTCGTCCGCGCCTGCCAGGCCCGCGACGCCGCCTTGCACTTCGCTGTCCCTACCAGGCAGTTCCAGGCGCAGGTAGCGTCTGCTAGGTGAGCACGGATTACCAGTCTGGCCGTGAGGCCCTCGGTGGGCGGCTGCGCGAGCTGCGCACCGAGGCCGGCCTGCAAGGCAAAGACCTCGCGGAGCGACTGGGCTGGCAGCGCTCAAAGGTGTCCCGGTTGGAGAACGGGAAGCAGACCGCCACAGCAGCAGACCTCGAGGCCTGGGCGCTCGCTCTGGGAGCTCCAGGCGAGGTGGCGGACCTCCACAGCCGGCTACGCGGGCTGGAGTCTCAGCAGCGCTCATGGCGCCGTCAGCTCGCCACCGGACACCGGGCCGTCCAGGACCGGTACGTCGCCGAGTACCGGCGCACCTCGACCGTCCGCGGCTACGAAGCAACCGTCGTACCCGGCCTCTTCCAGACGCCCGAGTACGCCCGCCACCTGCTCATCCTGAACGCCGAGCTGATGCAGTCGCCCCGTGACACCGACGAGGCCGTGAACGCCCGCATGAGGCGGCAAGAGGTGCTGTACGAGGGCGACAAGACGTTCAGCGTTCTCATCTGGGAGGGTGCGCTGCACGCTCTCATCGGCCCCTCTGAGGTGATGGCCGGCCAGCTCGACCGGCTCATCGGGCTCATCGGGCTGCCGCAAATCACCTTGGGCATCGTGCCGTTCGGCGCACGGTTGAAGTTGTCCCCGAAGCACGGGTTTTGGATCTTCGATGAACGGCACGTGGTCGTCGAAACCATCAACACCGAGTTCATGCTGGAGTCCGCAGAGGACGTCGCTCTGTACGGCCGCGTGTGGGATCGGCTGGTCGAGTCCGCCGTCCACGGGCAGCAGGCACGCCGTCTGATCGGCCGGGCAAGGGCCTCACTCGACCTCGGTTGAGCAACCCGCTCCAACACGGCGAGCGCACGCGCAATCCCCCGCAATCGGCGCACATGGAAACAACCGCCCTGCATACCGTCCGGTCATGGCTCAACCGACGTGCCCGCCGCGCAATACGAGGCCGGGGACACCTGGCTTGCCTCATGCAGCGACGACCCGGCTGCCGTCCACGCGGCATGGGAACAGGAGACCCTCGCCCCCATCGCCTCCGGCGCGCACTGGCTCGTTCGCCGAGTTCAGCCTGATACGAGGCTGGCCAGCGGCCTCCCGGCTCCGTAACTCCTCGCCGCACGGCCCCGTCCTCCCCGACCCCAACGCCGACCGGATGTTCTGGCTGATCGAACCCAACACGGCTGACGAACTCGCCGACGTCCGGCACCTGACCGTGCACACAGCGGGCTGGCTGCTGCCCTGCCCGCCGACGGGCTGGCAGGTGGACGGCCTGTTCTGACTCCGGCGCCCCGACGGGACAGGCCACCTCAACGATCTCGCACTCATCACCGCCGCGTTCGGCCCCGGCGGCTACCTCTCAGAAGTGGAGGCCCGTGCATGACGGCCGCCGAGACCAGACCACTCGTCGACATCCCCGCCGAGTTGCTGCCGCTCATCCTGCTGCCCCCGCTCGAGGTCCTCCCGGACGCGCGGGCACGCGGCGCCGAGTGCGTGTGGTGCGCCGGGCCGCTGTCCACCGCGACAGCGATCGACCTCGGCGAGCGCGACACGGACGGCGAGCACTGGTTCCCGCGAGCCTGCCGCTCCTGCACGCGGCGCGCCGTGCTGGCCGCCCGCAACGACCACCCCGGCCTGTGCGAGCAGTGCACCGATGACGCTTCGAACTGTGAGACCCGCCGCGCCCTGCACTCTCTCGCCCTGGAGCTCCGCCGATGAACTGCGCACGCTGCACCGAACCGTTCCGGCCCGAAGACGGACGGAAGGAAGTCCACATCCACGGCGCAACCGGTGCTGGCACCGTCATCGTCATCCACGCGTGGCCCTGTCGCCGCGCCCCCCAGCAGACGGCACCCACGCGCCGCTGATGCTCCCGCCCCCGGCAGCGACGCCGACCGCTCCGGGAGTGGGCAGGACTCCAGCGGGCTCCGACGGCGAATCGGGAGCAAAAGGTCGTCCGCTCGAGACGTGGTCGTTCCCGCCCTCATCGGGGGCGACCACACGAAGGCGTCGATGCGGTCGCCCTGTGGGCGGTCAGCCAGTGCAGCCGGGGACGGATCCGGGCGGGGTGCAGTTGTCCGGGGCGTTGTTGACCGCCGTTGTGGAGCCGACTGCGACACCGTGCCTCCGGCGACGTTCAGGATGCCTCCGCCGGCGCCCGGGCGAGCCGTCGCGGCGTAAGTCGACGGCTGTACGCTCAATCAGGTTCATGACTCCTCCTGTCCCCAGGTCAGCTGATTTGCCTGATCGAGGCGCCGACGAGGACGCCGTCGGCGACGGAGTAGTCGCCAGCATACGTCTTGAGCGTGCCATCAGTCTGGGTGGCGTACAGCACGGCGTGGACGCGGGACGCCCCGAACTCGCTGATGGTCCCCAGGGTGATGCTCTCGGTCGTGCCGAACCCAGCCACCCACCGGTCGTAGGTCGTTCCGGCGATGTTGGAGCCACCGAGTGCCCACGCGGCTCTGTACTCGTGATCGGTGATGTCCTGGTAGTACTGCGAGACCACCGCAGAGGCGTTCGTCAGATGCGGTCGAGGAGTCGCCGGGGGCGCCGTGCGCACCACAACGGCCGTCGTAGCCGGTGCTGGCGATGTCGGCGTGGGGCTGGTGGATGAGGGCCTAGGCCTGGGCGACGCCGAGGCCGGCACGGTGCGCGTCACTGTGACGGCCGGAGTGGCCCGGGAGGCCTTCGTTGCGGCGCAGGCGGTGAGAGGCAGGCAGGCGAGCAGGACGACAGCCGAGACAGAGCGGCGCACGATTCCCCCCAGAAGTGGCGCGATTGGGTGGAGACACTCTGTCAGCCCTACCGGACGAAGGCACCATCGTTGCCGGAACGCGAAAAAGCCGGGGCTATCGGACCCCTTCTATGTGATCGTCTGATCCAGGACACCGCATGTGCTACACCGAGGGGTGTCCTTCCTGGCCGAAGAGAGGGAGGGGCACCTCTCGGTGTGCGAAGTAGGGGGCTTTTGATGCTGGTGCACGAGGCGGTATTCACCGTCGACCTCGGTGAGGACGGCTACATCGTCGGGTTCGCCGAGCACGACGGCTACCCGGCCGAGATGCCGTACGGCTGGCGCTGCGGACCCGTCGACCCGTCCAGCGCCGTCATCCTTACCACCACCGACACAGGACCCCTGCAGATGACCGTCCAGGTCCATGACAGTCAGCCTGCCCCGGAGACCGCCGACCGGTGGGAGCCGGCAGAGGAGATAAGTTTGCTGTCCCACGGCGGTTCCCTCCACCTGGAGCTCCTCGACCCAGGTGAGGTCTCGGAAGCATGGCCAGAGGACGAACCCGCTCTCTCCATGTCTGCGTCACCGGGCGCGGACAAGTGGGTGAGGATGCGGCTGTACTGCCATGCAGACGACTACGAACCCGGCATCGGTGACCGCGGTGAGCGCCACCTGATCCAACTGTGGCCCGCCCCGGCCACCGACCCCCTGCACCCGCCCATCAGCGAACAGGACCGGCAGGCGCGCACCGAGTACGCCACCGCGATGGCCCGGCAGGCAGAGCAGGCCGGTGTCGAGTACACGGTGCACCTGACCGGCAACGACCTGGGCGCCTGACAGCAAACACGTGCGGCGGCGAGGCGGGGCGCACAGGCCACTCCGCCCCGGTGTATGGCGTGACGGTCCGACCAGGGAGGCGGTCCGGAGATCCAAGTGGTTCGCCTCCTCCCCGCGTTGTCAGTCGCCGGCGCCATGGGTCATACCGTCGTCCAGGACGATGCGGACGGTTTCGCCCCGGGCGACGACGCCGTCGAGCTCGGCCTTGATGCGGTTGTAGGAGGTCGTGGCCAGGGCCCAGTCGCCCTCCAGAGGAGTGGCGGCGGCGTGGGTGTTCCACAGCTCGATCAGGGCGTGGCGGGATCGCCCGTACGGGCACATCGGCGCTTAGCGGCTCACGTCGCTGAGCGCTGAGCGGACTGCGCAGGCCCGCCGTGCCGAGCGCCTGGCCGCCGACTTCGCCCGCCAGGCCGAGGCCAAGCGAGAGGCCTTGGCCGCGCCCCTCACGCCTGGCCAGGAGCAGGCCCGGCAGGTCGCCGAGGTCCTGGATCGCGCCGACCAGCTCGCGCGGACGGCGGCCGCCGAACGGGCCGCCGAGCAGCAGGCCGGGGAAGCGCTGCGGCATGAGGCCGAGACCAAGTCCCGCCTCGCCTTGCGGCTGGCCGGCACCAGCCGCAAGGAGACTCTCGGGCTCGCCGCCGAGTACGGCAAGAAGGAGACCGCGGCGTACCGGGAGATCCTCCGTGCCAGCCGGGCCGCCGAGACCGCGCACCGCGAGGCGTGGGCCACGATCCGCAGTCCCGAGACGGTCGGCTGGTTCAAGAAGCAGGGATCCCGCCGGGAGGGACCGAGCACCGTCGACGAGCTGCAGACCCGGCTCGCCACGATGCGCGAACGGCTCCCGGACATCGAGCGGATTACCAACAACGGCGTCGCCCGGGCCGCGGCTAACGCCGAACGACAGGCCAGCGAACACCAGAAGGAGGCAACCCGCCTCACGGCAACGGCAGGCAAGCTGCAGGAGGAGAACGCGCTGCGCACCCGCATGGCCGCCGAGGCCCCCACCCAGCACGCCCGCGAGGTGCAGGAGCGCGCCGCCCACATCAAACAGGCCCAGCATCAGGCCGCCGAACAGGCCCGCGAGAATGCCCTGCGGGCACAGCGGGAGTACCGCTACGAACCACCCAGCCAGGGACGCTCCGGTCCCTCCCTCGGACGCTGATCCCGTGCCGTCAGCGAACCGCCCTGGGACAACCTCCCGGGGCTTCGCTATGCACCTGCGCGCCTCCCGTCGCCTAGAACAGGGCGCCGGTCTCCACCTCCGCCTCACCGATAGGGAAGGGCAGCTGCCCTTGCACGGACCGATCGGGGAAGCGCTCGTGTGGTGCCCTCCCTATCCGCCTAACCCGTCCTCGTACCTGCTGGACCCGCTCGGATCGCGCCATCGGGACGGCTTTGCGGCGCGACTCGGACAGCGGCTCGTAGACCAGCGAAGCCGTGCGGCGTGTGCCGTCGCTGGCGGCGACGAGGGGATCGAGGTTGGAAATGGCACGGTCTTGGAGGTAACCGGGGTGGTCTCGGAAAAGACGCCCGGCAGTTCCCTGCAACATGTCCCAGGCGTCGGCCGCCGCCGTTCCCACCACGGCACTGTCAGCGGTGATACCCAGAGCGACGAAGTCGTCGTGCTTCTCGTGTCGCCACGCGCGCGTCCAGGCAGCCTCCCAGTCCGGCCACTCCGCCTCCGGCACTTCGCAGGCCCGCAGGTACGCCTGGAACTGCCGGAGGCCGTGTGGCATCGCCTGCTTGTTCACGATGCGGTGCGCACTACTGCGTGGCAGGGCGCCGTACCCGCCTGCCCGCTGCTCCATGGTGCGCAGCGGTGGTGAGCCGGCCTTCTCGTACAGCTCCACCAGAGCCGCGCCCAGGTCGACGAAGTCGCGGATGAACGCCGGGCGCGGGGCGGGCCGGCCTCGGCCGGCCCGCGCGAGGCGAGTCTCCTCATATCGGGCCCGCTTCCACAGCAGCCGCGCTTCCTCGGGTGGGGCGTCGCAGGCCCGTGCGTAGTTCAGCACTGTCTGCAGCTTCGGAACGGTTTCGCCGGACGCGGCCCGCTGCAGCGTCGTGGCGTGGCAGCCGGCTCGCACCGACAGGGCACGGTAGCCCTGCCGGGTGCGCTTCCGCTGTTCGCGCAGCCACTCCTGCAGCTCGCGCAGCGCCTTATTGCTGGTGGTGAGCGGTCTCTCGGGACGGCACATGAACCGTCACCTCACGCAGCCGACGTCAGCAGGGCGCGCAGGGCGGCACGCAGGCCCCGGGTGGACGTTCCGGTGACCAAGGCGACCAGGAGGACGGCGACCAGACCGGCGCCGAGAAGAAGCTGCAGCACGACGGGCAGCGTCATGCCGGCGAAGGTGGCCAGGGCGGCGGCCATGGTGATGATCACGATGATGACGACGGCCTCGGCACCACCGAGGCGCCGCTGGGGCGGGGTGCCGTTCTCCACACAGGAAACGGCGGAACGGGGCTTGGGCACAGGGCCTCCCTGCTGTTCGGGTCCGGCGACCCACGGCCGCCGGACACCTGCCACTGACTCCAACCAGGCGAACCACGCGGGCGGTTGCAGCCGCCCGCAGCGTGGTGCGTGGACAAGATGGTGGCAGCCGCAAGAGGCAGGAAGTCCTTCTCCACGGTCTCTCGACGGGGTTTGATGCGTGGGCGCCCCAACGCATCTATAGATGCATGACTGCGAAAACTGCGACGCAGAGTCAGCGTTCTGACCCATGCGCAACGGTGACCTGCGGGTCTGCCGTCGCAACCAAGATCGCAGAAAGTGTCAGTCCCTCGTGATAGTGCACGAGTTGATGCACCCATGCCCCAATCTGGCTTGCGCCAGATTCAAGGCACTGCGACGATCCGCGCACTTGGGCTTGCACCGACTGGGGCGGCCCCTGCCCTGATTGCTGCTGACTCCAACCGAAAGCCGAACAGGGACCCTACGGCCTCGCGTTGCAGCGCGACGCCGCCGAGAGCCGGTATCGCCTCTGGTACCGGCTCTTCGTGTGAGCAGGGAGCGAGCGGCGGCGGCTCTTCGACGGCCGTGGCCGCGTCCGCCAGAGACAGCACGGAGCCCCCGGGGCCATGACCATCCGGAGGCTCCTCTGCGCTACGACCGTCGCCACGGCACACTCTGCCCGCGCCGGGCGAGCAGAGTGCGCGCGTCAGGCGGAGGACTCCGGGACCGTGTCCTCCGTGCCACCCGGTCCGAGGACCCGCCGAGGGGACGGCGGTGCTGCGGAGTGAGCGCCGAAAACCCCGCGGGCTCGCAACTCGCTGAGGTCTGGCAGACGGACGCCGGGCAGCGCGTCGAGAAGGTCGGCCTGTGCGGCGCGGATGCCCTGGGCGGGAGCCTCTGGGCCCGTGCCAAGGTTGCGGCGGGCGGTCACGGTGATCATCGTACGAGCGGCTCTTGACGAACTGGGGGTCGCCGAGGAAGAGGATGACCATCTCGCGGTCACGCTTGCGGAAGCCGTCCCCTTGACGCCGTAGACGGAGTCGATGAACTCCTGGGAGCCCATGTACCGCACGTGGGCGTCGTGCTTCTTGCCCTTCCTCACGAAGTCGGCGATGAAGTCCACCATGGCCCTTGAACGCGTCGACCTCGATGACGACCCGGTCTACGAAGGCTGCGATCTTCGCAACCGACTCGGCGGGTGCCTAGAACGCCCACGGCCGGCTCCTGGCCGCCGACTCCGCCGCGTTCCGGGCGAAGTTCCGGAAGATGTCGGCCTCGGCCTTCGCGTTCTACCGGGTACGGCGTGCCGGATGCCTTCTCTTACCCACGCCTCGCGGACCGGTGGCCAAGGCCGTCGGCCCTCACCGGGAGGGCAAGGGCCGACGGGACTAGATGAACTGCACGTACTTGTTCATCTCGTCCCCCTAGTGGGGTGCAGCCGCTGCGCGGCTCAGCGCTGGCTGACCCGCCCGTGCCGGACCAGGTAGTCGTGGATGCGGTAGGCCCGGACCTGTTCGCGATAATCACCGGTCAGGGGGCGTTGTCAGTGCCTGCCTCTACTGTGTCCGCAGACAGGGAGGAGTGGACGTGGCCTTGGAGATCTCGCACACCGGCTTGAGCATGAGCGGGCGGCCCCGCAGGGCGCCCGCGCGTTGCTCAGCGCCGGATGTGCACGGTGATCTGCACGCCGCCGGCCGCGGCCCCCGCGGCCGCGACGGCGGCCGCCGCGGTGCTGTTGCCGGTCAGGGCGAGAACGAGCACCGTGGCGAGGGTCGCCAGGGTGGTCACGACCGGCAGCCACGGGTAGAGACGGGTAGCGGAGGCGTCCGTACCCGCTGAGGTACGGTCAAGGGACGTCACGGCTTCTGGACTCCTTCGACGGAAACGGCGGCCCGACGTCAGGCGAAGGGGAGACCCGTTCGCGAAGCAGCTTCCTAGGGCATGGCTTCGCAGGGTCTCCCTTCGTCGTCCGAAGGGCCTTCGGCTAACGCACCACCCTACGGCCCGGCACTGACAACCAGACGGCCCTGCCAGAGAGGTTGAGGCTCACCGGCCGTCAGCCGCACGCCCGCCAAGCGCATCGGCTACTGCTCAGATGAACCGGCCGATGGCTGCGACCAGAAAGTTGTAGATCTCGTGGTCTGGAGGTGGCCTTCTCCGCCCCGGACCTCACTGCGCACTGGATCAGCCGGTGCATCTGCTCGTCACCAGGCCGAACTTCTGCATGAGCGCGTCTGGCTCGAATTGCACCTCCTCCAGCTCGAAGAGGACTCCAGGTCGTCTCACGCCAGTCCAACCGGAGAGACGCCGTGCAGAGCGTGTCGCCCTCGGATCAAGCTCTGATGGCGGACATCTTGCCGTTGACGTCGATCCCACCGTGCACCTCGGCGGTGACCGGGATCGGTGAGTGTCCGGAGTCGGCGGGCCGTTCCGCACCCTGATGGTCGAGCGGTTGGGCACGTATCGGATCACCTCGACCGGCATCCCCTCGCCGCCTGTCCTCGACGACAGAGAGCAGCTTCTTGTTGATGAGGAGGATGAAGTCCTTGGTTTTGGAGAACTCCGGCAGGGGCGTGACCTTGTACTCCCCGATGGAGGTGATGCCGCCGACGGCGTCGGCTTCCCGAATAGGCAGGCGACAACGTGGTGAAGCTCTTCGCCCGCTTGATGAAGTCCTCGTCCTAGGAACCACTCGAAGATCAGGCCGTGCGAGATCGGGTCGAGGTGGGCGATGCCCATGGCGTAGGCGACGATCTAGTGCTCTGACCGGGAAGGTTCGCCGGGGCCGGGCAGGCGGAACTCCGTGCGGACGCCGCTGCTGACGGATAGCGTCATGCTCACGGTGAAGG
>NZ_JBIDAL010000030.1:0-55449 GCF_043202415.1 Streptomyces sp. NPDC048192
CCGAGGTGAACCGGTCACCCGTGAGCTGCATACCGTCACCCGAGTCCCCCGCAAACCGGATGATCACCCGATCCAGACGCCGGACATCCTTGGCGGGCGCCGTCCGCGTCTCGGGCGGCGCGGTCGTTTCCACAGACATGCTTGGGTCGGCTCCTGTCGGTCCGTGACTCGTCTCGCGGCGGCACCGAATAGTGCGTACACCTGGTCCGGAGGCTAGTGACGGCCGTTAGAGGGGCGCTCGCGTCCGTCCGGGCGTAACGCACGGGGCTCGTCGCACGACGGCGCCGGCACCGGCCGCCCGCCGCGTTCCGCCGCCGCTGTACCGAGGTGCCGTACCGTCTGCGCCCCGACGACGCGGGCCGCACGCGCGGTGACGCCGGCCCGGCCCGCCCGGCCCGAAGGGAGACCATCTTCATGACAGCTTTCACGGCGTCCATGCAGGCGGGAACGGGCGCCTGGGTGCGGCGCTTCCAGCCGGCTCCCGACGCCCCGCACCGCCTGGTGTGCTTCCCGCACGCGGGCGGCTCGGCGTCGTACTACGTTCCGTTCACCCGTGCCCTAGCCCCGGGCGTCGACGTGCTGGCGATCCAGTACCCGGGGCGTCAGGACCGGCGCGGGGAACCGTGTGTCGACAGCGTCCACGGGCTCGCCGACGCGCTGGTGGAGGAGTTGCGGGGCTGGTTCGACCGTCCGGTGTCGTTCTTCGGGCACAGCATGGGCGCCTCGGTGGCGTACGAAGTGGCGCGGCGCTTCGAGCGGCGCGGTCAGGTGCTGCACGGGCTGTTCGTCTCGGGTCGGCGTGGCCCGTCGACCGTGCGGGACGAGCGGGCGCATCTGCTGGACGACGAGGGGCTGATCGAGGAGATCACCCGGCTCAGCGGCACGGAGGCCCAGGTGCTGGGCGATCCGGACATCATGCGCATGGTGCTGCCGTCGCTGCGCGCCGACTACCGGGCCGCGGAGACCTACCGTCACACGCCGGGCCCGCCGCTGTCCTGCCCGTTGACGGTGCTCACCGGCGACGACGATCCGGGGGTCACACCGGACGAGGCACGGGCCTGGGCGGAGCACAGCGCGGGGCCGTTCGAGCTGAAGGTGTTCACCGGCGGCCACTTCTACCTCGAGGAGCAGGCGCCCGCCGTCCTTTCCACTCTTCGGGCGCGGCTGCGCTGACGCACCGCGAGAAACCCGGGCCACGAGTCCGCCTGCCGCCCTCCCGGCCGGGTCCTCCGGCCGGCCGGGAGCCGTTCACGCCCCGGGCTGGAGCCGGTCGGCGTGCGGCGGACCGCCGGACACCAGGGTCAGATGCCGTCGCCGGCCGCTCGGCGGAGCCGCATCCGGGCCGCGGGCCGCACGGACGGCAGGGTGCGGCACCGGTACGGCGGAGCGCGGACGCGGGACACGGGCGGACCGCGGCAGCCCCTCGGCCACGGCGTCCTGGAGGGCGTCGGCGAACAGCTCGATGTCCTCGGCGGGGTCGTCGGGGCGCACGGACGCCCGTACGGCCGTGACCACACCGCGCCCGGGCAGGTACAGCGGGGTCTCCTCCGCGACCGTCTTCCACACGACGACTCCACGGTCCGCCAGGCGGCGGCGCACCAGGGCGGCCGGCAGTTCCTCGTGCCGGAAGGTGACGATGCCGGACTGGACACGGCCGGGGGCGATCAGTCCGGTGCCGGACGTGTTCTCCACCGCGGCGCGCAGGCGGGAGCCGTTGTCCGAGGGCGCGGGTGCGGCCACCGGTGTGTGCCGGGCCAGGGCCGCGTTGAACGCGGCGACGACGGCGCCGTGCGGCGGCACGACCGGCAGACCGCCGTACGGCACCAGAGCCTGGCGCAACTGCGGTGCCACGTAGGCGAACCCGACGGACTGCGGGCCGCGCAGGAAACGCCAGCCGTCGCCGATCAGCAGCTGACAGCCGATGCGGGCGACGTCCACGGGGAGCTGCCCGACGGCGTAGGAGGCGTCGACGGCGTACAGGCAGCGGTACGGGGCCAGGATCCGGCCCGCCTCCTCCACCGGGTTGACGATGCCGCAGCCCGCCGGGACCTGCGTCACCGAGACCAGGGCGAGGTCGTCGCCGGCGTGCGCGGCCATCCATTCCAGGTCCAGGTCCCCGTCCGGGCGCAGGGGTACGACCTCCAGCCGGCAGCGGGTGCGGGCGCGCAGGGCGAAGAGGGCGCTGAGGTGGGCGGCCGACTCGTAGGGGGTCGTCCAGACGCGGTCGCGCGGGCCGAGCGGGAGCCGGGACAGAACGGCGGCGAACGCGTCGGCGGCCCCGGTGCACACCACGGTGTCGCCGGGTGGCGCGCCGAGCACGGCGGCCAGTCGCTCGTGGATCTCCCCGTGCAGGACGTCGTCGAGGCGTTCCTCCAGCTCGTAGGGCCCGTACCGGTCCTCGAAGCGCATCCATTCGGTGAGGACGTCGCGTACGGCGGCGGGCATGCGGCCGGCACCGGCCGAGTTCAGATGGACCCTTCGCTCAGCGTGGGACACCGCGTTCACTTCGGGGCCTCCCCCCGTCACTGAAATGATTGAGGCAACTTATTGCCTGATGGTTGGCAATAGATTGCCGCCAGTGATGAGGAGTTGGCAACATGCGCTCAGGCGGCGCTCAAGTGAACGGGGCGGACGAGGCGCCGGCGGCCCCCGCCCCCGAGCCGCGCCGACTCCTTTTCCAGGGATTGCCAAGCGTTGCCAGAGGCTTCCTGATTCTGCCTGGGCTCCAAATCTCCGCAGGTCATAGGTAGTTCAGCCTGGCAAGGCGGCGGGGCACGCAGGGCCCCAGGAACGTATTTCGCGCCCACCTTGAGTCTAATTCGACCAATTCCCCAGTGATTCGCGAGATGTGTTTGCCAACCTTCTTGGCAAGAGGTTGCCAAGCAACGAACACGAAATTGACACCGAGGAGCCCGCCATGAACCGCATCGCCCGGATCGCCGTCGCCGCCGCCACCACCGTCGCCGCCCTCTCCACCACCGGTGCCGCCACCGCCGCGAACGCGATCGACTGGCCGACGGCGCCGAAGACGGTCTCCGCGACGGGCTCCATCGACTGGCCGACCGCTCCCACCACCGCGACCCAGGCGAGCATCGACTGGCCGGTCGCCCCGGCCACCGCCACCCAGGCGAGCATCGACTGGCCGGTCGCCCCCGCCACCGCCACCCAGGCGAGCATCGACTGGCCGGTCGCCCCCGCCACCGCCACCCAGGCGAGCATCGACTGGCCCACCGCCCCCGCCACCGCCGGCATCGACTGGCCGGCGGTTGCCTCCGTCTGATCCGCGCCCGGGCACCAGTGCCCCATCCCGTGACGCCCCCGCAGGCAGCCTTGCCCGCCGGGGGCTTCGGCGTTCTACGGCGGCGGTACGGCAGAGGCGCGGCGTGCTTGGCAACCCTCCGACGCTCGCGCCGGCCACAACTCGCCCTCGTCATCTGCGACTCCATCACCGCTCGACCGGCCCGAGACGCCATCTCAGGCGACTGTTGCCAACATTCAGGCAACGTTTTGCCAAGCCGGAAGCCGGAAGGCTCTGTCGTAAGGAGCGGGTGCCGATGTCCATCTCCGGCCTCATCGAGCAGCAGGTCCAGGAGCGTCCCGACGCGATCGCGGTGCACTGTCCGCGGCACGCCGACGGCCGTGGCATCCGCCTGACCTACCGGGAGCTGAGCCGCGCGGCCAACCGTCTCGCCGCGTACCTGCGGGCCCGCGGCACCGGCCGCGGCGACCGGGTGGTGACCTCGCTGCGGCCGGGCCCGCAGATGGTGACCGCGCTCCTCGGGATCGTGCGGGCCGGCGCCGCCTGTGTCCCGGTCGACCCGGCCGGCCCGGCCGGGCGGCGCCGGCTGATCGTGCGCGACAGCGCGGCCACCGCGGTGCTGACCGAAGGCGCGGACGCCGCGGACTACGCGGGCCTGGACACGGTGGTCGTCGCGCTGGACGAGGAGGCTCCCCGGATCGCCAGGGGCTCTGACGCCCTGCCCGAGCAGACCACCGGCCCGGACGACGCCCTCCACGTCCGCTACACCTTCACCGGCACCGGCGCCCCCGAGCGCGTCGTCGTACCGCACCGCGCCGTGCTGGACTTCCTCCGCTCGACCGACCTGCGGCTGGACCCCGCCGACACGGTGGCCCTGGCCGCCGGGCCCGCCACCGGAGCGGCCGTTCTCGAGGTGTGGGCGACGCTCACCGCCGGTGCCCGGCTGGTCGGCCTCGGCGAGGACGCCCTCGCCGACCCGGACCGCCTTCAGGACGCCGTCCACGCCCACGGCGTCTCGGTGGTCTTCCTGACGACCGCCCTGTCCGGCCTGATCACCCGGGGTCGACCCGCCGCCCTCACTCCGCCGCGCACCGTCGTGCCGGGCATCGAGGCCTGTGAACCGCGCCGGGCGCGCGAGGTGTTCGCCGCCCCGCACCGGCCCGCCCCGGGCGGCGCCGGTGCGCTCCTGGTGGAGTCGGTGCTGACCGGCCACCCGGCCGTGTCCGCCGCCGCGGTGTCCGTGTACGGGACCGAGGACGGCGACGAACGCCTGGTGGCCCACGTGGTACCGGCGGCCGGCACGGCCGGGGAGGATGCGTGGACCGCCGAGCGCAGACAGACCCAGGTGCTCGACGACGGCACGACCGGCGCCGGCTTCGATGCCGGCCTCACCGGCCGGCACAGCAGTTACGACGCCCTGCCGATCCCGCCGGAGCAGCTGCGGGAGTGGCGGAACGCCACCCTCGACCGGGTCCGTGAGCTGCCGCGCCGCCACGTCCTGGAGATCGGGGCGGGCAGCGGGCTGCTGCTGGCACACCTCGCCCGCGACGAGGAGGTCCACGAGTACTGGGCCACCGACTTCTCCCCCGCCGCCGTCGCCGCGCTCACCGCGCGGGTGGAGGCCGATCCGGTGCTGAAGGACAAGGTCCGGCTCGACTGCCGGGGCGCCGAGGACACCGGCGGCCTGCCCGCCGGCCACTTCGACGCGATCGTCGTCACCTCCGTGATCCGGCGCCTGCCGAGCCTCGCCCACCTGCGCACCGTCATCGAGAAGGTGCTGCCGCTGCTGGCCCCGGGCGGCTCGCTGTTCCTCGGCGACCTGCGCAACCTCGACCTCGCCCGCTGCCTGCACACCGGCATCGCGCTGGCCCGGCCCGGCGCCGCCCGCAGCGACCGGGAGGCGCTGCGCCGCGCCATCGACCGGCAGGTCGCCGCGGAGCCCGAACTGCTGCTCTCCCCGGCCGTGTTCGCCGCGCTCGCCCGCGACCTGCCCGCCGTACGCGCGGTCGACGTACGCGCCGTGCGGGGCCGGCACCACAACGAGCTGACCCGCTACCGCTACCACGCGGTGCTCTCCACGGCCGAGCCGGTCGCCGACCTCACCGGTGCGCCCACGCTCCGCTGGGGCCGGGACGTCGCCGGCGCCCTCGAGGCCGAGCACCGCCTGTCGACGGCGCGGCCCGCCGTGCTGCGGCTGGCCGGGGTGCCCAACCGCCGGGTGCACGACGAGTACACCGCCATGGAGTCCCTGTTCGACCCCCGCGAGAGCATCGACCTCGCGCCGCGGGACGCCCCCGCCCCCGACCCGGAGTGGCTGTGCCGGATGGCCGAGCGCCTGGGCTACCGGGCCCTGCTCACCTGGGGGGAGAGCCCCGACCTCCTCGACCTGGTGCTGCTCGACCCCGGGCAGGTCCCCGCGGGCGTGCCGACCGCCGGGTACGCGGCGCCCGTCACCGAGCCCGGCAGGTGCGCCAACAGCCCGGCCACCGCCGGCCGCACCGCCGGCCTGGAGGCCGCCCTGCGCGGCCGTCTCCGGGAGCGGCTGCCGGAGCACCTGATCCCGTCCGCGCTGGTGGTCGTCCCGGCTCTGCCGCACAACGCCGACGGCACGGTGGACCGTACGGCCCTGCCCGCGCCCGCCTCCGCCGCCGCCCACCCCGGCACCCAGCCCGGCACGCCGGTCCAGGAGATCGTCCGCGACCTGTTCGCCGAGGCGGTGGGCCGGCCCAGGCACCAGGTGTACGCCGAGTCCGACTTCTTCCGCATCGGCGGCGACGCGGCGTCGGCGCACCGGCTGCTGCGCCGGGTCCGCGAGACGCTCCGCGCCGAGCCGGGCGTCCGGGCGCTGTACGAGGCGCCGACCCCCGTCGCGTTCGCCGCGCTGGTCGGCGACGCCCCGGCCGCGCTGACCGGGCCGGGCGCCACGGCCGGTGACAGCCGGGAGTTCTCGGTGCGGCTGCGCGGCGCGCTGGACGGCCGCGCCCTGGCGGCGGCGCTGGAAGACCTCGGCCGGCGCCACCCCTCGCTGCGCAACTCCCGGCTCGGCTCGGCGGGCACCCGGCTGCACGCGCTGGCGGCCGACGACCACCTGCTGGAACTGGCCCTGCCCGCCGAGTCGGTGGACCTGTGGTCCCATGTGCCGCTGGCCGCCGACATCGCCCGCGCCTACGGCGCGCGGGCCACCGGGGCCACCCCGCGGCACTCCCCCGCCGGGCTGGACGCGGCCCCCCGCGCGGTCGCCGGCGACCTGCCGCCCACCCCGCTGCCGGGCAGCGCGCCGGGCGCGGCCCACGCCCCGCACGGCCTCCTGGAGAGCGAACTGGACGCGGATCTGCACGCGCGGCTCACCCGGTTCGCCGCCGAGCACGGCACCACGCTGTTCATGGTGGTGCACACCGCGCTCGCCGCCCTGCTGAACCGGCTCGGCGCGGGCGACCGGGTCACCGTCGCGGCCCCCGTCCCGGCCCGGGACACCGCCGCGCTGCGCGAGGCCGTCGGCCCGTACGGACGGGTCCTGGCCCTGACGGTCGACACGTCCGGCGATCCGGCCTTCACCGAGCTGCTGCGCCGGGTCCGCGAAGGGGACCTGGCCGCCTACCGGGACGGCGAGGCGGCGCTGGCGGCGCTGCCCGGCGGGATCGCGCTGACCGTGCTCCAGGAGTGCGTCGGCAGATTCACGGCGGCCGGACTGTCCGTGCACGCCGAGCACTGCACACCCGCGGTCCCGGCCGCGGACCTGGGGCTGACGCTGACGGAGCGGCAGAGCCCCGCGGGCGCCCCGGCGGGGATCGCCGTCACCGTCACCTTCCGCCGCGAGACGGTCGGCGAGACGGCGGCCGCCAGTCTCACCGGCCGGCTCGTCGCCGTACTGCGCTCGGCCCTCGAGGCACCCGAGGCGCCGATCGGCCGGCTGCGGCTGCTGCCCGGACCTGCCGCCGGGGGCGGGGTGTGGGCGGGCGCGGACGTGCCGCCCGTCCGGCAGGACGTGGCGTCGCTGTTCGCGGCCCAGGTGGCACGGGCGCCCGGGGCGCCGGCGCTGGACGGCCTGGACTACGCCGAACTCGACGCCCGCTCCGACCTGTTGGCACACGCCCTCATCGAGCACAAGGCCGGTCCCGGCAGCTGCGTGCTCACCGCGCTGTCCTCACCGGCCGGGTTCGCGGTGGCCGCGATCGCCGTGGCGAAGACGGGAGCCGCGCTGCTGCCGGTCGACCCGTCGCTGGATCTCGACGAGTCGCCGGCCCCCGTGGTGCTGCTGCTCGACGAGACCGCCGACCTGCTGCTGCCGGCCGTGCCCGGCGCGGCCCGGCTGGTCCGCGAGGACGCCGCCGACCGGCTGCCGCCGGCCGGGCACTGGCCGGTGACGGAGGCCGACCGCATCCGGCCGCCGCGCGGCGGGGACCCGCTCCTGCTGCTGCCCGGTGAGGGCGGCACCGTGGCGGTGGGCGGCGAGGCCGTCGCCGCGGCGACGCTGGCGGCACCGGCCGACGCGGCCTGGCTGGTGCGCGGCTACCCGGACGGGGACGCGGCGATCGGCCTGCTGAGCGCCCTGGCCTGCGGCGCCCGCGTGCACGTCCCGGACGGTTCCGTCACCCGTGACGTGCCGCACGAGGTGCTGGGGTGGCTGCGCCGGCAGGGGGCCCGGGTGGTGCTGGGCGGCGCCGACGACGTGCTGTGCGCGCTGGTGTCGCTCGCCCGGACCGAGGGCGCCGAGCTGACGGTGAGCGGCGGCTGGGCGGAGGCGAGGCTCGTCGTCGAGCACGTGCCCGGTGCCCCGGCCCGCCCCGCTCCCGGCCACCGGGCCTATCTCCTCGACCCGGCGCTGCGCCCGGTGGGCCCGGGCGGCACCGGATCCCTGTACATCGCGGGCGCCGGTGTGGCCCGGGGCTACGCCGGGGCGCCGGGGGCCAGCGGCGAGCGGTTCCTGCCCGACCCGTTCGGCGGCCCGGACGGCGCCACCGCCCTGATGTGGCGCACCGGCCGCGCCGCCCGCCTGGACGAGTACGGCAATCTGCGGGTGCTCGACGGACCGGCCCCCGACGACCCGTTCGCCGACGCGTGCGCCACCTTCCTGGTGCTGGCCGACGCCACCGGCCACCGCGCCCTGTGGCCCGCGACGGCCGCCGTGCCCGAGGGCTGGTACGCGACCCACGCCGCGGACCGGTACGACCTGTGCCTGGACCACATCGACGAGCACGAGCCGTTCTGAGGGCGTGGGCAGCGCCGGGGCCCGGAAAGTGCGCGAGCGGCGCTCACACCCCGGTCGCCGCCGAGCCCCTCTGCACGGCGGACTGGGCCAGCGCCTCGGCGAGGATGCGCCAGATCTGCGCGGCGAGATCGACGTTGGCGTCGGCCTGGGCCTGTTCGGCGAGGGCCCGCAGGCCCTGGATGCCGCGCTCGTCGCCGGAGCGGATGAGCAGCTGGTGGCGCAGGATGTCCATCTGCACGCGCTCCCGGTAGGTCATGCGGTTCTCCGCCTCGGCGAGTTCGCCGAGCAGGGCGCGCGCGTCGTCGTACCGGGCGGTGGCGAAGGCGAGGTCGGCCTTGAGCGCGACCAGCTGCTGACGCAGTCCGGGGGTGCCGACGAAGGCCAGTGCCGACTCGGCCGCGGTGAGGCACCGTTCGGCCGCCTCGGGGTCCGGCGGCGTCTTCTCCAGGTGCAGCCGGCCGGTCGTGAGCCTGAGTCGGAGCCACAGCACCAGGTCCTCCCCGCTGCTGAACTTCTCCACCGCCTCCTCCAGGTAGGCCTGTGCGGCGGTGTGGTCGCCCTGCCGCAGGCGCACCGCCGCGGCGGTCCACATCGCCTCCGCCCACAACGCGTCCGTCCGGCCGGCGACCAGTTCGACCAGCTCGTCGGCGTGGGCCCGCGCGTCCGGCATCCGGCCGGCCTCGCCCTCCACCGAGACCAGGGCCAGCAGCACCGCGGCACGGTCCTCCACGTCGAGGTCGTCCTCGCGGGCGAGATGGTGGGCGGTCATCGCCGCGTCGAGGGCGTCCTTGATGTCACCGAGCGAGCGCAGGCAGCGGGCGAGCCGGGTCAGTCCGCGCACCCGCAGCGCGGTCAGCCCGACCGTGTCGCCGAGCTGCACCAGCTCCTCCAGGTACTCGCGTTCGCCGACGTGGTCGCCCTGGACCCGGCGCTGCCGGGCCAGTTGCCACAGCGCCTGCCAGCGCAGTGCCGGCGTCTCGTGCCCCTCGGCCGCCAGGGCCTCGCGGAGCGTCTCCAGCGCCGCGTCGGAACCGGTGGAGGCGACCAGCGACAGCGCGTTGGCGAGGGAACCGCCCGCGGGTTCCTCGAAGTCGGCCACCTCCAGGCCGAGCCGTTCGGCGAGGTAGGCGACGGCCCGCTCGGTGGGCTGGCGGGCGCCGGACTCCAGCCGGGAGAGGTATCCCGTGGACATGCCGTCGCCGGCCAGCGCGGTCTGGGACAGCCCGCGGGCCTGGCGCAGTTTCCTCAGACGGCTGCCGAACGCGGGCTGTTGCAGCATGTGACCATTCCCTGGGGACGGACGAGTGGGGGGCGGCCGCGGGGCGGGACGGGCGAGCCACCGCGAGCCGCAACGAGCGTAGGGGGCCGGGCAACAGCCGGGCAATGTTTTGCCAGAGGCCGTGCCTTGGGCCTCGTGCGGGTCTCACGGGACTCTCTTGCGTTCCTCGAGCGGTTCTTTACCGGATCCGGGGAGCATCTCAAGCGTCGGTGGCGGTGCCTGCGCACCGGCCCGCCAAGGTCACGGGAGCCGTCCCGTCCGTATCGCCACGGGAGTCGTCCATGAAGCAGTCGGTTCCTGCCCGCCGTGCTGCCCGCGAGGGCCGCTCCGGCCGATCGGGACCGCTGCCCGCCGCGCCCGGTGACGACGACATCGACTGGCCCAGGTGACGGTCACGCCCCGCGGTCGTGCCGGGCGGGCGGGGGCGCGGCGGCTCAGTGCCGGGCCGCCGACGCGCCGGCCCGCTGCAGCGCGCTCGCCAGTGTGCGGGGGCCGTCCGGGTCGTCGCAGGCGCCGCCGACCACGACCAGGGGCGGGCGCACCCCGGGCCCGGTGACCTGGTGTGCCAGTGCGCAGGCGAGGGCGCCGGCGCCGGAGTACCCGCCGAGGACCAGCCGGTCGCAGGAGCGGGCCAGTGCGGCCAGGGCGCCGGTCTGGGCGGTTTCCCCGCCGGTGGTGACCCGCAGCGCGGTCAGCGCCTCCGGGCCGCGGTAGTGCCGCAGGAGTTCCCGGTGCCCGGTGCGCGGTGCGCCCGGGACGTCGAGCAGGCACACGGTCGCCGCCGTGGGCGCCGACGCGCCGCGCAGCGGCAGCAGCGGCGCCGCGTCCCGGGCGGCGGGACCGTCCGGCACCCGGGGCGTGGCCGCGTCCGGCAGCAGGGCCAGCACGTCGCCGACGGTGGTTCCGGCGGTCGCGGCGCCGGGCAGCAGGCGCAGCAGCCGTGCGGTGTGCGCCAGCAGCGTGCGGGCGGTGCCGCCGTCGACGAGGTCGCGGTCGTACGCGCAGGTGAGCACGAGGGCGCGGCGGGCGTCGTGGCCGACGCGCAGCCGCAGGGCGTACCCGGCGGGCGATCCTGCGGCTTCCTGCTCCTCCAGGCGAATCCCGTGCGCGGCGAGTTCGTCACCGTAGGCGGTCTCGGGCCGCGGGCCGCAGTCGAAGGCGAGCAGGCCGCCGGCCCGTGCCCCCGGGTCACCGCCGGCGGCCGGTTCTCCGGCCGCCGTCCCTTCGTACGCGGCCATGTCCAGGACGCGGTCGCGCAGTTCCCGCAGCAGTGCGGGCAGCTCCAGCGCGGGGTCGACGTCGACCGTGACGGGCAGCGCGTTCTCGAACGGTCCGGGGACGCCCTCGATGCCCTCCAGGAGCAGTCCCCGCCCGGGGAAGTCCAGGCCGAAGCCGACGGTCGCGGGCCCGGGCGCGGCGCCGGACGCGCGGTAGAGGAGCGTCGCCCACACCGCCTGCAGCACGCTGCTCTCCGCGACGCCCCAGCGCGCCGCCCAGTGGGCGAGGTGCGCGCTGTCCTGCGGGGACAGGGCGGCGCGCAGCACGCCGGTGCCCGAGCCGCCGGCCGGGCGGGGCCGGGGTGCGCCGGGCGGGGCCTTCGGGCGGGCGGGCCGGTGCCGGAGACCGCCGGCCGGGGTGAGGTCCCGGGCGCGGAGCCAGCGGGCGCAGTCGCCGAGGTCGGGACGGCGTTCGCCGCCGGGCAGCACGCCGTCGGCGAGGTAGGCGCGGCAGCACTCGCGCATCAGCAGCCGGATGCTCCAGCTGTCCAGCAGGGCACGGTGGTAGGTGACGAGCACGTCGGTGAAGGGTGCCGCCGGATCCGCCGGGCCGCTGTCCAGCAGCACCACCCGCACGGCTCCGGGGCGTCGCAGGTCGAAGGCGCGGGCACGCTCGCGGGCCAGCAGTGCCGCGCGCCGGACCGCCGTGCCGTGGGTGTGGTGGACGACGTCCGTGCGGCCGCGGTCGAAGACGACGGCGCGTGGCCGCGGGTCCCATACGAAGGCGGTGCGCAGCACGCTCTCGCGTTCGCCGACGGCCTGCCAGGCGGCCCGGAAGCGTGCGGTGTCGAGGGGGCCGTACCAGCGCCAGACGACCTGCTCGGCCTGGTGTTCGGGCCGGGCCAGGGCTTCGGCGAGCCGCTGCTGCTGCACGGGGGTGACCGGCTGGGTGCGCGGCAGCGTTCCGCAGGGCCGCCGGGCCGGTCCGGTGGCCGCTGCGGTGCCGGGCCGGGGCCGCGGTCCGGGCTCGGGCGCGGCGGTGAGCAGGTCGGCGAGCAGACCGGCGGGATAGGGCGCCGACGTCCCGTCGCCGCCGGGGAGTTCGACGGTGTGCAGGTCGGGCCCGTGGCGCAGCAGCCGGGGGCCCGGGTGCCGGGCGCCCGGCCGGATCTCCGCGATGCGGTGCAGGGCCTGGTGGAAGCGGGCGGGGTCCAGTGGTCCGTGCACTTCCAGGGTGCCGTGGGTTCCCCGCTCGGGGTCGATCACGGCGCATACGGCGCCCGTCCGGCCGTCGTTCATCGCCTCCCCCTCTCGGACACCCCCGTACGGAACGGACGTGCGCCCGCCGGCTCGGCGGACCGGCCCGTGCGCCCCGGAGGGCGCGGCGACGCCGCGGGGGGCGGGAGGCGGCGGGAAGGCGCCCCGGTGCGCACGCCCCTGCCTCGCCGGGCCGCACCGCGCGCCCCCTTCGGTCCGGGCCGGCCGTGCATCGGCGGCCCGGGCGTCCGGCAGGCGCACGGCTGCGGTCGTGACGGTGCTGCGTACCGGCCGCTCTGACGCTCCCTCATGGCCGCCTCCACACGTCGGCCTCTTCACGCTAGCTGTGCCGGCGCGCCCGCGTCCGTTTCCTCCAGCGCCCCGCGAACCGTCCCCGAGCCGGTCTGCAGCGCGTCAGAACGCGTGCGGCTCGCCGGCGTTCCCGGCCACGAGCATGTCGTGGCACTGCGCGATCCGGCCCGCGGCGTCGAAGCGGAACTCCGCGACCAGCGACCAGGCCGCCCGCCCGGCGCGCGCGGTCGCCCGCAGCACCACGACGTCGCCGTCGGCGAGGATGCTCTCGACCGTCAGTCCCAGCCCGTCGGGCAGCGCCCGCCCGGTGCCGGTGAGGCCCGCCCAGTGGCGGGTGAGCTGGTTGACCTCGCCCCGGTTGCCCGACTCGACCAGTGCGAGGACGAGTTCCTTGTTGCGCTCGCGCAGGCTGCGCGCGGTGAGGAGTTCGTGCAGCACCCCGCTGAGGGGCTCGGTCAACGTGGGCACCATGACGAGAGGCCCTTCTCATGGTTCGTCATCCGATACGGCCGGCCGGGAAAGCATGACCGTCCGCACTGGAGAAATGATGGAGGCCGAATGAAACGCGCCGGGCCTCGACGGGATATACCGCGTCAGCGCACTTCCTCGCGTGCCGGCGGAATCCCGCCGAAAGTCCCGCGCAATTCCCGCGGCTTTCCGCGGAAGCGGGCGGTGCCGTCCGTCACGCCGCGAACAGGTCGAACGTCGAGGTGTGGCGCGGCCCCGCCAGCACGTCCAGCTGCGGGTCCACGGACAGCATGGCCTGGTGCAGGCGCTGCAGCTGCGGGGAGGGTTCCACGCCGAGGTCGTCGATGAGGCGCATGCGCAGCCTGCGGTAGACCTCCAGTGCGGTGGCCTGCCGGCCCGACCGGTACATCGCCACCATGACCTGGGAGTGCAGCCCCTCGTGGTGCGGATGCCGGGCGGTCAGCTCGGTCAGCTCGGCGATCAGCTCCGAGTGGCGGCCGAGCCGCAGGTCGGCGTCGATGCGCCGCTCCACGGTGACCAGCCTGCTCTCCTGCAGCCGCATCACCTCGATGTCGAGGACCGGGCCGAGTTTCACGTCGACCAGCGGGGCCCCGGTCCACAGGTCGAGGGCCGCGCGGAACCGCGCCGCGGCCACCTCGTCGTCCCCCTCCTCGAACGCCGTCTGGCCCTGGCGGACCAGCTCCTCGTACTGGTGCACGTCGACACAGCTTCTGTCGATCTGCAGCAGGTATCCGCCGTGCCGTGTGGCGAGAATGTCCTTCGCCCCGGTCGGCGCGCCCGGTCCCATGGCCGTGCCGAGCCGCCTGCGCAGTTGCAGGATGTAGGTCTGAAGGGTCGTCAGCGCGCTCGCCGGAGGCTCGGTTCCCCACAGTTCCTCCATGAGCGTGGGAACAGGCATGACCCGCCCCGGGTACAGCGCCAGCAGCGAAAGAATCTGCCGCGGCTTGCCGGCCGTCGGAACGATAGATCCCCCGTTGACCTCGGCACTCAACGGACCCAGAACCTGAATCTTCATGGTGGCCTCCCCACCTCGTCGAGTTCCTTGTCCAGTTCCTTTGGTGGCCAGAAATCTCCGCCGTTACGCACGCTAGCCGTGTCCGTGCCCTACAAGCGTTTTCCTGTAGCGGACCTCTAGCGGTGCTCCACACGGGGTGCCGGACGGGTCCGTACGGCGCTCGGAAACACCCGCACCTTCACTGGAATTGAACTCTCGATTCCGGTTCTGCTTTTGAAACGGCGGATAAACTCGCGGCGCGTGTGCTCTTTTCCCGCCCCCGCGGGCCGGGGCGGGGATCGGACGGGTCCGGCGGTGGGCCCACCGGCTCGGGCAGGACGACGGTGTGCGGTGCGGACCGGTCCCACGGGAACCCCTGGTGCAGCTCCAGGTGCGGGGCGCAGCCCTCGTCGGCGGGTACGGCCACCGCGGCCAGCACGTCGGGCACCGGCTCCAGTTCCAGGAACCGCCAGCGCCCGGCCCGGTCGTCGGCGGGCGGCCGGAAGCCGAGCACGCCCCGGTCATCGGCCAGACAGAAGGAGAACTCGTCGAAGGGCAGCCCGAGTCCGAGCCCGCGGGCCTTGGAGTACGCCTCCTTCAGGGTCCACAGCCTGAGCACCCGGCGGTCCCGCTGCCGTCCCGGCGGCGCATCGGCCGCCCACCGCTGTTCCTCGGGGGTGAAGGTGGTCAGGATGGTCTCCAGTGCGCCCGCCTCCCGCCCCAGGCCCTCGACGTCGACTCCGATGCGCTGTGTGCGGACGATGCCGAGCAGGCTGTAGCCGCCCGCGTGGGAGAGGTTGAAGTCCAGGTGGTCGCCGCCTCGGGGCAGGCCGCCGGGCGACGGCTGCAGGAAGGGCCGTCCGCGCGAGGAACGCCAGATGACCAGCTCGGATTCGGCGAGTCCGGCTTCCAGCGCCAGCGCACGGCGGACCAGGGTGTGGGCGACGAGGTACTGCCGGCGGTCTCGTTCGAAGAGGAACCGGGCCGCGGTGGCGTGCTCCCGCTCGTCGAGCCAGTGCGAGGCCAGGACGGCGGCGATGGCGGGCGGGAGGGCGTCGTTGGGGCACAGCCACAGCTTCACCGGGGGCACCGTCTCGTGGGGCGGTGCGGTCCCGGCGCCGAGGGGCTCCGATGCGGTGAGGGTCATGATGTCGTGTCAGTCCGTCTCGGTTCGCCGTCCCGGTGCGGACGGCGCGGCGTCGCGGCCCTGGGGCCACCGGGGCCGAAGCGGGCGGGGAGCTGCCGGTGCGCCACGGGTGGCGTTCCCGTCAGGCGGAACGGTCCGCCAGGAGGGCGGCGGCCTCGTCGACGCCGATCCGGTCCCCGCGCACCGCGTCGAGGAGCGCGACCACCTCCTCCTGGGACAGCGGGGGTCGCTTCGCGGCCGCGGCGGCCGGCGGCTCCTGCCGCGCCTCGCCACCGGTCTGCGGGGCCGCCGGTTCCTGCCGTGGGCCCGCTGCGGCCGGAGCACCGCTGCCGGCGGCCGGCGCCGCCGGGGTCACCGCGCCGCCGGTGCGGGAGGCGATGTAGGCGGCCATGGCGGCGAGGCTGGGATGCTCGTGGACGGAGACGGGGCGTTCGCTCAGGCCGTAGACGCGGTTGACGCCGGCGACGAAACCGGACGCCAGGACGGAGTCGATGCCCAGCTCGGCGAAGGCGGCGCCGCCGTCGATCTCCCACGGGTCGCAGTGCAGGATCTGCGCCAGCTGCCGGCGCAGTACCTGCAGCACCGCGGCCGCGGCGCCGGGGTCCTGGACGGCGGGGGCGTCGTCGGCACCGCGGCGCAGGGCCGCCAGGTGGCGGGCGAGGAGGGCCGGCGTGGAGTACGCGTAGAGGTCGGCGCCGGCGATGCGGACGCCGAAGTGCCGGGTGATGGCCGCGGTGAACTCCACGGTGAGCAGGGAGTCCAGGCCCAGCACGGGAAAGGGCTGTTCGGGGTCGATCCGGTCGGGGTCGGCGTGCACGACGTCGGCCAGCACGGCCGTGAGCTCGGCAAGGATCTCCCCGTGGCCGTCGGAAGGTGCCGTCGGCTCACTGGTCATGAGGGATGCCTCCAGGGTCCGCCCCGCGGGCCGGGGGATCAGTGGGTCGGTGTCAGGGGTCCGGCGTCCGGGTCGGGCGCGGACCGGGTGGCGCGGGCGGGTGGCGTCGGGCCCAGCGCGGTCTCGGGCCCGGACATCAGGATCGAGTGCTGGAGCCGGCGCAGCCGCGGTGACGGTTCCAGGCCCAGTTCGCGCCCGAGGGTGGTGCGCAGTTGCAGGTAGGCGTTGAGCGCCTCGCCCCGCCGTCCCGAGCGGTGCAGTGCGATCATGAACTGGGCGTGCAGGTTCTCATGGGTGCGGTAACGGCTCGTCAGGACGGTGAGTTCGGCGAGCACCTCGCGGTGCCGGCCGAGTCGCAGGTCCGCCTCGATGCGCTGGTCGAGGGCGCACAGCCGGCTCTCGTCGAGGCGTTTGGCCTCCATGGCGAGCTGGGTCCCGGTGTGCACGTCCGCGAAGGCGGAGCCGGACCACAGGTCCAGGGCGGCGGCGAGGGTGCGGGAGGCGCCCGCGAAGTCACCGGCGTCCATGGCCCGGTAGCCCAGCCCGGCCAGCCGCTCGAACTCCCGGACGTCGATGGTGCCGCCGCCGGAGGAGAGCAGGTATCCGCCGGGCAGGGTGAGCAGCACCTCCTTGGCGGTACGGCGCTGCCCTCCCGCACCGTCCTGCTGTCCCGGGTCCCGGGCCAGCGCCGCCGCGATGAGTTCGCGCAGTTGCAGGACATAGGTCTGCAAGGTGGTGCGCGCGCTGCGCGGCGGCCGGCCCGACCACAGTTCCTCGATGAGCGAGGCGACGGGCACGACCCGGTCCGCGTGCAGGGCCAGCAGCGCCAGAACCTGGCGTGGCTTCGGCGCCGTCGGGGCGATGGACACCCCGTTCTCCCTCACGTCCAGTGCGCCTAGTACGTCGATGTCCACGCCGTCTCCCCTGGTCCGCGTGTGCTGTCGGCACTCCACGATTTAAAAACAGCATGAACGGTATGTCAATACGAGACCGATCGCCCTGTTTTTAACACACCTCAAGCGCCGCTACAGCGGCCCTCGAGACGGCCTCTGGCCTGGCAACTCTCAGACACAATCGCATCTTGACTCCCCCTCACCCACCACTGATCCGGCATGCACCCCACGCGAGGGAAGCCGTAAACCCCGACGTAACCGACCGTGTGACGCGTGAGCCGCGATCAAATAGACCGCGCGGTTTCTTTCTCTTCTCTTACCGGCCGGTCCCTGCCTGCCAGCCCTGCGAGGCGCGGTAGCGCCCCTGCCGCCACCACAGGGCGCCGGCGGCCGGCCGCGTCCGCGCGTCCTGCTGCTCCGGCCGCGTGCGCAGGGCCAGCAGGACCACGGCCAGCGCGGCCAGTTCCTCCTCGGTCGCCGTGCCCCGCTCGACCCGCAGAGCCGCCGCCGGCCCACGATCCGTCTCGCCCATGCCGCCTCCTGTTTCGGCCACCGTCGGCCATGGCGCTCAAGGGCCGCTCTCGGCCCGGTGGAGAAGCGCCGGTGGCCGTGCCACCGCGTCAGGCGCTGCGCGCCCGCACCGCCCGCAGGGCCCGGGACAGCGCCTGCGCGCTCTCGGCGGCGCCGCCGACCCCGGTCATCACCACGGCCGGGGCCTCACCCGTCCGCTCCGCCGTACGGCGGGCGATGTCGTGGGCGACCCGGCCGGCCGGACCGGCACCGCACAGGGTCAACCGCCGCCCTGCGCCGTGCAGTTCCCGAAGGAGACCGGGTGACAGCTCCCGGCCGGCCACACTGAGCGACACGATGCGTTCCGGCCCCTCGTGGTCGCGCAGCAGCGCGTCGTACGCGCCGGGCGTGACACCCGGCACGGTCACCAGGCACACGACGTCGGCCCCGGGCTCCCCGGCCCGCAGGACCGACAGCGCGAACCGGTTGCCGCCGGGTTCGGGCGGCATCATGCGGGGCACCTGCGATGCGCCCAGCAACCGCAGGGCGTCGCCGACGGTGAACCCCTCCTGCGGGTGCTCGGGCAGCGCGCGCAGCAGCTGCAGGCACTGCGCGAGGGTGCCGGAGGCGTCGGTGTCGGTGAACCTGGCCCGGTCGTACAGGGCGGTCAGCACGAGGGCGTCCTCGGCGTCGTAGTGCGCGACGAGCGTGACCGGCAGGGTCGTGGCACCGCCGGCGCTGTGCGGCGCGCCCATCCGGATGCCCTGTGCCGCCAGTCCTGCCCGCAGGTTCTCCGGCAGTTCGGGATGGTGCTCGAAGCGGACGGTGGTCTCGGTGAGGCCGGAGCCGGGTGCGCGCCCGCTCCACTCCCGGATCTGGTCGCCGCCGACCCAGGCGTAGGGGGTCAGGTCGAGCGCCGCGTCGCGCACCTGCAGCAGCAGGTCCGCCAGCGGCGCGGCGGGGTCCACGGTGACCGTCATCGGCAGCGGGTTGCCCAGCAGCCCGGGGATGTCGCCGGCGGCCCTGAGCGACATGTCCCGCCCGGACAGGTGCACGCCGAACGCCACCGGCAGCGGCCCCTCGGCCCCGGCCGCCCGGTACAGCAGCAGGGCCCACACCACGTGCAGGGCGCTGCTCTCCCCCGCGCCGCGGCCCGCGGCCCAGGAGCGCAGCCGGTCGGTCCGGGGCGGTGCGAGCCGGCGTCGCGTCCGGCCCGGTCCCTCGGTGCGGCGCGGTGGCCGGCCGGGGCGGCCGGGGCTGACGGCGGCGCCGGCGGGCGGTGCGGCCGCCGCCCAGAACTCCCGGGCCCCGGCCTGATCCTGGCGGGCCAGCCACTGGGCGTGGTCCCGGATGTCGGGCCTGCGGTCCCCGCCGGGCAGCTCGCCGTCGGCGAGATAGGAGCGGTAGAACTGCCGCACCAGCAGCCGTGCCCCGCGTTCGTCGAGCAGGGCCCGGTGGTAGGTCACCAGCAGGCGCACCGGCGACGGCCCGGCGCCGGCCGTGTCCGGTGGTCCGTCGAGCAGGGAAACCCTCAGCAGTCCCGGCCGGTACAGCTCGAAGCCGCGGGCCCGGTCCCGCCGCAGCAGTTCGCTCCAGCCGACGTCGGCGTGCACATGGCGTACGACTTCCACGGCCGCGTGGTCGTGCAGCACCAGGCGTGCGGCGCCTGCCCAGTCGAAGGAGGCCCGCAGCACGGCCTCCCGCTCGGCGACGGACTGCCAGGCGTCGATGAACCGGCCGAGGTCCAGCGGGCCGGTCCAGTCCCAGAAGAGCTGCTCCACATACCGGTCGGGGCCGCCCTGACCGGCGACCGCGGCCGTCAGCAGCGCTCGCTGGTGCCCGGTCACGGCGATAGTGCCCGCCGCGAGCGGCGCCAGCAGATCGGCCAGCAGTTCGTCGCCGAGCGGTCCGCCGGGAACGGCCGGGCCGCGCGGGGTGAGCCGCAGCAGATGCCCGCCGGAGCGCCGGGGGTCCGGTGGTACGTCGTCCAGTTCGACGTCGTACGCCCGATGGCGCCCCGCGACCCGGGCGGCGACCGCCTCGGCGTCCGTGCGGGTCAGTCCGCACAGCCGGAAGACCAGCGGCGACCAGGCATCGGCGCCGAGCGGTTCGTGCACCACGGCCAGGACGGCGCCCGCGTGCGAGTGATGGCCCCTCATCCGCTCCCCGGGGTCACGGACGGCTCTGCCGCAGCAGCCGTCTCCGGCACCCCGACCTCCTTCTCGAATCGTTTCTGCACGGTGTGTTCGGCAGGGGCCCGCACGCCCCGCCGGACACCTCCGCTCACCGCCGCCCGGGGCCCCGCCCCGGAAAGCCGATGACCTGGGCGCCGTGCGGCGCCCCGGCCACGGGCGGCCGCCTGGCATCACCGGCGGACGGCGCCTGCCGCGCCCCGCCCGGCGCCGGCGGCGCGGCGTCCCGGTGATGCGCCTCGGTCACCAGGAAGCGCCCCTCGACGAGATGAGTGGCGAAGGCCCACGCACCGGCGCCGTCCCCGGTGAGCCGGGCGGCTCCGGTCGCCTCCCACGCGAAGCCGACGGCCGAGAACCGGCGCCGCATCCCGTGCCCGAGCGCCTTGGCGTACGCCTCCTTCAGCGTCCACAGGCGCAGGAACATCTCGGTGCGCTCCTCCTCGGGCAGGGCCTCGAGCAGCCGGGCCTCCTCGCCGGTGCACACGTGGTCGCGCAGCGCCTCGAAGGAGATCGCCCGTCCGGCGGGCTCGGCGTCCACGCCGACCGGCCCGGTGCGGCTGACGCCGACGACGATCAGCTCGTCGGTGTGCGCGAGGCTCACCCGCAGGTCCGCGCCGAGGCCGCGCAGCACGGGCCGCCCGCCCGGCAGATAGGCGAGGTCGAGCCGCTCGGCGGGGACCTGCAGCGCGGCGGCGGCCGTGTGCTTGAGCACTATCCGGGAGACGGCCAGGATCAGCCGCCCGGACGGGGCCGGATGCTGCCGGTAGCGGGGCCAGTCGCGGCCGAGCAGCGTGCGCAGCCCGGGATCGAGCAGGGCCGCGGTCAGCCACTGGCCCCAGGTGGTGTGCACCACCGCCCGGCCCGCCTGCTCGACCCGCTCCTGGACCTCCTCCCAGGGCCCGTCCGGCCCGTGCACGTGACACGGCGCCGGGAACGGACCCGGTGCCGTACGGCCGTGCGCCGCCCCGCCCGCGTCCCCGGTTTCCTCCGGTGGACGCCCGTACGCCCCGCCCGTGCTCACGGCCGCCTCCCGGGCACGGCCGTACCCGCCGCCCGCGCTCACCACGGCAGCCTCGTCGCGTACAGGTCGCAGTCCACGCCGTCGGCCGCGCGTCGGGCCAGTTCGTCCCATACGCCCGGCTGCGGGTCGGGCGTGCGGTCGGGCAGCGTCCGCCCGAGCCGCTCGGTGATCCGTCCCAGTGCCAGCAGCGCCCAGTCCGTGCTGCCGAGGAAAAGCAGCCGCGCCTCGGCCGCCGCTTCGCGCACGCCGAGCGTCGCGGCGGCCAGCACCAGCAGGGCCTGACGGTCCGCCAGGGCGCGCGCCGCGGGGTCGCCGGGGTCGTGCCGGGCGGTCGTCGCGCAGGCCGCCCGCAGCGCCCGTTCCTCGGCGACCAGCCTGCGGCCGACGCGGGCGAGCGCCTCGGTGCCGGGTTCGCCGGCACCGGCGAGCCGGCCGGTGGCACCGGCCAGCGTGGCCGCGACGGCCTGCGCGCCGACGCCGTCGGGCACCGCGGCGGGGAGGGGCCCGGTGATCCGGAACAGCGGCGCGAGGCCGGCGCCGTCGCCCGGCTGCACACCGCCCGCCGCGTCCAGCTCCCGCACGATGCGGGCCTGCGCGGCACTGACGGCGGTCCAGTCGGACCGGGCGGCCGCCCGGTCCCGCAGGATCCTGGCCAGCGTGCGCCGTTCGACGGTGTCGGCGCCGAAACCGCACTCGTTCAGCACCAGTTCGAGATCGCCCAGCAGCTCACCGGCCAGCTGCGGCACGACGTACCCGACGACAGCGGCGAGCGGCTCTTCGTCACCCCGCTCCGGTGCCGTCTCGCGCGAGCAGGACCGCAGGGCCACGGCCGTCAGGCTCTCGCAGGCCAGCAGGTCCGCGAAGACCGAGGCCAGCACCGGCCGCCACTGCCGGGCCGCGGCTTCGTACCGGCTCAGCGCGTCCACGATGCGGGTCACGCCGCACAGGACGCCGCCCGCCGCCGCGAGCAGCGCCGCCGGCCCGAGCAGCGCGGCCGCCGGATGCGGCTCCGGCGCGCTCAGCATCGGACCGATGCACCAGGCGTGGGCGAGCTGGAGATCCCGGCGGAAGAGCGGTCGCAGGGCGCGGGCGAGCCGGTCGGCGGGCGGCCGGACGTCCCCGGTTCCGGGCAGGCCTGCGGGCGGGGCGGGCAGCCCGTCGTGCCCCGCGGCCCACAGGGCGGAACGGCCGTAGGGGTTGCGCGGGTTGCGCGGGTCGCCGAGCAGCGCTTCGAGGCGCGCCGCGTCCCGCGCCGCGCCCTGCGCTGGTTCAACCGGGGTCGTCCGGGGTGCCGGGGGCCGCCCGGCATGCCGGACCGGCCGGGTCAGGGCCATCGCCGCTCTCCTCGTCGTCGTGGTACCGGTCGCCGTACGGTCGGTGTGCGGCGCGCTCGTCACAGCCGGCGTACGGCGCTTTCGGCGTGCCAGCGCGCCAGGTCGAGGGCCTCGGTGCTCGTGCGGCCCAGCCATTCGCGCACGTACCGGCGCGCGTCCACCGGCTCGGCGCCCCGGCCCGGGAGGGGCTCGACGGCGCTGTCCCGGAGCATCACCTGGTGCACGGAGACGACCCGCACCCCGGTCGCGTCGGGCTCAAGGGACCACTCCCCGTAGTGCGCGGCGACGGGATCGGGGGTGACGGTCTGCTTGTGCACGATCCGTCCGGCGGCCGGGAAGCACAGCCGTACCGCCTCGGAGACCTGCGTCCGGCCCGTGTCGGGGTCGCAGGTGTGCAGGACCGTCGCCTGCACGCCCGGCCGGTCCTCGGTGACCTCGGCCCACTCGACGTGGGGAAGGCGTTCGGCCCAGTCCTCGACGCGGTAGAGGAAGTCGTAGACGAGTTCCGGGGAGCCGGCGACGTACACGCTGTCCTCGAAGGACAGCAGCAGTTCGTCCCACCTCTCCCAGCGCTCGGCCGCCTCGCGCAGCACCGCGAGCTCGGCTTGTACGTCCGTCTCGAGCGCCCCGGGCGGCTGCCCGGGACCGGCCGGGCGCTCCTGGCGCAGGGTCAGCAGGCAGCGGTCGGCGCCGTCGGGCGCCACGCTCCAGACGCCGCACGTCGGCGCGCCGGGCAGGCCGTCCTGCACTTCGAACTCGATGCGGCGCTGCGGTGGCAGCAGCACGCGGCGGGCGGACGCGGAGCACACCTGGCCGTGCCGCAGCCACCACAGCCGCAGGTTCTCCTCGGCGCCGTCGAAGTCGATGCGTTCGACGTGGACGAAGGCAGGCAGCAGGACCGGCCAGCGGGGGGCGTCGGCGAGCAGGCCGTAGACGACGCCGGCGGGCGCCTCGACCGCGATCGTGTGCTGGGCGAAGTGCACTCGCTGCGACGACATGCGCGCCCCCCTCCTCCCGGTGTGATCAACGCTGCACGGCCGGGGCTGAGCGGTGCTCGATTCCTGCTGGAGGGCCAAGGTGACGCCGGGTCAGCCCACGCGGGCCACGGCCACGCTCGGCGCGGGGCGGGCCGGAAGGGTGTCGGGGCCGGACATCAGGATGGAGCGCTGCAGCTTGGCGAGCGCGGGAGACGGTTCCAGGCCCATGGCGCGCACCAGGGTGGCGCGCAGCCGCTGATAGGCGTCGAGCGCCTCGCCGCGGCGGCCGGAGCGGTACAGCGCGAGCATGTACTGGCCGCACAGGCTCTCGTGCATGGGGTACTGGTTGACCAGCACGGTCAGTTCGGCGAGCAGCTCACGGTGCCGGCCGAGCCGCAGGTCCGCCTCGACGCGCTGGTCGAGCGCGCACAGCCAGCTCTCCTCCAGCCGCTTGACCTCGGTGCGCAGTTGAGGGCCGGCGTGGACGTCGGCCAGTGCCGGGCCGGTCCACAGCTCGAGCGCCTGCCGCAGCAGACGGGCCGCCTGGGGGTAGTCCTCGGCGTCCATGGCCCGGTACCCGGAGCCGGAGAGCCGCTCGAACTCCCGTGCGTCGCTGGTGCCGTCGCCGCTCTTGAGCAGATAGCCGCCGGGGACGGTCAGCAGCACGTCCTTGGCCTGACGGCGCTGCCCCGTGTCGTCCCCGGCGCCGTTCTCCAGAGCGGCGGCGATGAGTTCGCGCAGTTGCAGTATGTAGGTCTGCAAGGTGGCCCGGGCGCTGCGCGGGGGCTTGCTCCCCCACAGTTCCTCGGCCAGCACGCCCACCGGGACGACCTGGCCGGCGCGCAGCGCCAGCAGGGCGAGCACCTGGCGCGGCTTGGGAGCCGTCGGCGTGATGGACACCCCGTTGAGCCGTACGGCGAGTGTGCCGAGTACATCGATGTCCACGCCGTCTCCCCCGCTTTCCGGTCCGGTCTGTAGTGCGTCCCCTAGCAGTCCCGAGTAAAAAACAGCACGCGCGGTATGTCAATAGGGTACCGGCCGCCCCGTTTTGCTTCCACGGAGACTCGAGAGGCCCGCGAGTCCGCCGGACAGGCCACTATTTCCGGACATCAGCCCGCAAAGGCCAGCTCAGGACGGACGGCGGCGGCACTCCTGGCCGAGCCGCTACCGGTCCGCCGGACGGTTTCCGGGAAGTTCCCGTGAAGATCCGCTCACCCGGCGGGCCGCTCCTCGCCGTCCGGGCCTGCGGGGGTCCTGTCCGGCGAGCCGGACAGCAGGGGCAGCAGGAAGGCCCAGATCCGGCCCGCCCGCTCCCGCGACAGCCAGTCCCGGTCCCAGGTGCTCAGCACCTCGAAGCCGGCCGTCGTCGCGACGATGGCGGCGGCGGCGTCCTCGGGCGAGATTCCGCGCGCCAGCTCCCCCTCCTCCTGGGCCTGCGCGACCAGGTCCTGCACCCAGCCGCACCACCACCGCCACAGCCCCCCTTCCGCGTTCTTGCGCGAGGGGTCGTGGCCCAGCTTGAAACCGGCCCTGACCACCGGGTCGCCGGCCACGGCGGCGAGCAGCCGGCAGGTGGCGTTCACGAGCGACTGCAGCAGGGTGTCGGCGGAGCCGCGGCACCCCTCCGCCATCTTCTCGACGGCGTCGGCCGCGGCGTCCTCGACCTCCCGGGCCAGCGCCTCCTTGCTGGCGAAGTGGAAGTGCAGGGCGCCGTTGCTCACCCCCGCCTGGGAGCTGATCGCGGTGAGCGAGGCCACGGCGTACCCGTCCCGCTCGAAGACCTCGGCCGCGGACCTGATCAGGTTCTCCCTCGTCCGCGCCGCCCGCTCCTGTTTGACCATCACGTACTCCGTTACTGAGGGGGATTCCCGTGCTTCCTGGCCTGCGGGCCGCTGTCCTTGGCGCAGGCACGTTCAGGGGAGTCGATCAGCACTGCCCAGCCTAACAAACCGCTAAGACGGTTTGTAGGTGGCCAGACCACTGAACCGGCTCCAGGGGGGCGCTGGCCTGCGGACGTGAGGACGGTGCCGCCGCCGCCCGTTTCCTCTGCCCCGGCGCACGCCCGGCAGGCCGCCCCCTCGCCCCGCCGGCCCGCCGCAGAGACCTCCCCTGTCCGGCGGCACCGGGGCGGACGGCACCCTGAATCGCCGGAACAATCAGCAGTTTTCGGCCACGTTCCGCCCGTCCGCTCGAGAAGCGCTCCGGGCCGGCTCGAGCGGTGCCGGGTGCGTGACGAACTTCTTCACAGTGTCGTCGCAGAAAGACACGCGTAAGCACGCTGAACGGACGCACCACCTCCGTATCTCGGTCAGGCGGAGTACCCGCTACCCCCTGGAAACGAAACCGGTTGGTATGTATCTTCCTGCACGAGCGCCACACATCCATCGCACGGCATCAGGGGGGAAGCCATGTCTGCGATCACGTCTCAGGTCGAGCGCGCGCCGCTCCGCGGGGCCAAGGTGGACGCGCCGGCGTCGGCGCGCGAGGCCGGCGTCTTCGCCCACCCCGCGCTGACCACGACCGTTCCGAAGGAGTTCGTCCACCGCGCGGCAGTCGCCGAGGTCATGCTGACCAGTTGGAAACGCCGGGGCGACACCCGCTTCACGGTGACCGCGCAATGGCCGCGCGCCCACAGTTTCTTCACTCCGTCCGAGAGCGGGCTGCACGATCCGCTCATCGCTGCCGAGACGGTCCGGCAAATCGGTGCGCTTCTGGCCCACGCCGAGTACGGAGTCCCGCTCGGCCACCACTTCCTGATGTGGGGCCTCGACATCACCGTGGACCCCGCCGGGCTCCTGGTCGGGGACGCGCCGGCCTCTCTGGAAGTGGTCGTCACCGCCACCGACGTCAAGCGCCGCGGCGGCAGCCTCGCCCGGCTCGGCTACGAGGCGACGGTGCTGCGCGACGGGGCCCCCGTCGGAAGGGGAGCAGCCTCGTTCAGCACCGCGGCGCCAACGGTGTACAGCCGGCTGCGGGGCCGCCAGGACCTCGCTCTCGTCCGCGCCCTGCCGCTCACCGCGCCCGCCCTGCCACAGAGCGTCGGACGAACCTCGCCGGTCGACGTCGTGCTCTCACCCGGCCACGGGCCGCACCGCTGGCAGCTGAGGGTGGACACCCGGCATCCCGTCCTGTTCGACCACCCGGTCGACCACGTACCGGGCATGGTCCTGACCGAGGCGGCACGACAGGCCGCGGCAGGAGTGCTGGAACGTTCCTCCTTGTCTCCTCTCGGCATGAGCAGCACGTTCAAGCGGTACGTCGAACTGGACGCACCCTGCATGATCGAGGCCACGTACGAGGGGCGTTCGGCCGACGGCACGACCGAGTCGGTCCGGGTGACGGCCCGCCAGAGCGGCGCCGAGGTGTTCACATGCCTCGTGACTGCGATGGCCTCCCACATCAGATCCTGAGACCTGCGACGACAGGCCCGAGGCGAGACGGCCCCCGCCCCGGGCCCGGCGGTCTGCCCGGGGATCACCATCACCAGCATCAACTGTGTGATGTCGGGGACGTTGCCCAATTCTGACGGCTGACAGCACTCGCCCGGGGTACGACCCCGTCCTCGGGCCGGCTCACACCGGACGTGCGTGCACGGAGCCCACCCCACATCCGGTCTCGATCAAAGAAGGCCTGTCCGGGTCAGATGCGCCATGTACCAAGACCGGCACTCGGCGAAGCGGTGTTCCAGACCGGGCCCTGGGCCGTCCGCGAGGGCGGTCCACAGGCGAGTGCTGTCGTACCAATGGTCCTGGGTGAGCAGAGCGTACTGATGGGGTGAGAGTTCGGGCATGGCCCGGGCGACCAGCGAGCGGTGCTCGACCGCCGACACGCTGTACGCAGGCAGCGGCAGGCCGAGAATACGATGCAGGACCTGGAGCAGTCGGTCCATCTGCACAGGCTCCGGATCCGCCGCGTGGTACAAGTCGGGCCCATGTGGCGCCTCCGGACCGTGCACCAGGGACACCGCACAGCGCGCGAGACCGTTCACGCTGATCATCGACAGGCGTGGCAACGCCTCTGCCGGCCAGGTGGGCACCCGCGCCAGCAGCCGAGCGATGGCCGGGACGACCCAGACGTCCCCCTGGCCGTATACGAGGTGGGGGCGCAGGACGATGCCCCCCGCGTCCAGCACCGCTTGTTCCGCCCGCAGACGTGACGCGCTCGCCGCGGACTCGGGGTGCGGCGTCAACTCTCCCTCCCGGGCCCCCCGGTGAGGTCCTGTGCCGTACACGGACGTGGTGCTGACATAGGCGAAACGCTGGACGCCTGCCCGGCGGGCCTCCCCGAGAAGCACCTGAGTGCCACGGTGGTTGACCGCCTCACAGCGCTCCTCGTCACGTCCCACATACGAGGCGACATGGAGGAGGGACGTCACGCCCTCGCACACACCACGGAGGGTGTCCGGCCGGGTCAGATCGGCTTGCACGTGCCGGATCCCGACGACGGACGTCGCCGGCGCCGGGCGGGAGGAGAGAACACGGATGTCCGAGCCGGTGGACGCACCACGTGAGAGCAGCTCCCGCACCACGGCGCTGCCGACGAATCCCGTCCCGCCGACGACGAGCACGGCGCCCCGCGAGGTCCGCGGGGGCCGGGCGGAAACGGTCACGAGCGGCTCACCCCTTTCCGGACGTGCGCAGCCGGACTCGGCGAACGCCGGCCCGCGCCTGGTGCATGCGGATGGTCGGCGAACACCGGTTCGCGGGCCCCTCCGGCGCAGTCGTCGGCACCATGCAGGTGCCTGTGGGCGCCCGGCGGGTGAGGTCGTATCTGCGGTACCGCGCCGAGTGTCCTCACAGTCGCGAGCCTCCGGATGCGTCGATGCACTGACCAGTGATCCAGCGCGAAGCGCCGGACGCGAGGAAAGCCACTATGTCGGCGACGTCCGAAGGCTGTCCGATGCGGTCGAAGACAGACCACGACGCCAGTTGTGCCGCCGTTTCGGGTGTGTCGCGCTTGGCTCGGTTCATGTCCGTCTCAATGAATCCGGGACGCACGGCGTTCACCGTGATGCCACGCGGCCCGAGCTCCTTGGCCAGAGCAAGCGTCAGAGTCTCCACCGCCCCCTTGCTCATCGCATACGCGACGGACTCCGGGTATGCGATCCGGGTCGCCGCCGAGGAGACATTGATGATGCGGCCGCCCTCACGCATCCGCAGCAGTCCCTTCTGCACGACGAAGAGGAGCGCCTTGGCGTTCACCGCGAAAATCCGGTCGAAGAGCTCGGGGGTCACCTCGTCGATGCGGGCCGAACCGCTGGTTCCCGCGTTGTTCACCAGTATGTCGAGCCGGGGAGCCAGGCCGTACTTCGCCAGCCCGGCATCGAACTCGCCGTACAACGTCTCGGTGTCCTGCGGAACGCCCAGCTGTGCTCTGAGGGCGAACGCCTGCCCCCCGCAGGACTCGATCGCGTCCAGCGTCACGTCAGCCGCGTCCGGGTCGGCATGGAAGTGCACAGCGACCAGGGCGCCCTCCCGCGCCAGCTTCGTCGCAATGGTTCGGCCGATGCCTCTGCTGGCACCGGTGACCAGCGCGGTTTTCCCCGTCAGCACACCCATGTCCGCCTCCCCCGTGACGACCATCATTATGAGCACTCCCGGAGTCTCCGCTACCGGTAGAAACGAAACCGGCTGGTATGTATCTTCCTTCACCGAAGCGCCACACCACCTGTCGCCACGGCCCTGGGGGGAGCCATGTCCGCGATCACTTTCCAGGTCGAGCGCACGTCACTCCAAGAAGCGGAGGGGGATGCGGGGGTCTGGCCGCTCAAGACGACCGTCTCCCTTCACCCCTCACTGACCACGGCTGTCCCGAAGGAGTTCGTCCACCGCGCGGCGGTCGCCGAGGTCATGCTGACGAACTGGAGACGGGAGGACGACACCCGCTGCACGGTGACCGCGCAACGGCCGCACGCGCACAGCTTTTTCACTCCCCTTCAGGGCCGACTCCACGACCCACTCATCGTCGCTGAAACAATCCGGCAAGTCGGTTCTCTGCTCGCCCATGCGGAGTACGAGGTTCCATTGGGCCACGACTTCCTCATGCGGCTTGACATCGCGGTGGAGCCCGCGGGGCTTCCGGTCGGAGACACTCCGGCGTCCCAGGAACTTCTCGTCACCGCCACCCGCGTCAAGCGCCGTGCCGGCAGCCTCGCCCAGCTCGACCACGAGGTGACGAGCCTGCGGGACAGCCTGATCGCCGCAAGGGGTACGGCCTCGTTCAGCACCGCGACACCGGCCGTGTACCGCCGGCTGCGCGGGAGCCGCAACCCGGCCGGCATCCGCCCCGTCGCGTCGATGGCTCCGGCTTCGCCGCAGCAGGTCGGACGCATCTCGCCGTTCGACGCCGTGCCGGCGCCCTTCGGCGCGTCGGACCTCTGGCAGCTGAGGGTGGACACCCGGCATCCCGTCCTGTTCGGTCACCCGGTCGATCATGTGCCGGGCATGGTCCTGATCGAGGCGGCCCGGCAGGCCGCGGCTGCGGTGCTGGAACGTTCGTGCATGGTGCCGCTCACCATGAACAGCACCTTCAACCGATACGTCGACCTGGACGAGTGCTGTCTTGCCGCAGCCGCGCATCAGGGGCTGTCCGGCCGACGGCACGACCCAGTCGGTCCTGGTGACCGGCCGTCAGAACGCCTGCGAGGTGTTCCCATGCCCCGTCACCACGGCGGCATCTCCCCACCAGACCCGGTGCCGGCGACGGCCGGTGCAGGGCGAGCTGCGGCCCGCCCTGCAGCGACTGGCCACGGGGCACAGGCGACAGCGGACAGACGGTCCTCGGCCTGCGTACGGAAAGGCCGAGCCGGGAACCGTCTCGCCTCGGACGCCGTAGGAGGCACCCCGACCGGAGAGCCGGCTCCCGGTGCGGCGTCGCCCCACCCTGGCGGCCCGCTCCCCGGGCCGGGCACCCGGCACAGTGCGCGCCGGCGCCACCCCCGGCACCTCACAGCGCTGCACACGGCCCGGCAGCCGGGCCGGCGGGGCCGCCTACTCGACGGCGATCGGCTCGGAGCCGGTTGCCGTGGCCGTCTCAGTCGCCGTGCCCGGCATGGACGGAGGCCCGCACCGGGCCCGCTCAGACCAGCGGGCGCGCAGCAGCTGCTCCTCGTGGCGCAGGCAGCGGGCGATGGGGTCGTCCGCGCGGAGGTCGGTGTCGGCGGCTGCCGGCAGTGTCACCATCCGTCGGGTTCCGGCCAGACGCGCGGCCCGCACGAAGCGCTCATCGACGCCTCGGTCGCCAGGACCGGTGACCAGAACCACATGCTCCGCACCCTGCGAGGCACACATCGGCCAGCCCTCGTCGGCATGGTCCTCGTGCCCCGCCCCGGCTGCGGCGGACACGCCAATCGTGGCGTGAACTCGCAGGTCATCACGCGAACGGCGCGGCCGGTCGAGAGCCGGCGTACGACTTGTCCCCTCATGGCCGCGCCGTTTCCGGGTACGCGGATCACGGGCTCCGCTTCCGCCCCACCGGCAGTCGGTCAGCCGGTTTCGTTCCCTCCCGGCGTAGCCGGGTCTCCGGACTTTCGGTCCTCACACTGCAGGCGGTCCGCTGCACAGCGGACCATTGCGTGTGTAATATACAAACTGGGCGGTTTGTTTGCCGACCCTGGCAAGGAGTACGGCACATCGGACGGAGTGGCTTCATGGCAATGCAGGACCGTGCGATCCGCACCCGTCGGAAGATCCTTTCCGCGGCGGCCGAAGTCTTCGAGTCGCGTGGGTACCGGTCGGCGACCATCAGTGAGGTCCTCAACACCGCCGGCGTGACGAAGGGGGCTCTCTACTTCCACTTCCAGTCCAAGGAAGACCTGGCGCAGGGCGTGCTGAGCGCCCAGGACCAGATGATCAGCCTGCCCGAACGTCCGAGCAAGGTACAGGAACTCGTGGACGTGGTGATGCTCCACGCGCACCGTCTGCAAACCGACCCCATGGTGCGCGCGGCCGTGCGGCTGGCCATGGACCAGACGTCCCACGGGCTGGACCGCAGGACGCCTTTTCTGAAGTGGACCGGCCTCGCGTCCCAACTGCTGGAGGAGGCCCGCGCCCGGGGTGAGTTGCTTCCCCACGTCGAACCGCAGGAGACGGCCGATGTCCTGACCGGGGCCTTCGCAGGCATCCAGTCCATGTCGCACGCGATGAGCGACTACGCCGACCTGATGCAGCGCTCCTGCGCCCTGCTGCGCCACATACTGCCGAGCGTGGTCATGCCGGCGCTGATCACCGCTCTGGACCTGTCCGAAACGCGAGGGTCCAGGGTGTTCGCCGAGGTGCAGGCCTCACTGGCCGAGGTGGCCGAGGTCGAGGTCGCCATCTCCTGAGCAGCACCGGCCGCTTCCGATCGCGGAAAGCGGCCGGGTCGCCCTCACCGCGCAGGCGGTCGTCCCCGAGCAGACCGCACGTCTGTGCGGGATACGGGACCCCGCTCCCCGCGCAGACGTCGTTCTCGCACCGGGTACGCGTCGGATCCGTCTGGCATGCGTCCGTCGTCTGTTCCGTCCTACAGCGGCGACGACACCGCCCCGCCCTCCGAGCGTTCCGTCTTGCGGCCCTTGCTCCCCGGCGCCAGCGTGCGCGGATCGACGGCCTCGGCGGGCGCCCCCGTGGCGTACAGCCCGTCGGGGACGGTGTCCCGGTCGTGCGGCAGCAGCCAGAACACCCGGCGGCGGAAGGTGCCCGACGAGCGGGACGGCTTGGCCTTCGGGCCGAGCAGCGCGTAGCCGACCATGCGGCCGTCGCGGTGGTAGGCGGGCCTGCCCCGGCGGGACGGGAGCCGGTCCAGGCTCTGGCGGACGTAGTCCAGGGCGCTGATGTCCTCGAGCCAGACGAGGTCGACCTCGTGGACGATCTCGTCCTCGGCTATGAGGGCACTCATACTGACTCCTCGTCGGCGGCCAACCCGATGCCCGGATAGTACTTGCGCTGGTTGGACAGGATCATTTCCTTCGGAGACGCCAGTCCCACCGCCTCCCGGACCCGTGCGGCGAAGGACCGGGACGACACGGCCGGGGCCCCCTCATTCTGGCACCAGGTCCGGTAGGCCGCGTAGAGACCGGCCTGTTCCGCCCTCAGGCCCGGCTCGCGCCGGCAGGCCTCGCCGAGGAAGCGCCCGATGTGGTCCTCGGTCTCCGCGTAGGCCGTGGTGGCGATGCGCACGGCCTCCGGGCCCAGTAGGTCCCGCTCGCCGTTCAGGTAGCGCCGGGCGCCGGTGACGAGCCAGTTGAGGATGCCGGCCCCTTCCTCCGTCACGAGGATGTCGGCCAGGTTGTCGACCTTGCGGTGGTCGGGGACGACCCGCTCGAACGGGATCAGCCGCATCCGCCGCCAGAACGCGAACCCGCCCGTGCCCACCTCGGGCCGGTGGTTGCCCAGCAGCCACAGCTTGTGCGTCGGCTGGAAGCTGAAGAAGTCCTGCCGCATCCGCCGTGCCTTGATGCGGTCGCCGCCGGTCAGCAGCTTCACCCGGGCCTCGTCGAACCGGTCCCCCGGCTTGACCTCGCTGCACACGATGACCCGGCGGCCGTGCAGCTCGGCCAGGTCGGTGGGGTGTCCCTCGTAGGGGCGGGCCATGAGGAACCCGGGCGGGGCCGCGTCCGCGTAGTCGCCGACGAGCTTCATCACCACGTCCAGCAGCACCGACTTGCCGTTCTTGCCGGAGCCGAACAGGAAGGGCATCACCTGGCCGCCGACGTCGCCGGTGATGGAGTAGCCCAGCAGCAGATGGAGGAAGTCGATCATCTCCCGGCCCGCGGGACCCTCCCCGAAGGTGTCGGTGAGGAACCGGTCCCAGCGCGGCGTCGGCATCGGCTCGGGCGTGGCGGTGGTGGAGCGGGAGTGGAAGTCCTTGTTCGGGTCCGGCACGCGTTTGAGCCCGGTGCGCAGGTCGACGATGCCGCCGGGCGTGCACAGCGCATACGGATCGGCGTCCAGCAGCGCGGCGTTGAGCACCATGCCGGGCGCGGACTTGGCCTGGGTGAGCATCGCGTTCATCCCGCTGGTGCTCAGCGCGCGCCTGCGGTGCTGCTGCAGGGCGGTCGTGCTGTGCACGCCCCGCGGGTCGTTGGTGGCGAGGGACTCCGCCAGGTCGCCCGCCGCCCACAGCACGGTGTCGTCCTCGTCGATCTGCCAGCGGGTGCTGTCCCACCGGAACCAGCCGAGCCCCGGCACGTGCCGGTAGTCGTTGGCGTAGAGGCTGACGAAGAGTTTGGCGTTGCCGCGGTCGCTGAGGGTGTCCGGCAGCAGCCCGTCGGGGGTCGCCTCTCCCGCGGCCCTGGAGCCGTTCTGGCCGTCCGTACGGCCCCGGGGGACGCCGGGGGCCAGTACGGGGGCCTCGGGGCGGCTGTGCGCCTTCTGACGGGCCTGAGGCACGCTCTGGGCCAGGATCTGCGCGGCGACCTCCCCCGCGTCGAACAGGGCGTTGTCGTGGCCGCTCTTCACGGGCGGCCTCCCGGGGTCAGCGGTCGGGTGCGGCCCGCGCTCAGCCCGCCGCGGATGACGGCGCCGTAGCGCCGCTCCTGCCCGGGGCGCGCCTGCCCGGCCGCGTCCCGCAGGGCACGCTCCGCCTCGGCCTCGGCCAGCAGACCCGCGGCGACGAGCCCTCCGGCGGTGTACGCGGCCCGGTTGAGCTTCTCGGTGAACCCCGCGCCCTCCGGTACGGCGCCGCAGGCGGCCACCTGAGCCAGCAGCGGGGCCAGCGCCCGGCTTCCGGCGCTGCGGCCGCCTGAGGCGGCCAGGACGGCCTGCCGGGCCCGCGGCGGCACCGGCCGGGGCGTGGGCACCTCGACGGGCGGCAGATGGCCGGTGCGCTGAAGCTCGCGCGCCAGCCAGGCGGGCAGCGGCGCGGGCTCACGCGCCGTGCCCACGGCCTCGTACGTCCCCGCCTCGGTCACGGTGCCCGGAGCGACGATGTACCCGCCGTGCGCCCGTACGTCGACCTGCCAGGCCAGGGCCCTGCCACCGCCCGAGCCGGAGGAACACTGCCAGCGGTGCCCGCCCAGGGCGCGATACCACACGTGCAGGCCGCCCGAGGGCGTGCGCACGCGCAGGGTGGTCTCGTCGTCGGCGGGGGAGGCCGCACCACGCAGCGCGGCCAGCACCCCGATCGTGTGGAACCCGTTGGCGAGCCCGGTCAGGTCGACGGTCTCGGCGATGTCGATGCCGGGCAGCAGGCGGTCCCGGGCGGGCAGTTGCCGGGCGTGGGCGTCGATGTCGATCACGACCAGCCCCGCGGGCCCGCAGGCGACCCCGACGCCGAACTCCGGGTGGGCGCGCCACCACTGCTCGATGCGGGCGAAGTCCAGCGTGGCGGCCCGGAAGCCGTGGCACCAGCGACCGGCGGCAGGGCAGCGGCACCCACGGTGGGTGTGCCCGGGCTCACGGCAGGCCGCGCAGTTGCCCGCCGGCGTCTTGCGTCCCCGGGCCAGCGGATGGACCGGCCAGCCACGGCCCGCGCACCACCGGGCGATGGCCAGGGACCGCGGGACGCCCGGTCCTGCGGGAGCGGGCCGCGGTGAGTCGCTGCGTAAAACCCGCAGCTCATCGGCCATGCGTTTCCCCCGTCAGCGACCGAAGCGACTCAACAACAGGCACAGAGTAGCGAAGCAGCGATAAAGCTGGGGTCATGGGAACGAAGAATCGATTCCGCCTCCCCGGAAGGCGGCCAGCGACCGAAGCAGCGACTCAAAGCGACTGAAAACCCGTTGCCCTATACATCGGTCGCTGCTTGAGTCGCTGTCGAAACACCAGGTCACAGGCCATACAGCCCCTAATTAGCGACTCAAGCGACTCAACTTCCGTACATATAACGCGCACACGCGCACGCACGCACACGCACGCACACACGCGAATGTCTTCATATACCCGATCCTTGAGTCGCTTCAGTCGCTGTTTGCCCTCAAAACCCGGCCTGACCAGGGCTTTTGCCTAGCGACTGAGCAGCGACTCAAGAGCGACCGACCCGGGTTTCGGTCGCTGTTCTTCAGTCGCTGTCCAGCCTCCGCCGTCCTTGAGTCGCTGCCCGCGCAGCGACCGGAGCGACTCAAGCGACTCTGGACCGAACCTGGATGAGCGTTTCTTCACCGGGCCGTTTCACCCGCGCCAGCGACCGAAGCGACCGACGGGCCGTATCCGCCGTCCGCCGGGCCGCCCCTCGCTCCCGCACCGGGCCGCACAGCCCCCGGGACCACGCCGCCTCGGCCGCCGTCCCGGAGACTGCCTCGGAGGCCGCGCCCCGCCGAGCCTTCCGGCGTGGGCGGCATCGTCACCCCTCGCCGGGCACCGCCTCCCGCTCCCGCCCCTCGGCGACCCCACGGGCGATGGCGACTCCGGCGGGGTTGTTGGTGCTGATCCGGGTGAGCGGGAGACCGTCCGGGCGTTGCAGGTACAGCCAGTGGACGGTGGGGCCGTGGCTGTGCTGGCCGTAGCTCGAGCTCTCGGTCCGCTCGGTGACACGGACCTCCGGCCAGGTCATGGCATGGGTCTCGGCCCGGCCCCGGGTGACGACGATGCCCCGGTCGAAGACATACAGGCGCACGTCGCGGTGGGTGAGCCGGCCCTCGGTCCACAGCGCGGCCGCCGGGACGGCGACGACCAGGGCGAGCAGGACCCCGGCCAGGGCCGTCAGGGCGGTGCCCTCCGTGGCGCCGAGCAGGGCCAGCCCGGCGATCAGGCAGCCGAGGGCGGGGAACATCGACACGCAGCCGAGCCCGGTGAGCCGGCTGCCGATGTGCACCGCATGCGTCCGCTCCCCCAACCCGCGTCCCGCCGCCGCCCGTTCGGCCCTGCGCAGGGCCTCCGCGTCCGCCTCCGAGCTGAGCGTGCCCCAGACCATCGCCCGCATCCCCGTCCCCGTACCGGCCTTGTGACAGGTTCTTCTCCACCACGGCCGTCACCCAATCGGAGGGCATACGCGGCGGTACGGCGTGTCGCACTGGGCGCGTATGTATGCCGAACGTCCCCTGCTCAGCCTCCCCCGGCATGCGGCACGCTGTGCGATCCGCGAGCGATCCGGCGAGGGATGAGATGTGCGGCTGGGATAGGGTGCGGGCCGGGAGGTGAGCCGCGTGCCCACTCAGGACGAGCTGTTCAGCGCCGTCGACGCGCTGCTGGAGGAAGTCGCCCAGAACGACCTGCCGGCGCCCGCCGAACGCAGGCGTCTGCGCGAGGCCGCCGGGCTCAGTCAGGCCCAGGTCGCGGCCGCGCTCGCGACCCGCCGGGAGACGGTCGCGAGCTGGGAGTCGGGCAGGAACGAGCCCCGGCCGCCGCAACGGGCCGCCTACGCCCGCTTCCTGGACAAGCTGGCCGAACGCTTCCCGGCCCCGCCGGAGCCGTCCCCTGAGACGGCCGGCGCCCGGGTGGAGGGACCAGCCCCGCTCGAGCCGACCCCGCAGACGCCCGCCCCTTCTCCGGCACTTGAGGGCCACCAGCCCCGCGAGGTGGCCCCCCTCCCCTCGCAGCCGGACACCCGGGCCACGCCGAGCGCCGCGCCCGAACCGCCCCGGCGGACCGCGACGGAGCCCACGACCGCACCCACGACCGCGCCCCGGCCGAGGTCGGAGCCGAGGCCCGCGTCGAGGCCGGCCCCGAGGAAGCCGTCCAGGACGACGCCGTCCAAGGCCCCGGCAGCCCCGGACACCACGACCGAGACCACCGCCGCCCGCTTCGAGAACGGCCCCCTCGCCGTCATCGACCTCGACGGCGACCAGGTCGTGGCCTACTGCGTGGGCGGCCTGCTCCTGGACGTGCCCGCCAAGAGCCTTGCGGCCCTGGTGGACTGGACGCTGACCGAGGCCCGCCTCGGCCAGGCCCGGCTGCACCGGCACGGCCGCGACGCCGACCCCGTCCTCGTCCTCACCCCCGCCGCCCTGGAGCGCTACGGCCTGCCCGTCACCCTCTCCCCCGAGGAACGCCGTGCCGGACGGCTGCAGGACAGCCACAAGGTCGTCAAGCAGGTCAAGAAGGCCGGACTCCAGCTGACCCAGCTCGGCTTCGGCCCGTGGGCCCGTCTCTACCGCGACCCCGAGGGCGCCCGCCGCCGCTGCGTCCAGCTGTGCATCCCGTCCTGGGGCGCGCTGCCGGCCGAGGAGTGGGACGACAGGAACGACCCGCGTCTGCCCACCATGCCGGCCGCCGACCTCGCACGCTTCCTCGGCACCTACGCAGAGCGGGTCATGACCCCGCGCGGCACCACGGCCGTCACCGGGCTCGAACTGATGACGGCCCTGCGCCCGCCCACCCGCGCCGAGAAGGACCCGGACACCGGCGAGTTCCGGCAGGCCTTCAACCCCGATGCCCTCACCGGGGTGTACGACGTCGTCGAGTGTGAGGTGCCGGACGAGCACCCGCTGCTCAAGGGCCGGTTCGCCCGCCACCACCAGCGCACCCCGGCCGAGATGCTGCTGGAGGAGCCGTACGACTGGTGCCGGGACCTCACCGACGACGAGTGCATGCAGCCGTACCTGGTCGCCATCGACGTCAACATGGCGTTCGCGGCGGCCGCCAACGGCCTGACCGTCGGGCTGAACGGGCCGACCCACCTCACCGGCAACCCGCCCTTCGACCCCGCGCTGCCCGGCTCCTGGCTGGTCGACCTCTCCCACGTCGACCTCTCCCAGGTCGAGGTCGGCGGCCGCACGCTGGACGCCGACCGGCTCCCGTCGCCGTTCACCCCGAGGGGCGACCGGCCCGAGGGACCGGCCTGGTACGCCACACCCACCGTGGCGTACGCCGTGGAACTCGGCTTCCAGGTCGCGCCGATCGAGGCGTACGTCCGCACCCGCACCGGCCGCTATCTGGACCCCTGGTACAAGCGGCTGCGCGACGCCTACATCGCCACCATGGCCGACCTCGGGGTGAGCACCGGCATGGCCGGCGAGGAGTTCCTGGAGGCCATGGCCCGCTCCCGGCACGCCGATCCGACACTGGCCCTGGTCCTCAAGGCCATCAAGGCGACGGCCAAGGGCGGCATCGGCAAGCTGCGCCAGCGCAACCGGGGGCAGGTGCCGTACTACGAGCCCTGGCCGGCGCTGGCCCGCCCCACCTGGCGCCCCGACATCCGCGCCGCCGTCCTGGCGACGGTCCGCGTCAGCATGCACCGCAAGATCATGAAGACGGCGGCCGCCACGGACCGCTACCCCGTCGCCATCGGCACCGACGCCCTCGTCTACCCCTCCCCCGGGCCCAGCCCGCTGGACTTCCTGCCGTACACCCCCGAAGGCAAGCCGGTGCCGGGCACGTTCCGGCTCGGCGTCAGCCCCGGCATGATCAAGCACCAGGGCACCCGGACCGTGCTGTGGGCGGAGGAACAGTTCGAGCAGCACGGCGGGGTGTTCAACATCGCCAACCACATCAAGAACGACAACACCGCCGCCGAAGGGGAGTAGCCGGTCATGGACTCGGTAGGGGACAGCCTGGACCGCGCGCTGGAGCAGGCGTTCACCCGCCCCATCCCCAAGAGCGCACCGGCCCGGATGCGATTCCTCGTCAAGCAGCTCAAGGGCACCAGGCCGGTCGCCGAACTGCTGGGCATCTCCCAGCGCACGGTGGAGCGGTACGTGGCCGACCAGTTGAAGCACCCCCGCCCCGAACTCGCCGCCCGCCTGGAGCGCGAGGTCCGCCGCCGCTGGCAGCCGCAGGTCCGGGCCCGGGCCAAGCAGAAGGCGGCCACCACCGACGGCCTGGTCTTCACCACCCGGGCCAGGTTCGGCTTCACCGCCGCTCCCGGCACCACCGACGACGCCCGCATCCGCGACATCACCCAGGCCCTCCCGCCCCGCTGGGCCGAGCGGCTCTTCCAGGCCCGGGACGCCGGAGCCACCGAGGACCAACTGCTGCAGATCGCGGCGGAGGGCCTCGGAGAGATGTACTTCCGAGCCGACAACACCCGAGCCCAGGGCCTGGACGTGGAGTTCACCGACGTCGACCAGATCGACATCTCCCTGTAGCCCCGCGCCCCACCGGCGGGGCCGACCTATTACGCCGTAATAGCCCCGGCCCTCCCCCGCCACCCTCGGCGCCACGGGCCGCCCCCGGCGCCTATTACGCCGTAATAGCTCTCACCCCCGGCTCCCGGCCGCTGCGGACGCGTCGGGTTCACCGTCTCCTATTACGGCGTAATAGCTGTCCGACTCCTCGGCCCGCCGACCGGAGCCGGTCCCCGCACCCCCGCCTGACTCCCCGGCGCCTATTACGCCGTAATAGCTCCCGGACAGCAGTGGACGGGCCAGCGCACAGTGAGCTTGGCCCGTCCACCAGTTTCCGCAGGGATCACTCGCCCTGTACGCCGGCCCCCTCGGCGAAGGACCGCGCCAGCTCGGTGAGTCGGGCGGGATTCCGCTCACGCCCCTTCTTGCACAGGAACCGGAGCAGGTCGAAGAAGGTGTCGTCGCTGTCGATGTTCCGGTCCAGGAGCATGGCGAGGGGTCCCGGCTCGTCGTACGGCACCCGGCGCGGATGGGAGCTGCCCGACGCATCCGCTTCCGCAACGGCCACGGACGTCTCCGCCCGCGGCTCCGGCACCTCGGCTTCGCCACCGGCAGCGGCCGCCGCCACCGGCGCACCCGAGGCCGAAGCGCCCGACTCGGCTCCCTCTATTACGCCGTAATAGCCCTCGGCCTTCGCCGTCCGCCGGCCCGACCCGGCACCACCGGCCCGCTCCCCCTGCTCCGCCGGAGTGCTCGCGGCCGCGCCGGGCTCGCCGTCTCCTATTACGCCGTAATAGCTGTCCGACTCCTCCGCCCGCCGACCGGAGCCTGTCCCCCCGGCCGGCTCCCCCTGCCCGGCCCCCGCGGCCGCGCCCGGCTCGCCGTCTCCTATTACGCCGTAATAGCCCTCCCGCTCCGGCGCGGTGGACGCAGAGACGGCGCCCCCGCTCGCCTTCTGCCGTCCGCGCCTCTCCTCCTCCCGACGCGCCCGTTCCTCCTTGAGCTCCTGGAGCGCCGCCTCCTGCTCGGCGGCCGGCTTGTTGGCCACCGCACGCAGCAGGTCGATCGGCTCCTCGCCGATACGGCGCTGCAGTTCGGGAGTGAGATTGAGCAGAGCCAGCCGTTGCGACACCCACCCCTGCGAGCGGTGGAGCCGCTTGGACAGCGCGGTCTGGCTGCCGTGGATGGCCAGCAGGCGGCGCAGCGCCCGCGCCTCGTCGAGTTCCCCGAGATCGCTGCGGTGGATGTTGGCGACGAGCGCGGACTCCAGGAGTTCCTCGGAGTTGGTGCCCTGGTCGTCGCTGACCATCACCTTGACGGCGGGGAGCCCCGCCTCGCGGGCGGCGGCGAGCCGGCTGCTGCCGTCGATGACGACATGCGTGGTGTCGGCCTCGAGGTCGGCCTCACGCTCGGGGTTGGCCTTGATGTAGGCGTCACGGTTCATCACCGTGATCGCCTGCTTCTGCCCGTGCGTCTTCAGGCTGCCCGCGAGATCGGTCAGGTCGCCGAGACTGGACCGAGGGTTGTCGGGGTTGAGGCTGATGCGATGCGGCGGAAGCTCGGTGGGCGGGGCCACCCCCTCGGTGGGTACCCCGGTGGCGGCGGCCACGGCCTGGCGGCGTGCGCTGACCGAGCGCACTCCCCCGCCGAAACGGCCGGCTCCCAGCTGGTCGGCCTTGCTCATACGATCTCCCGGGCCAGTGCGCGCATCCCGATCGCCTGCTGCGACTTGGGTGCGTAGGACAGCAGCGGCCGCTTCATCCGGACCGCTTCCTTCTGCTCCTTGAGGTCGCCGATGAGTCCGACGACCCGGGGATCCTTTATGTCCACCCAGCCCTGGAGCGAGGAGGTGGCGATGAAGCCGCGCCGCGAGTCGTACAGGTTCACGACGATGCCCAGGTAGTCGATGTCGACCTGCAGGTCGCCGCGCAGGTCGTCGATCTGGGTGGTGAGCAGCTCGTAGGCGTCCGCCGAGCTGTCCTCGGCCTGGACGACGATCAGCGCGCCGGACTGACCGGGCTTCTCCCCGTCGCGCCGGCGGCCGTAGTACGCGGCAGCGTCCATGCTCAGGCCGAGGCTGGGCGGGCAGTCGACGAGGATGACGTCGTAGTCGGCCTCGAGCGGGGCGAGGGCTCGTTCCAGCGCCGCTTCGCGGGCGCGCACGGCGGACAGACGCACATCGAGCAGGAAGGCGTCGTTGCAGGCGGGCAGCAGGTGGAGCCGGCCGCCGAAGGTCTCCTCGTCGATGGAGACGACGAGGTCGCGTAGGTCGCCCTTGGGGTCGCCCGCCATGTGGTTGGTCAGGCTGTCGCCGTTCATGGGCAGGGGAGCGGCCCCGAGCTGGTTGGTGAGGTGGCACTGCGGGTCGAAGTCGACCAGCAGGACCCGCATCCCGAGCCCAGGCAGGTTCTCCACGCTCAACGGGTCGTCGCCGCCCGGCGCCTCGTCGTCGTCAGCCTCGCTGGCCCGCAGGGCTTCGGTGAGCGCTTTGGCCACCCGGACCGCGTGCAGGCGCTCGGTGTCCTCGGCGAGCGCCTCGCCGAGGCCCGCCGTGATGGCGGTCTTGCCGACACCGCCCTTCTGGTTGCACACGATGATGCGGCGGGTGATCTCGGGCCGTTCCACGTGCGGCGCGGGATTGGAGTCGAGCCACAACTGCACGGACTGCGCCAGGCCCTGGATCAGCGAGACCCGGCGTTCGGCGGCGACCTGCCGGAACTCGTCCCACTGGCCGGGCGGCAGGAAGGTGGAGAACGAGTCGGCGCGCGAGGTGTCGACGGCCGGGGGAGTGGAGGCGAGCGTGCACCAGTCCCGGATGCCCTGCTCGACGGCCGCCTGGATCTCGATGCCGTGCTGGGCGGCTCTGACTTTGAGGTTCTGCCGGAGCCATCCCGGCAGCTTGGAGACGACCTTCTCGCGGTCGCTGGAATTGGCTGGCGAACTCATGGACGACACCTTACTAACGTCCAAGATCCATGGAAGCACCGACACGTTAGTTGTTGCAGACTGACGCGGTGCCAGGTGCCGCTTGCCGGGTCCACTGTCCACTCCGGAGCTATTACGCCGTAATAGCCCACGCCCAGAAGTCTCCTGCCGCGCCGCCCGTTCCCGGCTGCGGGTCACAGCCCCGTCACCCGCACCCGACGTGCATCGGTGCAGGTCCAGGGGTGGACCCGGACGTGGCTCGGCAGCGTGGTACCAGGGGCCTTCGCCGGCCCCTGGACCCCGCTGCCCCGGCACTTCCCGGCGCGAAGCCGTTTCGTCGTGGCGCGCACCGTCCGCGCCGGGAAGCACCGGGTTCGTGCGCGCGTGGCTCCGTCGTCGAGCGCGACTCCAGCGGGGCAGGGTCCGCCGTCGAGCCGAGGACCGTCCGGGGTGGCCTGTCGTGGGCCGAGGTCGGTCGGGCGGCTGGGGGAGCAGGCATTGGAGACCGCACCGTGCCGTGACAGCCCGGCCGGTCATTACGGCGTACTAACCCACCGGTTTCACCCTCGCATCCCGGGACGGGTTGCCCGCCGACTACCGAGGTAAGAGAGCGCACCCGCCATTGCGGCTCTGACCTGCGCAAATACATCGAACGACACAGATCGTGAGAACTGGCAGGCAGTTCGGCCAACCGTGCAGGGCGATCCGCGGATCGGGGTGCCCAGATGCCACGGACGTACCACCCAGTCCCAGGAACCGCACATCACGATCCAGAGGACTGGCACCACGTTCGTGAGAACCGTCACCACGTCCGTAGGAACCGGGCACCACGATCCTGGAGACGTACCAGATTGACGTCACGTACATGAGTCGACCACTCGGAGCAGCCCTGAGCGCTCGCCGAGACCTTGACGGAGCGACAGGCGACACGGCCGACAGGCGGAGTTGATTGACTTCATGCTCATGTACGTTAAGTTCATCTGGTCGGCCTCACGGTCGTCCCTCATGAACCACCAATCACCCCCCTTCCACGGAGGGCCCGTTGGGAGCAGTACGCAGACTGGTCGATGCCGACACCGGCGAACCGGTCCCCTATGCGCCGTACGCCTTCTCCGGCCGGCACACACAGGTCGACAAGGCGCGAGTCGAGGCGATCACCGAGTCCAAGGCGTTCACGCCCAGTCAGAAGTTCCTCGTCCTGTGGTGGATCGGTGTCTCGCCCGAGGGCATGGAACCGCTGCGGGCCACCGGAGCGGACATCGCCAAACGCGTGGGCATGTCCCCGGATGCCGTAGGAAAAATCAACAGGAAGTTGGCCAAACACCGCATCCTGGTGATCCGAGGACGCATCGGCAACTACAACTTCTACCGGATCAGCCCGTACATTGCCTTCCACGGCACAGGGATCGAACAGCGTGAAGCCGTGAAGACGTGCAACCCGCCGGACATCCCAGGATTCGACGAGAATGCCCCTGCACGGTGGGAGGCCCAGTGATCAGCACCGACGACAAGCAGAAGAACCTCGAACTGCTTGAGAAGACGGCCGGCATGAGCGCCAACCAGCGTCTCGTCGTCATGCTGTACGCCCTGCACCCGACCGACCGCTCCGGCGCCGTCCTCGAAACCGCGGCCAACCTGGCGAAGCTCGTCGGCATGGCGCCTCCGGTCTTCTCCCGCACCCGCAAGCAGGTCATCGAGGCCGGCTGGCTCGAGGAGACCGAGAGAATCGGGCACATCAAGTACTACCGCCTCGACCCCAAGCGCATGGGCCAGAACGTCGTCGTCCCGCTGCGCCGCGCCACCTGACGACCACAGGAGCGCACCTCATTGACGTCAGGTACATGAGGTGCGCTCGCCAGGACGTCTCGGTTGCCCCGGACGCAAGGACGACGGCTGCCGGGCACGCACACAAACGGCTTCGGCCGCCTCATGGCGACCGAAGCCGTATCGCTGCGCTCCTGCGCTGCGGAGAGGGCAGGATTCGAACCTGCGTGGACCCTCGAAAGGATCCGACTCCGGGCTTGCGCCCTGGTCCCCGATCAGCCGCTCCGGGCACCTCTCCTCGCTCCCGGCCCCGCGGTTCCTCCCGCGGCGCCGTTCACGTGCTTCACGATGCCAGGACGGGCTGACGCCCCTCTGACGCACCGCTGACCGGTCGTACTGTCAGATCGCCAACGGCGTGCGCTATTACGGCGTAATAGGCCGATCCCTATTACGGCGTAATAGGGATCGGCCTCTCCTGCCCGTCGGGGCGTCCACCCCAGGCCGTTCCCCTGTTTCAGGCGACGGAGGCGGCCGCCGCCGTCGATCCTCGCCCGTCCTTCCGGGGCATCGCGGCGCTGCGGCCGACTGCCGGCACGGGCCGCATCTCGTCGTGCGGCGTGATGTCACCGGCCTGCAGGGAAAGCTGGCGGGCGGCCCGCATCATGGTGTCCGCGCGGGCCGTGCGGCCTTGTCGGCGCAGTACGCGCCCTGCCTGGGCCAGTTCCCGGGCCGTGCGAGCCAGCAGATACCGGTCCGCGGAGTGGGCCGGCGGCCGCGCGCCATCCGCCCGCAGCGCCAGCAGCGGCGCGGCGACCGCCGTGGCGGGGGCGCCTGCGGCGTGCAGGGCGTGTGCCGCGCGCAGCCTGAGCCGTGCCCGTGTGGCCGGGGGGCAATCTGCCAGCGCCGCCGCCCGTACGGCGGGATCCCTGCGGGCCAGCCCGTCAAGCAGACCGCACGCCCGCAGCGCCGACAGGCCGTCGAGCGCTTGAGGGGCGCCGCCGTCGACCAACTCGGCCAGCACGGTCGGGTCGACCGGGCGCTCGCCCAGGACGGCGAGGACGTGCGCGGTGGTGAGGGCCGCCGGGCCACCGCGGCGCAGGCAGTCGGCCACGGCCTGGGCGAACGGCCCGTTCGGCGCGGGCTGCCGGGTGAGGGCGTTCTCGGCGAGCAGCGCGTGCAGCAGCAGCGGGTTGCCGCCGCTGAGCCGGTGCAGCCGAGCGGCCGCGTGAGCGTGGGCCTGCGCGTGGGCCTGCGTGCGGGCGCAGTGCGCCGCACGGGCTGAGTCGGTCCCGGCCGCCACCGCGCGTTCGGTTTCACCGGGGCCGAGCAGGGCGAGCCGCACCCGGTTGACGTGGGGGCAGCGCAGCGCGTCCGGAGTGAACAGCTCCTGCCACCGGCTGGAGTGCGTCACCGTGGTGACCGCGACGACGACGGGCGCCGGATGCGCGTAACGCACCACATGGCGCAGACAGAGCAGGGACTGCGGATCGGCGTACTGCACGTCGTCCACGCACAGCACCACGGGGACGCGCCGGGCGAGACCGCGCAGCGCGGCGCAGAAGGCGGCCGCCGTGTCGGCCGGACGACGCGGATCGCCGTCGAGAAGGCCCGACCGGGCCAACTCAGGGTGCCCCGCGACGAGTTGCCGCACCATGCCGAGTGGATCCAGTCGCTCGCTGCCCGCGGCGGTGAGTACCACGGCACCGGCGGCGCCGGCCTGCTGCGCCACGCGACCGAGCAGTGTGGTCTTGCCCAGGCCCGGGGCGCCCTCGATCAGCACCGCCCGGGAGCGGCCCGGTGCACAGGTGGCGAGCACCGTCTCCTGGACGTCGGCCGCCGGTGCCGTGTCCGCCTGCGTCATAGCCCGCCTCCTTGCCACGGTTCGCTTGAGTCACAGCCAGGATGGGCAGCGGGACTCTACGGGGACTGGAGGACAGGTCGACACCGTGGCACCGGCCCGGCGGCGGTTCGTTGAGCGTCTGTCAGGCCATGATCCAGGGTGCCTGGCCGCGCGCCGTGCCGCCCGTCGCGGACGGGTGCCGGCCGGCGTCCCAGGCCGGCTGGAGCGCGGCCGAGAGAATGCCCCACAGCTGGCCCGCGGTCAGCGATCGCACCGGAACGGTGACCTGACCGGCGAGGCTGACCCCGTAGGCGGACTCCAGGGCGCTGACGATGCCGATGAGGGCCAGGGAGTCGAGCCCGTAGGCCTCCATCGGCACGTCGACGGCAAGCCCCTTGTCCTTGCCCAGGCCTGGCAGGCCGTGCCGGAGAACTGCCTCGAACTTCGCGTTCCACGGAGTCTGGCCCATGGGCGGACTTCCTTCCTGCTGCCGGTACGTCTCGGGTCGCGCATACGCCCCCACGGTGTCCGCACCCGCTTGAGCCGCCGTCGACGGCCGTTCGAACGCGGCCCTACCGGCCGCGTCCTCGGAACTTCGACGCCGAGCCCGTTCCCCGGACGGTCAGGCGGCGTGACAGAGCGCCGAGGGTCCGGCCGGGGCGGAGGCGCAGGCCACCGCGGGCACGGGCAGGGCGACGGGCGCAGGCTGGGCGGCGGGCAGAGGCTGGGCGGCGGGGAGGCGCTGGGCGGCGGGGACGGTGGCGACGGCCCGCGAACGGCTCCGGGCGAAGACGACGAGACGCAGCACCGCGAACCGTGCCACGCCGACGAGTGCTGAGGCGGTCAGGTACACGGCCTGTTCGAGCACCGCACCGGGGGCCGCCACCAGCAGGTGCAGGACGACCATGGCCACGCAGGTCACCGCGTACGCGGCCGCGGCGGACCCGGCCGACTGCGCGTGCTGGCGCCAGGTCGCGTGTCCGCCCGCGCCGAAAGTGAAGCGGGCGTGCAACTCGGTGGCGAGGACCGTGGAGACGACCGTGATCACGGCGTTGGCCAGGGCCCACGGCGCCCAGCAGGCGACGGCCGCCACGGCGAAGCTGGAGGCGAGCCCCACTCCGCCGCCACAGACCACGAAGCGGAGGAAGGCGACGAAGGTGCCAGGTGCCGTCTGCTCCCGACTCTGTGCTGTCCCCATGACCCGTCCCTTCGATGACGTGCGCTACCCGGTGACGCCATCATGACACATAAATGGCTCCACTGGGGGCCATTACTGTCGCCTTCTCGCCCCATGTGCCCTGTCACCTGCGGTAAGAGTTGGTCAATGCGCAGGTCGACCGCACAAGGTGCCCACTCACCGCCGGGGCAGTGGCCTCATACCTGCCACCGCATGGCGCGAATTCGCTCGCCATGACGCCAAACCTGTGCCATTGTGGAGCCATCCAATCGGAGCGACGCCGGGTCACGGCGTACGACGTAGAAGGAGTCCCGCCATGTCGGTCATCCTCAGCGACCAGGACAAGCTCACCGTGCGGACCGCCGCGTACGGGGCGGTGTCGCTGCTGGCGGCTGCTGCTGCCGGTACGGGTTCGCCGCACAAGGTGGCGGCTCAGGGCAGCATCGCGCTGCATTCGGCGACGGGTCTGATCGGGCATGTGCTGGCGGAGAAGGCGGAGGTCGGTGAGGTGGACGGCAGGTCCACCGCGGAGATCGCCGACCGGGTGCTGCCGGCCCTGACGGCGGCCATGGAGCTGCTGAAGAAGCAGGCGCCGGAGGAGGCGGGCAACTTCCGCAGCACCGTCCTGGTCGCCGTGGAGGCGGCCACCCGGACCGGCAAGGGCGAGCCGGGCCCCGTCCTGACCGCGATGACCGACAAGATCACCCAGGCCCTCGACGCCGCCTGACGGTTCTCCCGGCTCGACGACCCGAGCTACGCCACGCTCCCGCCGAAGCCGCGCCGCGGCCGGGCCCCTGACGGCCGCGACGGAGAACACGACGGAGAGCGCGAAGGCCGCCCGAACCCCTCGGCGAGACCACCGCCACCGCCACCGCCACCGCCACCGCCATCGCCACTGCCACTGCCACTGCCACTGCCATCGCCGCGGCCGCCGTCGTACCCCCGTCCCCCGGCTTGCGGCGGCCGCCCGTCGCCGGACGGGACACTAGGGTGCGCGCACGGACATCGGAAGCGACGAGATCACGGACGGCGTCATCATGCGGCTCGCCGAACCGGCCGACGCCCCGGCACTGTGCACCGCCTATGCCGAGAACCGGACGCACCTCGAGCCCTGGCAACCGCGCCGGCCGGAGTCCTTCTACACCGTGGCCGGTCAGGCACAGCGCCTGGAAGAGCAGAAGCGGCAGTACGCCGACGGCCGGCTGGTGCCGTGGCTCTTCGAGCGTGACGGGCGGATCGTGGGAGTCATCACGCTGTCCGGCATCGTCATGGGCGCCTTCTGCAGTTCCTACCTGGGCTACTGGGTCGCCGAGGACCAGCAGGGGCGGGGGATCGCGACCGCTGCCGTGGAGCGTGTCTGCCACATCGCCCGGGACGGGATCGGACTGCACCGCATCGAGGCGACCACCCTCCCCGAGAACACCGGCTCCCAACGGGTGCTGCACAAATGCGGGTTCGAGTCGATCGGCACGGCCCCGCGCTATCTGCACATCGACGGACGGTGGCGCGACCACCGGATCTTCCAGCGGGTACTGCACGACGATCACCCGGCTCTGTAACCCCAACGGCCCGGACCCACGACCCCGCCACCCCGCCACCACCTCAAGGAACCCTTCGAGGGCCGCTCAAGGACCCTTCGACTCCCCATCCAGGCGGCGATGGTTGGCTCACCTTCACCAGCCGCTCCCGCGGCGGGTACCGCGAGTCACACCCACCCGGAAGGAGAAAGCGACATGAACCTTGAGGTTTCCGAGTCTCTCGAGCCCGAGGAGAACGAGACGCTCGCCGACGCGGACGAGCTGCGCGTCCGCTCGACCGGTGACCACATCTACGAGATCGCTTCCTGACGCCAGGCATCCCAACACTGTGAGGTGGGGCTCGTGACCGAATTCAACGGGGAAAACGGATACTCCAGTCTGATGTGCCGGAGCAACGAGCCCCATCACACGGTGTTCCTGCACGACTTCCCGCTCTCGGACGCCATGGTGGCGAACCTGCGCGGCGACCTCGCCGACGCCCCCACCACCGTCCACTTCGTGGACCTCACCGGCGACCCCGACGCCATCCTCGACGCCCTGCGCGAGCGCGGCATCGACCTCGCCGGCGACTACGTCTCCATCCAGCTGCTCACCCCGTCCTTCGACAACGCCGAAGCCGCCCGGAAGGTCTTCGACCAGCTGCCCCACGGCGACCTCGGCAAGATCGACCTGCCGCTCGACGACGAGTTCACGCCCGAGCGCGCCGAGTACCTCATCGACGTCATCCGCCGCAGCGACTACCACGAGCAGGCCGACGTCGCCGACCGGTTCTACCGGCTGCTGCGCTCCCGCAAGCCGTACCAGGTGGGGATCACCACCCGCGACGGCAGCCTCCAGATCAACGACGACACGGGCTGGTACATGCTCGCGGGGCCCCTCACCCCGAAGGAGGCCCGGCTCCTGCCCGGCGGCGAGGTCGCCTACGTCGGCGAGGCCGTCTCCGGCGCGTTCACCGTCGACGGCGCCCTGCTGGCCACACCCCAGCGCCCCGAGGCCGCCGAAGCAGCAACCGCCATGGCCGCGCTCGGCGGCCGGCTGTCCGAGGACCCGGTCACCGTGCACATCGAAGCCGGCCGCGTCACGGCCGTCACCAGCCGCGGCGGACTCGCCGAGGAGCTGACCGCCCTCACCCCGCTGGACCGCTACGGCACCGTCACGGAGGTCGGCATCTCCTTCAACCGGGCCTGCCACCCCTTCGTCCACGGCTGGAACGCCGCGTCCAACGAAGGACGGCCCGGCGTCCACATCGCGATCGGCGGCGACCCCGACCCGGAGCGCAAGGACTTCGCGCGGGCGGCGAAGCTCGTCCACCTGGACCTGATGGCCGCCACCACCGCGGTCGAGATCAACGGCCAAGCCTTCATGCGGACCGAGTGAAAGGGACCCACATGACCGAGCACTCCGCCCGGCCCGCCGACCCCACGTTCCGGCCGCTGCGCGCGCAGGAGGTGACCCGGTTCGTCGAGGCGGCGCTGCCGCGCTTTTCCGACGGCCGGCGCGTCACCGTCGTCGGGCTCTACGACCGGGAGCTGCCCGAAGCCCTGTGGCAGGGGCTCTCCGCCGTCCCCGGCACCGTGCTGCTCGGCTACGACCTGCGCGAGGGCGACCCGACGGACCACCTGAAGGAGATCATCTCCGCGCCGGGCGCGGGCCACTTCTCCTTCCACAACTTCTGCGAGCTCCAGGGCAGGCCGGCCGCCCGCTTCGCCAAGTCGTACACCAAGTCCACCACCGGTGAGGGGAGTACGGCCCACGCGGGCGCCGACTACACCTCGTACGAGTTCCCCCGCCGGGACCTGACGTCCTGGCAGGTGGAGACCGTACTCGCCGGCCATTTCGCGGGCGACCCCGCGGCCCAGCGGCAGGACGCCGACCACTTCTTCTCCCTGCTGTCCGCCCGCCCCGACGGCAGCGACTACACGGTGGAGGTGCTCAGCGGCCCGGCCGGCGAACGGCGCCGGCTCACCGTCACCGGCAAGCAGCCGTGGATGGAGCTGTGCGGCCCCTCCGTGGCCGGAGACGTACGGTTCGCGCCCGGCTGCGAGCTGTTCTGGAACGGCGTCGAGGTCAGCGGCGACTTCCACTGCACCGGAGCCCTCAACCTGCTGCCCCTCGGCAACGAGTTCGACGACGCCCCCTACCGGCGGCTCCTCCAGCTCGGCGCACTGCTGCCCGGCGAAGGCGTCGACCTGCGTCTGAAAGAAGGCCGGCTCACCGGGATCGAATCCTCAGGCCCCCTCGCCGCCGCCTTCGCCGAGGTGTTCGCAAGCGACGAGGCGTACAGCCACGTCGTCGAGGTGGGCATCGGCCTGTCCCCCGCCGCACTGCCGCTGATCACCTCCTGGGCATCGCCCACCAACGAGGCGGTGTCCGGCGTACACGTGGGCTTCGGCGCGGACCCGGCACACATCGACCGGTTCGCCACCCGCATCCACCTGGACTTCGTCGCCCCCGACGTCACCATCCTGGTGAACGACGAAGTCTTCTACGACAGCGGGCAGTTCACCTCCACAGCAACAGCAGCAGCCGTCGCCGCCTGACCGAGCGGCACGCCACCAGGGGAGACCGGACGAGCACATGGCCACATCGGACACCACCGCGGCCCGCCCCGCACGACGCACCCGGACCGCGCCGAAGGACAAACGCTTCTGGTGTCTGTGGAGCGGCCAGACCGCGGGACTGCTCGGCGACCAGATGGTGCCCGTGGCCCTCGCCGCCTGGATCGTGCAAAGCCCGCACCAGCACGCCTCCGCGCTCGGCCTCGTCCTGGCCGGGCGCGCCCTGGCCCTCGCCCTGTTCGTGCCGCTGGGCGGCGTCGTCGCCGACCGGTACCCGCGCGCCCGCGTCATGATGGTCTGCGACCTGATCCGGTTCCTCGGCGTCGGCGGGCTCGTCCTGGTACCCACCGACACCCCGGCCGCCGCACTCGCCGCGCTCACCTTCGTGCTCGGGGCGGGGGAGGCGTTCTTCCGGCCCGCGTTCCGCGCGCTCGTCCCCTCCCTCGTCGAACCCGACCGGCTGCCCTGGGCCAACTCCATGACCAGCATCGCCTCCACCAGCAGCGCCCTGGCCGGCCCCGCACTCGGCGGCCTGCTCGTCGCCACCGCCACCTACCGCGCCGCCCTCACCCTCGACCTGGTCACCTTCGCCCTGTCCACCGCCACCCTGCTCGTCCTCGGCAGCGGTCGGACCGCCGCCGGAGCCTCCCGAGCACCCGTGCTCCACCAGGCCCGCGAAGGCGTCCGCGTGGTCGTGGAACGCCGCTGGGTGCTCACCGTGCTCCTCCTCGACATCGCCCACGTCCTGCTCGCCGTCGCGCCCTGGCTGGTGCTGCTGCCCACGATCTCGGTACGGGAGTTCGGGCCGCGCGGCTACGGCCTCCTGCTCGGCGCCTTCGCCCTGGGAGGCCTCGCCGGCGGGCTCGCCGCCATGCGGCACCGGCCCCGCCGGCCCGGCCTCGCCGCGCTGGGGGCGCAGGCCCTGTTCGTCGGGCCGCTGCTGACACTCCTGACACCCGGCATCGGCCTGCCGTGGCTGCTCGTCGTCTACGCGGTGGCGGGCGCGGGCAGCGAGTACAACACCGTGCTGTGGACGGGAGCCCTCCAGCGCGCATATCCCGACCGGCTGCTGGGACGTGTCATGGCACTGAGTTCACTGGCCAGCACCGTGCTGATGCCCGTCGGGCTCGCGCTCACCGCCGTGGTGGCCGCCGTCACCGGACCCACGGCGCTGCTCGTCGCCGGCGCGGTGGTGATCGCTGCCACGACCCTGCTCGCCCTCCCCGTCCCCGGAGTGACCCGCTTCGCCGACCCCGACACCACGCCGTGCACCCCGACAGGAGCGCCATGACCACGCCCCTGCCCGACCTGCTGCACCCGGAGCTGCTCGCCGGCGCGGACGACACGGCCGCCCAGCTCGCCTCCGCCTATCCCGTGCCCGGGGTGGCCGTCGTCCCCGCCGTCCTGGCCGCCCCCACCCTGGCGGCCGTGTGCCGCGCCGCCGAGATGCACCGGGACGTACGGACGTACTGCATCTACTCCACATCCGACGACCCCCGCCAGGTCAGGGCCGCCTTCCGCACCCCCGAACGCACCGACCTCGTCCGCTCCTGCCACCAGCGCCCCCACGGCGACGTCCCCGGACTGGCCAGGATCAAGGAGCAACTGACGACACCCGAGGCGATGCACGCCTTCCGCCGCATCAGCGGCCTGCCCCTGCACGGCCTGAAGGCCGCCACCCTCGCCTACTGGGGGCCGGGAGCGTTCACCACACCGCACAACGACCACGGCAACGGAACGACCCAGCTCGTGATGGTCATCTCCCTGACCGACGGCTGGCGCCCCGCCGACGGCGGCATGACCAAGTACTGGGACCCGGGCGCCACCGGCTGGTTCGGCTACCAGCCACGCCGTAACTCCGCCGTGCTCCTGCACCCCACCCGCGACGCACGGCACTGGGTCGAACCGGTGGCCCCGGACGCCCCCGAACGCCGCCGCATCACATGGACCCTGAGCTTCGAGTGACCCGTCCCCGGCCCATACTGGCCAATTGTTGCTCAAAGTAACGGCACCGTGCTGTCCCGGCTGACATCATCAGCTCTACTCGCGGCAGCTCTCGACGAAAGGTGCGCCGGCGAGAGGACCGGCCGCCGGTGTGACATGCCGAGAGCAGAGCCTGCTCGGCTTCCCGCACGCTGACGACGGTCCAGCGTGTTCGTGGGACGTCTTGGGGGCGCCGTCGATGAGTTGGGTTCACCACGCCTGGTTAGTGGACTACGCCTTACCGGCCTGCGTGAGCGCGGCCATCGCCTGGATCGGCCTGGCACGCGAGTTCGCGGGCAAGGGACGGCTGCTGGGCAGCTGGGCCTCGACCGGTCTGACACTCCTCGTGCTGGCGATGATGGGAGCGGTGGCAGCCGGCGCGGTGGCCCTCCTGCCGCACGCGGCATCCATACCTCCGGTGATCGCGGGCGCGGCGACGGGCGCCACCGCCCTGCCCCGGCGCAGACAGGACGACACGGCACAACCGTACGTCAAGTTCATGACGCTGGGTATCGCCCTGGCCAGGCAACGACTGGCCCAGCGAGTGCACCTCGACGCCTGCACCTGGTCGGACCGATTCCTCAACGGCATCGAAACATCCACCCAGCTCCGGGTGTTCGTCCACGACCTCAAGCTGTACCTGCTGGAACGGCACCCACTCGCCGCCGAGACCAAAACGATCAACGCCATCTACGCGGACGCCGAGAAGGCGATCGACACGGCACTGGACGTGCAGACCAGCATCGACGAGGCATGCCGTGAAGGCAACGTCACCTGGCAGCGCCAGCCCACCACCGAGGAACTCATCGCCCGCCGCCAGGCCTTCGGCACCGCCCTCGCCCAGTGCGGACACCTGCTGCACTTCGCCTACGTCCACGGCCGCCGCAGCCAGAACGAAGAACTCCGCGCCCTGCGCGCGAAGGCGACATCCAACGACGCATTCCACAGCGCAGGGCTGCCCCCACAGCGCCGCTGGTACGACCGATGGCTGACCCGGGAACGATAAGCGGACCACGAGCACCGCGGCGGGGCGACTTTGAGACAGAAGCGACGGCGGCACCGAAGCTCAGTGGTGTGCCGGGAACCCCGTGCTTCTGACGGCAGATGCACCCGCGCTGCCGCCGGCTGCTGCCTGTGATCGGGGACAGAAGGTGATCTGGACGTCGGCGTCCAGCGCTTCGGCCACGGCAGCGAGGGTCCGCACCGTCAGATTCGCATCCCCCGACATGATCTGGCTGACACGCCCCGGACTGACGCCCATCGCCTTCGCCAGATCGGAGCGGGTCTTGCCCAGCCCCGCCAGCACACCGGCCAGCGAGGCCGTGGCCTGCCTCGCCACCCGCGCCGCAGCTAACTCGGACCGGCTCTCGTCACGAGCAAAGATGCCCATGTCTCACTCCCCCAACTCGCATGACGGCAACACCTGTTACCACTCCATCAGAATGCCACCTTTAGCTATGGCTAAAAACTCGATTGGTGAAAAATCCACTCCCCACACCCTGCCCCCAAGCCCCTGACCTGCGAAAACCTGACAGCGAGACTGACGCAAAGTCACCCTGACGGACCAACACGGCAACCGACGCAATGCCACCAGGCCGGCTGCTCTCCCGCTCACGGCTGGGACGCGAACGTCGACTGTGCCTCTGGCAGCAGCCCTCCCGTCTGCTGCTGACCGGTTACCAGCCACTGCACCACCCGCGGCGCACGACACGGTCTGGGACGGATGATGCCGAGAGCAGAGTCTGCTCGGCTTGCCCCGTCCTCGATGTCGGTGGAGGGCTGGGTCGTTTATGTGGTGTGGGGGAGGTTGGCGGTTTGGGCGGCGAAGCGCTGGCGGCGTTGTTGGGTGAGGTGTTGGGGATTGGCAGGGTGGATGTCGGGTACGGCGGTGACAGTGGTGGCGAGGCGGCCGCCGGTGATGAGGGGGTGAAGTTGGTATTCGCCGCGTTTGTGGAGCCAGGCGAGTGCGCATTGGCGGAGCTCGCGGAAGCCGCGGTTGACGGCTGGCTTTGTGGCGCCGAGTGTGGCGCACATTTCGTCTTGGCTGATGTGGGCGGTGCCGGTGTCGGGATCCTGGAGGGCGAGGAGGATGCCGAGGACACGTCGGCCGGTGGGGGAGATGTCGACGAGAGCGAGGAGTTACAGGACATCGCGGGAGATGGTGACTGGCTCGTGCGTCGGTGGGTCAGGGATGCGGGAGCTTGGGGGCGGCAGCCGTTCTGTGTGGCTCCTTAGCAGCGCCCGCCACCACCTGTCCTGGACGCCCGAGGACATGCAGGTCTGCCCCCAACGTGCGCCACGCTGCCAACTGGTGACTGCCCACCAGCGCACCTGCCCCGCATGCAGTTTGCCCCTGCCCCCATCCGCGCCAGGAGACTAGGTGAACCGGAGCCGTGCCCAGGACGCCTGCCAGGTGGCGCGTTCGGCGGCGCTGCGAGTCCACCCGTGCGGGAGGTACCGCACACGGTCTCCTTGGGCCCACCCTCTACGGTGGCCGCCGGTTTCCAGGCGCCGGCCGCTGCCACGCGGCTCCACTCGCCCGGTGACAGTGGTGCGGAGATCCCGTTCCGGGAGCCATGATCTTTTCCAGAGTTAATCCGCAGCCCATTCTGAAGAAGACAAGACCGCCCCCTGCACAGCAGGCCTGGCCTCCGAACCAGTCGAACCAGTCGAACCAGTCGAACCAGTCGAACCAGTCGAACCAGTCGAACCAGTCGAACCAGTCGAACCAGTCGAACCAGTCGAACCAGTCGAACC
>NZ_JBIDAL010000030.1:55547-55913 GCF_043202415.1 Streptomyces sp. NPDC048192
CCAGTCTGCCACTCTGACGGCCAGTCACCAGCCTCCTCACCCCCACCCTTGCTGCCAGCCCGGGCCGTCAGGCCCGCAATCGGGCCGCGCGAAGCATGGCACGCCCAGTGACGCGAAGCGTCACCGGTGACCGGAGCGCAAGCGGAGGCCACCAGCCGGCCGAAGGGCCGGCCCACGCCCCGCAACGCGGGGCGTGCCGCTCCCGAAGCGCAGCGCAGGGAGCGGTAACGAGACTGCGCAGCAGGCTCGTTGAGCGGGGAGCGCAGCGAGCCGCTTTCCGCTCACGCGGAGCGGGAGCGGAACACCCGCGCGCAGCGCGGGTGTTCGCTGGCTCCGGGCGCAGCCCGGAGGGACCCGCTCCGCGGG
>NZ_JBIDAL010000031.1:0-55536 GCF_043202415.1 Streptomyces sp. NPDC048192
TGAACACCGTGCCGAGCGAGCCGATGATGAACACCCCGGTCAGGCCCGCGATGATGAGGCCCTTGCCCTGTTCGGCGCTGAAGGTGTCGCGCAGCGCGGTGGCGCCGATGCGCTGCTTGGCGGCACCCCAGATCGCGATGGCCAGACAGAGCAGGATGGCCACGGCCATGACGACCTGGACCATCGTCTTCGCCTCGGTGCCGAGCGCACCGAAGGGGCCCCAGTTCGGGGCGATGCCGCCGATGATCGTATTGATGTCGCCCTTGTCGGCTGCCATCAACATCTTGCGTTCCTCCTCGTGGTGGGTGGTTATCCGGCGAGCCGGTCGGCGGCCTGGTCGAGGGCCGTGGCGTCGTCGAGCGCGGCGTTGTAGCGCGCGGCCAGCTCCGGTGACCAGTGACGGCGCCGGTAGGCGAACAGGCTGACCAGCGTGACGAAGCGGAAGTTGCCGCGCTGCTCGGCGACCAGGTGACCGCCCTCGATGAGCTGCCCGACGGTGTGCGGGCTCAGGCACAGCAGAGACGCGGCCAGCGGCACGGGCACGGTCATCTCCTCCCACGCCCCCGCCCACAGCGGCTCGCCCTCCCACTCCTCCTCGTCCATGACCTCCCCCTTCGTCGTGTGCACGGGCTTCAGCGTCCGGTGGGCGTGTTGTGCAGGAACTCCAGGCGCTGCTGCGCCATCGACAGGTGCCGGCGGTCGAGCGCGGGCAGCGCGCGCAGCAGGCTGATCAGCTCGGGACCGCACTCGCGGGCCTGGCCCGGGTCGGGCATCTGCGTCCAGCAGTGGTGGGCGCTGGTCGCCGCGGCGAGCACCTCCGGCGCGTCCGGCGACTGGTGGGCGAGGCGGGTCCGCCCGGCGGCGATCCACAGCTGCGTCGCCAGCTGGTAGTTGCCCTCGCGCTTGGCGAGGTCGGCCCGGATCTCGACCCACTGGGTGGCCTGCGGTGAGTCGATGCCGTGCGTCTGCAGCGTGTGCTGCTCCCACGCCTGGGCGAGGCGGGCGGCCTCGCGGTGCTGCCCGGCCTCGGAGAGTGCGTGGATGTACGGGCGGGGGTCCTGCTGCGCGGGGACCGGCTGCTGCACGGGAGCAGGCTGTGGAGCGGGCGCCTGGGCCTGCTGCGGCACGTAGGTCTGGGGCGCCGGCGCGGGCGGAGCCGGGGTCGGGTGGGGTGCGCGGACCGGCTGCTGGACCGGCTCCGGTCGCTGCTGGTGGGCCGGGACGGGGCCGAGGCCGGGCTCGGCGTACCCGGGTGCGGACGGGCCCTGGGCGGGCGCTGGCGGCCGTGGGGCGGGCGCGGGGAACTCGGGTGCGGGCTGCTGCCGTTGCGGGGCGCCGGGCACCGGTCCGGGCGTGGCGTAGTGCTGCGGCTGTGGGGCCGGGGCCTGGTACTGCGGCGTCGGCACCGGCGCGGGCGAGGGGTATTCGTACTGCGGCGCGGGCGGGGTCGGCATCCGGTCCAGGCCCGGCGCGACCTCGGCCGGCTCCTCGGCGCGGCGGCGGCCGGGCAGCACGGAGGTGTCCCCTGCGAGCAGCCGCTGCAGGTTCGACTTCGGCGGCCGGGCCGCGGGCTCGTGCGACGGGGCGGCGTTGATCTGCGGGGCGAAGGGGATGACCAGGGAGCCCGGCGGCAGGGCGGCGGTGCCCACGGTGAGGGCGTGCAGCCGGGAGTTGGTGGGCCGGTCGGGGTTGCGGCGCAGTTGCTCGACCCAGGCGCGGGTGTAGGCGCTCACGCCCGTCTCGGTGCCGGGGAACCCGGGCGGTGCGATGACGCCGAACACCTCGGCGTTGGTGGCGGCCGGCAGCGTGCCGTACTCCTGCAGCAGGGGCCACGCGGTCTTGTCGGCGGCAAGGTCGAACAGCACGGTGGTCAGGCCCGGCGGCCGGGTGCGCAGTTCGATCCCGAGCCACTCCCAGGGCAGGGCCGCGTAGCGGGCGGTCGCCGCGGTGGTGCCCGGCAGGGCGAGGTAGAGACTCTGCCCCCGGCGGTCGGTGGTGAGGCGGCCGGAGAGGTAGACCAGCAGCGGGCCCGGGGTCGCTGCGGCGGCCCGGAGCCGGACCTGCAGGGCGTTCTGGTCGTGGATGCCGTCGAGGTACGTGGTGTCGCTGGGCACGTCGCTGCCGAGCAGCACGGGCACGGGGACGACCGACAGGGCCGCGAGGTTGGCGGACGGCACCACCTGTACGTTCCGCCGTCGGGCTGCGATGTCGCCCGCGAGCAGCAGTACGTGCCCGCGCTGTTGTGGTTCCGCCCCGTTGATCTGCATGGACAGCACCGTACTCACACGCAAAAAACCCCGGCGGGGCTTTCCGCCGGGGTCCCTTGCTGCCGCTTCGTCACATGTCGATGTCGGGTCCGTCGTCGGGCTCCGGCTCGGCGGCGTCGCGCTCGGCGTACAGGGCGGCGACGGTGTCCCTCTCCCAGTCGCCGGCGCGCTCGATCCGCTCGGCCAGATCGGGGCCGACCTCCTGCAGGATCGCCGTCGTGCGGGCTTCGACGAACGCCCTGTACTCGGCTTCCTTGGCCGGGTCGTTGTCCCAGGGCTCCCAGGCGTCGTCCGGGTGCTGCTTGTAGTACTCATCGGTGGCGTGGGAGCGGGCGGCGTCGCGGGCCTGCTCGGCGGGGCTGACAGGCGGAAGGGGCCGGGCGGGGATGATGCCGGCGGCCTCGGCGGCGGGCACGATCATCTCGTCCCACTGGCAGGCCGCGTACTCGGCGTCCTCGCCGGAGCCCTCGATGTAGCGCTGGCGCTGGGTGTCGCCGTATCCGGCGGCGTCCAGGTCCCGCTCGTAGGCGGCGACCTGGCCCTCGTACCCGGTGGGCTCAGCGGTCACGGTGACCGGGGCCCAGATGTCGTCCGCTGCCTGCTGCGGCTGCTCGCCGTTGTGCTTCTCGCCGTTCACAGGTCGATCTCCTCGTCGTCGTCGCGGTCGCGGTCCTTGCTGTCGCTGTCGGCCGGGGTCGGCTCGTAGCTGCGGGTGTGGGTGGCGTGGTCCAGGCCCCGGGCGGCGAAGCCCCTGTCGCCGTCGCCGCGGTGTTCCTTCTCCGCGTCGGTGACCTCCCTGCTGGTGGCTCCGGCCGCGTGGACCAGGTGGCGGGCGTGAGCGGCCTGCTGCTCGTAGGCATGGACGTCGGCGGCGGTGACCTGTTCGCCGGCGGCCGTCTTCTGCTCCAGCTCGCTGGCGGCCCGGTCGAGCTGGGCGAGCGCCGGGAGTAAGGCGGCGACCTCCTCCTGGTGGGCGAGGGCCTTGGGGTCCTGCTCGGTGTCCGTACTGCTCACGGTGGTGCTCCTCTCGGTACGGTGACGGGGTCTTAGAAGTCGATGTCGAGGTCGTCGTCGCGGTCGGGTTCGGGACCAATTGGTCCCGGATCGCCTCTGGCCGGCTCGGGCGGCCAGTCGGTGCCCTCGGGGCCGTGCACGGTGACCTCGTGCGGGTGGACCTCGGCCTGGACGTGGCCGCGGTAGACCAGGGCGCCGCCGGGCAGGAACTGCAGCGCCGGGTGGGTGCGGACGTCGTCCTGCGGGCGGACGGCGTCCTTCTCGGTGAGCGGGGTCCGGTCGACGGTGCGGCCGTCGATGAGCAGCCCCTTCTCGCCGACCTCGACCGTGTGACCGCGCCACTGCCTGACGAGCCGACCCTGGGGCGCGGTCGGCTTCACCGGCCGGTCTCCTCGCGCTCGGCTGCGGTCAGCTCGACCGGCGCCTCGTGCCCGGCGGCCAGCAGCAGTGCGGCGACGTTGAGTTCGTCGCCCGGCGCCACGGCCCGGGTCTCGCGCGCCTCGCTCGCGGCGACCAGGGCCTCGACGGTCCTGCTGATGCCCTCGACCCGGGCGACCTCGGTGCGGTGCTCCCAGACCTTCTCGGCGACGCGGGTCTGTCCCTCGACCATGGCCAGCGCGATCTGGGTGCGGCCCTCGGTCTGGGCCATGACGCGCTCGTGGCGCTGCTCGCGCTCCAGGCGGCGGTCGCCGCGCCACAGCGGGGCGCACACCGCGTAGACGGCGGCGGTGCCGACCAGCCAGAGCAGGGCGCGCAGCGACCAGATCGGCGTCCAGGCGGCGATGCCGAGCAGGGCGAGGGTTCCGCCGGCCGCGAACGCGAGGCGGGTGGTGTCGCTGTCGCCGTGCTGCTTGGCTGCCGACACGGTGCCCGCTGCGGCGGCGAGCGCGGTGAGCAGTCCGCTGATCCACAGCGGCTGGGTGGAGCCCTCGGGCAGCTGCTCGTGCCAGCCCCACGCCAGCAGCGTCGCCGCGGTGGTGACCAGGCCCGGCGCGATGCGGCCGAAGTGCTCCCAGATGACCCGGGCCAGGCTGCGCACGGGCGGCAGCGGCTCGACGCCCGGCACGTACGGGGCGGTGATCTGGTGCTCGCGCTCGATCAGGTACTCGGTCGGGTTGAACGGGACCGGCTCGTTCACAGATCCATCTCCATCTCGTGGGCGGGGAGTTCGGGGGAGGGGGCGGGAGCGCCTGGGGCGGGCTCCTTGTCGCTGGTCAGCTCCGGCTCGCGCGCGGCGTGCTGGATGCGCTCGTGGTCGGCGTGGACCGGCTGCAGGGCCTGCTCGGCGTGGTCAACCAGGGCGCCCGGGGCGAGGCCCGGGTGGCGGCTGTAGTTGCGGATGTCGTGGCCGGCCGCGTCGAGCCGGTCGAGGGCGGCGGTGTGCAGGACCTGCTCGCCGGTGTAGGCGGCGGTGCCGCCCATCCCGGCCTCCTCCAGCTCGGCGAGGACCTGTTCGCTGGGCTGGGGCCCGGGGTGGCGCTGGGCTTCCCAGGCGACGGTCAGCGGGTCGATGGGGGCGTGCCGCTCGTCGAGCGTGCGCATCGCCTTGTAGACCGCGGCCAGCTGCGGGTGGGAGAAGTCGCCTTCCTGCAGCCAGCCGGTGACCTCGCGCAGCTGGCGGGGCTCGTAGAGCAGGGAGGCGACGGTCTCGCCCTCGGCCTGGATATCGACCCGGGCCCGCTCGGTGCGGGGCACCGGGGTGACCGGCTGCTCGGGCTGGGTGTCGAGCAGGTTGCGCACGGTCTCCGGCGCGGCCTTCCAGGCGGCGTCCAGCTGGGCGAGGCGCTGCCCGGTCTTGTCCGCCTGCTCCAGCGCCTTGAGCGCCTGGTCGACCTCGGCCTGACGGGCGGTGTCGCGCAGCTGCTCGCCGGCGTGCTCGACGGCCCGGTGGATCGCGGCCTCCAGCACCATCCCGCCGTACAGCGGGGCGGTGCGCGGGTTGGGGCAGACGCTTAAGTTGGCCAGGTGGGAGATCCGGGACGGGGTGAGGGTCTGCCGGATGCCCGGCTCCTCGATCTTCGCCACGGCCGCGGTGACGGCGGCCGGGACGTCGTTCGGGGCGACCTTGGTGAAGTCGATGGAGTGCAGGACTCCCCACAGGGCGGCGTAGTCCGGGCGGGAGAAAGTGCCCGGCGGTATCCAGCGCATCGAGGGCAGCGCCTCGGGGCGGTGCAGCATCGCCCCAAGCAGCGCCTCCTCCGCCCTGCGGGTCAGCCTCTTCACCGGGCCACCCCGCCCGGCTCGTACGGCTGCAGGGGCGCGTTCGCCCGGAGGTACAGCGGATGGCGCGGGTGCCCGGCCCTGGTGGTGCCCAGGGCCCACAGCCGCGCCCCGTGGGCGGTGAGGGCCTTCTCGACGGTGGCGGCCCGCTGCAGCCTGCCCCAGGCTCCCCAGCCGACGGTGACGTCGTGGGCGGCCTCGGCGAGCAGCCGCAGCAGCGCGTCGTTGTGCGTGCCGACGGTGTCCAGCCGCCCGGTGGTGAGGATGCTGGGGTCGGTGGACCGGATGGCGAACAGGTTGGCCAGCAGCAGCCCGCCGTGGCCGTCGCGCTGGGCGAAGCCGACCAGTCGCCGGACCGTGGGGTCGTCCTGGTCGGCGGTGGCCATCGACGGGTTGAGCAGGACGTATACGCGGTGCGTGCCGGGTGCCCAGGTGCGGGTCAGGGCGTAGCGGTGGACCAGGTCGGAGCTGAACACGGCGGTGCCGGCGCTCCCCTGCTGATGGGTCAGGCCCTGGTCGGTGGCCCATGCCTTGATCTGCTCGGGCAGTGTCACGGCGTCACCTCCGCCGCGTCGGCCCGCGCGGCGAGCACGCGCGCGTGGCACGGCTCGCCCTCGGGGCACCAGCAGCCCAGCCGCTGGCCCCTGAGCTTGGGCAGTTCCCGCGCGACCAGCTCCGGGTGGGCGTCCAGCCACTTCTCGTAGCGGGCGACGACCTCCTCGGCGGTACCGTGCTTGCCCACCCGGTAGGGGTTGGCGAGCAGGTGGCCGGCGAGGCGCCACCCGCCCTGGTACATCGGGCGGCCGACGTAGACGACACCCTCGATCTCCGGATCGCCCTGGCGGCCCTTGAGGCACACCACGGTCGTGGGGCCGGTGGCCGCGGGCTGCTCCTGGTCCTCGTTGCCGAACAGGCCCAGCTGCAGCCCGCCGTTCATCACAGGGGCGAAGGGCTTGGCGGTGCTCATCGGCCGACTCCCGCCCACCAGTCGCCGACCAGCTCGGCGGCGAGGTCCTCGTCGACCGCGAGCGCGGCGGCGATCTCGGCGGTGCTGCGGCCGGCGGCGTTCATCTCGCCCGCCATCCGGGTCCACTCCGCCCGGCGCTTGGCGGGCGGCACGTAGTCGCTGCCGACCTTCGCGTCCTGATGCGGCTCCTGGTCCTCGGTCTCGGCGACGAAGCCCAGGGCGAGCAGCAGGCCGCGGGCGTCGTCGGCGTCGGTGGCGAGCGCGGTGACCTTCTTGGCGAGGTCGCGGTCGACGGTCAGGTGCAGCATCACACCAGCCCCTTGAAGGCCCTGGCGAAGCCGATGAACACGATGCCCGTGATGACGGCCGCGATCAGGACGGTCCTGGTGGTGGACAGGACGACCGTGATGCGGTCGGCCTGGATCTTCATCGGGAGGAGCACGACGGCTGCGACGTAGCCGAGGAAGGCTCCGCCGGCGGCGTCGGGGAGTCCGGCACCGACGCGCAGCGCGCCGAACCCGATCAGGACGCCGAACAGCGCTGCGGTCAGACCGATGGCGCGCTCGGTGAAGGTGGGCTTGGCCTTCCTCATCGGGCCACCGCCAGCCGGGGGCCGGGGACGAAGTTCTGGAAGCCGGCGGCCTCGACCGCCTGCAGGCAGGCCCGGATGCGGGCGGCGGCGGTCTCGGGGTGCTCGCCGTACTCGTAGGCGACCTCGGCGACCGCGGCGGCGGCGCCGTTGGGGCCCAGCCGGTCGGAGGTCTGGTGGATCAGCTCACGGGTGCGCGCCGGGTTCGTGGCGAACTCGGCGACGGGGGCCTGGGAGACGAAGAGGAAGTTGGCGAGCGTCGTAGTGACGCGCGAGGTGGGCACAGCAGCCTCCGGCGAAGGAGAAGAAGAGACGGGGGGTCCGGCTCGGCCCCGGGCGGGGCGGGTTGCTCATCCGCCCGGGGTCGAGGTGGGGAGTGGTCAGCCCTTGCTCTGCAGGGCGGCGCGCTCGGCGGCGGCGCGGGCGGCGGCCTCCTGGGCCTCCTGCGCGCGGCGCAGCGCCTCGCTGGCGGCGGGGTCCTGGATGACGGCGGTGACGCCGATCGCGGCGATCACGGCGGTCACGGCGGTCAGCCGACCAGCAGCGCGGCGCGGCTGTGCGGGCGCGCGGGCTGCGGGGAGTCCTGCCGACCGTCCCGCTCGTGCGGGGTCGGGCGCATCGGAAGCTGCGGCCTGTCCTCGGCGTGCACGGGGTTGTCGCAGGTGACGACACCGGTGCGGGTGACGACGCGCTCGAAGTCCCTGCAGTCGCGGCACTTCGGGCCGATCCGCCCGACGACCGCGAGGCGCGGGCCGGCGAGGACCGGCAGGGCGCGGATGCCCTCGGGGGACAGGCGTAGGGCGGGGACGTCGTCGACCGTGATGTCGGCGCCGGGGATGAGGCTGAGAGAATTACGCACGGAGATCCCTCCACGTAGGGGTGTCCCGATCCGGAAGGCGGTCCTACGCGCCTGTCCGGGCTTCTGAAGCCGGGGTCTGCAAACCCCGGCTGAGAGGGGTCTCGGGGCCTGCAAGCCCTTGGGGCCCCTCTCGCCTTACATCCCAAACACTAACCCACTAACCCTTGAGGTTCAAGGGTTAGTGGGTTAGATTCTTCCCTGTACTCGACAACAGGGAGGTGGCGATGGGGAGCGGCCCCATGGTCCGCGAACGTCCGGCCGGCCCGTATCCACAGGCCCGGACCCATAACCTCTTGGGGTCACCAATCCCAAGACCCCAAGGGGGACAGATGGCCGACAACATCCCGCCGGCGAAGCGTGGCTCGGCCCAACCCAAGAGCGAGGGCCGACCCAAGTGGGTGCCGATGCGAGATGACCAGTACAGCGGCCTGACCGCCCTGGCCCGGGATCTGATGGACGCACGGACCCGCAAGACCGAGCGCATCACGGAGAACACGCTGATCCGCGTGGGCATCGACCTGCTGCTCGCGCACCCCGAACTCCTCAACGGCGACACGGAGGAGGAGCTGCGGAACAACGCGCTCGCGCACATCGCGCAGCTGCAGGCGCCGCCGCAGCCGGAGGAAGACGAAGGGAGGGACGAATGACCGGCAAGACGACCGAGCAGCCCGCCACGGCGAAGGGCATCCCGGAGCTGACCAGGACGCACAAGATCCTGATCGGTGTGGTGGTCGTGGGCGCCGTCATCATCGCCTCCATCGGCTTCGCCGGGTCGTACGCCGCGGTGCACGACCTCGCGGTGAAGAAGGGCTTCGGCGACTTCGCCCTGGTCTTCCCGGTCGGCATCGACGCCGGGATCGTCGTACTGCTCGCCCTGGACCTGCTGCTGACGTGGATTCGGATTCCGTTCCCGCTGCTGCGCCAGACCGCCTGGCTGCTGACGGCGGCCACCATCGCCTTCAACGGCGCGGCGGCCTGGCCCGACCCGCTCGGCGTCGGTATGCACGCGGTCATCCCGGTGCTGTTCGTCGTCTCCGTCGAGGCGGCCCGCCACGCGATCGGACGGATCGCGGACGTCACGGCCGACAAGCACATGGAGGGCGTGCGGCTGAGCCGCTGGCTGCTCTCCCCGGTCCCGACGTTCCTGCTCTGGCGCCGCATGAAGCTGTGGGAGCTGCGCTCCTACGAGCAGGTCATCAAGCTCGAACAGGACCGGTACGTGTACCAGACGTGGCTGCAGTCGCAGTTCGGCAAGAACTGGCGCAAGGCGGCCAAGGAAGGGCGGAAGGGTGGTTCGCCGGTCGAGCTGCTGATGCCGCTGCGGCTGGCCCGCTACGGCAAGCCGCTGGCGGAGACGGTGCCGGCGGTGCTCACCGCCACCGGCTACGAGGTGCCCGCGCTGTTCCAGCCGCGTGAACTGCCGCCCGGCGAGGTGCTGGACACGGAGCCGGAGACAGCCGAGATCGAGCGGGAGCCGGAGCCGGAACCCGAGACCGAGCACCTGGCGGTGGAAGCCCCTCACCCGGCGGTCGAGCCGGAGCCGGAGCCCGAGCCGGTCCAGCAGCCGGAGGCGCCTGTGGCGGACTGGCAGCAGGAAGTGGCGCACGCCTCGTACGCGCCGTACGCGGAGCCCGAGCCGCAGCCCGAGACCTACGAGCGCGAGCACCGCGTCGAGGAGTCGGCGGTGTCCTACGGGCAGCCGTTCACGGCCGACCCCACGGAGCCCATTTCCTACGAGCAGCCGGAGCCGGTCGCCGCGCCGGAGCCGTACGCGCAGCCCGAGCCCGAGCCGCAGCCCGTCGCGGAGCCGGTGGCTGAGGTCCCCGCGCAGCCGGAGCCCGCTCCTGCTGCACCGGCCCGCAGCACTGCGCCGAAGCGGGTGGAGGCCCGGGTCGAGGACGACAGCGAGGGCGAGGCGCCGGCGCGTGGGGGCCGCGGGGCCAACACCCGTGCCCGGGTCGCCGAGATCTACCGGAACCTGCCAGAGGAGGAGCGTGCGCTGCGCGGACGTCCGCTGGCCCGGGTGATCTCCGATGCCAGCAACGGCGAGTTGAAGTTCGACACCGTGAAGCGGTCGCACATCTCCGAGGAGCTGCTGGCGAAGTACCTGCAGAGCGCTCCGCAGGTTCCCGGCCCCCGTGAGGAAGCGGTCTCGGAGGACGTCCGGTGACCGCCGCAATTCGCCGACTCTGTCCACAGGGCCGCTCGGCCACAGTGATCGTCAGTGGCGACCACCACCCCCGGCGGCGGGGTGATCGGCGGGCGCCCGCAGGACGGGCACAGCATCCGCCGGTGTCCGGTCTGACGGGCAGTCTTCGCAGCTCATCCCGCACCGCGGGAGGCTGCGTGACCGCGCGCAGTAGGTCCGTAACGATCGGCGAAAACGATGCCGCGTTTGTCAGTGCAGGGACGTATACAGACAGGAGTGGCCCCGGTGGCGCATAGAGAGCTTGGCGGCTGCTGCACCACCGGGGCCCCGACGAAGGAGACCTTCGTGAACGACAACAGTAAGGCCGGAACCCTGACCCACTCGACCACCCTTCACGCCGACACCACCCCTATGGAAACGGCCAGTTCGACGGCCGTGGAGAGCACCGAGCAGCCCGGGACGTGGGAGCCCACCGAGGGCGACACCCTCAACAGCGTGCTGCTGTCCACCCCGAACCCCCTGGGGCGCCCCGGCGTCCGGCTCACCGCGCTGACCGTGCCCGCCACGTTCCTCGCGGCGGAGACCACCACCAACGACAGCCCGGCCCACATCCTGAGCACCATCTTCGGCGGCCTGGCCGAAGGCGGGGCGACACTGTTCGAGAACCAGCCGCTGCTCACCGTGGCGATGGTCGTGGGGCTGGCCGGCGCCGGATACATGAAGGTCCGCGGCGACTTCGACTTCGCGGGCACCACCGACGGGTTCGCGTCCAAGCGGAAGCTGCGCAAGCACCTCGGCCGCGCCCAGCTCGTCAAGAAGCGCAAGACGCTGCGCCCCTCGCTGGCCGACGTGCCGGCGCGCAAGGTGCCCACCAACGCCGTGGGCGTCTACCTGGGGCAGGACCGCAAGACCAAGCTGCACCTGTACATGTCGATCGAGGAAAGCTCCCTGATGCTGGCGCCGATGGGCGCGGGCAAGACGGCCAAGATCGCCAACTGGATCATCGACGCCGAAGGTGCCGTGCTGGCGACCTCCACGAAGTTCGACATCGTCGAGTGGACCGAGCGGATGCGCGCCCGGGTCGGCCGCATCCTGATCTGGAATCCGCAGGGCATCGCCGGCCGGGACTCCAACATCGCCTGGGACCCGGTCATCGGCTGCGCCGACCCCGAACTCGGTGTCGAGCGCTCCATGCGCCGGGCCCAGTACCTGCTCGAAGGCTCGGACGCGACCAAGGGCGTGGAGAACCGCACCTTCTGGCAGACCGCCAGCTACAGCGTGCTCAAGGCGTTCCTGTGGGCGGCGGACGCCGACGGGCTGAGCCTGCTGGACGTGGCGCGCTGGACCAAGAGCGTGCGCAACACCGAAGCCATCGCCATCTTCGAGAAGTACGAGCACCCCGACCCGTTCAACCCCTCCCGTCCGGTCGCCCCGCGCGGCTGGAAGGAGGACCTGGAGCAGGTGCAGAAGGTCGAGGGCAAGCCCACGACCTCGGAGAACGTGTTCGGAACGCTGTCCAAGACGTTCATGTTCCTCGACGCGCCGCGCGTCCAGAAGATCGTCGAGGCGGCCCACGCCCCGGGCACGCCGCAGTTCGACATCGCCGCGTACCTCGCCTCGCGCGACACGCTGTACCTGCTCGGCCGCGAGGACGGCATGGGCAGCATCGGCCCGCTGTTCACCTGCCTCACCGGTGAGATCTACGAGACCGCCCGGCAGCTGGCCCCGATGAACAAGGGCGGGCGCCTGGACCCGCCCTGGACGATGGTCCTGGACGAAGCGGCGCTGATCTGCAGCGTGCCGCTGCAGCTGTGGACCGCCGACAGCCGCGGCCTGGGCATCAACATCCACGCGTGCTTCCAGAGCCCGGCGCAGATCTACGAGCGGTGGGGGAAGTACGGCTACCAGACCATCTGGGACAACTGCGTGAAGCTGGTCCTGGGCGGCCTGTCCAACAAGGAGCACCTGCAGGACCTGTCCGAACTGTGCGGCAAGCACAAGGAGAAGAAGGACAGCCACTCCAAGACCCCCGGCCCGGACGGCACCATGAAGGAGTCGGTGTCCTGGACCAAGGTCGAGGTCGACACCATGACGCCCGCGGACATCATGAACCTGGAGCCCGGCGAGATCCTCATCCTGCGCAAGCACCTCGGCGGCCCGGTCGTCGCGCACTTCACCGCGGTGTGGGACCGCAAGGACATCAAGAACGCGGAGAAGGCGGACAAGAAGGCCGCGCGGGCGGAACTCAAGGCCCGCAAGCGCAAGGCCAAGCTCGCCCCGCCGGCCTGGACGCCCGCGCCGCCCCTCGCCCCGCCCGTGCAGGAAGCGCCGGCGGACCTGTGGGGCCCGGCGCAGCCCCAGGACCCCTGGGCGCCGACCGGCCCGGACACCAGCCCGTGGACGGCCGACCCGGCGGCCAGCGCCTGGTCGACCACGCGGCTGCCCGGCCCGCGCGACGCCCAGGTGCTGCGCGGCGAGGTCGTGCCGCCCCGGCCCGCGCAGCCCCCGGTCATCCCGCCGGAGCCGGACTTCGAGCCGACCGGCCACCTCGAGCAGGTGCCGCCGCAGCCCGCGCCCGTCGCGGACAAGCCCGCCGAGCAGACCACGGCCGCGCCCATCCCGCTGCGCAAGACCGGCACCGACGACGCGCCGGCGGCGGACGACGGCTGGGGCGACGACGACGAGACGGGGTTCTAAGTGGCAGACGACATGAAGGTCAGCGTCAGCGACATGCTGCTGACCCTGACGGGCAACGTCTCCGACGCCCGCAAGCGCCTCGCGGAGCTGGAAAACCAGAAGCTCAAGCAGGGCCAGGAGGACATCCTCCTCAAGCTGGGCGAGCACAAGGAGCAGCTCGCCGCGATCACCGAGGCACTCGCGGCGATGCAGGCCGAGCCGGAGCCGGAGCCCGAGCCGGACTGGCCGGGCGTCTCCCCGAACTGGACCGACGACATCGACCAGGACCAGGCCCGCCAGCTGTGGGACTGGATGACCGAGTGGTGCCAGAACTTCTTGTGGCCCGTCTACGCCCAGGACGTATGGAAGCCGTGCTGGTACCGACACCCCCGGCTGCGGATCGTGCTGACCGCGCTGCGCGGCGCCCACCAGTGGTCGTACGAGACTACGAAGGTCCCGCCGACCCGGGCGCTGGAGTGGGAGTACCGCTGGTGGCCGCAGACCGAGCAGCTGCTCAAGGAGGAGCTGAAGAACTGCGGCCTCCCGCGCGACGGGCTGCCGAACCCCAAGCACAAGGTGCCGATGCCCAAGCAGCCCACGGACGAGGTGCCCAACCCGGCGCCGCCGGCGTTCACCATCAAGGACTTCGTGGACCCCGGCTTCTTCGAGTACGTCGAGCGCAACATCGCCAAGCGCCGTAAGCCGGAGAAGAAGGACGACGGCGAGAAGGAATCGGGCGACTGACGCCCCATCCTGCAGCAGTCAACAAACGGCCCGCCCGTCAAACGACGGAGCGGGCCGTTGCTGCGTGTGCACCCGGTACGGTCCGGGCTATGACTGCACTGCAACCCCAGACAGTACCTGTGCCGGTGCTCGATGTGGATCTCGAATTCCTCGACATCGTCACCGAATGGGACGTGGACACCACGTTTCACGCGTGGCGGCCAGGCATCGTCGTGCCGCCCACCTTCCAGCCGGCCATCTCGCCCCGGGTCATCGCCCTGGCCAACCAGAAGGGCGGCGTGGGCAAGACCATCACCGCCCTGGAGCTGGCGATGGCGTACGCGGCCCGCGGTCTGCGCGTGCGGCTGATCGACGCCGACCCCCAGAAGGCGGCGCTCTCGGTCTGGCTCAAGGAGACCTGCTACCCGGCCGATGCGAAGGACCGGCGCACGCTGCGCGACGTCTTCTTCGGCGAGGCGACGCTGCGCGAGGTCACCTACCCCACCGTCTACAAGGGCCTGTACCTGGTGCCCTCCGACCCGAGCCTCGGCGACGTCGAGAACGCCACGCCCCAGCAGGTGTTCAGCCCTGAGTCGCTGCTGCGCGACGCGCTGCGGGCCGACACCGACGACTGGGACGTCACGCTCATCGACTCGGGCCCCAACCTCGGCAAGCTCACCGTGGCGGCCCTGGTCGCCTCCGACGACGTCGCCATCGCCGTCCAGGACGGCGGCCTGGAGGTCGTCGGCACGGGCTCGGTGGTCACCACCATCAAGACCGTCCGCCAGCGCATGAACCCCTCGCTGCAGGTCCGCGCGGTGTTCTTCACCGACTTTAAGAAGGACTCCCTGCACCGCCGGATCGGGCGGGAGATGAACAAGGCGTTCCCCGACGCCCTGATCGTCCCGTGCCGCGAGTCGACCCAGGCCGGGTGGGCGTCGCTGGGGAAGCGCCCGCTGCGGATGCATACTCCGAACGAGAAACCGACCCTCGACTACGACCGGGCGGCTGATCTCCTCATCGCCCCCAAGCAGAAGGTGAGCTGACGACGTGGCACGCAACCAGGACGTCGACGACGACGAGTTCGCCGGCCTCGGCGGAGACAGCGGCAGCGACGTCGACACGCAGACCGGCAAGCTCCTCGACGTCCCGAAGCAGGACCCCAAGGTCGTCTTCGACTCCGTGGTGGCCCTGGCCGGCTCCCTGCCCCGCCTCGACGACGTCGCGGAAGTCGAAGAGGGCGACGTCTCCCCGCTGTCGGACACGGAGAAGCAGCAGAAGGAGGAGACCGAGACGGTCATCCTCGCAGCCAGCAAGGTCGGCAAGGCCGCGATCTGGGTGATGGGGCAGGGCTTCGCCGCGGCCAAGAAGGGCCAGTGGTTCCGGGGGACCCACCCCACCATCGAGGCGTACATGGCCGACCTGGTGCCGGACGTGGTGCCCCGTCAGGCCCGCCGCTGGGTGACCGGCTCCACGCTCGCCCTGGCCATCACCGCCCGCACCGGCACGGCCCCCATCGAGGGACAGATCCGCGAACTGGTCAAGGCCAAGGGCAAGGACAAAAAGACCCTGCCCCAGGACGTCGCCGAAGACATCTACATCGTCACGACCACGACGGCGGCCGAGACCGGGGCGAAAGCGACCGCGAAGGTGATGGCCGACGTCCGCACGAGGGTCGAGAAGACGGAGCTGCCGGAGGAGACCGAGCAGCGGAAGGCGGTCCTGCAGGAGCTGGCGCTCGAAGCGCTCGCTGGACCAATTGGTCCCGAATCCTCGGACGGAGAGACGGAGGGCGCCGGGGAGGCGGAGGACGGCATCATCGACGCGGAGATCGTCGACACTCCGAACCTCGACGCGCTCGACGAAGCGCTCCGGGCCCTCAAGACGGTCCGCAAGACCATCAAGGCGCCCACCTTCAAGGAGGCGGTCGCCGAGCACGACCCGGAGCGCTACAGCACGCTCATCAAGGATCTGCGCACCATCACCCGTGAGCTGCAGGGCGTGACCGACCGGGCCCCGGGCCCGATGGTCGTGTCCGTGCCAGCGCAGGCCGAGCACGAAGAAGCCGAGCAGCCGGAGGGTGCCTCGGTCTGACCCGGCAACGACGAAGCCCGCCCCGGGCTTGGGGCGGGCTTCGTCGTGTTCAGAGGGTCGGCATCAGTCCTTCTGCCACATCAGCCAGGGCTGGTCGTCAGTCAGGCCGCGCACCCACATCACCGCGTGCTGCACGCCGTTGGCGTACTTGCGGCGCGGTCCCGAGCGCAGCGCTTCCTCGGCCGCGTCATCCTCGGCTCGCAGCTGCGCGGCGTCGGGGATGCCATGGGAGGTACGGCCGGTGAGGGGAGCAGTCGCCGCGACACCGAGCACCCAGGTGTACGCGGCGAGGATGCCCTGGTGCCACTCCTCCAGCTCGTAGCCCTTGGCTCGCACCGCGTACTCCATGTTGTCGACGATGGCGGCGACCTCGGCGACGGTGCGCTTCCCGACCATGACTGCGGCGGGCGCCGTGTCCGGAGGGGGAGGGACCGGCTGCTGGGAGGTCGCGGGCGCCCCGGCCGGCGGCACAGCGCCCGGCCTGTTCCACATCGGGTTCTCAGCCATAGGGGCACCGTAGCGGGCCGCGCGGACACGGGGCAGAAGCTCGAAGGGCCAGCGGGTGCTCCGCTGGCCCTTCGGCTACATGTCGATGTCGTTGTCGAAGTCCGGCATCGGCGGCGCTGGGGGCTCCGGGGCCGGGGCCGCAACGGGCTCGGGCTCCGGCGCGGCGACCTCCGGCTCGGGCGTGGCGGCCGGGGAGCCCGGGGTCGGCTCCATGTCGCGGTCGTGCTCGGCCAGTTCCCGGCCCAGCCGTGCGTACTCGGCCTCGAAGTCCATGCCGGTGTTGCGGCGCTCGCGCTCGATCTCCTCAGCCTGCGGCTGCTGGCGCTCCGCCTCCCGCTGCTGCTCGGCGGCCTGCTCCCGCTCCTGGGCGCGCTGCTGGAGGATCTCCTGAGCGAGGCGGGCCTGCTCCATGGCCTGCATGAGTTCTTCCTCCGCCGACATCTGGGGCGCCGGCGCGGTCGGCGCGGCCGGGGCGTCGGGGGCCTCCGGGGCGTCGAGCTCGGGCTCCGGCGCGGGGGCCCGGCGCTCCAGCTCGCGCTTGGCGAGGTCGGCTTCGTCGCGGACGGTCTGGGTCTCCTCGACCCACTGCTCGCGGGTCTCCTGGATCTCCTGGAGCCTCAGCGCGCGCTCGCCCATCGTCTCGGCGATGCTGCGGCTGGTCTCCGCCCGGTCGAGGGTGTCCTTGACCAGCTCGCTGGGGTCGATGTCCGCCTGCAGGGTGGTCGCCTGCTGCAGCTCCATCACCTGGTTCTGCCACATCTGCGGGTAGGTGTAGCCGCCCGCCCGCGACACAGCGTCCATGGTCTCGGTGATCCGCTGCTCGTGCTCGGCGGCCTCCTTCTCCGCCATCTCCTGGGCGCGCAGCTCCATCTGCGTGGCCTGGTCGGCGAAGTCCCGCTGTGCGGTGAAGGCCTTCTGCATGTCGTCGGCCACGTACGGCGGGGCCCAGCTCTCCTCCCGCTCGGCGCGCTCGACCATCTTGCGCAGCGTCTCGTCGGACGCGCGGGCGATGTCGGCCTCGCGCTCGTCGACCCCCAGGGCCCGGCGTGCCCGCTCCCAGTCGGCGCGGGCCTCGACCGAGCCGCGGGGCGGCTGCGGGCCGATGGCGTTGCGCTCGTCGTCGTGGCCGTGGGCCTCGCGGTAGCGCTCGACCCGGCCGGCCCGCAGCTCCCAGTCGGCCCGCGCGATCGGGTCCTCGGGCACCGGGCCCAGGCGCTCGATCGCCCACGCCGGCTGTTCCTCGGCGACGCGCTGACCAAGCCGCTCGGTGCGCTGGTCCATCTCGGCCGCCCACTCCTGCATGACGCGGCCCAGCTCGCCCTCAAGCTCCGGGGTGCGGGCGGTGTAGGAGTCCATGGCCTCCCACTGTGCCTCGCGCTCGGCGGCCTGCCGCTGGGCGACCTCGTTGTCCTGGCCCGCGTGGAGGACCTCCACGTTCATCGTGAAGGCTTCGTTCTGCTTCATCAGCTCCTCGAAGTGGGGGTTCACCTCCTCGACGGCGGGCTCGTCGAGGACCAGGTCCTCGACGTCGGCGGCGTCCAGCTCGCCGGCGGCCTCGCGGGCGTCCGCCAGCTGCTCCTGCTGCTTCTCCTGGTCCTCCTCGTCGTCGCTGAACTGGAGGGTCTCCACGTGCAGCTGCTCCGAGAGCGCCTGCTTGAGCAGCTCGGCGTGCGGAGCCTCGGCCTCGGCCAGCTGCTGCAGCTCGGCCGGGTCGACCGGCTGGTGCGCGGCCTCGATCGCGGCGTCGACCTTCTGCCGCTGCTCGGCCAGCGCGGCGCGCTGCTCGGCCTCCTCGGCGAGGACCTTGGCACGCTCGGCGTACTCGAAGGCCCGCTCAAGACGCCAGTGCAGGGACGCGGCGTGATCCTTGGCGGTGTCCAGCTCGCGGGAGCGGGCGGTGCGCACCAGCAGGTCCTCGGCGTCGTAGCCCTGCTCCTCGACGTGCCGGGCCAGCCGCATCAGGCTGCCGTAGGACTCCTCCGAGCGCAGACGCTCGTACTCCTCGGGGCCCAGCGCCTGGTACAGGGCCCGGCTGTACTTCTCGTCGGCCTTCTGGTCCTTGACCCCCGACCAGGCCGGCTGGAGGACCGCAAGGTTCTCCCGGCGCTCCAGCTCGGCCTCGATCACCTTCGTCGCGGTCTTCTCCAGGCTGCTGCGCTGCAGCGTCGAGTTGAGCGCGGCGAGGTGGTGGGGGACCTCCTCCGGCTTGATGCCGTCGCCGTCCCGGTAGGTGATGACGTAGCCGAAGTTCCCGCCCTCGCCACGGGTGAGCATGACGTACAGCGCCTCCCGGCTGGTCATCGCCGGGTCGACCAGGGAGTGGCACACCCCGACCGTGCGGCCCTGGGCGCCGTGCACGGTCGCCGCGTAGGCCAGCTCGACGTGCTCCTGCACGTACGCGGCCGGCAGGTGCATGAGGGCGCCGTCCTCCAGCCTCACCGTCAGCGCCCCGTTGTCGCTGATGCCGGTGACCTTGGCGACCGTGCGGTTGACCGCGAAGTCGCCGTTCTCGGCCGTGATCTTCCGGTCGTTGCGGCGCAGCTGGATGAGGTCGCCCACGCCCGCCTTGGTCTCGATGCCGTGCTCCTCGCGGCCGGTGCGCAGCACCACACCGTGCTCGGAGACCTCGCCGAGACGGACCAGGTCGGCGCGCACCCGGGCCGACAGCTCCGCGACCTGGGCGTTGTCGGAGGCGATGAGCAGCGGGTTCTTGTTGTCGCGGAAGTCGGTCAGCCACGCCCGGTAGGCGCGCTCGGTCATCTCCTCGGCGGAGCCGCCACGGAACCGGCCGTGCAGCTCGTACTGCTCCAGCGCGGCGGCGTCGCCGGTGCGCAGCTTGAGCGAGGCGTCGGCCTCCCACTGCCGCGTGACCTTCTCCCCGGTGACGGGGTCGACGTCCCGGAAGCGGCGGACCTCGTCGAGGAAGTGCACTCCCGGTGCCTCCTCGACCCACTGCGCGAACATGCCACCCGCGCCGACGGCGGGCAGCTGCGCCGGGTCGCCGGCGGGAATGCACTTGGCGCCCGCGGCCTCGACCAGCTTGCGGATCTCGTCGATGTCGGTGGTGTCGGTCATCCCGTTCTCGTCGAGGATGACCAGCGCACCCCGCGGAATTCGGTACTTGTCGGCGTCCCGGGGAGGACGCCCATCGGCGATCTCCTTGTGGACGTCCAGCAGCTTGCTGATGTTGGCGACGTTCTCGATGCCCTCTTCCTTGAGGACCTCGGCGGCGCGCTGGCCGCTGGCCAGACCGATGACCTGCCGGTTCTCGTAGGACTCCCAGACCTCGGTGAGGGCGGCCATGGTGTAGCTCTTGCCCGCGCCGGCCGGGCCGACCAGCAGGTCGACCTTGCGGCCGGAGGTGGCCGCGGCGCGGACGAAGTCGGCCTGGGCACCCTTGAGGCCGCGACGCTCGATGACTTCCTCGACCAGCTCGATGGGCACGGTGGGGGCGCCGCGCTCGCCCGCGAACTTCCGCAGCCGGTCCTCGACGCGCAGGTGCTCCTCGGTGGCGTAGCGGTCCCAGGTCGAGGGGTTGGGCTCGTAGATGAACGTGCCGTCGCGGCGCTGCAGCTCGGCCGGGATGTCGACCAGGGCCGGGGCCTTCGTGCAGACCACGCCGTTGTCGGCGGTGGGGGACAGGGCGTCGTCGGCCAGCTGGTTGAGCAGGTCGGTGACCTGGTGGGCCTCCAGCCCGCCGAGCGTGTCGGGCAGCTGCTTGGTCAGCTCCACGATCAGGTCGGGCCTGGTCCAGGTGGGCTTTTGCTCCTGCACGGCCTCGATCGCCCGGCGCTGGATGACCTCGGGGTCGAAGGGCTTGGCCGGCCGGTGCAGCTGGTGCACGGCGGAACGCTCGGCGACCAGGTCCGGGACGTCCGCGAGGCTCTCGCGGAAGCGCTCCTGGGTGGCCTTCTCCCAGCGCTGAAGCAGCTGCTCACGGGTGGTGGCGTCGTGCTTCTTGGCGTTGCGCTGGTCGAGCGTGACGTACTCCGACATGCGGGCCAGCACGTAGGCGTTGGGCTTGACGCCCATCTTCTCCTCGTACGCCTTCTCCAGCTCGGCGACGCCCTCGACGATGCCCCTGCGGCGGCTGCTGTGCAGGTCGCGCCGCTCCTGGGAGATCCCCACGATCTCGCGGGCCTTGCCGTCGGGGCGCATCTCGACGCGGACGCCCCTGACGCGCTCCAGCGCCTCGTTGCTGACGAACTCCGCGATGTGCCCGGCGGCCTGCTTGTGCTTGAACAGGCCCCGGCCGTCCAGGGAGCGCCACACGGTCTTCTCCTGACCGGTGACCGGGTCGACGTCGACCGTCTTGACCTTCGCCAGCACGGTCGCGTGGACGTGCAGCTGGGGGTCGTCGTTCCGGCTGGTGTGCTGGGCGAATCCGGCGACGATGAACTCGTGGGCGTCCACGTACCGGCCGGCCGCGCGGCCCTCGACGGCCTTGCCGTGGTGTCCGGCGCGGGAGTAGCCCGCCTCCTCCTGCATGTACTGGATGCCGGCCTGGACGCCTTCCTTCCAGCAGTCCCAGACCTCCTCGGCCTGGCGGGTGTACTCCGCTGCCGTCTCCAGGTCGCCCGCCTCGCGCGCCTCCATCGCCTTGACCTGCAGCGAGGCGTGGTAGACCGACCAGGACTTCGGCGCGGAGAACGTGAGGTCGTAGTACAGCGTCGCGGAGGGGGCTTCCTTGCGGACGGAGAACTCGATGCTCTTGATCTGCTCCGGGCTCAGCTCACCGCCCGGGGCCTGCGCGCGGGCCTTCTCCATCGCCGCGTCCAGGCGCTTCTCGAACGCCTTCTCGTAGTTCTTCGGGGCGTTGCCGAGGGTCGCCTCCTTGCGGATCTTCTTCTCCGCCTTGGCGTACTCCTCGGTGCCCTCCTCGTGCGGGATCGCTTCGAGCTTGGCGTACATCTCGTCCCGCTTGCGCGGGTCGATCCAGTGCGTGAACAGGTCCTCGAAGACGTCGTTCTGGACCTCGCCGGACAGGCCCAGCTCCTCCAGCCCGTCGCCGAGCCAGTAGCCGGGCGGCTCGCCCGCCTCGCCGATGCTGCGCAGGTAGTAGTGCTCGGCGCCCTGACCAACTTCCTTGGTCAGGTACCGAGGGTCGCTACCAGCGGAGATCGAAAGCATTGCAACGCAGCGTAGCTGTTTTTCAAGATCAACAACAGCCATCGGATCGTGATGCATAGGTGTGCTGGTTTGTTGTAGTGAGCATGAGTCTTACGGTCTGTAGGTGGTCCGGATGATCAAGATGAGAGATGAGGTCCGATGGCCTAGGGCTGCAGAGGGTCAGAATGTCCCATTTAAGTCTGCCTCTTGAGGGGCCTTCACGGGTTCGCCGGGCGGCGGGGCTTGGGCCCACGGGCCTTGAGACGCGCGCGGTTTGTACCGGAATGCTCCGGTCGGCGGCCACGGGGCCGCGCCCAACTCCGGGCGCGCGCTGCGGAACCCCGAGACGGCCGGCCGTCGCCGGAACCGGGAAGCCGTGGTGGCCACCGTGCGGGCGCATGCGCTACGGTCGGCACCGACGACAGCGACCCCCGCCGGGCTTCCCGGCGGGGGTCGACTGTTACCGAAGGGCGGTCGGCGAACGTCGGCGGCCTTCCCCACCCACCCCGGCCGCGCGCGCCTGGCGCGGCGGCCGGCTTCCCCGCCGGACCGGGCCGGGCGGCCACAGTGCGTGACCGGCGCCGGGGAAGTTCCCCGCCCGCCGTGCTGCGCGTGGGGAACGGCGGCGCACCCTCGGCGGCGGCTGGGGAAGCTCCGGCCGCACCCGTTCCCCGGGACCGGGGAAGTCGCGTCGAGCGTGGGGAAGGTGGGGAACTCGGCCGCGCCGGGGAAGTCCGGCGAGCCGGGGAACTTCCCCATCCGCACGGTCTTCCCCACCCCCGGCCGCTGGGGAAGTTCCCCACGGGCGGCTGCTTCCCCACCCCGCCGGACGGCGTACGTCTTCCCCACTCGGTGGGGAAGCAACGGCGGGGAATGCTGCCGCGAGTCGCAGACGAACATCCCCGCCCGGGTTCCCCCCCGGGTTCCCCACCCCGCCTTCCCCGCACCCTGCCCCACCGCTCCGCGCACGCGTCGGGGCGGGACCAATTGGTCCCGCCCCGGGGTACTGCCGGTCGGTCAGAAGAGAGAGTCCTGGTGCGCCCCCGTCGGGTTGCCGGCGGCGAGCGCGGCGGCAATCGCCGCGTCGAGGTGGTCGGGGTCGGCGGCGGCGATGGCGGCCTGGACCGCCCGTGCCCGGCCGATCGCGCCGCGCACGTCGGCGAGCGCGTGGCCCGCCAACCTGCGGCGACTCGCGGCGTCGCGGTTGTTGTCGCCCCGGGTGCCGAGCAGCCAGTGGGCGGGGTTCTGGCACGGCGGCTCGTCGCACCGGTGCCGCACCACCATGCCGGCCGGGATGGCATCGACGCCGTGAGCGAGGCGGTAGCCGAAGAGGTGGGCGGGGACGGTGCCGCGCCGGGTCTTGCCCGGGAGGGAGAGCGCGCGGAAGGTTCCGTGCGCGGTGTCGCTCAGCCCGCCGGTCCACCACCAGCAGTCGTCCGGGCCCCTGCGCAGGACGTGGCTCCAGTACCGCGCGACGGTTTCCCCATCGGCGAGCAGCCTTCCCCACGGCACGCCGTTCCCCGGTGGGGAAGACATGTCGACTTCCCCACCTTCCCCGGCGCCGGGCGGTTCCCCGCTGGGGAAAGCGGCGTCGGCCTCTTCCCCACGGGCCGGGCGGGGAAGCTCGCCGTGGGGAAGTGCGGGCCGCTGCCCGCTGGGGAAGTTCACCGCTGCACCAGCCGGGCGGGGCCCGGCCGGGTCGTGGTGGGGATGGTGTCGGGGTCCGCGTGCACGAGCAGGGCCTGGGGCCACGGCCACTCGCGCACCACTTCCCCGTCGCTGTACGTGATGGCGACGGTGGTGTGGTGGTCGGGGTCGTAGGCGGCCTCGGTGAAGTGCCGCCACCCCTCCGGCGGGTCGCCGTAGATCCGTACCCATCCGCCGGCGAGGACGTGGGCGAGATCCTTCACGCGGATCTCGCGCGCCTCGGGCTCCCACACCGCGATGGCCGGCGCGGTGCCCGCGTCGTCGTCCTGGTCCTCGTCGTCGGGTCCGTCCTGGGCGGCCAGCTCGGCGGTCGCCTCGATGTCGACGTCGCCGGTGCCGTGGAAGCACACGATGGCGCCGTGCTCGTCGGTCTCGGTGTAGCCGGGGAGGTCCTGGTCGTCGTTCTCGTCGCCGGTGCCGTAGGTGCCGCGGGTGCAGTCGGGCGCGGTACAGCGCCAGACCTCCTCGCCCTCGACCTCGATCCGCTCGGTCACGGTCGAGCAGTCCGGGCACGACGGCGGTGTGACGGACGTCACGGGCGGCTCCCGTCGTCGGCGGGCGGCTCGTCGAGCGGTGCGGCGGTGCCGGGCCGGCCCGCGAGGCCGGTGCCCCGGCAGTGCCCGCAGCGCCCGGTGCCGTCGCTGTGGGCGTTGCGGCAGGTGGCCATCTCGTCGGAGATCAGGCGGGTGAGCCACGGCAGGTGACCGGGCTGCAGGTTCACGTCGGCTGCCGCGTTCCCGGCCGGATCGGTGAGGCTGACCCGGCTGAGGGGTGCGGTGTCCGCGTCGGTCGGGTACTCCGCGACCAGCTGCTGCAGGGCGCCGGCCAGAACGTGGGTGCCGTTGACCACCACGTCGTCCTCGTAGTCCTCCTCCTCGTCGCGGTACAGCCCGACGACGGCGAGCCTCTGCCCCTCGGGCGTGAGCGCGGGGAGCGTCCCGTACTGGGCGGCGGCTTCGACGACGGCCCGGGTCTGCTCCGGAGTCCACTGGTCCAGCTTCCTCAGCAGCGCCTCGACGTCGAGGTCGAACCACGGCTCGGCCTTCGAGTCGAGCAGAGGGTTGCCGACTTCGACGAAGGTGGCGTGCAGTCCGGCGGCGACGTCGTCGAGGTCGGGGGTCGGGTCGGCGCACAGGTAGGTCATCCCCACCACATCGCAGATGGCGAGAGCCTCGTGGAAGGTCAGCGAGACCTCGTGCAGGCGGAAGGTGCGGGCGACCAGTGCGGGGCCGTCGAGCAGGGGCATGGGGTCACTCTCCGTCTGTCGTGTTGGCGGCAAGGAAGGCGCCGGCGGCGGCAGCGGCCTCCTCGCTCGTGTCGTACGTGAGGTCGGCGGGCGCCTCCTGCACCTTGCGGTTGGCTGCGGTGGCGATCCACCACCACCCGCCCTCCTCCGGGTGGAAGGAGACGCGGGCCTCGCCGCCGTACATCTCGAAGTGGATGGGCTCGCGGTTGTTCGCCTCGTTGATGACGCTCACCGCGCCGGGCCAGCGCAGCCGCGCGGCCTGCCGGGTGATGTCCCACGCCTTGCCCAGCTGCGGGTAGCCCGCGCCACGGTGCCCGGCCTCGGAGGCGATGAGGGTGGCGGCGGCGTCGGCGGCGTCCTTGACGGCGCGCAGCGCCCGCAGCGTGGCCAGGTAGCGGTCGGGGGCGTAGCCGATCACCGCGTCGCGGGTCCTGGGCGGAACGTCGGCGATCTCGTCGGCGCGGCTCCAGATCTCGCCTCCGAGGCGGTAGGCGAGGCGCTGCACGTCGGCGGTGAGCTTGTCCTGCTGCGCCTTGGTGGGCTCGCTCCACGCGGGGTCGCGGAGCTTGAGCAGGTCGTTCCAGTAAGGGCTGCCATCGGTCATGAGACAAGTGTAGTTGTCGTGACCCATTGACGACAAGCGAACTTGTCAAACTCTCGGATAGGGGCGGATCGGCTTCGCTGGGGCGGCTCGGCGCCCCCCAGGGCTTGTTATTAGCCGCCAAGGTGGGCGCGGACTGATGAGCGAGGCTGATCTGCGGCGGCGCCGCTGTACGCGGACCCGGGCGGGCAGATATGACATGGGCGTCCGTGCACGACTGGGGGTGGTGGGGGTGAGCACCGTGTGGCCGCTGCGCCGGTCTCCGGAGGGGACCCGACGCGCGTGGCGTCAGCGTGAGGAACTGCAGGTGATCCTGCGCGGCGAGTACGGGCCGCGCTGGTGGGAGGTCGCGCCGGCGTTCGCCGCGGTCGCGGTCGCCATCGGGTTACCGCTGTCCGTCATCGGCTGGCTGTGGGCGCGGCTGGGCTGGTGGGCGGCGCTGCTCGCCACGGGCGTCTTCGCGTACGGGGTCCGGGCGGTGGTGCTGCGCCGGCGAGAGGTCGCGGCCCGCAACCGGCGCCGGGCGGTGCGCTTCACCCTCGACCAGATCGACGCGGCCGACGACCGGGAGTTCCGCCGGATCGTCGGTCGGCTGCTGCGGCGTGACGGGTGGACGGCCAAGGGGGTGCTGGTCAACGACCGGGGCACGGTGCACCTGGTCGGCAACGACCCCAGCGGGCGGCGCATGGGCTGCGCCTTCGAGCGCGGGCTCACGGCGGCCGGGCAGGACGGGCCGCGCTCGGCGGCCACGCTGCGCCCGGTGAGCGCGGCCCCGGACGACGACGGTCCGGAGGAGACCGGGGGGCCCGCGCCGCTGCTGCTGATCGTGTCCTCCGGCTCCTTCGCCCGGCAGCGGGTGGTGTGGGCGGCGAAGAACAACGTGCGCCTGGTCGACCGGGGCCAGCTGCAGCGGTGGGCGGCGGGGGAGAGTCTGCGGGTGCTGCTCGACCTGGACCGCGCGGACTGACAACTGCACGGGACATGCGGAAGGGCCCGGCGCTGCCGGGCCCTTCGTCGTTGCTGATGTGCGGTCAGCTGCCGTGCGGGGGCAGGCGCTGCTCGGCCAGCTGCTCGACGGCGGTGATGCGGTCGGCGGTCCAGCCCGGCTGGGGCATCAGGTTCTGCAGCAGGCGCGGGAGCTTCTTCGCGGAGACGATCGTGACGCCCTGGACCTCGAGGCGTCCCCGCGGCCCGGGGACCTTCGCGCCATGGACGGCGACGAACGGCCGAACCTCGCACCCCAGCACGCGCGCCGCCTGCTCGGCCTCCCACACGACCTTGCGCAGGTCCTCGCTCTGGTCGTAGCGGCCGTACCGCAGGGTGCTGCCCTCCACCCTGAGCTTCGACTTCTTCGAGCGCCACGCCTTCGAATCTACGTACGCGACCCCGGCGGTCCCGATTACCAGGTGATCCAGGTTCGCCCGGCTCCCGGGGATGGCCCGGTCGTGCAGGACCGCGTAGCCGCGGCGGGCGAGCGGGGCCAGTAACCGGGCGGTCGCCACCTCGCCGGCCGCGCCCTTGGCCCAGGAGTTGTCCGCGCGGCGGTAGGTCTGCCGGACTCCGTACGCCGCGACGGCGACGGCCACGACCAGGCCGGCCTGCCACACCGTGGCGACGGCCGCGGCGATGCCGAACACCACAGCGCACGCCGCGGTGACGGGCAGCGCGACCTTGGCCCGACGGTGCTGCGCGGCGCGCTCGGCGGCGCGGGCCGCCTCGGCGACCTGGCGGGCGCTGGCGCCTGCGCCTCCGCGTCGTCCCGGTGCCATCGTCATGAACGTCCCCCTCCTGCTTCGCTGCTGCTGCCTGTACCGGGACCGTAGCGCTGCGCACCGACACGGCGTCAGTGCGCCTGCGCCCGGCCCCGAAAGGCGTGCTGGGCGCTCAGGCTCCGGAGGGGCGGCCGGTGTCGCCGAACTCGACGAACCGGGCCAGCGCCCGCTCCACGGCGGGCTTGCCTTCGGTGGTGGCGGTGATCAGCCGGTCGAAGTAGCGGGTCGCGGCCTGCTCCTGGTCGGCGGTCAGTTCGATGCGGCGGTCGGGGCCGGCCGCGGTGACGGCCGCGGTGACGGCCGCGAGCAGCGCCGCGGTGTCGTCGTCCTGCATCTGGAGCACAGCGACGGCGCGGGCGAGCCGGGCCACGACCTGCTCGGCGGTCTCCGGGGTGCGGTCCGTGCCGTACTGCTCGCCCGCCTGGTCGAGCAGGCTGCGCAGGTCGGCGTAGCCGGTCTCGCGGGCGAGGGCCTTGCGGCAGTGGTCGAGCAGCGTGACCAGGACCTCGACGTCGGCCTGGTCGACGGGCGCGGCGTACAGCGGGGTGTACTCGTAGCCGTCGGCGCCGAGCACCGTGTTGCCGGTGGCGTGCTCCTCGCCGGTGAGGAGCGTGCGCCGCTCGTCGCGCAGCCCCTCGGGCAGGGCCTCGAAGATCCGGCCCCATGCGGCGTGCACGGCCTCGCCGTCGAGGCCGGCGGGCAGGGTGTAGAGGTCGTCCGCTCCGGCGCGGGCGTCGCGGGTGGTCTGGTCGAGCCAGATGAGCAGCGGTTCCTCCAGGTCGAAGAAGTCGGCGAGGAAGGACTCGTGGGCGGGCAGCAGCGTCGGCGCGGTGTCGGTCATGAGGGTCGCTCCTGGGTGGTGGCGGGCGGGTTGAGGAACGGCTCGGTCAGCTCTGCGGGTGCTGGCAGGAGGGGCAGCCGATGGACTCGGCCGCGTCGGCGGCGGACGCGCCGGCTGCCTCGGCGACCGCTCGCCAGCACACGGGCACGCCGGTCTCGTCGAGGGTGCGCCCTGTGGGGAAGTCTTCGTCCGGGCCGTAGAAGACGGCCACGAAGGGCTCGACGCCCGGCAGGACGATGCGAGTCGGCTCGATGTGGAGGTCGAACTGCGGGGCGGGCGGGATCGAGGCGAGGCTCTCCCACACCAGGCAATCCAGCACCTGCGCCACGGTCCGGCACTCGTGGTCGTGCCCCGCGCACAGGTCCCAGGTGCTGCCGTCGGTACGCAGCACCTCCAGGCCGTCGGTGATGGTCAAGGTGATGGTGTCGGCGTAGTGAACGGGCCGGGCGGCGGGCGCGGACGTACGGCGGCGCAGCAGCTGGCGGATGTTCATGGGGTGTGGTCCTCCTCGTCGTCGAATGCGTCGGTGATCAGGTCGGGCCAGCGGGCGTGGCCGCGGAATTCGAGGCGGTGGCGCAGCATCGCCGCGGCGTGGTCCCGGGGGACGTCCAGGGCGAAGTCCTCGTGGGCGCGGGCGATGACGTCGCCGACGGTGATGCGCATCGGGATGGTGATGTGCAGGTCGACGACGGGTTCGGCGAGCCGGGCGCGCACGGCGGTGGTAATGGCGTCGTCGGTGGCGGCCTGCAGCTGCTTGCGGTAGTGCTCATCGCCCCGTCGCTGTCGGCGTTCCTGCTCCAGCCGGAGCAGGAACGGGGTCAGCAGTGCGGCGAGCAGGGCGAGTAAGAGGACGGTACCGACGAACCAGAGCACGGCTACTTCTCCTCGGCGGCCGGGGCGGCGGGGTCGTCGTACGGGGCGACGACGCGGCCGTCGGCGAACGCGCGGCGGGTGCGCGGGACGTAGGTGGGCTCGGGGGTGTGGCCGTCCTCGGCCTGGTAGAGCTCGGTGGCGTTGATGCCGTGCTTGTTGAGGGCCATGCGGTAGTGCTGCCAGCCCTCGTGGCCGTAGAAGGTGCCGATGGGCTCGCGGCAGGTGACGCACAGGGCGTCGTCCGGGCGGGTCAGCTCGTCGTAGATCTCGACGGCGTCGGACAGCGCGCCCTCCGGCAGGGCGAGGCGCGGCCCGATGGAGTCGAGCAGCTCCTGGACGGTGCCCAGGTGCCGGTCGCTGACGGCGGCGAGGGCCTGGCCGACGATGCCGAGCAGGGCGGCGGTCTCGGCGGTCACCGTGGTCAGCTGCGCGTGCAGGGCCTCCAGCCCGGCCCGGGTCCAATCGACCTCCTGCTGTGAGGGTCCGCCGGCATCCCAGGTGAAGCGCCCGCCCGCCGCTGACGGTGCCGGCCGGAGCGGCTCGCCGCGGGAGTCGACGGCCGTGCGGCCGGCGGGGCGGGTGCCGCGTTCGGCGACGGGGAGGGGGACGACGGCGGCGACGCGCTCGCCGTTGCGGGTGACGTAGGTGATGGCCCCGCCGTCCTTGGCGCGGTCCACGACGGCGGCGATCTCGTCGCGGACCCTGCGGATCGGGTGCTCGTACTCAACTGCGCTCATGTACCAATGGTACCGCGCTACGTGTACCAAAGGTACGCGCTTGCGAGAACTGGGAGGGGAGACTCCGGGACGTCTCCCGGGGGACGGTTGTCCGGCGCGACGCGCGCCGTGGGTCGGGCCTGAGCGGTGTTCCCTCGTTGGACGGCACTCACGGTGGGCCCTGCGGGCGTTCGGGGGTGGCGGAGCCTGCGGAGCTGCCCCCGGGCGGTCGTAGGGCATGGTGCGGAGGGACGGCCAGCGAGGGAGCGCCGCGACCCACCCCAACTCCCCACCCACCTGCGCGTCCTGCTGCCCCCTCCGCAGGATGGCCGGGGGTCCAGGGGGCAGAGCCCCTTGGGTACCGCCGCGCGCGGCGGTGAAGGCCGGGACGGCGGCCGGCCTACTGCGAGACGGCCCGCCCCCTGCCTCTCCAGTTCCCGCCCGCCTCGCGCGTAGGGGGCGCTGGAAACCCTGGCCCCACACGCGCGATGGGGCTGGACCAATTGGTCCAGCCCCATCCCTGTGGCCGCGTCCCGGCTACGCCCCGGGCGGGGGCGGGCTGCCGACGGCGATGCGGGCGCCGACCAGCTGCCCGGCCTGGGCGGCGGCGCGCAGCGCCTTGGTGGCGGCCTTGTCGTCGTGGCGCAGCTCGGCGAGCCCGACGTTGCCGACGTAGAGCACGGCCCAGCCGTAGCGGGCGGCCAGCTGCAGCCAGCCGTCCGGCAGCTCGACGGTGCCAACGAAAAACTTCTCGCCCTCGGGGTCGAGGATGAGCAGCCCGTCCTCGCCGGCGGGGCCGTGGTCGAGCAGCAGCACGCCGATCCACTCGGGTACTTGGGCCGGGGCCTGGCGGATGCGGGAGACCAGGTGGAAGCCCCGGGCGAGCAGGTCGCTGGCGACGATGTTGGTCAGCTCGCCGGTGGGGTTGTCGGTGACGACGTACGCCTTGCCGACAGTCTCGGCGACCAGGACGGGCAGGTCGGCGCCACCGTGGTCGAGGACGGCGGCGGTCATCGTCATGTCGTAGCCGTCGGCGGGCGTGGCCGGGGCGAAGTCGGGTCCCATCTGGATGACTTCGGAGCGGCTGCACCGGTCGTGGGCGTAGGAGACGTGGGTGAAGGCGCCGTTCGTACGGACCACCATGTTCACGGTGCCGTCCAGCGGCTGGCGGCAGGTGACGCACCGGCCGTCGGTCAGGGAGACCTCGGCGGCGCGGGCGAGGCCCTCGGGACCGAGCAGGGCCCGCACCTCCGGGCTCATGTGCAGCTCAGTCACGGGCGTGCTCCTGGCCGTGCTCGTCGCGGACGGCGGCGGCGTGCTCCTGGCGGGCGTAGCCGCGCGGGTCGGTGTCCCATCGGGCGTCGGCGGCCGGCACGGGGCCGCGGCCGGTGCCGTGGGCGCGGTCGTGCTGCAGCAGGCGACGGGCGGTGTCCTCGGCGTCCTGCTCGCTGGTCGCGGGGTCCTCGACCTCGGCGAGGGCGGGCACGGCGCGGTCGGCGAGGGCGGCGCGGTGCACCAGGTAGGTCCGCTCGCGCTGCTGGTCGCCGGGGTGGACGGCGCGCTCGACGTCCAGGCGCTCGACGCCGGCGGTCGCGCGCAGCAGGGCGAACTCGGTGGTGCTGCTCATCTGGTCCTCTCGGTGATGGGCCGGACGGCCGGAGCCAGCTCCAATGGCTCCGGCCGTCGCCGGGTCTTGGTGGGTCACGCCTGCTCGGGGGCGTCGCCGCTGGTCTTGTCGCCGGTGCGCAGCTTGTGCACGGCCTGCCGTGACATGCGGGCCCGTCCGGCGACGTCGGAGTCGCTGTGGCCCCAGTGGACCACCCGGGCGACCAGCCGCGTGCGCTCGGTCTCGTACTTCTTCAGCCGGGCGACCTCGGCGCCCACGACGGCGAGGCGGTCCCAGTCCTGCTCGCGCAGCCTGGCGCGGTGGCTGTAGGCGGCCTCCTTGGTGCCGAACAGGCGCACCCCCTGCTGCGCGGCGTGCGTCTCCTCGCTGCTGATCCAGGCGTCCAGGGCGGTGTCGGTGGTCTCGGAGGTGATGTCGCTGGCGTCGAGGCGGCGGTGCTCGGCGTCCCAGTCGCGGAAGTCGCGCGCCGGCCGGGGGTCCCCGTCCAGCAGCACGGTCCGGTACCAGGACCGCACCCCCAGCACCTCCAGGCCCACGCCGCTGCCGTCGCGGTACGGGGCGCCATAGACGTTCTTGATCTCCGGGTGCCAGTGCTCGTTCGATCCGAGGAACCGGGTCTGGTACTCGCACTCCTCGGCCAGCTTGTCGAGGGACAGCCCGAGGAACTCGGGGCGGTAGACCTGGGGGAAGCGCCGGACGACGTCGGCGAAGTCGACCAAGTCGGCGTCCACCTCGGGCTGGGCGGCCTCCCGGTGACGGGAGGTCAGGCGGCACAGCTGGCGGCCGGCGCGCGCGGAGGCGGCCGACCAGTCCAGCTCGCCCCCGGCCTCGAAGAGGCCGTCGAGCAGCTGCTGGGCGTACGGCGCGACCAGGTCCAACAGCGCGTTGGCGGCGTCGACGTCGAGGTACGGGTGGCCGGTGAAGCCGGAGTCCACGTGCCAGCTGAGCAGCTCCGGGACGGGCTCGAACCACATGTGCGGCCCCGACCCGGGCAGGAAGGGCTTGCCCGGGTGCCAGCGCCTCCAGGTCTCCTTAGGGACGTCGTTGATGGCCTTCCAGCGCGGGTTCCACGACTCCCGGTGCTCGGTGCTCTCGTGGAAGCTCAGCTCGCCGGTGCGGGTGTTGAGCAGCACGCTCTGGTAGCCCCCGGGCGCGTGGGCCCCAGCGACGGGCTCCGACGGGATGACGCTCTGCACGGCCGTGATGGTGACGCGGGGCGCCTGGTAGGTCGCCACCTCGACCTTGGGCACGGACACGGTCTGTTCGCTCACGCGGTTCTCCTCGCTGAGTCGGTCTGACGTAAATAGGTTGACGGTCTCTCAGGTAAACGTCAATCAGTTGACAGGGATTGGCCGGAACCAATAACAAGCCCTGGGGTGGGGGTCGCACCCAAGATCGACCGAACACAGCAGCAGCGCCGGAGGCGGTCAGGCCGTGGCGATGCGCCGCTCGATGCGGGCCCTGGCTGCGGCGTGATCTCCACGGCCGTCGGCGGTGCGCGGGTAGCGTCGGCGGGGCTGGCGGGCCAACGTCGTGAGGACCAGAGCGGTCTGCTCCTGGTGGGTCTGGACACCGGTACGGATGCCTGCCTTGGGGGCGTGCATCCACTCCTCCTCCTGCTTCCACCAGCGGTACAGCTCGATCTCAACGGCGTACCGCCGGGCGCGGGTGGCGAGGCGGCCGTGAGTGCCCAGGGCCTTCGCCGCGGCGACCAGAGAACCGCACCGGGGGCGGTAATACGGGGTGCTGGAGCGCTCGGCGGCGAGGGACTGTCGGGCAGTGTGCTGGTCGGCTCCACGGCTGCGGAGAACGGCTCCTGTGGCCGTACGGCAACGTTCTCCGGGCACGGCCTGGCAGGTGGGGCACTCGTGGTGGACCGTCATCACCGCGCGCGTGGCGACCAGCAGGTCTCGCATCCTGCCCAGGTGCTTGGCGACCGTACGGGCGGCATATCCGGTGCGCTCACACAGCTCGGCGAGGCTCAGAGCACGGTCGGCGTGCAGGGCCAGCTGCTGGTAGACGCGTCCGGCGTGGTGGCCCAGCCCGCCGGCGTGCTGCTCGGTGGCGCGGCCGTGGGAGAAGAGGTCGGCCTGACCTGCGGCAAGACGCTTTTCCAGGTGGGAGGTCAGGGTGGGCCGGTTTCCCCCTTCGGGGGGCGGGTTCCCTTGTGTCCCACCCCGGGCAACAGGGGTGAAAGCAGGGTGCGAAGCGGTGACGGGGAGCAGTTCGTAGGTGCCGGCTGGACCGGTGTCCTCGGCGTTGCCCAGCCAGCTGTCGAGGCGGAGGCGGCCGAACGCCCGGTGCATGGTCGAGCGGCCGTAGCCGGTGGCGAGGGCGGCCCGGCGGACGTCCAGGCTCAGCACGGTGCTGCCGGAGCGCAGGGCGAGCAGGCAGAACAGATCCAGCGCGGCGCGGTCGGCGGGCCCGGACTCGGTGGCCCAGCGTTCCGGGCAGGCGTCAGCGGCCTTCTGCAGCTCCTCGACCAGGGCGACGACCTCGGCGAGGTTCTCGGTCCACTCCAGCGTCTCCTGGCAGATCGGCTGCTTGGCCGCGAACGCCACGCACCGCTCCCACTGGCGCTCGAACTTCTCCTCAACCTCGGCTTCGTCGAGCATGACGCGCAGCGGGCCCACGCCCGGTGAGGTGCACAGGTGCAGCAGCCCGCCCTCGCGGTAACGGCGGTCCTCCAGCAGGCGGGCCACCATGCCCTGCGACCAGCAGCGCCGGGCCAGCCGGGTCAGGATCGTGCCGCAGACCTCGCTGACGCGGTCGGCGGGCGGGCGTCGGGTCAGCAGCGCCATCGTCTCGCGGTCGAGCGCGGTCCGCGGCGTGCCGGCCAGCCGGGGGCCGTCGTCATCGATGACCTCGGCGAACTCGTACTGGCCCACGACCTTGGGGCGGACGTCCTCGGCGGCCGGGACCGCGTCGATGATGAGCAGCAACCGTACGAACGCGTCCGACGGGTTGCCACAGGTGTCCGGGGTGAGCAGCTTGGCGGCCTGGCGCGGGCTCAGTGGGATCAGCAGCTCGCTGCGGCCACCGTTGCGGTGCGGGGCACCGATCGGACGGACCGCGCCCGTGCGGGACTTCAGCAGGCCGTAGTCGAGCGTGGGCAGACGCTTCGCGGCGGCCACGGCGATGGCCTCGACCAGATGGCGGTCCAGTAGCGTCTCGGCGGCCACCCATACGTGCCGCCCGCCGGCGGAACCGGAGGCGGCGACCACATAGGTCAGCCCGGCCTCCTCCAGCCAGCGCAGCAGAGTTGCGAGGTCCGGGAGGACGTCGCCACGCTTGGTGTCGAGGTCGAAGCAGATCCACCGGAACGCGCGGAAGAAGCTCGACAGGTAGATGGCGTACGGGCCGCGCGGGGCGCCGTGCAGGGAGTGCATGGAGCGCTCGACGTACTTGTGCTGCCACTGGCCCGAAGAGTTCTTGGTGTCGACGCGCAGCGAAAGCCGCGGGGACAGCCGCAGGAACAGGTCCTGCAGGTCCACGCTCACGGCCCGCGGGGCGGGAAGGACACCGGTATGAGGGTTGTGAATCGGGGCAGATGACGGGCTGTGCACGCCCGCCTCCGGGGACACTCCGGGGGCGGCCATGAGCTGTCCGGCACCGTAGCTGTCCGCTACGATGGTGGCGCTCCTAACTCCATATGCACGCCGAAGCCCCCCTTCCGCCTAGCGGCGGAGGGCTCCAACGCGACCAACCAGGCGCGTAACTGGGCTCCGAACTTCATATGGGCTGGTTAGGACACCACCGCCCGACAGTCGCCGTGGAAAGCGTCTGTGGGGCTTGACTCACCTCCCTCGGCGAGGGCGAGGCCCCCGGTTGGAAGCCGGGAACCTCTGGGACTGCGGCGTTTGGAAGACGCCTCTGGACGGGTTGAGCAGCAGTGCAGTGATGCGATGGGTTTCAGCGGCCTGGGAAGAGACGCTGGACCCGGTACGTCGTAGGGCGCCGCCCCGGTTGGAAGTGGACCGGGGCTTTTTGGCGCCCTTCGACGCTTTTTCAGATGATCAGCCAGTCATGGGGAGTTCCCCCTGGTCCGGCTCACCGAAGGCTTCGCGGGCCCACACCGGGCGACCGCTCTCGTCGAGCTGGTCGCGCATGATGAGTTCCGCGATGTACTTGCCCATCGAGACGCCTGCGGCTCTGGCGTTGGCGAACGCCTTGGCGTGAGCTTCGGGCGGTACAAGCGGCGACAGACGCACCAGCTTGTTCTTGGACTTCGAGTCCGCGACGGGCGGCACGTACTCCCGCTCGCGCACATCCCGACTTCCATAGGGCCTAGACATGCAGGTGATCATGCCACGAGAACAGTTCATGTACGTACCCAAAACGCGGGCGCGTCTCGTGTTTTTTCTGGGACGGGTGGTTTCATCTGCCGTCCCTGGGTGAACGACTGACGGGCGATTAGGGCGCATCGGGACGTTCGGGGTTGCTCGGTGCGGTTCCCTCCAGGGCAGAAAGGCGGTCAGCGGCCGTACGGCAGCATCACCCGATCCGGGCATGAGCTTCCCCTCCCTATGCGTGACATGGCCTCTCACTAGCCCTAGACGGACCAGCCTCCGGAATCGTTACAGCTTTGGGGACACGAGTTTTCGCACGTCAGGTGGTGTCCCCTGGGCTGGCACGGCTGTCCGGGGCCGTGTCCCGCCCGGCGGGAGGCGAGGAGTCTCCCGTGCAGACGGTTGTCCGGGCCTTGGGGCGTCGGTCGTGTTGTCACAGAGAGAGAAACGGCAACCGCCGGATTTTGTGACACCCCAGAAGCCTCAGTCTGTTGCCGCCGTCATCGGCTGGCGCCCTCGGGCCACACCACCCGTACCGGGACGCCGTTGCGTTCGGCGTACGCCACCACGTCCGCCGTGCCCCCGTAGCCCCGCGCCGGCTTCCCGTCCCAGACGGCAATCAGCTCCTCGACCAGGCCGACGAGGATCTCCGAGCCTGCCTGATGGGCTTCGGAGGTCGACTCGGTCATGCCGGTGTGGTGCACGTCGGCCGCGCGGCTGATGAGCCGGTCGTAGACGGGGTGGTGCCAGTCGGGCAGGCCCTGGCGGTACTCGGCGGCCGGGACGACGACCTCGAGCCTGCCGCCGTGCTGCAGGACGGTTTGGGCGAACCAGGAGTCGGGACCGTCGGCGATGCAGGAGACGCCGACGAGTTCGGCCGGGTCGTACTCCTTGACCCGGTCGGTCAGAAGGGCCCGCACCTGTTCCTCGACTTGCGTGCTCAGTCCGCGGTGTCCGGTGATCCCCACCCTCATACCGTGCTCACCCCTCCTACAGGTAGACGCCGTGCAGGCGCTCGTCGAAGTCCCGTACCACCTTGGGCGGTGAGGCGGTGTTCAGGCTACGGCGCACGGCGCGGGCGCGTTCCACGATCCGCCCGGACCGGTACTGCAGGCCGGTGTCGAGCGCGTTGGAGGCGAGGGCGAACGCGGCCTCCACTCGTCCGCCGGCGAGGTGTCCGGCGGCGATGTCGAGCACGAGCAGGGCGCGTTGTTTCGCGTGGCCGGTGGTCAGGGCCTCCACGTCTTCAGCGAGCACCCACTCGGGGATCTGGAGGCGTGCGCCGCAGGTGACCCGGCAGGCGGCCACCTTGTCCGGGGTGAAGGAGAACACCCACGGCCACGGTGGCGGTTCCTGCTCACCGGTCAGCGCCTCGGCCGCTGTGCGGGATTCGGTGAGGGCCCGGTCAGCTCGGCGCTGGTCGCCGGCCGCCGCGTGTCCGAGGGCCTCGACGCTCGACAGCCATGCGTCGGCGACGGCCGGGCGCTGGTCGCCGAGCACACGTCGGGCTCTCCGGGCCAGGTTCAGGGCCTCCACGCCGTTGCCGGCGTGCGCCTCGAACTGGGCGAGCGTGCCTATCTGGTAGGCGGTCAGGAGTGCGTTGCCGGACGTTCGGGCGGCTTTGACGGCGCCGCCGTACCAGGATCGGGCCGACCCGTGATCTCCCTTGTCCCAGGCGAGCCAGCCCGCGAAGGAGGCGGCCTCGCTGCCCACGGCGGCCAGCCGCACCCGGTCCGCGTCGCTTGCCGCGGCGCGGGTGATGGTCTGGATGAGCCGGATATGGCCGTCCACGGCGTCGGCGAGGTCCCGGGAGGGGGTGGTGCCGTCGAGTCTGCGGTAGGCGCTCGTGGTCAGCCGCAGGGCGGCGGCCTGCCCGCCGGTCGTGTCGCGGGAGTCCGGCACGGTGGCCAGGATGGGGGCTGCCATCGCGGCGACCGCGCCACCGAGGACGGTGCGTCGGTGCATGGGATCGTCGTCTCTCACCTGGACCTGCGCCGTGCGCCCGTCTGACAGACCCACCAGCGCCGGCGGGATCTGCAGGTGCGCAGCCGCCGCGGCCAGGACGTCGGTGCTGTAGGAGGCTGAGCCGCGCTTCTCCAGACGGGAAACGGCCGACTGCGACATGCCCAGGGCCTGCCCCAGTGCCGCCTGCGTCATCTGGCGCCACTTGCGGGCCAGTTCGATGACGCGCCCGTAGTCCCCGGCCCGGGAGGCGTCCCGGATCGGGCCTGTCTGGAAGTCCACGACGTCCCCCACGCTACGAGTGCCTGCGGCATACGGCGCCTGTCCGTACCCGCTGGGCGCATATCCGTATGCACATGCCGCATCTGTGATGGTCCCACAGCGCACGGTGATCGTTGACTGGGTGTCAGCCCAACCACCCCCGCACCGGGGCAGGTTGTGGCCCGGTGGTCGTCCTCGCCACCCCCGTCGGGGACGACCACGCCACATCGACCGCGAGCGCGAGGCGACTGATCATGACGACGCGCAGCATGACGCCCCACCTGCCGGGGCTGGTGGACGCCCCGACGATCAATCTGGATGCCCTGACCGACCGGCAGCGTGCGGGTACGTCGTGCGTGTGGTGCGCGGGGACGGCATCGCCCCGGTACCCCGTGGGCGGCCTGCGTGCGTGCGAGTGCTGCGCCGGCATGTACGGCGTCCCGGCGGTGGAGGCTGGCCAGTGACCGGCGGCGAGGAGACGTTCCCGTCGGCCCTGGACGGGTGGACTGCCGAGGACTGGCAGGAGTACCGGCGCCGCGTCGAGGACGGCGAGGGCAGCGTGAGGGTCATGGACGCGATCACGCGACGCCGGAGCCTCGAAGCGGAGATGGCCCGGTGACCGGCGAAACCGTTCCCCGAACAGCGGGGGTGGGTGACCTGGTCCGGGACACGGCCCGAGGCTGTCAGGCGGTCCTGACCGATGTCCGGGAGGGCGTTCCCTACCTGCGCCCCAGGCATGGGGCCGGAGTCACCGAGCCGTGGCCGACAACCTGGGCGGCCATCGAACTGGTTGCCCGCCGCGGCACCTGGGGCGACCGGTGAACGGAGCACACACGCGCCCCGTCGCGGCGGCGGGGTCCTGGTCCTGGCGCTCGCCGTAGCAACCCCCTGTAGACCCCGGCGGGGCCGGGCTGGGACGTCACATCCCCCGGTCCCGCCGGCCAGCGTCACCCGTTGCCCGGGCACGCCGCGGCGTGCCCGGGAGATGGTCAATCCACCACCGTTGGAGGCGTACGTGAGCACCACAGCCGTGAGCACCTCGCCCAACAGCCCGACTCCCACCGCCGAAGAGGTGTTCGCCTTCGCGGACCTGGAGATCGGTGCGGCTGCCGCCGAGCAGTGGCCGCACGCCGACCTCGACCTCGGCGAACACGTCCCGAGCGTCACCGGGTACGTGCGCCGGATCACCGTAGACGGCCGCCCGCTGTATGCGAAGTATTCGCTGCTCGGGGTGTCCCTGGTGTCGCTGCTGCGCGGCGCCTGCGGCCCCTGGCACCAGGTCCGCGCGGCGCAGCAGGAGTACGTACTGCGCCCGGACGCGCTGATCGCACGGGAGGCTGCCCAGCTGCGGCTCCTGCTGGAGGCCGGGCAGCTGCGGGTCTGCCCGGTGGCCGCCGTGGGCCGGGGCGTGCTGTTCACCGAACCTGTCACCGGGGCGAGCCTGGCCCAGCTCCTGCTACACCGGCCTGAGCAAAGCGCTGAACTGCTGGCCGGGGCCTTCGAGCAGCTGCGCGACCTTCACCGACCGCCCGCCGTGCAGCGACTCGGTCCGGCGGGCATCATCGGCGAGCGCAGCATCGCGGGCACCTTCCAGCGCAAGTTCAACGGGCTCTCCGGGCCCGTCTACATGCAGCAGCTGGGGGTCGACCGGTGCCCGGCCGGCGACCGGGAAGAGGTCGTCGCCGTGCTGCAGCAGGTCGTCGTCCGCCTGCGCCGGCTGCGGGCCCGGGTGCTGCCGCCCTCGTCCCGTCACGTGCTGGCCTACGGGGATCTCAAGCCGGAACACGTGCTCTACCCAGGCGGGACCGACCAACCGCCGGTGTTCATCGACCCCGGCCTGCTGCTCGCCGGGACGGCGGTCGACGCCGCGAAGCTGATCAGCCGCACCGTGCTGATGCTGGCGGCGGCCCGCCCCGGTCCGCAGACCGGCAAGCACCTGGTGCAGGGCATCGGCGTTTTCGCCGGCGCCCGGATGGGCGGCCTGTCGGTCAAGGCACGCCGCTCCTGGCTGCGCGAGGTGCTGGCGCTGTGGCTGATGGACAGCGTCAACATCCTCACCACCTATCTGTCGGCGCCCGTCGAACTCCCGCTTCCCGCCGTGGGCGAGGCCCTGGTCGGCCGGGCAGTCGACCTGTGCCGGATGGTCGACAGGATCAGCATCGACCTGGCCGCTGCAGGAGACACCGGGGCCGTGTGGGACGGGGCCCTCGACCGTGCCCAGGCGGTCGCCGCGTGACGCCGGCGGCAGTGGACACGGTCGGCGTGATCGGTGCCGGGGCGGTCGGGCAGACGGTGGCCGCGACGCTGGTGGCCTCCCGTCTCCCCGAGCGTCTGCTCGTCGCCTCCCGCCTCCTCGACCAGGCGGCGGCGCTCGCCGCCGACCTCGACGACATGCGGCAGGCCACCAACTCGCCCGTGCGTCCCGCGGCCTGCGACGTGGCGGACCTGGCCGACTGCGCGGCCGTCGTCGTCGCCGTGCGGGCCTCCTTCACCAACACCCACACCAGCGACGTGCGGATGGGCGGCGCCGCAGCCAACGCCCCCGTCGTCCAGGCGCTCGCCACCTCCTTGCGCGGCTACGCGGGGACAGTCCTGGTGGTGACCAACCCGGTCGACCTGATGAGCCGGCTGTTCGCCGAGACCTCCGGCTGCCCGCGGGTGTACGGCATCGGCTCGAACCTCGACTCGGCCCGCTACCGGCTCACCCTCGCCTGCCTCCTCGGCGTCCCGTCGGCTGCCGTGCACGGGCACGTGATCGGCGAGCACGGCGAGGCCGCCGTGGTGTGCGCCTCCTCGACCACGGTCAACGGCCGTCCCGTCCCCGTCCCCCTTGCGGAGGTACGCGCCGAACTGCGCACCCGCCCCGGACGGATCAGCCACGGCGTGGGCCGCACCCGCTCCGGGCCCGCCGGTGCTGTGCTCTCCGCCCTGCGCAAGGCCCTCGGCCTGGACGACGGCACCGAGGAACTCAGCGCCCGGCACGGCGACGACTGGCTCGGAATTCCGTTGCGGTTCACCGCCGGCCAGCCCGTAGCGTGCCTGCCCCGCCTCGATGCGGTCGAGCAGGCACAACTGTCCGCCGCAGCCATCAAGCTCCGTGCCGCCTACCAGGCGTTACGGCCGTCCTGACCCTGCCACCCGACCGACTGGAGATGAACGTGAGTACCCCCACCGCAACCCGGCTGCAGGCCGCGGACGCGAGCGTGACCGTGCTGAGCAACACGCCCTTCGTCACCAACTGGGCCCGCCGCTACTTCGGGTCCTGGTGGAACGCCTTCGAGGTCCCCGCGAGCGGCGTCTGTGCCGGTCCGCTCGTCACGGCCGACATCGACGACAAGACGTACGACCACCTGCACACCCTGGTCACCAGCTGCCCGCACGACGAGGTCACCTACGCCAAGGCCCGGCTGCTGCTCGCCCGGGACAGCACGGGCACCATCACCGGTGTCTCCCCGGACGAGGGGCTGGCCTACCGCTCCGAGCAGCTCGGCGGCCACGTCACCATCGCCGGCCGTACCGCCGAGCCGCTCGCGCTGGCTGCGGCCCGGATCGCGCGGGAGATGATCCGGGCGGCCCTGCTGCGGGACGGGTGGACGCTCCTGCACGCCTCCGCCGTCGTCCGCGACGACCAGGCCGTGCTCGCGTTCGGGTCCAAGGGTGCGGGCAAGACCACCACGGCGCTGCTACTGGCCAGCCGCGGCGCCCAGCTGCTCGCCAACGACCGGGTGTTCGTCAAGGTGGTGGGCGGTGAGCTGCGCGTCCTGCCGTGGCCGTCGGCGGCGGCCGTCGGGCTGGGGCTGCTCGATGCCCTCGGCCTGTACGACGTCGTGCGCGAGCGGCTCCAGGCGGGCGAGCAGCTCCACCCCACGCAGCACCAAGACGTCACCGACGCGCTGCTGGCCGGCCGACGCGAGCCGCTGTGGGAGCCGGGCGGAAAGCGGGAGAAGAAGGTGCAGGTGTTCCCCGACCAGTTCTCCAGCTGGTTCGGCATGGAACTGGCAACCGGCGGGCGCGCGGCGACGCTGCTGTTCCCCCGCATCGACTCCTCCGCCGTCCCGGCCGTGGTCGAGGGCGACCGGAGCCTCGGCGAGGACGACTTCATGAGCGGCGCCACGGAGGACCGCTACCCCGACCACTTCGGCCTCGCGCCCGGCATCAACGGCGGGGGCGACGACGTGGCCCGTGCCACCATCACAGACCGGCTCGCCGCGCTCCGGCACCACCAGGTCGTCCTCGGCCACGACGTGAAGGCCAACGCCGACTTCCTCGCCAAACTCGCGGGTCTCCAGTGAGAACGTCGCATGGCCCCCACCGGGCCAACTGACCTCCCCGGGAACGTCGTGCAGCGCCATCCCCGTGCTTCGGGCCTGGGCGGCGTCGGAGCCCCGGAGGCTGCATCCACAGCCTCCGGGGCTCCCTTGCGTACGCGCGCCCACGCGTGTACCTGCGCAAGTAGCGCAACAACCGAGCGATACGCCCCGTTTGCCCAGCGGACGCGGCGCTCACTCCGCCCGGGGGTGCGGAGTGCCGGCGGGCTGCTGCTCGTCGGCCGGGACGTCGTCCTTGTGCCGGAGGGCGCGCAGGACCAGGGGGCGGGACATCGCGCCGCGGACGCGGGCGGCGAGTTCGTTGGCGCTGGCTCCGGTCTTCTGCTGCTCGGCCCGGAGGGCTGCGCCGAGCCGGGCGCGGGCCTGGTCGACCTTGTCGAGGGCGTCCAGGACGGCGTCGACCGCGTCGGTGACGCTGGGCGGCGGCTCAGTGGTCAAGGCGTTGACCACCTCGTCGGCCGGCTCGGGCTCGGCGGGTTCCTCCTCCGGCTCGTCCTCGGGGTGGTCAACGCCTTGACCGGTTGGTGGGTCTGGCTGGCCCGGGTACCGGCGGCTGGAGAGGTCGAGGACATCCTCCTGCCAGGGGGCGGGCATCTGGTACCGGCACTGCTTGGGGTCGTCGGAGAGCTGGCGGTTGACCTCGTCGCGGTCGAAGTGCGCCGGGTTGTACTTGTGCAGGCCCCACTCGCGCAGGTCGCGGTAGCGGGGTCCCTTGCGGGACCGGATCGCCCGCAGGGTGCGCTCGTAGCCGAGCGGGCCTCCGCAGTCCTCCGGCGGGCAGGCGCGGCGGCCGGCGCTGCAGCGCGGGTACTGGGTCTTCGGTGCGGGGCGGTGGATCTTCTCGACTTCGAGGTGGTGGACCCAGTGATCTCCGAAGTCGTAGACGTATCCGGCGCTGGAGCCCACCTCGGGCAGGACCTGCGCCACGGTGTAGGCGGAGGCTTCCTCGCCGTTGTGGCCGTAGTGGTCCCAGCGCGCTCCGAACGACCACAGGTGGGAATCATCCCAGCCCATGGCGACCTGGATGACGGCGTGCAGCCCGTACATCGTGGTGTGCGAGTAGACGTGGATGCGCCGCCACACCACGGGCTCGATCTCCGGCATCCACACTCTGATCTGGTGCACGCTGTCCACGCCGGTCACCGTAGCGGCCCGCGCGCGTGCGCGTAGAACGGTCTCATAGGTTCCACGGATGTTCCTTTCCGCAGGTCAGCGCCTTGCAGGGAAGTCGCACGGATGCCGCCGGCCCGGACGGACCTGTTGCGCTTCCGGTGGCCGCGCCGGGCGCGGTAGCCTGGTAGGGACGTCAGGGGTCGTGGGCCCCTGGAAGTCGTGGGGCCAGGTGACCTGGGGCATTACCGGGAGCCTGGCCTGGCGCATGTCTGGGGCCGGTTCAGCGCACCTCGACGGGGAAGTCGATGACGCGCTCCCCGAGGATCTCCCGGTACCGGGGCTCGCCCAGCTTCTCCGCGCGGACCGCGCCGGCCACGATGTCGGCGACCCACAGCAGCGGCTCGGCCGTCCCCGGCAGGTGGTCCAGGCGGAAGACGGCGTCCTTGGGCAGCGCGTACCGGGCCTGCTGGACGGTGGCGACGTCGCGGGCGTTGAGGACCGGGTCGCGGGCCTCCATGAACAGGTGCTCCACCCCGAACCCGTGCAGCTCACAGACCAGCAGGTTCAGGCAGTGCGCGCGGGCCCGCTCCTGCCGACGGGGCCGGACCGGGGCGCCTACGGCGACGACGTGCAGCCCGTCGAGGGCGGCCACGGCACGCGCCAGCTGGTCGCGCTGGGCGGTGTCGGCCTTGGTCCAGTGCACCTTGGTGGAGGCGTGCCGAGCCTGCAGGCGGAGCATCTCCTCGCGGACCTGGTCGCGGGCGTCGTCCGGGATGACTGCCGCGGCGATGATGTAGAACCCGGTGTCGTCGTGCTCCTGGAAGGACTCGTCCGACCAGGCCGTGCTCGTGCTCACGTGCCCGCCCCTGCTCTCGTGGTGAAGCTGGCATTCTCGCCGCACCCCGAATCGCACGGCCACCGAACAGCCGGGATCGCTGCTCCTGCTGCTGCTTGAGATCCGCTCCCGCGCCTGGAAGCCTCCCAACTGCCCTACGAGAGACGGGAGGTACAGGCCATGCCGGTGAAAGGTGGCTGCGGGAACTGCGGTGCCCCGATCCAGCCGCAGGACAAGGACAAGCCGTGCAAGTGCGGGGCGTGGCAGAGGCGCTGAATCGCCCGGGTCGCTCCCGCAGACGGCTGCCGGCCGCACCGGCGCTTGTGGGGAAGCGGCCACCGGAGATCAGCCGTTGACCACAACCCCGTTGCTCCCTGGCGCGCACGGATCTGCACCACGACGATGCGGATTCGCGCCGGGGAGTGACGGGGGCAGCGGGGTCCCGGGGCCGGCGAAGGCCCCGGGTACCACGCGGCTCGGCCATCGGTCTGTGCCCCGGCCCCGTACGGTCAGCGCAGCCGCTCGACCTTCGTCACCAGCTTCTGCCGCTCGCGCTCGGACGTCGCCTTGACCCGTTCCAGGGCCTGCAGGTCGACCAGCTCCTCCACCCTGGCTCGCACCAGGTCGACCAGCTGGTCGGGACCGAGGGCCTCGGCCTGAACGGTGGCCGGCATGTGCTCGCCGCGGCGGTCGGTCCGTTTCTGCGGCGCGGTGATCAGCCTGTACTCGGCGATCTGCTGCTCGGTGACGGCGATCCGCCGCACGGTGGGCGGGGTGCCGCCCAGCTCCTCGACGAACACGGCTACGTCCTCGGCGGCGGCGTCCAGAATGCTCAAGCCACTCGGGTCGTAGTCACCAACGCTGAGTACCCAGGTGGGGACCTCGCGGTGGGCGATGCGCAGTGCCGCGCCGTGCTTGGCGCACACCGACTCGAACCCGCCGGACCCGTACACCGCGACGCCGAGCGGCTCGGTGACGCGGGCGAGCATCGGCATCATGCCCTGGGCCTCGACCCATACCTCGATCGCTCGGGGCTGGTCCTGGTCCAGCGGCCGGGCGTAGGAGCGGGCGGACGCCTTCACCGCCTGCAGCCACTCCTGGGGGCTGTCGTAGCCGCCGGGCAGGCCCATGACCTCGGCGCGGTCGTCGCGGATGTCGCCCATGGGGATCAGCCGGGCGCGGCGGGCTCGGTTGAGGGTCTCCTGCAGCCGGTCGTACGCCTGCTCGTCCTTGGGGTATCCGAAGTGGCCGACCAGGCGGTAGAAGACCTGTCGCGCAGTGAGCGGCAGGTAGGCGCGGTACTCGTCGAGGACCTGCCGGGTCTGCTCGACCAGCAGCAGCTTCTCCGGCCGGGGTGACCAGGGCGCGAACCCGCGTGGGCGGGTGCGCCGGTAGGTGCGGCCCGAGACAGTGTTACGGCCCAGCCGTGCTCATGCCTCCATGGTGGCACCGGACCGCCCCGCGGGCGGGGGCTGCGGGGCGAGGGCGCTTGATCAGGCCGGTTTCGGACGTCGGGCTGACGGACCGGGGCCGTGGCCCGGAGAATGGGGCCGCTGTCGTGTAGATCGCCGCCCACTCAGGGGGACCTGTCCATGCTGATCAGGCTGTTCGGCCTCAAAGGCACGTTGAAGATCGCCGGTGTGTTCGTCGTCGGCGTCATGCTCTACAGCTGCGCGAAGGGCTGACCGAATCCCGCCTGCGCGGTGATCGTAGCCTGACGTGTTGTCAGTGGTGGCTGCTTTCCTGGTGCGTCCGGTGCGCGCCGTGGCGTGCCGGGCTGGTGGAGGGGGAGCAGCGCCATGGTGCACGTGAGGGAGTACGAACGCGCGGACGGCACGAAGGTCCGGTCCCACTCGCGGTGGGCGCCCGGGGCCCGGCGGGAGATGACCATCTTCGCGGTGATCTCCCTGGTGGTCCTCGGGTACGGCGGCGCCGGGACGGGCAGCGGTGGCAGTGCCGGCGAGCAGGCGCCGCGGCCGAAGTCGACGGCCGTGTACCCGGTGAAGTTCCCCGGCTGGGACAAGCCGCTGCCGAAGCCGACGCCGACGGTCTCGTACCCGATCCGCTTCGACCGCCGCTGAGCGGTAGCGTTCCGGAACATGGAGCAGGGCCCCGGATCTCCGGGGCCCTGCTCGCGTCGACGGACGTCCCTAGTAGTCCAGGAGAGGGTGGGGCTCCCACGTCCAGGTCTCGCCGTCCAGCGTGGGCACGATGAGGGTGTCCACCGCCTTGCCCTGCTGCTCCGCCCTGGTCCGGGCGATCGTCTTGAGCAGGTCGAGGCCGAACCCGGCAGGGAGCTTCGGCCTGCCGCTGACGTGCAGGAGCGTCGTCCTCTCCGTGCCGATGCGGACGTCCACCTGCTGATCGTTGGAGTGCAGGTAGTCGATGGCGTCGGCGCGGAACAGCTCGCTCGCCATGCCGCCGGCGGACTCGTAGAGCACCCAGACGTCTGCCACGGTCCCTTCCTTCCTCGCGGTCGCTGCTGCTCGGTCGGTCTCATCATGGCGGGCCCGGCCCGCATCCTCGTGCGGGTGAGACCTACCGGTGGTGAGCGGCCGGGGCCGACGCCGAAGGCGACGCCTTGGTGCCGGCCGGTGTCTTGCTGCTGGATCCCGGTTCGCCGGCCAGGGCCAGCAGTATCAGGAGCAGCAGGAGGAATCCCCCGCCGGTGCCCGCGGCCACGGCGACGGTGCGCGGGCTGATGGACCGGTGGTGCCCGCGTACACGGGTGCCGTCGGCGCGGTAGTAGGGGCGGACGTAGGTCGTCGGTCCGGCGGGGACCGGGCGGGGCCGCGGGGTAGCGCGTCGGGGTGCCGTACGGGGCTGTGCGGTGCGCGGCCGGGTGCGGCGGTAGTGGCCTTTGACGTATGTGCCGTCGCGGCGGACATGGGGGCGTACGTAGGTCACGGGCGGTCCTCGACGGTGAAAGGGGGCGATGCCCCCAGGCGGGGCCGGGTGTTCCTCGGCGCAGCATTCGACGGTAACGAGGGGCACTGACAATCCAGAGCGGCCAACTCCTCGACTGTGGGCACCCGTTGGGCGTCTGCCAGCGATTTTCGGACGGGTGATCCTGATGGCGGACCGACTGTCGGTACCGGGTGCTGTCATGAATGTGGCGGGGAGCCGCACACGAGGGGGGACAGTGCCCGGGAACAGGGGATACGAAGGCGTCGATCACACCGGCCGGGAGGGCCGCGGGAGCCTGTGCGCCATGGCGGCGGGGGGCTTGCGGTGAGCCCGCGTCGGCGACGACGCAAGAGCGACGACGATCTGCTCGTCGCGCTGGGCGGGCTCGTGGTCGTCGGATTGGTGCTGGTCAAGCTCGGACAGTGGGTGTGGGCGCACTGGTGGGTCCTCGTCGTGCTCGGCCTGCTGGCGCTGCTCGCCGGCGCGGGCTGGACCTACCGGAAGGTTGACCAGATGCGGTCGGCGCAGCTGCGGGTTGAGGGCCTGACCTACTCGCTCGGCCAGCTGGACGCCATGCACCACAGCGCCTTCGAGAACGCCGTACGCGACCTACTGGCCCGGGACGGCTCCCGCGACGCGCTGCGCTGCGGCGGCCGGGGCGACCTCGGCGCCGACGTGAAGGGGCACGATCCGTTCGGCCGGCTGTGGGTGATCCAGTGCAAGCACCGCAGGAAGGGGCTGGACGGCGCGGCCGTCGGGACCCCGGAGCTGCAGACGCTCAACGGGACCGGCAGGCCGGTGCACGGCGGCGACGTCGTCGTGATGGTGACCAACGGCAGGATCTCCGGGCCCGCCCGCGACTTCGCCCGGCAGCAGCGCCTGCACCTGGTCGACCGGCGGGTGCTGGAGCATTGGGCCCGGGGCGGGCGACCGCTCTGGGAGATCCTTCCGGCTGTTCCCCCGCCCCGGAAGCCTCCACAGCTCCGCTGAGTCTCACAACGCCGCGGTGGGCGGGACCAGTTGGTCCCGCCCACCGCCATGTCGCCCCGGGCCTCCCGGTTCACCCGCTCGCTCCTGGGGTCGTCGGCTGCCCGGGGGACGGGGTCAGCTGTCAGGGTCCTCGCGGGCGCGCTGCAGGGCGGAGCTGATCATGTCCGACACGGGCGCGTACTGACAGTCCAGGACCGACTGGCACCGCTCGGCCAGTGCGGGCTGCGGGCCAGAGCGGAGCAGCTCCACGGGGCGGGTATCGGAGGGGTGCTCGGCCCAACCGCGGACGGTGTCGAGGGATCCGCCGTCGATGGCGGCGGCCATCAGGTAGCAGGCGAGCAGCTCGCGGGCCAACTGATGCCAGTACGAGTGGAACGCCTCTTCGGGCCTGCTGACGGGCCACAGCAGGAAGCCAGCTTCCTCCAGTGCCCTGTGCGGATCGGTGCAGGCGCCGACGTCGAGGGTCTGGTAGGCCATCGGTGTCACCACCACTCCCAGCCGTTCATGTCGCCCCGCCCGGTCGGGGTGTCGAGGAGCAGCCGGGCGTTGGGGCCGAGCAGTGCGGTGACCTCGGTTCGGACGTCGTCGGGGAGCGGGTGCGGGGTGTACAGGGCTCCGGCGCCGGCGTCCGGCACGATCTGTTTCCCGACCAGGTTCAGCTCCAGCTCGACGTCCAGCCACGGCTCAAGTCCGCAGTCGCGCAGCAGCTCGTGCGCGGCCAGGATCGCGCCGGGTTCCGGCTCGGCGTAGTAGTGGTTGGTGAGCCGCATCTCGGGGTGATCGGCCAGCAGCCGGGACCAGTCGCGGGGCTCGCCGGTGGTGGCCAGTGCCAGGCTCGGGCACTCCGAGGGACCCATCCGCCCGTCGAACTCCCGGCGCACCCACGCAGGGACGGGGCTGTTGGGGCCGAAGGACCGGGTGCCGTCCGCATGGGTGACCATGTCGGCCATGGCGGCGCCGAACGCCTCGCGGTGGGTGGCCGGCCACCGGCGGAAGCGCTCATCTCCGACACGATTGTGCAGGCGCCGCAGCACGGCCTCGGACTCGGCGAGCAGTTCTTCGTCGGCCGGGCTCGTCACCTGCCTTCTCCCTTCCGGCCGGCGCTGCCGGGCAGGTTCCACTCCAGCGCGGCCCGAACGGCGAGCAGGACGTTGACGCGGGTCTTCGGAGGGGAGGTCAGGATCTGTTCGCAGTCGTCGGCCCACTCCGGCACGGGCCCGGTGCGCAGCAGTTCCACGGGGCGGCGGTCGTCGGGGTGGGCGATCCAGTCGTAGACCGTGTCGATGTCGGCGTCGCTGAGCGCGGCGGCCATGAGGTAGCCGGACAGCAGCCTGCGGCTCTGGCTGTGCCAGAAGTCGTTGTTGGTGGGCTGCGCCCAGCGTTCCAGCAGGCCGGCGGCCGTCTCAACGGCCTGCTGCGGGTCCGAGCAGGCGGCGAGGTCAAGCAGGTAGGTCATCCGTTCCTTCTCTCGGTATGCCTCGACCACGGCGTCGAGGCGGCTGCGGACGCTGTCGACGCCGATGCCGTCGAGCCGTTCGGCGAGCAGGGCGGCGACGGCGCGCTTGGAGCCGCTGCGCTCCCGGGGGGTGAGGTCGGCGTACGCGGCGTACACCTGCTCGCGGATCCCGCCGGCGGTCGGGAAGTCCTGCGGGGCGCGGCCCCCGAGGATCTGCTGGGCGATAGAGCGCTGAGCGGCGGCGCTGCGGCGGTGCTCGGCGGCGACGGGCTCCTCGATGTCGGCGAGCCGGTCGTAGACCTCGGCCTGGGCGAGGTGCTTGGCGGCCCACGCCGCGCCCTTGGCCTCGTGCTGGTCGGTGCCGGTGGCGGCGAAGGCGGCCTCGTAGGCGTCGAGGGTCTCGCGGCGCAGTTCGTCCAGCCGCCGGTTGAGCCGGGGCACCTCGGCGCGGCGGGCGTCGGCCTGGCGGCGGGCGTCCTCGTCGCGCAGGGAGGGCAGGGTGCGGCTGATCGGCCGGTCCGCGCCGCCGAGCAGGCCGGAGTACCACGCGTCCAGGTCGCGGGCATGGGCTTCTGGGTCGGCCGGGCCGCGGCCGATGCCGGTGCGCTTGCGGCCCATCAGGACCCACGCGGCGACGTCGCTCGCCCACCTCTCGTGGGCGGACTGCCGAGAGCTGCTGGCGGCCTCCCCGATGTCGGCCCAACTGGCGCCGCGTTCGCGCTCGGCGACGACGGCCTGGTCGACCAGCTGCTCGGCGAGGCCCTGGATGAACAGGGCGTCGCGCAGCACGCTGCCGTGGTCGTCGGCCGGGTAGGTCTGGGCGACGTCACGCAGGGCGGCCTCGGTGATCTCGTACAGGGTGTGCGCGCGGGCGAGCATCGCCTCGTCGGCCGGGGCGAGGGCCGGTGGCTGCTCGCGCTCGGCGGGTTCGGTGTCCTCTTCCATACTGTCAGGCTACCCCTGACAGGAGGCTGCGTCAGGGGTTCCTTGACGCTTCGGCCGGATTAGCCCGGACGGGTGGCACGAAAGAACGCACAGGATAATTACAGTTATCCTGTCGCTCACCGAATCCCGCTCGGGGGTTCGAATTCTGGGGAGGCACCGTGCCGCTGACGGCCGATCACTTCGACCGCATCAACGCGTTCCTGCGCAACCGCATCGACCCGCTGCTCGCCCACGCGCGGGAGCAGGGCAACAGCGACCTCGTCACGGCGCTGAGCGCGCTGTTCCGGGCCGTTGAGTCGAACTACGTCCTCGGCCGCGACCTGCTCACCGTGGAATCCGGCGCCGAGGACCGGGAGGCCACGGCGGACGCGCGCTGGGACTGCCTGAGCACCATGGCGTACGAGTGGCGGGACCACCCCGACTACCTGGACGAGTTCGAGCTGAACATCCACGAGCTGGGCGGCGTGCCCACTCCTGTCCGGCCGTGACGGCGGGGGCCGTCGAGCGTTCGCCCCGAGCGACGCTCGCCACGCTGCGTCGTGACCCGCGTGACCTGTGGCCGGAGCACGCGCGCAAGCTGTACGACTTCCTCGTCGGCCTGTACGGCGAGGACGACGTGCTGCCGACCCTCGCGGCCTCCTGGATCGCCCACCAGCGCAGCGTGAACACGCAGCGCGCGTACGCCCGCGGCTTCCGCATCTTCGAGGAGTTCGCCCGGGAGCACTGCACGCACCCGATGGCGGTGAAGTTCCCACTCGCCGACACCTTCCGGCTGTACCTGGAGACCACCCCCACGTGGGTGCGGGTCAAGGGCGGCCGGCGCGGCGAGATGGTCCGGGCCGGGAAGCCGTACAGCGACGCGTCACGCGCGAACGCCCTGTCGGCGGCCTCCTCGTTCTTCTCGTACCTGGACGTGGTCAGCGACGAACCGCTGAAGAACCCCTTCGACGCGGTCGCCCGGCCGTACCTCGATCCGGACTACTCACCGACCGTGGGCTACACAGAGGAAGAGTGGGTGACCCTCGTCGTCACCGCGCGGGACCACCACCGGGTCGCCGCGTACCGCAAGCGCGCGTACGCGCTGCTCCTTCTCCTGTACACCTGCTGTCTGCGCATCGACTCCCTGCTCAACGCCCGGGTCGAGGACCTCGGGTACGACAAGGGGCACCGTGTGCTGCTGCTGGAGAAGATGAAGGGCGGCGGCCGGAAGAAGAAGCCGATCCCGCCGGTGGCCTGGGACGCGCTGCAGGACTACCTCGGCGGCCGGACCGAGGGGTGGCTGTTCCAGACGGCGACCGGCGGCCAGCTCGACGAACCGGCGGTGTGGCGGCTGCTGCAGGCCCTGGCCAAGCGTGCCGGGCTGCCCCCGCGCGGCCCGCACGGCACCAAGGGCGACGCCATCACCCACGCCCTGGCGAAGAAGGACGCACGCCCCGACAAGATCCAGCGCTGGGCCGACCACAAGGACTCCCGCACCACGCAGCGCTACAACCGGCGCAAGGAACTGCTCGACGACAGCCCCGGCTACAGCGTCGGCGCGGACCTCGCCGGTGCCCTGCAAGGCGGGGAGGGTTAGAGCCGGGCCGGCGGGACGCTCGCGCGTACGCGTGCGCGCATAAGAGGGGTCCAGAAAGTCCAGAAACCCGGCCGCGGCCGGCGCGGCACGGGTGGCCGTACGCGAGAATCGGCGCGTGCCGGAGTACGCCTCGATCACCGCGCTGGACCGCCTCCTGGACGACCTGGTCGTCGGCGAGGCGCGGCGCCGTCAGCTCGGGATGGTCCGCGGGGAGCTGCTGCGGGCCCTGGGCCGGGGCGCGCTGCCCGTTGCCGCGCGGCGCAGCCTGCGGCGTCTCCTCGAGGAAGAGGCCCTCGCCCCGTACCTCCGGCTCGCGGAGTCCGGCGCGTTGCGGACTCGGCTGGTCGACGGGAAGCGCCCGCCGACGTCGGAGGCGACGAACGAGATTCGCCGGCAGTGCGTGGACGTGCTGCGCGACGCGCTCGGCCTGCCCGCGCTGCTGCTCGGTGGCGGGGCGCTGCCGCTGCAGCCGACCCCGGCCTTCGGCGACCTCGCGGCGCTGCGCCGTCAGCTCGACCGGGATCTGGCCGGGTACATGCCGCCCGGCCAGATCCGGCTGACCGCCATGCTCGGCCTGGTCCTCGACGCGGCCCCGCGCTCCGGGGAACTCGTCGCCCTGCGCCTGAGCGACTTCACCCCGGGCAACACCGCGGTGTACGTCGAGCGGCGCCCCCAGCGCGGCGGCGGCGACCTGGAGGGCGAGGGCGAGCACTTCGAGCTGTCGCCGCTGACCAGGGCCGCGCTCGGCCGCTGGCTGCCGGTGCGCGCGGAGCTGGCCCAACGCGCCCACGGCACCTCGCGGTTGTGGGTCTCGTTGTGGCACAACCACGACGGCCACGCGGGCGAGGAAGGCGCGACGCTCCACCGCCCGCCCGGGATGCCGTTGGAGGAGAACGGGCTGATCACCTCCTACCGCCGGGGCCGGACCCGGTACGGGCTCGCCGGCCTGCTGCCCCCGAAGATCGAGCAGCTGCGCCGGGCCGTCATCAGCGAGGCGCCGCCCGTCGCCGTCGAAACGGCTGAACCGGCCTGAGTCCTCTTCTGCCGCCTACTGGCGCTTTGAGCTGGGTTTCGGGGCGCGCGGCGCTCCGCAGGGCTTGTTATTAGCCTGCGCGGGCTTGTGGGGGGTCTAAGCGACGTCGTTTACTGACTCCATGGCAAGGAAGCGAATCACGCTGACCCTCTCCGTCCAGCAGGCGGGGCGGCTGAGGGCCTTGATAAGGAAGCACCGGAAAGCCGAGACAAATTTCGTTGAGGAACTGGTGGAGCAGCGGGCGGAGGCGCTGACGGAGCCGGTCGGCTCCCCGCAGTGGGAGCAGGCGGTCAAGCGGCTGCGCCGGCAGGCGCGCATCGAGGCCGCGGAGGTGCGGCCGGAGCGGTGGCCCGCGCTCGACGTCCTCATGGGGCAGGCCCTGGAGGAGCGGCTGCAGCAGCCGGATTTGGTGGGCCCGTGGGCGCCGCTGAGCAGGGCCGAGCAGACCCGGCTGTCGCTGTCGGGGCGGTGGCCGGCCTGCGTGTCGGGGTGCGAACACGGCACGGACGAAAGGGCGTTCACGCTGGACGAGGACCTGGTGCTGCGGCTGCGTACGGCGGCTTGGCGAATCTCCGAGCCGGTGCTGAATGAGCTGGAGGAGAAGGGGCTGACCGGACTGCAGAGCGCCTTGAGCGAAGAGGAGCGGGCCGAACGTGAACGGCTCGCGGCCAAGCTCTACCCGTCCAGCCGGATCGCCCGTGAGGCGATCGAGGAGCACTGGCCGATCCCCCTGGTGGCGCAGCCTTCGGGCTGATCACCTCGGCGTCTTTTAAAACGACGTCGTTTATATATAAGCACAATCGCGCGCGCGTATTTAACGGTCCTTTTGGGTTTCTGAATTCGGGTACGAAAACCCTTGATTGTGGTTTAGGCTTTTCCGTGTTGCGGGTATTCGTGCGGCACGGGATTCGACACTGGAGGGCAGGCAGTGGGGAAGCAGAAGGGATTCGGGCCGGTGCAGCTGGCCGACCATGCCGGGCTGTACCGCTGGCAGGTGGACCGGGGTCTGGTGAAGGGGCTGGTTCCCCGGCCGGCGCTGCCGTCGGGCCGGTGGTCGGATGAGCAGGCGGACGACGTCGCCGCGCGGTCCGGGGAGATCCGCGAGGTGCTCGGCGACCGGCAGGGGTACGGGGCGAAGCGCACGGCCGAACTCCTGCAGGAGGCCACGGGAGTGGAGCTGTGGTCGTGCGACGTCGAGACGCTGGCGGAGCGCGGGCTCATCGAGGAGACGGGTGAGTGGAAGGGGTACGCCCTCTACGACCCTCGGGTGGCGGCGGAGCCGTCGGCGGAGGTCGTCGCGGCGCTGCGCGAGATCGTCGAGCAGCGGGTGGCCTGGTACGAGTCGAGCGTTACGCGGGAGGCGGCGGCCGGCCGCTGCGGGTGGACGGAGCTGGAGTTCGAGGAGCGGGCCCGCGAGGCGGGGATGGAGCCGGGGCAGTTCGGCCGCTGGGCGCTGGAGGGCGTCGAGCGCCTGGCCGGGGTCGAGGAGCCGGACGTCGCCGGCGCGCGGTTGTTCGGCCCGGATGAGGCGGCGGAGCACATGGGCATCAGGCGCCGGGAGTTCGACTACTGCGTCGAGGCCGGGTGGCTGACGCCCGTCTCGCAGATCAAGCGCACGGTCTGGCAGGGGCAGAGCCGCTACTACTCCAAGACGGTGACGGTGCCGCTGTACCGGGCGGCGGACCTGGACGCGGTGCTGCGGATCGAGGATGTCGACTGGGAGAAGGTCCGCACGCTCAAGCCGCGGCAGGTCTCCCCGCTGCGGCGGTTCGCCTCCCAGGCGCCGAAGCGGGCGGAGGCGGTGCGCGCGTTCGTCGAGCGGCTGCGCACCGAGCACGGTCTGGTCGCCTGGTGCCGGTACGCCAACCTGGCCAACCGGTGGATCGTGGACTGGGAGCCGCGCGAGGACGGAACTCCGACGGTCGAGGACGTGCGGGCGCTGGTCGCTGCGGATGCCGGGCTGGCGCCGTACGCCGGCACCGTGCAGCTGCTCGGCGAGGTGGGCCGCGTCGTGCACTGGGCGCGGCAGATGCTGCAGCCCGGTGCCGCCGTGCTGATCGACACGGAGACGCACGCGCTGTGGGGCAGCGTCATGGACGTCGCCGTGGTGGACTGCGCGACCGGCGAGACGCTGCTGAACACTCTGGTGAACCCGGAGGTTCCCGTGACCGACGGCGCGTTCGCGGTGCACGGCATCAGTGACGCGATGGTCGCGGACGCGCCCACCTTCGACCAGGTGCTGCCGGACCTGCTGAGGGTCACGGCCGGCCGCAAGGTCCTCGCGTACAACGAGGAGTACGACCGCGAGGTGGTCAAGGACGACTGCCGGCGGCTGGAGCTGGCCCCGGGGCACCTGGGCAGGAGCGCGAACTGGGACTGTGTCATGGAAGCCCGCTCGACCTGGGAAGGCGTGCGCGAGTGGCTGCCGCTGGGCGGCGGGCACCGGGCCCTCGGCGATGCCCTGGCCGCGCTGGACGTCCTCCGTCAGCTGGCCAGCGCTCCCTCCTGGGCGCTGCCGAAGGAGCGGGAGAAGGTGAGCGCCTGATGCCGCAGATTCGACTCATGGGCTCGGATTCGGCCGCCGTGCAGCGCACGGCCGACGCGGTCGTCCGCGCGCTGCGGGCGTGGCCGGAGACCCGGGTCGGTGACGTCTCGAGCCCGGTGCCGAACCGGCGCGGGTCCGGCTGCCGGATCTACATCGAGGTCCTGGCGGACGTCGCCACCGACGGCGTCGAGGTGACTGTCGAGCGGGACGACCAGGCGCAGCCCGAGCAGCGGCCGGCGCGACGGCGGGCGCTGCCCTCGGGCCGCGCGCAGCTGGGGCGCTGAGCGCCTCAGTCCTGGTCGGATTTCTGAAACCCGTGCGGGTCCAAGGTTCGACCGGGGGAGCCCAACACGCCGCGCTCGCGGAGTTGGGCGAGGTCCTGCAGGCGGCCGGTGCGGTACAGCGGCGTCGTCTCGACGTCGGCCTCGGCGGCGCCGGGAGGTGCTGGTGCCCGGCTGCGGGACGGCGGGGGCCTGGTGCTGCGGGCCGTGCCCCAGTGGCCGGCGTGCGGTGCTCATGGCCGCTGATCGTACGGAGCGCGGCCGGTGCCGGGCGAGTTGAACAGAAAGGGCCCTCGTTCGAGGGCCCGTTTCTATAAGAGGTCGCCGAAGTCGCAGGTCAGACGGCCATCCCGTAGACGATGGTGAACACCGTGCCGAGCGAGCCGATGATGAACACCCCGGTCAGGCCCGCGATGATGAGGCCCTTGCCCTGTTCGGCGCTGAAGGTGTCGCGCAGC
>NZ_JBIDAL010000032.1:0-38032 GCF_043202415.1 Streptomyces sp. NPDC048192
CGCATCGACGTCCTCTTCGCCATGCTCCGAGACGGCACCTTCTACCAGTCGCCCGCCCCGGCTACAGCTTGACGAAGCCCATAGAGGCACCTTTTTCCCTGATCCCTGTCCGGACAGCGCTCCCCGGCAGCCGCGTCGCGCCGGCCGGGGCCGCGCCCACGCACGGCCGTGCCCCGAACGACACCCGTGCCTGGTGACACGAGTAGGAGAAGCCCTTTCGTGACTGCACTTCCCGATGTCAGATCTTCCGGCTGGGCGGCACTGACCGCCCTGGTGACCACGAGTTTTCTGCTGACCGCGTGCGGATCGAGCGGCGGTGCCTCCGGCAGCGGCACCGGGCGGCCCAGGTCCGGTGGCACCCTGACCTTCGCGGTCAGCTCGGACGCCGGCTGCGTGGACCCCCAGCAGGCCGGCAGCAACGAGACGATCTACTCGGTGCGCCAGATCGTGGACTCCCTGACGGACCAGGACCCCAGGACCGGAAAGATCGTGCCCTGGCTGGCGAAGAGCTGGGACGTCAGTTCCGACGCGACGGCGTTCACCTTCCATCTGCGCCCGGGCGTCACCTTCAGCGACGGGTCGAAGCTGACCGCGCAGGTGGTCAAGGACAACTTCGACGCGGTGCCGAGGCTCGGTGCCCTGGGGACCCTCGCCGAGGGCTATCTCAGCGGCGTCAAGAGCACCACGGTGGTCGATCCGCTCACGGTCAAGGTGACCTTCAAGGAGCCCAACGCCCAGTTCCTGCAGGCCACCTCGACGCACTCGCTGGGAATCGAGTCGTCGGCGAGTGTGCGGAAGACCCCGCAGCAGAAGTGCAGCGACGGGGTGATCGGTTCAGGGCCCTTCGTGCTGAAGCAGTACGTGCAGAACCAGTCGATCACCCTGGCCAGGCGCGCCGGATACGCCTGGGGTTCGGCGCTGTGGTCCAAGAAGGGCGAGGCGTACCTGGACAAGCTGGTGTTCAAGGTCGTGCCGGAGGCGGGTGTGCGGGCGGGGAGCCTCCAGTCCGGCCAGGTGGACGCGATCAGCAATGTGGGCAAGGCCAACGAGGCGGCCCTCCAAGGCGGCCAGGTCACCCTGCAGCGACGGGCCAACCCCGGTGTCGTGTTCGGTCTGGGCCTCAACGACGCACGGCCGGTGCTCAAGGACGCCACGGTGCGCCAGGCCATCCTGTACGCCATCGACCGGCGGCAGATCGCCGACACCGTGTTCCCCACCGGCACCCGCCCGGCGACCAGCGTCCTGGCGCACACCACACCCGACTACACCGATGTCGCCTCCGGTCTGGCCTTCGACGCGGAGAGGGCCAAGTCCCTGCTGGACGAGGCCGGCTGGAAGACCGGCAGCGACGGCATCCGGGTCAAGGGCGGCAGGAGACTGAGCCTGACCGTCAAGTGGTTCCCCAACGCGGCCACCAACCAGCCCGCGCTGGAGCTGATGCAGCAGCAGCTCAAGGCCGTCGGTGTCGACGTGGTCCTCAAGCAGCTCCAGGTGACGCAGTTCTCCCCGACGCTCCAGTCGGGCGACTTCGACGCGGTGTGGTGGAACGTGACCCGCGCCGACCCGGACATCCTGCGCAGCTCCTTCTCCACCGAGCTGGCCAACTTCTACCACCTGCCCGCGAGCGCTCTCGACACGGCGCTGTCCCAGCAGGCCGCGACGGTCGACGCGGCCAAGCGCAGGCAGCTGGTCGGCCACGCCCAGCAGTTGCTCGTACAGGGCGCCTACTACGCGCCGGTGGTGGAGCTCCAGACCCAGCTGGGCGTGTCGAAGAAGGTGCACGACCTGAACTTCGACGCCTCCAGCCGCATCCAGCTCCACGACACCTGGATCGGATAGCGCATGCGCCGTTATGTGATCAAACGACTCGCCCAGGCGGCCGGGGTGCTGTGGGCGGCGTACACGGTCTCGTTCCTGGTCCTGGACTATCTGCCGGGCGACCCGGTCACGGCGATGGCCGGCGCCGGGATGGACTCGGGGCAGGTCGACCCGGAGCAGATCGCCGCCCTGCGGCACGAATACGGCTTCGACAAGCCGGTGCTGGTTCAGTACGCCGAGTACCTGGGCAGGGCGGTGCGCGGTGACTTCGGTGACGCGGTGTCCACCGGCCGCCCGGTCACCTCGACGCTGGCCGACGCGCTGCCGCAGACTCTGCAGTTGACGGGCGCGGCGCTGCTGCTCGCCGTGCTCCTCGGCGGCGGTCTGGCGGTCCTGGCGACCTACACGGCGCGGCGATGGCTGCGGCAGCTGCTGCTGTCGTTGCCGCCGCTGGGCGTGTCGGTCCCGACGTTCTGGGTGGGGCTGCTGCTGGTCGAGGCGTTCTCCTTCCGGCTGCACTGGTTCCCCGCGTTCGGCAACGACGGGCTGCGCGGCCTGGTCCTGCCGGCCGTGACGCTGGCGGTGCCGACCGGCGCGCAGATCGCCCAGGTGCTCGCCAAGAGCCTGCTCACCGCGCTGGACCAGGCCTATGTGGAGACCGCACGGGCCAAGGGCGCCGGCCGGTGGCGGGTGCATCTGCGGCACGCGCTGCGCAACGCGTCCCTGCCCGCGCTGACGGTCGTCGGCCTGCTGGTGGGGCAGTTGATCGCCGGTTCGGTGGTGGTCGAGACGGTGTTCTCGCGCGACGGACTCGGCCGCGTCACCGCGGCGGCGGTCACGGCCCAGGACATCCCGCTGGTGCAAGGGGTGGTGGTGTTCGGAGCGCTGATCTTCGTGATGACGAACCTGGTCGTCGACCTGGTCTATCCGCTCGTGGATCCGCGGATCGCGGTGGCCTCGGGCAGAAGGGCGGCACTCACATGAGCCAGAGTCTTGTAGACGACCCGGCCCAGGCGGCACCGGGTCGGGTCCGCCCGGCCGCGGCGGGGCCGGGGCGGGGGCCGGGACGCCGCCGGGACGCGGGACGGCTGCTGCGCTTCGTGGTGCGCCGCCCGGGTCTGCTGCTGTCGGTGGCCGTGCTCGTGCTGGTGGTGCTGGCCTCGTTCCGGCCCGGCCTTTTCACCTCGCGGGACCCGCTGAGGGGCGTCCCGTCGCAGAACTTCCGCGCCCCCAGCGGCAGCCACTGGTTCGGCACCGACGAGCTGGGCCGCGACGTGTTCTCCCGGGTCGTCCACGGCGCACAGCTGTCTCTGAAGGCCACGCTGATCGCGGTCCTGGTCGCGTTCGTGGTCGGCGGACTGCTCGGGGTGGTCGCCGGGTTCGTGGGCCGCTGGGTGGACGACCTGCTGATGCGCTTCGTCGACGTGCTGCTGTCCATCCCGGCGCTGTTCCTGTCCCTGGCGCTGGTCACCGCCCTGGGCTACGGGACGGTGAAGGTGGCGGTCGCGGTCGGCATCGCCAGTGTCGCCGGCTTCGCCCGGGTGGCGCGGGCGGAGGTCCTGCGGGTGCGGCAGGCGGTCTTCGTGGAGGCCTCGCGCGCGAGCGGGGCGCGCTGGTACTCGGTGCTGGGCCGGCATGTGCTGCCCGGCGCCGCGGGCCCGGTGATCGTGCTGGCCACCCTCGACTTCGGCGCGTCCATCCTGGCCGTGTCGGCGCTGAGCTTCCTCGGCTACGGGGCGCCGCCGCCGGCCCCGGAGTGGGGCACGCTGATCGCCGACGGCCGCAACTATCTCGCCAACGCCTGGTGGCTGACCGCGCTGCCCGGACTCGCGATCGCCGCGACCGTCCTGGCCACCAGCCGCATCGCCCGGGCCCTGGACGGCGAATGGTCCCGGCAGCCATGACCGACGCATCCGAAACCGGTGACAACGTGAGCACACCTGTGTTGGAAGTACGCGGCCTGTCCGTGTCGTACCGCACCCGGGGCGGTACCGTCGCGGCCGTCCGCGGCGTGGATCTCGACGTGTGGCCGGGGCAGGTGACCGCGGTGGTCGGCGAGTCCGGCTCGGGCAAGAGCACGACCGCGCACGCCGTCACCCGGCTCCTGCCGGCGAACGGCCGCATCGACGCGGGCACGGTCCGCTTCGGCCGGCACGACCTGGCCACCCTTTCGGAGGCGGAACTGCGCGCGGTGCGCGGGGCTCGGATCGGACTGGTCCCGCAGGATCCGACGGTCTCCCTCAACCCGGTCGTGCGGATCGGCGACCAGGTCGCCGAGGTGCTGCGCATCCATGGTCTGGCGACCCGGCGCTCGGCCCCCGCCGAGGCGATCGGCGTCCTGAACCGTGCCGGGCTGCCCGACGCGGCGCTGCGGGCCCGGCAGTACCCGCACGAACTGTCCGGCGGAATGCGGCAACGCGCCCTGATCGCCATCGCCATCGCCGCCCGCCCCGAGCTGATCATCGCCGACGAGCCGACCAGCGCGCTCGACGTCACCGTGCAGCGGGTCATCCTCGACCATCTGCAGCGCCTGGCAGAGGAGTCGGGCACCGCGGTGCTGCTCGTCACCCACGACCTCGGGGTCGCCGCCGACCGGGCGCAGCGGCTGGTGGTGATGTCCCAGGGCAGGGTCGTCGAGGCGGGCCTCACCCGGGACGTCCTGGCCGACCCGCAGGACGACTACACCCGGCACCTGCTGGCCAGTGCCCCGAGCCTGACCACCGCCCGGACCCGCACCCCCGTCCCCAGTTCCAGGGCGGAGACCACGCCCCTGGTCGAAGTCCGCAACCTGGTCAAGGAGTTCAGGCTGCCCCGGGCCGGCGACGGACCCCGCACCCTGCGCGCCGTGGACGACGTCAGCCTCACCCTCCCAAGGGGCCGGACCCTCGCCCTGGTCGGGGAGTCGGGTTCGGGCAAGTCCACCACCGCACGCCTGGTGCTCCGCCTCGCCGACGCGACCGCCGGACGGATCCTCTTCGACGGCACCGAGGTCACCACCGCCAAGGGCGCACAGGCCAGGCAGCTGCGCCGGCGCGCACAGCTGGTCTACCAGAACCCCTACGCCTCCCTCGATCCACGCTTCTCCATCGCCGAGGTGATCACCGAGCCGCTGCGGGCCTTCAAGGTCGGCGACCGCGCCTCCCGGCTCGCCCGGGCCCGCGAACTGCTCGACCGGGTGGCCCTTCCCGCCTCGACCCTGGAGCGCCGCCCGGCGGAGCTGTCGGGCGGGCAGCGCCAGCGCGTGGCGATCGCCCGCGCCCTCGCCCTCTCCCCCGACCTGGTGGTCTGCGACGAGCCGGTCTCCGCGCTCGACGTGTCCGTGCAGGCCCAGGTGCTGGACCTGCTCGCCGAGTTGCAGGCCGACACGGGGGTGGCGTACCTCTTCATCTCGCACGACCTGGCCGTCGTACGGCAGATCGCGCACCAGGTCGCCGTCATGCGGGCCGGCCGCGTCGTCGAGACGGGCCCGCCGGACGAACTCTTCACCCGCCCCCGTCACGCGTACACCCGCGAGCTGCTCGCGGCCATCCCCGGCGGTCGCGTCCCCTCCCGCTCCGCCGAGACCACCACGAGCTGAGGAGCAGGGTCGCATGAGCACTCCCACCATCACCTCGCTGGCCTTTCTCACGCCGGGCAACTTCGCCGACGACGACCCGTACACCGGTCTGGAGGAGACCCTGCAGCTGTTCGAACACGGCGAACGGCTCGGCTATGACGGGGCCTGGGTCCGTCAGCGCCACCTCGAGCACGGCGTCGGCTCCGCCGCGGTGTTCCTCGCCGCGGCCGGACAGCGCACCGAGCGGATCGAGCTGGGGACCGCGGTCATCCCCATCGGCTACGAGAACCCGTTCCGCCTGGCCGAAGACCTCGCGCTGGCGGACGTACTGTCCCGCGGCCGCCTCCAGGTCGGATTCAGCACCGGCATGCCGCACGCCGAACTGCTCGGCGACCTGGTGTACGACGGCGACTGGCGCGGCTTCGACCTGTCGTACGGCAGGATCGCCCGCCTCGTCGACAACCTCCGGGGCGACCATCTCGGCGGCCCGGACACGGTGATCCGGTCGCCCGGCAACACCCAGCGGCCACGGCTGCAGCCGCACAACCCCGCTCTGGTGAAGCGGATCTGGTACGGCGGAGGCAGTCTGCGCTCGGTGCGCTGGGCCGCCGGAAGCGGGCACCACCTGCTGACCGGCAACATCGTCTCCGGCGAGGGCACCGGCGAGTTCACCACGGCCCAGCTGAACCTGCTGGCCGAGTACCGCCGCCATCTCTCGGGCGACCGGCCGGCGCGGGTGGCGCTGGGGCGGGTGATCGTGCCCCTGGACTCCGCGGACGCGGCCACCCGGGCCCGCTACCGCGCCTACGCGGCCGGTCGGCACGCACGCACCCTGAAACCGCAGACACCGGCGGCGGGCCGGAAGCCGGTCCTGTTCGCCCCCGACGTGGTCGGCACCGCGGACGAGATCCTGGAACGGCTCACGGCCGACCCCGTCCTCGCGCAGGTGTCGGAGCTGCGCCTGGAGCTGCCGTACGAGTTCCACCGGGCGGAGTACGAGCAGATCCTGCACGACGTCCGCCATCTCATCGCCCCCGAACTGGGCTGGCACCCGGCCGCACCGGCGCTTCGGGAGACAGTCGGCTGAGCGGGTCGCCGGCGCTCGGCCACCGCACGAGGGGCCCGCTCTCGCGGGCCCCTTCGCCTGGTGGCGAGGCCAGGATGTGATCGGTGGTCAGCCGCCCCGGACGATGTTCTCGGCCTGGGGGCCTTTCTGGCCCTGGGTCACGTCGAAGGTGACGGTCTCTCCCTCGACCAGTTCCCGGTACCCGTTGCCCTGGATGTTGGAGTAGTGGGCGAAGACGTCCGGTCCACCGTCCTGGGCGATGAAACCAAAGCCCTTCTCGGAGTTGAACCACTTCACGGTGCCGCTGGCCATGCTGCCGTCCTTTGTTTCTCGCTGGGAGACCCCAGCTGGGCGAGTCGGGGGCCTTCCCGGGAGAAGAGGCCCGGCGTCCGTCCTACCCCACCGGGAGCCTGATTATCCGATCATTGTCCCGACGGGCCGCTCCGGCCTGTACGCCCCTGCCTCGGCCCCGGCGGTGTCATGATGCCCGGGAGCGCGTCCGGAGCCGTTCGGCCTGGTGTTCCGGTCCGCGCTCGCCGGGTAATCACGGCGTGCGGCACAGGGCAGCGCGCGGCGCGCCAGACGTCCGAGGAGTGATCCATCGTGTCCCGTCCGACCAACGGCCGGCAGGCGTCCGCTTCCCGGAGGAACGGGCGGGCCGGCGGTTCACGCCTGACCAGGTATCCGGCGTGGACCATGGCGATCGGGGCGCTGTCCGTGTCGGGATCGGCCATCCTTCTCGATCTGGCGCACACCTCGCCGGGCACGGCGTCCTTCTACCGGTGTGTCCTCGCGCTGCCGGTGCTGCTCGGGCTCGCGGCCGCGGAACGCCGTCGCGCGGGCGCGTTCCCGCGGCCTCGGTACGGCCTCGCACTGTTGGCCGGGGCGCTGTTCGCCGGTGACATGCTGCTGTGGACGCAGGCCATCGGCGAGGTCGGGGCGGGGCTGTCCACAGTGCTGGTCAACGTGCAGGTGGTGCTGGTACCTCTGCTGGCCTGGGCGGTCGACCGGGAACCCGTGCCCCGCCGGTTCCTGTGGTGGCTGCCGGTGCTGCTCGTGGGAGTGGTGCTCACCGGCGGGGTGTTCGAGCCGGCTGGATCCGTCGGTTCCGATCCGCCGCGGGGCACGGTCCACGCGGTGCTGGCGGCAGTGTGCTACTCCGGGTTTCTGTATCTGCTGCGCCGCGGGGGCCATGCCGGGCCGGTACGGCAGACGTACACCGCGGTCGTCGCCTCAGCGGCGGTGGTCTCACTGGCCATGGGTCTGCTCTGGTACGGGTTCGACCCGACGCCCGGGTGGCGCGCGCTCGGCTGGCTGCTGGCGGTGGCCGTGTGCAGCCAAGTCGTGGGATGGCTGCTGGTCGCGGCCGCCTCACCCCGACTGGCCAGCCACGTCGGTGCGGTCCTGCTGCTGCTCACCCCGGTCGGCGCGGTGGTCCTGGGAGCGGTCGTACTGGGTGAGCGTCCGACTCCGTTGCAACTGGCCGGTTGTCTGCTGATCCTGGTCAGCGCGTACGTCACCACGGCCCCAGGCGGCAGGCGGTAGCCCTCCGCCATGTGCTGTGCTCCAAATGGCGGAACCCGGGTTACGGACGGCGCGGTGGGACGTTGAACATGTATGAGCAGAAGTCACAGGCGCAAGCGATCGAGGTCGCAAGCCTTCGATCAGCTGCAAGCGCAATTGACCCGTGCGGCCGCCGCGATGGCCGTGGGGAAGAAGCCGCCGCGACAGGGAGCGGAAGAAACGGTTCATCCGGTGGCCGCGAAACCGGACAGAGGCCCTGATGAGGCGTCACCGGGCGCGGCGGATCCGCGTGGGGCCGACGGCTCCCGGCCATGAACGCCATCGGCGCCCAGCGAACGACCCCGGGCTCAAGACCTTCCTCGCCGCCACCGGAAGGCGGCCTCGCCGCAGGGCGGTCCAAGGCGCTGTCCTTGTCCGGATAGCCGAACCGCCTTGGGGTACCCGCCGCGCAGCACGGCTCATGGCCGAGTCCGGTACGCGGTGACAGCAACGGAGAACCAGATGAAGGTCCGCCGATCAGCAGCCCGGCCAGCTCCCGCGCCGGTTCCAGCCGGTGCGCAGTCCGCTCGCGTCCTGTCCGGCCGTTACCGGCTGGGCGGGAAGATCGGATCGGGGGGCATGGCCGACGTGTACGAAGGCTTCGACACCCGCCTTCGACGGCCCGTGGCCGTCAAGTTGTTCCGGCCGGGCTCCGATCCACAGACCGAGGACCGTCTCACCTCGGAGGCCGTCCTCCTCGCCCGCCTGCAGCATCCCGGACTGGTCACCGTCTACGACGCCGGACGCCACGACGACCGTGCCTACCTGGTCATGCAACTGGTCGACGGCGTCACACTGCGCGGACTCCTGGAGCGCGGAGCGCTGTCCGAACAGCACGTGGCCGCTCTGGGCACCGCCCTTGCGCAGGCGCTCGCCCACGTTCACCGGGCCGGCATCGTGCATCGCGACGTCAAACCGTCGAACGTCCTGTTGGACAGGGCCGGCGAACCGCATCTCGCCGATTTCGGCATCGCACGCCTGGCGAACGCCACACGCCATACCTCACCGGACGTGCTGACCGGCACCGCCGCTTATCTCTCGCCCGAGCAGGTCCAAGGCAGGCACGTCGGACCGGCAACCGACATCTACGCTCTCGGTCTGGTCCTGCTGGAATGCCTGAAAGGCGAGATGGAGTACCAGGGCAGCCCGCTGGAGGCTGCGATAGCCCGCCTCCACCGCCCGCCCACGCTGCCCGCCTGGCTCGGCCCGGACCTGGGCGCCCTGCTGCAGACCATGACCGCACAGGACCCGGAAGCGCGTCCTGACGCCGGGCACTGCGCGCGGATTCTCTCCCTCCTCGGCGCCGGGAGCGATCCACGTCCGGTGCCGCCCTCGCCCCCCTCTGTGAGCCGCCGCCCTGTAGTACCCCGCACCCCCCGTGCCGACGCTGAAGAGCCCACGCGGAGGCAGGCGGTGGCGATCACCCCGGGCCGCCTTCCCGGCTACCTGCGGCACAACCGCCGCATGGCGGTGGGAACCGCGCTGGCCGCACTCTCCGTCGCCGTGGGCACGACTCTTGCCGTCGCTCCGGGCACCAGCGACAACCGCGCCGACACGCATCAGACCGCCCCCTCCCCGCACCCCAGCTCGGCGATACCCAAAAGCAGGTCCACTGCGGATCCATCGGCCCAAGCTCCTCAAACCCCCTACGGGGCCTTCGACGCCTCCGGTGCGGCGACCGGCTCTCGGTCCGAGCCGGTCTCCACGAGCCAGGGGTCCTCCAGTCAGGCGCTCCCGAGCACTCCGGCCCCGGCCCGGCGCCATGACGCCGAACCCGGCATGGCGACTGCGCACTCACACCACGCCGAGGACACGGGCGATCACATCGGCCACACTGCGCACAGCGCTCCGCAGTCGCCCGGAAAGGCCGCCAAGCCTTCGCAACACCGGACGCCCAAGAAACAAGGCTGAGGCGTAGTGGGTCCCCGTGCTGGTGGGAGTCTCATGACGCATCGGTGCGCGGGAAGACGTACTCGTCCAGCAGGATGCCGATGGCGACGGCTGCCGGTACGGCGACCAGAGCGCCGATGATGCCCAGGAGAGCGCCGCCGACGAGGACGCCCACGACCGTGACCACAGGGTGCACGTCGACGGCGTACTTCATCGCGCGGGGCATGATCAGGTAGTCCTCCGCGAGGCGGAAGCCGACGTAGAAGCCGGCTGTGGCGCCCGCGACCGGCAGGGAGACCGACAGGGCGACCAGGCTCACGGTCACCCCGCCGACCGTCGAGCCGACGACCGGGATCAGGTCCATCAGCGCGACGAAGAAACCCAGGGCGGCCGGGTACGGCACGCCGATGGCCGCGCACCAGGCGAAGGTCGCGAGCCCGGCGATGCCCGACGTGACCAGATTGGCCAGCATGAACCGGCCCGTCCGGGTCAGGATCTCGTCGGTCACCGTCTCGACCCGGGCACGCCTGCTCGCCGCGACGAAGCGGAACCCGAATTGCTTGATCTCGGGCAGGGCGACCATCAGATAGATGGTCACGACCACGACGATGACCGCGGACGTGACCAGACTCAGCACCATCTTCCCCGCTCCCAGCAGCCCGCCCACGACACTCGAGCCCCCGGAGCCCAGAGCACTGCGCACCTTGGAGATCAGGTGGTAGCGGTCTTCCAGACGGCCGAGGAAGGTGTGCCGGTCGTGCAGCTGGGTGAGCCACTTCGGGATCGCCTTGGTCAACGCATCGATCTCGTCCGCGACCGGCTGGGCGATGAGCGCGACGAACCCCGCAAGACACAGCATGAACGCGAGAAGCACGATCAGCACCGCCCAGCTGCGGCGTATCCGATGCCTGGTCAGCACGGCGACCAGTGGCTCCAGGCCGATCGCGACGAACACCGCTGCCAGGAACAACGTCAGCAGCTGTCCGATCTGCAGGACGGTCTGCACCAGCAGCCACGCCAGAGTCGCGCCCAGTCCCAGGGCGAAGCCGGCCCGCAGCCAGGACCGGCTGCGGCCGACCGGCCGTGGCGGCATGGTTCCGGGGCCCCTTCTCCCCCGGCCGCCGCCCGGCCCCGCGGCGGTGGCCCGGGCAGCTCCTCGTGCCGATCCGTTCGCCCGCGCGCGCCGGCGTGCGCGGGCCAGGTCGCTCCGTTCCATCAGCAGCCCTCCTCGGCGCGTGCCACTTCGAAAGGCACGGATTTCTGGGAGGACGTCAGCGTCTGCGGCCTCGCGCCGTCCAGCCGCCTCCTATGCCTGCGAGGTGCAGTGCCAGAGCGGTGAGGCCCAGCAGCATGACGTTGGTGGAGGTGAAGGTGTGGTTCGTGGAGATCTCCGCTGCGTTGATCAGAAAGGCAATGAAGAACAGCACGGCAGAAACGATGGCCAGCATGGTGCCCGGTCCTCTCCTCGGATGACGTCCGCGGTGCACTGCCCTGCGAATTCCCGCCCTCTGCCCATCCACACCGGCGGCGCCGCCGCGATCCGCCGAGTCCGGTCCGTGCCGAGGCCGCCTTCAGCGGTGACACGGATTACCGGACCCGTCTATGTCTCGAACCGCCTTTTGGGATGTCATCGATTCCCAACGGCGCGGAAGATGCCCTGACAGGCCTTGCGGACCGCTTCGACAGAAATTCGAGCGCTTCGAGAAATGCCGACCCCAAAACGGATACCGCACCACCCGAATGACCGAACAATTCTCCATATTATTTGCCTTCCGTCCCAGCTCACAGCCTTTTCGAACGCAGAGGCGGGGCTGAGGTCCGGTGCGGCGGGTAAGCGCGTTACTCGACGGCATCGAGGAAGGGGAAAACCATGTCAGTGGAACCCGAACATGCCGAGGCGAGCCCTGCTGCGCAGCACGTCGCCCAGACGATGATCAGGTTGTGGCAGCAGGCGCATGAGGACGTTGCCCCCACGATTTCCGAGAAAGAGATGCGGGTTCTGCTCGTCCTGAGCGGCGAGCCTGCCAACCGTGACCGCATTGCCCGAGACCTCTGCCTCAGCGTCCCATCGGCGACCCGGTTGCTCGACCAGTTGGAGCAGCGCACGCTGGTGCGGCGCCACCCGTCGGGCGCGTTCTCCCTCACGGGCGCCGGAACCTGTGTGCTCGAAGCCACCCGTCAGCGCCGTCGGCACCTTCTGGAGCAGACGCTCGCGACCGCCGCGGCACCGGACCGCCCCGTACTGCGGGACACGTTCAACCAGCTGTACGGGGTCGTGAGCCCCCTGGCACGGGTGCCCCGCAGCCGCTCACCGCTGTGACGAGAGCAGCGGTCGGCGCCGCCCCGTCCAGCCAGGAGCGCGCTTCCCCTGGCCAGTGCCGAACCCACCCGTCTACCCCGTCAACGAGCCTCCATTCCTCTCCGCTCCCGGGCGTGTTCCACGGTCGTCGGGTCTTGGCCGATTGCTTTGTGCCCGCACGCGCAGCCGGGTTAATCTGCGGCGTATTTTCTCATCGAGCACATCCGTGAACTGCGGATATGCACACACCAATCGCCGGGTCAGGCCACGTGCCCGGCGCTGGTTCCGAGCCCTCCCTGCGAGGGCTCTTGGGGAGCGGAACGAGGGTGCGCATGGCCGGCAAGGCGACCGGGACGACCGACGCGGTCCCGGGGGACGAGGAACTGAGCAGACTGCTCGCGGGGCTGACCGCGGTGCGCGACGGAGACTTCGGCACCCGGTTGCCGGACGATGCCCCGGGGCTCATGGGCGACATCGCCACCGTCTTCAACGGCATGGTCGACCAGTTGTCCGTGTTCACCTCCGAAGTCACCCGGGTGGCCCGCGAGGTGGGCACCGAGGGCACTCTCGGCGGCCAAGCGCAGGTGCCGGGAGTCTCCGGCACCTGGGCCGACCTGACCGACTCCGTCAACGCGATGGCGGGCAACCTCACCACCCAGGTGCGTGACATCGCCCAGGTGGCCACCGCGGTGGCCAAGGGAGATCTGTCGCAGAAGATCGACGTGCCCGCGCGCGGTGAGATCCTCCAGCTGAAGGAGACCGTCAACACGATGGTCGACCAGCTGTCCGCCTTCGCCGACGAGGTCACGCGCGTCGCCCGCGAGGTCGGCACCGAGGGCCGGCTCGGCGGACAGGCCCAGGTGCCGGGTGTGGCGGGCGTCTGGCGGGACCTGACGGATTCGGTCAACTTCATGGCCGGCAACCTCACCGCCCAGGTCCGCAACGTCGCCCAGGTGACGACGGCGGTGGCACAGGGCGACCTCTCCCAGAAGATCACCGTCGACGCCCGCGGCGAGATCCTCGAACTGAAGAACACCATCAACACGATGGTCGACCAGCTGTCCGCCTTCGCCGACGAAGTCACACGCGTCGCCCGCGAAGTCGGCACCGAGGGCCGCCTCGGCGGGCAGGCGGACGTCAAGGGCGTCAAGGGCACCTGGAGGGACCTGACGGATTCGGTCAACTTCATGGCCGGCAACCTCACCGCCCAGGTCCGCAACGTCGCCCAGGTGGCCACGGCGGTGGCACAGGGCGACCTCTCCCAGAAGATCACCGTCGACGCCCGCGGCGAGATCCTCGAACTGAAGAACACCATCAACACGATGGTCGACCAGCTGTCCGCCTTCGCCGACGAAGTCACACGCGTCGCCCGCGAAGTCGGCACCGAGGGCCGCCTCGGGGGGCAGGCCCAGGTGCGCGGGGTCGCCGGTACGTGGAAGGGCCTCACCGACAACGTCAACGTGATGGCCTCCAACCTCACCGGCCAGGTGCGTTCCATCGCCCAGGTCGCCACGGCGGTCGCCAAGGGCGATCTCTCGCAGAAGATCACCATCGATGCCAAGGGCGAGGTCGCGGCGCTCGCCGACGTCATCAACACCATGGTCGACACCCTGTCCGCGTTCGCGGACGAGGTCACGCGCGTGGCCCGCGAGGTCGGCACCGAGGGCCGGCTCGGCGGACAGGCCCACGTGCCGGGCGTGGCCGGCACGTGGAAGGACCTCACCGACAACGTCAATTCCATGGCCAACAACCTCACCGGCCAGGTGCGCAACATCGCGCTGGTGACCACCGCCGTGGCCAAGGGCGATCTGTCGAAGAAGATCGACGTCGACGCCCGGGGCGAGATCCTCGAACTCAAGACGACCATCAACACGATGGTGGACCAGCTGTCGGCGTTCGCGGACGAGGTCACACGCGTCGCCCGCGAGGTCGGCACCGAGGGCCGGCTCGGCGGGCAGGCCGAGGTCGAAGGCGTGTCCGGGACCTGGAAGCGCTTGACGGAGAACGTCAACGAACTGGCCGGCAACCTCACCCGGCAGGTCCGTGCCATCGCGGACGTCGCCAGCGCCGTCGCCGAGGGCGACCTGACCCGGTCCATCACCGTCGAAGCCTCCGGCGAGGTCGCCGACCTCAAGGACAACATCAACTCGATGGTGGAGTCGCTGCGCGAGACGACGCGGGCCAATCAGGAACAGGACTGGCTCAAGACCAACCTCGCCCGGATCTCCGGCCTCATGCAGGGCCACCGCGACCTGCGGGTCGTAGCCGAGCTGATCATGGACGAGCTGGTGCCCCAGGTCTCCGCCCAGTACGGCGCCTTCTACCTCGCCGAGGAGGGCGACTCGGGGCCCGGACTGCGGCTCGTCGGCTCGTACGGCCGCCCCGAGGGAGACGAACGGCCGGAGCGGATCGCCTTCGGCCGCTCCCTGGTCGGCCAGGCCGCACGCAGCCGCCGTACGATCGCCCTGGAGGAACTGCCGCCCGGGTACGTCACCATCTCCTCCGGGCTCGGACAGATCGAGCCCACCGCGCTGTTGCTGCTGCCCATCGTCTTCGAGGAGCAGGTGCTGGGCGTCATCGAACTGGCCTCCGTCACCCGGTTCACCCCGGTCCAGCGCGACTTCCTCCAGCAGCTCGTGGACACCATCGGCATCAACGTCAACACGATCGTCGCCAACGCGCGCACCGACGAACTCCTCGAGGAGTCCCAGCGCCTGACCAGTGAACTGCAGGCACGCTCGGCCGAGTTGCAGGCCCGGCAGGAGGAGCTGCAGCGGTCCAATGCGGAACTGGAGGAGAAGGCCTCGCTGCTCGCCGAGCAGAACCGCGACATCGAGGCGAAGAACCTGCAGATCGAGCAGGCCCGGCAGGAACTGGAGGCACGGGCCCAGCAGTTGGCGCTCGCCTCGAAGTACAAGTCCGAGTTCCTCGCGAACATGAGCCACGAGCTGCGCACTCCGCTCAACAGCCTGCTCATCCTGGCCCAGTTGCTCGCCCAGAACCCCTCGCGGAACCTCACCCCCAAGCAGGTCGAGTACGCGGGCATCATCCACTCGGCGGGCTCGGACCTGCTCCAGCTGATCAACGACATCCTCGACCTGTCCAAGGTCGAGGCGGGCAAGATGGACGTCACGCCGGAGCGGGTCTCGCTGCGCCAGCTCATCGAGTACGTCGAGGCCACCTTCCGGCCCATGACCTCGCAGAAGAGCCTGGAATTCACCGTCACCACATCGGCCGGCGCGCCCGCCGACCTGCTCACCGACGACTCCCGGCTCCGGCAGATCCTGCGCAACCTGCTGTCCAACGCGGTGAAGTTCACCGAACAGGGCGGAGTGGAACTGCGTGTCGAACCCGCCGCGGACGACGAGGTGCCCGCGGAGGTGGTACGCGGCGGCGCCGTGGTGGCCTTCCGGGTGAAGGACACCGGCATCGGCATCCCGGAACAGCAACTGGAGACGATCTTCGGCGCCTTCCAGCAGGCGGACGGCACCACCAGCCGCAAGTACGGCGGCACGGGACTCGGCCTGTCCATCACCCGGGAGATCGCCCACCTGCTCGGCGGCGCCGTCACCGTCGCCAGCACCCCGGGCAAGGGCAGCACCTTCACACTGTTCCTTCCCGTGGCCCGGCCCGACTTCGACGGCCCTCTGCGCGGGCCCGGCATGCCGTCCGAACAGGTGGCGACCGAGGCTGCGACCCCGCATGAGCTGCCGGCGGCCGCGCCCCGCGTCTCCACGAAGGGACAGCGTGCGCGCAGGCTGCTCGTGGTGGAGGAACGCCCGCGCGGTCTGCTCACCCTCGTCGCGGAGAGCGTCGTACGCGACCTGGAACACGGTGACGCCGACGGCACGCCCGTCGACATCATCACCGCGGTCGGCGCCCAGGAAGCGGCCGGCGCCCTCGCCGCCGACCCCTGCCACTGCGTCGTCGTGGAACTGGGCGAGCCCGACGGGGAGTCGGCCCGGTTCCTGGAGGCACTGCGAGGCGACTCCGCCCTTGCGGGCGTCCCCGTGCTGGTGCACAACTCCCATCGCGCCGGGCATCCGGAGGCGGAGCCGGGCGGCTCACTGGAGTACCTGTCCAGCCTGGACGAGCTGCGGGAGCGGATCGCCCTGCACCTGTCCGCCGAGGAACCCGGCGAGGTGCTCGCGCTCGTCCGCGGCGAGGAACTCCACCACGCGCCGGCCGGCCCGGTCGACGAGCACACCCGCGGCCGTACGGTCCTGGTCGTCGACGACGACGCGCGCAACCTGTTCGCCCTCAGCGGCATCCTCGAACTGCACGGCTTCCGCGTCCTGCACGCGGACAACGGCCGCAAGGGCATCGAGACGCTGATGAGCAATCCGGACGTCGAACTGGTCCTGATGGACGTGATGATGCCCGAGATGGACGGATACGCGGCCACCGCCGAGATCCGCAGCATGCCGCAGTACGCCGACCTGCCGGTGATCGCGGTGACGGCCAAGGCGATGCACGGAGACCGGGAGAAGAGCCTCGCGTCCGGCGCCAGCGACTATGTGACGAAACCGGTGGACACCCATGACCTCATCGCCTGCGTCCGGCGCTGGCTGCCGGCATGAGGACGGCCACGGCACCGCGCATCCGCCCGACCTCAGGCCGAGGAGTACCGATCCGGTGAACACCCAGGAACCCCCCGTCGAAGGGGACGAGGAGACCGACGCGCCCACCGGTGTGCCCGCACCCCTGCGACCGGCGGAGACCGTATCGGCCGACGCGCCCGCGACCTCGCCGGTGGGCAGGCTGGCCGCCACCGTGGAGCGGCTGCGCCGCGAGGTACGCGTCGCACAGGCCGAGGCGGACGGCCGGGCGCTGATCGAACTGGCCAAGGGCATCCTGGTCGAGCGGCTGGGCTGCGGCCCCGCCCAGGCCGCCCGGCAACTCGCCGAACTGACCGAGCAGGCGCAGGTGACACCGCTGGAACTCGCGGTGGACGTCATCAACCAGGCGGCCCGGGACCGGGTCGCGGAGGTGACCGAGGCGTTCCTGTCCGCCACCGCCGGCCCCTCCGCCCCGGTCGAGGGCTCCGCCGCCGTACGGCTGCGCGCGGCCGAGAGCGGAGTGCTGGCCGCCCGGGACACCCAGGCGATGGCCGACTCGCTGCTCGAGCACGCCCTTCGTCCCCTCGGTGCCGCAGCGGTGGCCATCTGGTCGGTCGGCCCGGACGGCTCGCTGACCCTCGCGGGCAGCGCCGGATTCGCGCCCGCGGAGGCGGCCCGCTGGCGCTACGTACCGCCCGACGTGGCCACGGTGGCCCGGCGCGGGCTGACCGAGCCCGGCGGACAGTGGCTGCCCTCCCTCGCCGGCTCGGGACTGCCCACGATCGGCCGGCGGGAGTACACCGACGGTGCCCGGATCGCCGTACCCGCCGGAACGGGGGGCCGGATCCACGGGATCCTGGAGATCGCCTGGCCCAAGCCCGAGGGCCCGCTGCCGCGCCCGGTGCTGCGGCAGGTGGAGACCCTCGCCGAACTGTGTGCGCACACCCTGGAGGACTTCCTGCCCGCCGCCGAGGCCCTGCGGGAGCCCCGGGTGGTGCCGGACGCGGCCGAACTGATGGACCTGGCCGACGGGCTCCACGACCCGGCCCTGGTGCTGGTGCCGCACCTCGACGACGCCGGGCAGCTCGTCGACTTCCGCATCCAGCACGCCAACAGCCACTTCCTCGACCCGGCGGGCCGGCCCCGGGCCGTCGTCGCCGGCGCCCTGCTGCTGGAGGCCTACCCGATGGCCGCCGGAGCCGGCGAACTGTTCCAGCGCGTGGAGCGGGTGTACGCCACCGGCGAGCCGTTCCGCACCCGGCGCATGCGGCTGACCGCCCTGGTCGACCAGGTTCCGCTCTCCGCGGTCGCCGACATCAGCATCAGCCGGCACGGCTCCAGCGTGCTGCTCATCTGGCGCATCGAGGACGAGACCGCGCGCCTGGCCAGTCTCCTCCAGCACGCCCAGCGGCTGGGCCGGATCGGCGGCTTCGAGGAGAACCTGCTGACCGGTGAGATCACCTGGAACGGCCAGCTGTTCGACCTGTACGGCCGCCCGCCCACCAGCTCCCCGGTCGCCGTGGAGGACCTCCCCGCGTACTCCCACCCGGACGACGCGGTCCAGATCGGACGGTTCCTGCGCACCCTGCTGCACCACCGCAGGCCGGCTTCGGCCGCCTTCCGGCTGCAGCGTCCGGACGGTGTCACACGGCACATGCGCGTGGTCGCCGAACCGGTCCTCGACACCGACGGCCAGCTGTTCGGCGTCCGCGGCGCCTACCAGGACATCTCCGCCCAGCACTGGACCGAGGTCGCCCTCGCCGCGACCCGGGACCAACTCGCCCACACCGAGCAGCAGGCCGTCGAACGCAACCGGCTGACCCTCCAGCTGCAGCACGCGATCATGCCCCCGGCCCAGGAACCGCTGTGCCTGCCGGACCTGCAGGTGGCGGTGCGCTACCGGCCCGCCGAGACGGAGCATCTGGTCGGCGGCGACTGGTACGACGCCGTGGTGCTGCCCTCGGGACTGGTGCTGCTGTGCGTCGGCGACGTCGCCGGCCACGGGATCGAGGCGGCCACCAGCATGGTGGTCCTGCGCAACGCGTTGCGCGGTCTCGCCGTCACGGGAGCCGGACCGGCGCAGTTGCTGTCCTGGCTGAACATCGTCGCCCACCATCTGACCGGCGCGGTCACCGCGACCGCCGTGTGCGGTCTGTACGATCGCGAGCGCCGTACGCTGCGCTGGGCGCGGGCGGGCCATCTGCCGCCGGTCCTGGTGCGCGAGGCCGACGCCAACCCGCTGCCCAGGCTGGGCGGACTGCTCCTGGGCGCCCTGCCCGAGGCGGTGTACGAGGAGGCCGAGGTGCGCCTGGCCGCGGGCGACACCCTCCTGATGTACACCGACGGGCTGATCGAGCGCCGCGACCGCTCCGTCGAGGAATCCCTGTCCCACCTTCTGGACACCGCGCGCCAGGGACCCAGGACGCTCGACCAGCAACTCGACCGGCTGCTCACCTACAGCAAGTCCGACACCGACGACGACACCTGCATCGTGGGCATCAGGGTCGACTGACTGCTCAACCGGCTTCTTTCGCCTGTTTGCGCGGGCGCGGTGCTGGGCACATGGGAGTTGCCGCAGAACGCGGACAGTGCGTCGAGCACAGCAGGAGGCGTGTCTGCCATGTCGGCTGGTGAAAAGGCCAGGGCCAAGGCCGAACAGGCCAAGGGCAAGCTCAAGAGGGCCACGGGACGAGCCGCCGTCGACGACCCGATGGTCGCCGAAGGCCAGATGGAGAAGTCCAAGGGCGACGCGCGCCAGGCCAAGGAGAAGATCAAGGACATGTTCAAGCGCTGAGCTTGGCGCCGCTCACGAGTGCCGGGCCTTCACCCCCACTGCGGGGCTGAAGGCCCTTCTCCATGTCGAGTACACCGCGTGGGTGGACGACACGCGGCGTCCGCTCGTGGGATGGCAATGCCCTCGGGAGCGCGCTGCTCTTTCCTCAGTGCACCGGTCGGCCGCTCATGGCGTCGTTCTCTCCGGTGGCGGCGGAGTCCCGGGCGCGGGCCACCGCCGCGGTCAGGGCCCGGCGGACATCGGGAGGCAGCTGCCCGCTGGAGGGCCAGTGCACCAGGCAACGGGCCACCTCGCGGAGTTTGATGTTCGTGTGCTGGGAGACCTCCCTGAGAACGTCCCAGCCCTGCTCGGGCCGGAGCCCGCCGACAGAGATGACCACGCCGATGGCCTGGTCGATCACGGCGTGGGAGGCCATGGCCGTGCGCAGCTGGGTCACCTCCTCCTGAAGCGCCGCCAGCTGGTCCGTCCTCTCGTCGCGTCCGATCATGCTGCTCACCCTCGACGCGCCGCCCTGCCTGCGCCAGCCACCAAGCGAAGGACTTCGCAAGCATCCGGACGAAAAACGAAAATTACCTGGTCAGGGCGACATGTTCGGGTGATTCGGGGGGAAGCGCGAGACATGGACACGCTCACCTTCGACAGCGCGGACCTGCAGGTCACGGAGGACTTCCTCAGCCGCGCCTACGCCCGGATGCGCATCGGCAGCAGCACCCCCGGAGCCGGCCGGGCCAGGATCCGGCGCAGCGCCATCGACCCGGTGAGTGTCGACGAACTCGCCCTCGACTTCGAGATGAGCTACTCGGTCACGCCGCTCGGGCGGATCTGCCTGTGCGTCGTGTACGAGGGAACCGTGCGGGACCATCGCTTCCAAGGCGCCGAGGACACCTTCGGGCCGGGTGACGTGGTGCTGTTCGCCCCGCCCGACCTGCCGTACTCCGGGCGCATCTGCCACGCCCGCTACAACATCACGATGTTGGACCCGGCGCTGCTGGCCGAGGTGGCCGCCGGCCCCGACGATGCGCGGCCGGTACGGCTTACCGGGCACCGGCCGCGCTCGGCGGCCGCGGCCGGTCAGCTGAGCCGGACCATCGCCCACCTGCGGGATTCGGTGCTGGCCGACCCCGAGACCGCCGACCAGCCGCTCATCGCAGCGACCGCGGTGCAATACCTGGCGGCGAGTGTCCTGAACACTTTCCCGAACACGGCCCTGCCCGAGCCGACCGCGGCCGACCGCCGCGACGCGCATCCCGCGATGCTGCGCCGCGCGCTGGCCTACATCGACGACCACGCCGACCAGCCGGTGACGGTCGCCGACATCGCCGCCGCTGCCCATGTGACGGTGCGCGCGCTGCAGTACGCCTTCCGGCGGCACCTGGACACCACCCCGCTGGCCCATCTGCGCCGGGTGCGGCTGGCCCACGCACACCAGGACCTGGTGGCCGCCGCACCGGACAGCGGGGCGACCGTCACGGCGATCGCCGCCCGCTGGGGTTTCCACCACCCGGGACGCTTCGCCTCCCTGTACCGCGCCACCTACCGGCGCACTCCGCACACGACTCTGGGCGACGGCTGAGCGTGGGGACGCGTCCCGGAACGACGGCGGGCACCGTTCCGGGACGCTGCACCGGGCACGGGGAACGGACGGCCCGTCAGGTGCCCCCCGGCGGGGGCAGCATCCCTCACTCGCGTCCGACGTCGACGGTCGTCGTGACGCGGGTGAGCGCGGGTTTCCTCGGCACCGAGCCGAAGCCGATGCGCACGGGTGGTTCGACGGGGGCCGTCATCCCCAGATCGACGCCCTCGAAGAACGCCGACACGAGGCGGATCGGCCGCAGGTCCCGAGCGCCGTACCACTCACGGCGGCCCGCACGGGCGCTCCCCCGGGTCCGCACGCCGGGCAGCAGCAGCCGGGCCGGCCCGTCCGTGAGCGCGCTCCACGCCGGACGGCGGGCGAGGGCGCCGGGCACGGCGCACAGCAGCAGGCCCAGAAGCCCGCGCCGCCCGGCGATGAAGCGCAACTCCAGCGGGCCCGCCGTCACGCTCCACGTGTGGTCCGTGACGCCGACCCGCACGGGCACGACGCGCACGGTGTCGAACACGTACGTGGCGACGATGAAGTCCGCCGCCTCCCGCGTGGGGGCCAGCAGCAACCGCTCCCCGCCGGCCCGTTCCAGCATCACGTCGCTGAACGCGCCGAACGGTGACCGCTGCCAGTGTCCGAGCACGACACGGGTTCCGGAGGAGGTGCCCAGGCCCGCGATCCAGCCCTCGAAGCGCAGCCTGCGCCGGTGCACGGCCCGCCGGCGAACCGGGTTCATCGCCAAGGGTGCGCCGGAGCCCACCGGCATTGCGGAGCCGTTGTCAGGAAGCCGGGGCTGCCGGTGGGCAGGGCAGTGAGGCGCCCAGCCGCACATGCCTGACTCCTTCCGAGAAGTGCACGACCGGCTCACCGGAGGGGGCCGGAAGGCCCACCGCGGTGGTGAGCGTCTCCTCCAGCACCTCCACACCGGCGCCGGCCAGCGGCCACGGTTCGTGCTCCACGGGCGTCTCCCAGAGCAGGCCGAACCGGCGCGTGTACGCCCGCCAGCGCGAGGTCAGCCATACGTCCCGCTGCGTCGGCCGCTCGATGGGCGGGCCGGGGCGCACGACGAGACGGTAGGAGGCTCCCCCCGCCCATCTCCGCCCGGAGTAGACGAGGGTCTTCTCCCGCCTGACGACATCGAGGGCGCCAGGATGGTACGGCGCGCCGATCGCCCGCGCCGCCAGCATCAGCGGGCAGGCGACCTCCAGGGACAGGAACCACAGCCCATCCCGACCGCCGGGGTGCCGCACATAGGTCCTCAGGTTGGTCTCCGCGAACGTGGGCAGCCCGGGCAGTCCGGCAGGTACGCCGGGCGGGCGGACGTCCGCCATCAGGAACGGCGTGAGCCCGACCCAGGCCACGCCCTCGTACTCGTCCACGGCCAGAGGCTCGGGCACCAGCGCCTGGACTGCCTCCACCGGGAACGACCAGTGGACGAACGTCTGCGTCAGCCAGCCTGCCCGCAGAGCGGGCAGCCGCACCCGCTGCTCCGCACCGTAGGCCACCACGCACCGCGAGTCCCCTCGCCCCGCCGGCGGAAACGCACGCTGGACGCCAAGCCGCTTTCTCGGACACCGGTCGCCTGCCTACGGCGCGCGCAGTCCGACGGACACGGGCTGTCCATCGCGTCGCAGGGTGTAGAGCTCCCAGGTGTCGGGGTCACCGATGTAGACGTACAGCTTCGGGTGTGCGCGGGTCCCGGACACCTCCCAGGTGTCCATGGGGCAGTCGCCGACCGACACGTCCACCTCCTGCGACCATGGTCCGGTACCTGGCGTGTACTTCCAGGTACCGGTGCCGCTGCACCTGTGCACGACCGGTTCCAAGACGTCGTCGGAGTCTTCGAACGTCTCGACGCGGGTCGCCGTGGCCCTGCCATCCGCCGTGAGAACGAGTGTGCCGCCTCTTGCGTCGGACCACGTTCCGGCAACCTGCTCCCTGCTGAGCCGCGGCGGCTCATACCCGATCCCCGCCCACAGGCCGATGCCGGCAAGCGTGCCGGCGGCGACGACCGCGAGCGTTCCGTGCAGCGCCACCCGCCGGACCATCGCACCGCCGGAGAGCCACGGGCGGTCCACCAGCAGCGGCCTTCGGGCGACCAGCACTGTGGCGGCGAGCGCCGCGGTCACCACGAGCCATACCCCGACCCCCACCGGGAGACCGGTCCGCGCGAGCACCGCCACGGCAACGGCGAAGGGAGCGGTTCCGGCGGCCGCCAGCGCCGGAATCCACCACCACGCCTCACGCCCCGAGAGCCGGCGGCCGAGCCATCCGGCCACCGCCAGCAGCGGCATCACGACCCCGACCGACAGCAGGGCACCGAACACGGCACCCGCCGCCGCCACGAACGGCACCGCCACGACCAGGAAGATGACCGACAGCGCGTTGTAGGACAAGTCTGGGCGCTCCTGGGTCTGCTCCCACACCACGAACGCGATCGCACCGATCACAGCCTCGACGAACAACACCGACATCGAAGCCGCCAGCACTGCGCCGAACCTGTCCCGCACACGGGCCTGCCTCTGCCCGGGCCACATTTTTGAACGCATTCAAATCCCCTCCCGCCGCGCATCCTGCACCATGCGAGGCGGGCTTGTGTCGCCGGGGTCCCTCTGAGCGTGTTGTACGACCCGAGCGTGCCGGCCACAGGCCGAGATCAGGGGCCCGCGCGATGGGCTGTTCGGAGCAGATGGCCTTGTGTTTTTGGCCGTGCCGACAGCCCCAGCGGTCGGTGAGTCGCGTTGCTGGGCGGCGTCAGTCCACCCGACGACGATGCCCTCGGCATCGATCACCGCTATCGCGGCGTCGGGCGACTCGGGGAGGCCCCGACTACTGCGGGAAGAGGGCGCCCGGGCCGTGCGGCTCTAGAGGTGAATGGGCAGGTGGCGGGGTCCGCGCAGCATGGCGTTCTGCCGGTACTCGGGTGGGTCGTCCACCAGGCGGGCGCTGCCGAGGTGGGGAAGCAGCGCGCTGAGGGCCGCGTAGGCCTCGACCCGGGCCAGGGGTCCGCCGTAGCAGAGGTGGATACCGCTGCCGAAGCCGAGGTGCTGATTGTCCGGGCGGGTGGGGTCGAACCGGTCGGGCTCGTGGAACCGCATGGGGTCGCGGTTGCCCGAGGCCAGCACCAGAATGACGGACGCGTGTTGCGGGATCCGGGTGCCGGCGACGTCGATGTCGGCGTGCGGGATGCGCTCGCGCATGTGGACCGGGGGCTCGTAGCGCAGCAGTTCCTCCACTGCTCGCGGCAGCAGTCCGGGGTCGCGTCGCAGCCGGTCCAGCTGCTCGGGGTGGCGCAGCAGTGTGAGTGAGCCGTTGGTGATCAGGTTGACCGTCGTCTCGTGCCCGGCGATGAGCAGCAACACCGCGGTTTCCGCGAGTTCCTCCCGGGTGAGCCGCAGGGCCGGGTCCGGTTCGTTGACGAAGGCGGAGAGCATGTCGTCGCCCGGATCGCCGCGCCGCTGCTCGGCCAGGTTCAGAAGGTACCCGCCCATCTCCATGCGCGCCTGGTCGCCGGCTTTGTCCGTCTCGGTGGAGTCGTCTTCGGGCCTGACGTCGGCGGCCGCGACCAGCACGTCGGACCAGGCCCGGAACAGCGGTTCGTCCTCGCGCGGTACGCCCAGCAGCCGGCAGATCACCGTGACGGGCAGCGGATAGGCGAAGTCGTCGACGACGTCGATCTGCCGGCCCGCCTCGAAAGGCGCCAGCAACTCCTTGGTGATCCGGTCGATCTCGCCGCGCATCGAGTCGACCCGGTCGGGGCTGTGCGGAGGCCCGAAGGGTCGCATGGCCAGCGTGCGCAGCCTGTGGTGCTCGGGGTCGTCGAGCCGAAGGAAGGGCGGCTTGTGGGTCGTTCTTCCCCGGGTACGGGGGTCGGCGCTCATCCGCGGGTCGTGGAGGAGAGCGGCGATCTCGTGGTAGGTGCCGATCAGGTAGCTGCCGTCTGCCTGCTGCACCACGGGGCCCGCCTCGCGGAGCTCCGCGTACAGGGGGTAGGGGTCGGGGCGGCTGGCATAGTCGGTGATCCGTGCCAGCAAGGTCTCGGATTCCATGGCGGATCCTCGTGGTCGGCGGGACGTGGGCTACACCACCGTCAGCCGGCGGTCGGGAAGATGGCCGGTGAGCGCGACGGTCGGCCCGTGGGAGAGCCCCGAGGGATCCGGCACCAGCGAGGGGATCGGGATGTCGGCCGCGATCGCCCGGTCCTGCGCGCCGGGCGGCGGCGGGAAGGGAGCAGCCGTCTCGATCAGGTGCCGGTAGTAGTCGAGCGACTTGGCCATGTCGACGGTGACGGCGGCGGTGACCCGGCCCTGGTAGCCGTAGACCATGGCGAGGCGGCGTGCCTCCAGGGATCCCTGGGCGATGACCACGTGGTCGGAGTAGGTGGGGACGCCCACGGACTTGATGTTCAGTCCGAACTGGGTCGACCAGAAGACCGGGACGGCCAGGTGCGGGCGCTGCAGCGCCCCCGGGTTGACCATGTTGTGGGCCGCCACCTCAGCCTGTTCCACCGCGTTGCCCCAGTGCTCCAGGGACAGCATCTGGTAGCCGAACAGGGGGTGGGGGAAGCGAGAGACGTCGCCGGCCACGAAGACGTCGTCGGTGACGATCCCGTACATGGTGAAGGCGTGGCAGCCGGCGTCGCAGGCGATCCCGCGCGGGCCCGCCGCCAGCCCGGAGTCCGCCAGCCACTCCACGTTGCGGACCGCGCCCAGCGCGACGACGCACACGTCCGCGTCGACGCGGCTGCCGTCGGACAGCTCCGCACCGGTGAAGGCACCGTTGCCGTTGAGAGCGGTGACCGTCACCCCGGTGCGCAGGTCCACACCGTGGTTGCGCTGCATGACCGCCGCAAGCTTCGACAAGGTGCCGCCGAGAGCGCCGACCAGCGGTGCGGAGCCGCGTTCGGCGACCGTGACCTCGAGCCCCAGTTCCCGGCAGGCCGAGGCGATCTCCGAGCCGGTGAAGCCGCCACCGATCACCAGCACCCGCTCCGGCCGCGCGTCCAGACGTTCGGCCAGCCCGGCGGCGTCCTCCCGGGTACGCAGAGTGAACACCCCGTCCAGGGCGCCCTCTTCCGGGTTCGGCCAGGGGCGCGCCCGGGTGCCGGTGGCGATCAGCAGCCGGTCGTAAGGCAGTGACTCGCCGTCGGCCAGGAGCACCCGTTTCGCCAGCAGGTCCACACCGGTGGCGCGCACGCCGAGACGCCACTCGGCGTCCGGGTCCCGGCGCATGGGCAGCCCGGTGGTCTCCGCCGTCGCCTGGCCGAGCAGCACCTGCTTGGACAGCGGCGGCCGGTCGTAAGGCGGGTGCGGTTCGTCCCCGACCACGGTCAGGGGGCCGGTAAACCCCTCCTCGCGCAGTGCCTCGGCGGCCCTGAGCCCGGCCAGCGAGGCACCGACGATGACGATCCGGCCCTCCTTCAGGTCACCGGGCACCACTGCTCACCTCTTCCCCGAGGAGGATCGCCTGGACCGGACAGGCCGCCGCGGCCTGGCGTACGCGTTCGGCCTGGTCTTCGGGGACGGCCGTGGCGTACAGCAGCCCCTCCTCGCCGTGCAGCTCGAACACCTGCGGCGCGAGGAACACGCACTGTGCGTACCCCTGGCAGCGGGTGAGGTCGACAACGGCCCGCATGGTCACCACTTCCTCGGCTGTCTCCCCCGTCTCCCTGTTTCCAGCATGGGCCGGAAACCCCACGGCCGCATGTCGCGGGGCCGGGACGGAACCTCTGACACGTCGAGGACAGGCAGACGCACAACTTGCCTGCCCTAAAGGGAAGTTGACCGCTCTCGCAGGAGCCGTCCACGGTAGTCGCCCACATCACATCGACATTTCCATACATCGTATGGTTACATTCGAAGAGCATTTCCATACAACGTACGGAAACAGCGCACGGCCACGCCAGGCGCACCACATCGCCTGACGGACACGCCGTCGGCGCGGACCGCGCCGACGGAAAGGAGAAGATCATGAAGAAGTTCAGGAAGCGCGTCGCCCTCGCCCTTTCCTCCGTTGCGGTCGCCGGCGTCACCGCCCTCGGCGCCGGGGGCACCGCTTCCGCCGCGGCCCTTGAGCCCGCGCACGTCCAGCGGCCCGCTGCCCAGGTCGACACCACCGACTACAGCTGGGACAACGGAGTGGGGTACCTGCTGGAGCAGGGCTACTCCTGCGACGAGGTCCGCGGCTGGCACCGTGTCACCGACGTGCCCCGGCACGACTGCGACGGCCGCTACTACCGTGAAGGTCACTTCTACCGCGACGGTCACTCCTGCCGCCGGCAGGACGAGCGGCACGGCTGGACGTCCGGCACGTCGTACCGGCATGACGAACACCGCTTCGCGCACGACGGCCGAGGCGGGAACCACCACGACCCGGGCCACGGCGACCGGTGAGACGGGTGCCGTTCGAGGCCCTGGACCGTGGCCGATGAAGAAGTCCCTGAAGTCCGTGGAGCGGCGGATGGCCGTGCGGCTGGTCGTCTCTCCGGACTGAGCACTGCCCCTGTGCCTGGGTCTTCGGTGCGACCCCGCCGACCCCTATGCCGTCCGCGCCGTCTTCTTCGCCGACTGCGACGAGCAGGTCGAATGGATCCTGGGCCGGGATCTTCTGGCCGAGGGCCTGAAGGGCCCCGCGGGTTGCGCGGACGTCCGGATCTGGTCGGCCGTGGGACGTGGCGACACGTCGATGTACATCGCCCTCGGATCGTCCGCGGACACCGCCCTGCTCGCGGTCTCCGCGCGGGACATCAGGTCATTCCTGGAAGAACAGGAACCGGCGTCATATCCCCGTACCGGCGCGGTGTGGTGCCTGGCCAGGGAGGGCGGTGACGGTCAGCCGGTCGTGGACGGCAGAGATCCGCCGGCATGGGACGTCAGATGCGGCCGGTGCAGATGGCGCGAGGGGGTGCGTTCGATGATCAGGAAGGCGGCGTCGTCTGTGAGCTGCTCACCGGTGTGTTCGAGCAGGTCGCGGTGAAGGTGGCGCAACAGGGCGTCGGGGCTCGTGGCGGGGAAGGAGGCGACTCGTTCGGCGAGCGGGTAGAAGGCTCCGGCCGGCGAGCGGGCCTCGATCACACCGTCGGTGTAGAGCAGCAGCATGTCGCCCGGCTCCAGGGTGAACCGGTCGGTGCGGTCGTTCCGTACGCACAGGGCGCACAGGCCCAACGGGGGCGCGGGCCGTCGGGAGTTCAGGACCGTCACCCGCCCTCCGCGGATCAGCAGGGGCGGCGGATGGCCGCAGTTGAGCATCTCGGCCTGCGGGCCCTGATCCTGGATGTCGATCACGACAGCGGTGATGAAATGCTCACCGACGTCGTGCGCCGTGTCGGCGACCTCGTCCAGGTTCCGGCACACGCTCTCCTCGACGGCGGTGACCAGCTCGAGCAGGGAGTCGTACCGGTGAGCGCCCTCCCGGAACGCGCCCATCACCACCGACGCCTCACCGATGGAGGCCAGCCCGTGGCCTCGTACGTCTCCGATGAGCACCCGGGTGCAGGGGTGGTCGGCGCGGGCCACCGCCAGCAGGTCGCCCCCGATCTGGGCCTCGTCCTCGGCCGCCAGATACAGCCAGGCCACCCGCAGGGGTCCGATCCGGCGGGGTGGCGGCCGGAGCAGAATCCGCTGTGCCGCCTCGGCCACCGACCGCACCCGGCTCAGCTCCCGGGCACGCCGCTCCCGCACATGGGCGATGAAGACCACCAGGGCCGACAGCACGGCCAGGGCGATGAGCTGCGCCACGTGGTTGGTCGTGGTGAGCCCGCCGTGGTACACGGAGATGATCACCAGGGCGGCCTGCGCCAGAGCCCCGACCAGAGCGGTCAGCCGTGGACCGGCGAAGGAGGCGGTCAAGGTCGGCGCGATGACCAGCAGCGGGCCCAGATGGACACTGGTGCCTATGCCGAGATCCGTCACCGTGATGACGAGGATCAGTACCAGCGCGATCACCAGCAGCCCGCGTCCGGCGCGCTGCTCCAAGACGCGATCATCCGGTATCCCTCGCGCACCCATATGCCCTTTGTACGCCCTGTATGGCCGAACGCGCTCGGCGCGCGAAGTCCCGTCGCGGTCCGGACGGCTCTCACGCTGACGTGAAGCGCCGGCGCCCTCCCCGCGCTGTCCGGAACGAGGGAGCCTGCGCGGGAGAACGATCTCTTTCAGCACCTGCGATCGGGGCACCCCCCTGCACGCAGCGACCCGCGCCGGCAGGCCGCGGACGAGTTCCCAGGCCGTGGCGCTCGGGGCGCAGGGACCGGACTCAACGGCGGCCGGTGTCCTGGCCGTCTCGACCAGCGGTGAGCCGGCTTTCCAGGCCCGCGGTCAGGGTGTCCATCACCAGACGGAACATGCGGTCCTGATCAGGGCCTTCAGGATCTGCCTCCCCGAGACCGGGGCCGGCGTCCGCAGGCCCGGGTTCACCGGCGTGGGGGCCGGGGGGCTTGAGGCTCGCCCACTGCTGGAGCGAGCCGTTGAGTTCGGCGCTGAGGACACCGACGACAACGGCGACCATGAGAGCGGCGATCTCCGGGACCTCCGACGGGGACACCCCGGAAGCGGCCACGATGGCGGTGAGCGCGGTCCAGAACGGATCGTCGGGCTGGATGAAGTCCGGCTGGTGGCTGAACGAGTAGGCCATCAGCTCGGGGTGACGGTGCGCCAGGGTACGGAAGTCCGTGGCGAGCAGGCGGATCCGATCCTGCCAGGGCGCGTCCTCGAGCGTCACCGTGCGGAACTGGGCGCCGACCATTCTCGCCACGCCGCGGAGCACGGCTTCCTTGTTCGGCACGTGGTGGTACAGCGACATCGGGTTCGCATCGAGCTCGATGGCGAGCTTGCGCATGGTGAGCGCCTCGACCCCGCCCGCGTCGATCAGCCGCAGGGCGGCGGCATAGATCCCGGCCTCGGTCAGCGGTACGTCCCTCTTGCGCGTTCCCCGCGGGGGACGCCTCGCCTGCTTTTCCATACCCCGTACGGTACCAATTTCGTACGCCGTACGGAAATGGGCTTGATCACAGCGTTCGCCGCAGCGCCGAGACTCCCTGTTCGTCGTCCCCGCGCCCGGTGTCACGCTGGACGACGCCCTGCGCGAGAAGATCCGCGACGCCCTCCGTACCGGCGCCTCACCCCGCCACGTCCCCGACGAGATCCTCGCCGTCCCGGCCATCCCGCACACCAGGACCGGCAAGAAGCTAGAAGTCCCGGTCAAGCGCCTGCTCCAGGGCGCCCCCGCCGAGCAGGTCCTCAATCCCTCGGCGGTCGACGACCCGGACCTCGTCGCCTACTTCGCCGGCCTGGGCGCCGAACGCCGCCGGGCCCGTCACCCGCACACCGTCAAGGACGCTTCATGACCCCTCCCGCCGCCTTGCCTGTCTGATCGTGCTGATCTTCGCCCTGCCAGGCGCGACCAAGATCATGGCATTCGGCCCGATGCCCGACCGGCCGCCCATGCCGGCTTCACCACCGCCTCCTACCGGCTGACCGGTGCGCTGGAGCCGGCGGGCGCCATCGGTGCGGCTCTCAGCCCGGTCCTGCCGTTGTGCGGGGAGCCGGTCGGCTCGGCGTCCTGCTGCTCCTCGCCGGTGCCGCGTATCCCGTGTTCCTTGCCGGTGGCGGCTCGTGACGCGGGCTGGGGGCGTGCTCGTCGGCTGCTGCGTGCAGACGACGGGGCCCCTCAGTCCTGTGAGCGAGCCCACGCCGGGGCTGGCACACTGAATCTGTGGTTCCGCTGATGACCGCGGCCGGTCAGGCCGCGTCCTCATCGCTCACAGGCGCCGGCGTGGTGTCGGTCTGCGCACTGCTCTTCACCGTGGCGTCGTTCTGGTGGCTCAACGCCAGACAAGGACGGCTGAAGACATGGGAGCCGCACGCCTTCGCAGTGATCATCCACTCTTCCACGGCCCGCCTGCGGCTTCCGCTCGTCCTGCACAACACCGGCCCCAAGCCGATAGTCGTGCAGGACCTCATCCTGACCTTCCCCGACGAGCCCGCCTCCCATCTGCCGCTGCTGTGGGTGTCCTCGCCGTCCGGCCTCCAGCCGGGGCCGGACGATGACGCGAAGCTACCGGCCGGATTCGTCGTACCCGGGAGACAAGCGCAACAACTCTTCATCGAGTTCGAGGCACCGTTCTCCGGGTTCCTGCCGGAAGCTCGTGACTACCAGGTCCAGCTGCAGGTGAGGGTCGGCCACCGCAAGGGGTGGCGACGCCTGCTGACGTTCACCCTGCGGGCCGCCAACATCATCGATCCGGACCGCTACACCGTCTACAACAACGCACCGGCCGAGCTGACGAAGGAAGATCAGAAAAGGGCCGATGCCGCACTCCTTGAACTGCTGGCAGAGCAAGGGGAACAAGGGCACGACTCCTCGCCGGGCAGCGGGAGGCAGCCGAAGGCTTCGAACGACGATGACGACGCCGGCAGGAGCCGCTGACACTGCACGTCCAAGAACGTTGGGCTGGGCGGACATGGGCAGTGTCAGCGGCGCGAGATCAACGTGATTCCGTCCCGGCAGCGCGTCGGCATGCGGTGGCATCCTTGTCCCCGCGCTGCCGTGTCCACGGCGAGACACGCCCTGCCACGGCCGCCTGCCCACCGTCCCCGCCCCGTCGGCACCGCCGCGCGGGCGAGAGTTCTCGGCGTTGCTGCTGGACGTCGTGTGTCAGTTCGTCGTGGCAGTGGTGTGGTGCGGTCGGTTGTGTATCAGCAGGGCTGAGGCGAGGGCCGCGCACAGGAACACGGCGGCGATGACGGTCATTCCGAGGTGGACACCGGAGGTGAAGGCGTCGCCGATCGCGGCGGTCACCTTCGGCGGGGCCGCTCGGTGGCCGCTGCTGCCGGTGGAGACGGCGTGCTGGACGGCCGGCCAGGCTGCTCGGGGCACCTGGTGGGCGTGGAGCCGCGTCGGCAGTTGGGACTGGAGGCGGCCGGCGAGAAGTGCTCCGAGGAGGGAGGAGCCGGTGACGGACCCGATCTGGCGGAAGGCGTTGACGGCCCCGGAGGCCATGCCGGCGCGTTCGTGGGAGACGCTGACCAGGGCGGCCGCGGTGCTCGGCGCGGCCACCATCCCGCACGCGGCCCCGAAGAGCGCGAACAGCCACCACACCCGGGCGTAGGAGGTGGCGGGATCCAGCGTGGTCAGTCCGGCCGTGGCGGCGGCTCCGAGGAGGAAGCCCACGGTCAGCGGAAGCTTGAAGCCGGTACGGCGGATCACGCGTCCGGTCGCGTAGCTGACGATGACGTAGACGCCGAAGAAGGCCAGCAGCCGCCATCCCACGTCCAGGGCGGACAGGTGCTGGACGCGCTCGTAGAAGAGCACCGACAGGATGGCCAGTCCGGTGAAGCCGAACAGGGAGACGGCCGCGACGAACATGACCGCGCTGAAGGACGCCGACCGGAACAGGGTGATGTCCAGCATGGGTGTGCGGCCGGCGCGCTCGACGAGGACGAAACCGGTCAGGGCCGCGGCCGCGATGATCCAGGCGATGAGGATCCGGGGGGCGGTGTAGCCGTCGTGTCCGCCTTCGATGAGGGCGTAGACGAGGGCGGCAACGCCCAGGACGGCCAGGATCTGCCCGGGGATGTCCAGCCTGCCCTCGGGGCCGCGCGACTCGGCGACGAAAACGGCGGCGGCCAGGGTGACCACGGCGAGGACGGCGGTCGACAGGAAGACCGTGTTCCAGTGGAAGTGATCCAGCAGTGTGCCCGCGATCAGGGGTCCGACGGCGAGCCCGATGCCGGAGGAGGCGGCCCAGATGGTGACGACTTCGGTGCGCCGGTGGGGGTCGGGGAAGGTGGCTCCCAGGATGGCCAGGCTGTTGGGCAGGATGAGAGCGCCGCCGAGGCCGGAGACGAGTTGGCCGGCGATGACGCCTCCCGTCGAACCCGCCGTGTAGACGATGAGCGAGCCGATGATCATGATCGCGGCGCCGGTGGCGAAGGTGCGCTTGCGGCCGTAGAGGTTGCCGATGGTGCCTGCGGACATCACCAGACTGGCCACGAGCAGGGTGTAGGCGGAGGGGATCCAGACGAGGCCGGTCGGGGAGACGTGCAGGTCGTCCTGGATGGCCGACAGAGCCGACACCGATGCGGTGATCAGCAGGAAGGTCGTCATGGCGCCCAGGCACATCGCGATGAGCGTGAAGGTGGCGGCGAGCCGGGACGGTTGGTCCGGGGAGAGCCGGAGACCGGTGTGCCGGCCGGTCGGCCTGAGCCGGCCCGGGGCGGGGGAAGGAGCGGAAGCCATGGTGTCCTCGTCTCAGCCGAGCTGCGGGTAAAGGGCGGCGACGCCGCCGGAGAGGTCGGCCTGCACCTGGCGGCTGCGCTCGTCGACGACGATCTCGGCGGCCCCGAAGGCGATGCCGTCGACGGCCGCGCGGGCGACGTCCGCCGGGGCGGTCTTGGGCCCGTCGACATGGCGGGCCATGTCGGTGTCCATGTAGCCGACGTGGAGGCCGGACACGGTGATACCCCGGGGCGCGAGCTGCTGGCGCACCGTGTTGGTCAGGCTCCACTCCGCGGACTTGGCGGCGGCGTAGGCGCCGACGGCGGGAAAGCTGATCCACGACAGCACGGACAGGATGTTGAGGACGGCGCCTCCGCCCTGGGACTCGATCACGGGGGCGAACGCCCGGATCATGCCGAGGGTCCCCAGGTAGTGGGTCTCCATCTCCAGTCGGACCGCGTCCCAGCTGCCGGTCAGCAGATCGGCGCCCGTGGAACTGCCGGCGTTGTTGATCAGCACCGTGATGTCACGGGCCTCCTCGGCAGCCGCGGCGACGGAGACGGGGTCGGTGACGTCGAGGCGTATCGCTTTCACGCCGGGCAGATCGATCTGGTCGGGTCGGCGGGCCGCCCCGTACACCGTCGCGCCACGCGCGAGCAGTTCCTGGGCCAGTGCCCGGCCGAGTCCGCGATTGGCCCCGGTGACCAGGACGGTTGCTGTGCTGATGTCCATGATTCCTCTCCTGGGATGGGTCCATCCCTGCTGACTTACGATTGAGTAAGTCAGCCTCGACGGTATAGGCTGACTTTGCGCGAGGCAAGCCAGGTGGAGGGTGGAGAGAGATGAAGGACTTGCTGGAGGAGCGGGACGCCTGGTCCATGGCCAACTGCTCCATCGCCCGGACTCTGGAGATCGTCGGCAACAGGACAGCGCTGCTGATCATGCGCGAGGCGTTTTTCGGCACACGCCGGTTCGACGACTTCGCCAAGCGTGTGGGCATCGGCGAACCCGCCGCCGCGGCGCGCCTGAAGGAACTGACCGCCGCCGGTCTCCTGGAGCGCGTCCCCTACCAGGAGCCCGGCCAGCGGACCAGGCACGCCTATCAACTCACCGACAAGGGCCGGGACTTCCGGGCTGTCATCGTGGCGTTGCGGCAGTGGGGCGACAGGTGGGCCGCCGACGAACAGGGCCCCCCTGTGGTCGTACGCCACAAGGAATGCGGCGCCACGGTGCACGCAGTGCTCCGCTGCGACGACGGCCACGACGTTCCGGTCGGGGACTCGTTCATCGACGCCGGCCCGGGCCTGATCCGCGTCAGCCCGGACGCCCCCTGAAGCCGGCATCGACCGAAACGCCCGGCAGGACGCCCCCTGCTGCACATCAGGCGTCGCCTCCGCCGGCGCCGACCGGCACGCCACACCGCTGACCTACGCCTACGAGGAACCGCCGAATGACCGAAACATCGAAGAAGTCCCCGAGCGCCGACACGACCGGCCCGACAGAAGCGGCACCGCACAGGTCACGTGTGTTCGGCTGGGAAGACCCCGCCGTTTCCGCCGACGCCATCCCCCACCACAGCGGCCTCGGCTTCCTCCGCGAGATCCTGGCCGGGCGCCTGCCCGCTCCGCCGATCGCCGCCACCCTGGGCTTCACCCTGGAGGAGGCCGAGCACGGCCGGGCGGTTTTCGTGCTGGTGCCGGGCGAGGAGCACTACAACCCGATAGGCAGCGTCCACGGCGGCGTCTACGCCACACTCCTCGACTCGGCGGCCGGCTGTGCGGTGCAGTCCACGCTGCCCCAGGGCATGGCCTACACGTCGATCGACCTGACCCTGAAGTTCCTGCGCCCCATCACCGTCGACACCGGCAAGGTCCGCGCCATCGGCACCGTCCTCAGCAGCGGCCGCCGCACCGCCCTCGCCCAGGCAGAACTCCGCGACTCCGACGACCGGCTCCTGGCCCACGCTACCAGCAGCTGCATGCTCTTCCCGGTCCCGGGCCACTGACCAGCGCGCCCGGCGCGGTGAAAGCGGAGTCGAGGCTCGGCTTCAACGCCCAAGCAGTGTCCCTCCGTTGACATTGAGGAACTCGCCGGTGATGTAGCCCGCGTCCGGTCCGGCCAGAAAGGCGACGGCCGCGGCCACGTCCTCGGGCTCGCCGACCCTGCCGACCAGGGTCTGCGCCCGCCTCCGGGCCAGTTCTTCCTCGGTCGCGGGTCCGCCGAAGAACTCGGTGCCCGCGACGTAACCGGGCACGACCACGTTGGCGGTGGCTCCCCGGCCCCCCAACTGCCCTGCCAGCGTGTGGTTCCACGCCTGAAGGGCCGCCTTCATGGCTCCATAGGATCCGTTGCCGCGCAGTGCGGCAACGGAGCTGATCGTGACCACGCGGCCGCCCGGCGAGTCGAGCCGGGGCAGCAGCGCCTCGGTGAGCAGGACCGCCGGCAGCACGTTGGTGTCGAAGTCCCGCCGCCACCGCTCGGCGACCTCCTTCAGCCCTCCCTCGGCCGCCGGTGCGCCGCGTACGCCGGCGTTGTTCACCAGTACGTCGACCCGCTCGGGCAGTTCGGGCAACCGGGCCTCGATGTCCTCCGGTTGGGACAGGTCGACGGCCACCGTACGGACCGGATGCGTCCCCCGGATCTCAGCCGCCGCCGCGCGCAGCACTTCGGCGCGCCGCCCCAGGATGGTGACGCGGTCGCCCTGGAGGGCGAACCGGGCGGCGATGGCCCGGCCGATACCCGTGCCGCCGCCGCTGACCACTACCGACCGCTCCATGCCGCTCATCCGTTCCTCCGGGTCCTCGCCGGTCACGTACTCAAACGATCAGATGATCCATCCAACTGAACCGGCCTAGTCCAAGGTCATCCTGCCCCGGGTGTAGCGCATGCCGTACCTTTCGCCGATCACGTTGACCTTTTCCAGGTCCATCTGGCCGTCCGGGGCCCTGACTTCGGGGCCGGCCGCGAAGAGATCCTCCAGGAAGTTGTCCCAGCCACCTGGTGTGGACACTTGCAGTGCTCGCGCCGGCGGCTGGGAAGCGTTGCGCATGGCGTGCGGGATGCCGTGAGGCAGCAGTGCGCACATGCCGGGGGTCAAGCGGTACGTCCGCCCCTGGAAGTCGATCTCCATCTCGCCTTCCAGGACGTAGACGAACTCGTCCATGAGCTCGTGCACATGGGACGGGATGTCGACGTCCATACGGTTCTCCAGTACGGCGAGCCGGCCTTCGCTGTCAGCGGTGGCGACCTTGACGCCGAAGCCGGGCGGCAACGGGACCCGGGTCTGCCGGGTCTGTCCGGGTTGCAGCAGAACAAAACGGTCAGCGGACATGCGTGATCCCTTCCTGCCGGCCAGGTGATGCCGATGGACAGCTCTCACCCTACGCCTCAAGCGGAGAAAATTCTCCAGTTATTTTGCGGTCGCTTACGATCGCCCCATGACCCCTGAGCCGCCTCTGCGCGCCGACGCCCAGCGCAACCGCGAGAGAATCCTTGCCGCCGCTCGCGAACTCTTCCGCGAGCGGGGCACCGCTGTGGCCCTCGACGACATCGCGCGCCGCGCTGGAGTGGGCGCGGGCACCCTCTATCGCCGGTTCCCCGACCGCGATGCGCTGATCCGGCAGGTCATCGTGGACGGCTTCGAAATCTGCCTGGAGGCAGTGCGGGCCGCCCATCAGGAACTGGCGGACCCGGCTGGCGCGTTGGAGCGGCTCTTTCGGCGCGTGGTGGAACAGCGCGAACGCCTCGTACTGCCCCTGATCGGCGGACCGGTCGCCCATGACCCACGAGTCCAGGAGCTTCAGCACGCCATCCGTGACGGTGTCGAGGAGATCCTCGTGGCCGGCCGGGCCGCCGGCGTCGTGCGTTCCGACGTCACCCCCGAAGATCTGATCACCGCTGCTGCCATGGCATGCCGCCCCATGCCGCACCTGCCCGGCGAAGTGAGCGCGGCGCTGGCCATCCGGCACGTGGCCGTCTACGTGCACGGACTGCGCCCGGAGGGCGCCGCGCCCCTGCCCGCGGTCGCGCCATCACCGGAGGTCGTGGGTCGGCACGTGGCCATGGACCAGCGTGAGGCGAAAGAAGCCCGCTGACGAGCTCGCACACGGTGAGCGGTGAGACAGCGGGGATGCCGACGGGGCCGGGTTTCGCATCTGCCGTGTCGACGAGGTCCGTGATCTGCCGGCGGGACAGCAGGCCGGCGACGGCTTGGGCGGTGTCGCTCGTGTGGTGACGTGCTCGCGACTGCGGCGCCGAGGTGGCGGGCCAGGTACGCCAGTTGCTCAGTGGGCGATTCCGTCGGCATCGGCGAGTTCTCGACTGCCGGGCCTGCCCGCCCCCGCCAGCCTGACCAGCCCTGACTGCGGGCACGGGTGATGTCCGCGTAACTGCCACACCGAGCCACCGGGCCGGCCCGTCCTGCGTGGCGGCGTACCGCAGACACACAGGCCTCGCCAGGAGTCCGCGAAAATGCAGAGTCCGGCGTCGTGCGATCAGCTGCCGACGGCGCTCTGCGACGGTTCCCAGACCGAGCAGTCGTGGGCGAAGGGCACACGTCGCGGATCGAAGTCGGCGAGCCGCCCCAGCCAGTGCTGAAAAGGTGCCTCTATGGGCTTCGTCAAGCTGTAGCCGGGGCGGGCGACTGGTAGAAGGTGCCGTCTCGGAGCATGGCGAAGAGGACGTCGATGC
>NZ_JBIDAL010000033.1:0-25859 GCF_043202415.1 Streptomyces sp. NPDC048192
CGGAGCGGGTCCCTCCGGGCTGCGCCCGGAGCAAGCGAACCCCCGTGCTGCGCACGGGGGTTGCGCTCCCGCTCCGCGTGAGCGCTGGCGGGTGGCTGCGCCACCCGCGCACCTCGGGTGCTGCGCACCCGAGGTGACGGTCCGTCCGCTGCGCTCCCGGACCGGCGGGACTGCGTCCCGGCCCCCGGCCTCCGTTTCACTCCGTCCGGGGGTCGGCGGGTCCGCTGCGCTCCCCCGCCGGGCTGGCAACGAGAGGACGGGGCTTGCCCGGGCCTTGTATCGGGCTGTCCCAGGCCTTAGGTGATGCGGGGTCAGCGTCTGCGGGCCCAGCCGGAACCGATACCGGCCACATGCAGGGCCAGTGCGGTCAGCCCCAGCAGCATCACATTCGTCGAAGAGAACACATCGTTGGTGCTGAGATCCGCCGCGTTGATCAGAAACGACACGAAGAACAGCACCGCCGCGACTATGCCGAGCATGAAACGAGCTCCTCTCACAAGGGGGTGAAACCCGTATGCCCGAACACCGCCACCACAGACGTAAGACCACCCCGCCTACCGTCAGGCCGTCGGCGGGCCGGGCGACGGCTCGTCCACGGCGTCCAGAGGCCGCTGACAGGGGCTCAGGCGTGCGCGTGGCGAGGGCGTGCCGCCTTGTGTGAGGCAGCGTGATGCGCGGGCCGGCCCGTCCTCGGGACTTCGAGACGCCGCAGGGACAAGCCGGCGGTGACGAGGAGACCGGTGAAGACAGCGAGAAGGAGGACGCACGCCCACATCTGCCGGCTCCCCGGCGCCTGCCAGCCCGTCCACGCGGCACACACCCCCCACAACAGGACACCACCGGCGTAGAAGGAGCGGATACGGTGCAGCTGCCGCACGGCCCGCAGGAACATCACGCGCTCAGTCATCGATGCCATGCCCGGCCGTATACCCCGATGCGCTCCGACCATCAGGAGGTGGAGGACTCTTGCGGACGGGATTTCCCGAGGGCACGCGTACCTGCATCTGCAAGTGATGCAGCATGTACCATTGGCGTAAATCAGGGACACCCGGTGGGAAGCGGTCTGCGTGTTGATCTACGAATACCTACCGCACGAGCTGGCCCGGCTCGGGGTGATCGAGAAAGCCACCGGACTCGATTACCGTCAGACAGCCGCACGGGTACGTCTGGCTCAGGAACGCGCCGCGAGGGCGCGGATGAGCCCGCCCGAACCGCATCACTTGTCTGAACTGCTCATCGCGGAGCTGCGGCGTCTTCAGTGGGAGCGGATCGCCCGCCTCATGGAGAAGGAGCGGATGGCCGCGTACCTGCCCTCCCGTGACGCGCGGGCCGTCCGCTACGAACAGCTGCGCCTGCAGCGGCTGATGACAGACGTGGCCGAAGCGGAGCGGTCAGGCGACGCGGCCCCGGAAATCCGGAGGCACCGCGTCTACCGGATCAATGCCCGACCCGCCACCGGCCCCACCCGCTCCGGCATGCCGGCCCCCACCGTCCACCTGATGGCCGCCACCCCCGGCGAAGCAGCAGCGAAAGCCCAGGCAGTCCACGCAAGAGACGGCGGCCTCTACCAACGCGGCGGATACCACATCGCCTCCGTCGAACAGGCCCTTCCCGAACCCGGAGAACTCTTTTGATCCAGCTCCGAGAACACCAGATGGACCAAAAAATCAGTTTCCGGAAATGGGTGGGATTCCCTGCAAGATCATCTGTGCCCCCGGAAGGGGCCCGGGCAACGATCGTGTCCGCGACCGGCTCGGGCAAGACGATCACCGCCGCCGCGTGCGCGCTGGAGTGCTTCCCAGGCGGGCGGATCCTCGTCACCGTGCCGACCCTGGACCTGCTCGTACAGACCGCCCAGGCGTGGCGCCTGGTGGGTCACCGGGCCCCGATGGTCGCGGTGTGCTCGCTGGAGAACGACCCGGTGCTCGACTCGCTGGGAGTGCGCGCCACCACGAACCCCATCCAGCTGGCCCTGTGGGCGGGGTCCGGGCCGGTGGTCGTGTTCGCCACGTACGCCTCTCTCGTCGACCGTGAGGACATCGACGCACCCGAGGGCCAGCGGAAGGTGCGCGGGCCGCTGGAGGCCGCTCTGGCGGGCGGAGAGCGGCTGTATGGGCAGCGCATGGCGGGCTTCGACCTCGCCATCGTGGACGAAGCCCACGGAGCCGCCGGCGAACTCGGCCGACCGTGGGCAGCGATCCACGACAACCAGCGGATCCCCGCCGACTTCCGGCTCTACCTCACCGCCACCCCACGCATCCTCGCCTCCCCCCGGCCGCAAAGGGGCGCCACCGGCCAGGAGGCGGAGATCGCGTCGATGGGCCAGGACTCCGCCACCTACGGACCGTGGATCGCCGAACTCGGGCTCTCCGAGGCGATCGAGCGCGGGATCCTCGCCGGGTTCGAGATCGACGTCCTGGAAATCCGCGACCCCTCACCCGTCCTCGGGGAGTCCGAGGAAGCACAACGCGGCCGCCGCCTGGCGCTCCTGCAGACAGCGCTCCTGGAACACGCCGCGGCGCACAACCTGCGCACCGTCATGACCTTCCACCAGAAGGTCGAGGAAGCCGCCGCATTCGCCGAGAAGCTCCCCGAGACGGCCACCGAGCTGTACGCAGGCGACGCCACAGGCGAGGACCTGGCCGCCGCGGACCGGCTGCCGAAGTCATCGATCGACGCCGAGTTCTACGAGCTGGAAGCCGGCCGCCACGTACCCCCAGACCGGGTCTGGTCCGCGTGGCTGTGCGGCGACCACCTCGTCACCGAGCGACGCGAAGTCCTGCGCCAATTCGCCAACGGCATCGACGCGGCCGGCCGCCGGGTCCACCGCGCCTTCCTCGCCAGCGTTCGCGTGCTCGGAGAAGGGGTGGACATCACCGGCGAACGGGGTGTGGAGGCCGTCTGCTTCGCCGACACCCGCGGCTCCCAGGTCGAGATCGTCCAGAACATCGGCCGCGCCCTCCGGCTCAACAAAGACGGCTCCACCAAGGTCGCCCGCATCATCGTGCCGGTGTTCCTGGAACCCGGCGAGGACCCGCAGGACATGGTCGCCAGTGCCTCGTTCCGCCCCCTTGTAGCGGTCCTCCAGGGCCTGCGCAGTCATGATGAGCGCCTGGTCGAGCAGCTCGCCTCCCGCGCGCTCACCAGCGGCAAGCGCAAGGTCCACGTCCGGCGTGACGAAGAAGGGCGGATCGTCGAGGCCGGCGGCGGCGAGGGTGACGGTGAGGACCAGGACGGCACCGACGCTGCTGCCGAGTCCGCCCTGCTCCACTTTTCCAGCCCGCGCGACGCCGCGACCATCGCGGCCTTCCTCCGTACGCGGGTCTACCGGCCGGAGTCCCTGGCGTGGCTGGAGGGCTACCAGGCCCTGCTGCGGTGGCGCAGGGAGAACCAGATCACCGGCCTGTACGCCGTCCCGTACGACACCGAGGTCGAGGTCGGCGTCACCAAGGACTTCCCGCTTGGGCGGTGGGTGCACCAGCAGCGCAAGACGCTGCGCGCCGGCGAACTCGATCCGCACCGCAAGGAACTCCTGGACGCGCCCGACGCCGGCATGGTCTGGGAACCCGGCGAAGAAGCCTGGGAAGCCAAACTCGCCGCGCTCCGCTCCTACCGGCGGACCACCGGACACCTCGCACCCCGACAAAACGCCATCTGGGACGACCCGGCCGGCGACCAGCCCGTGCCCATCGGCCAGCACATGGCCAACCTCCGACGCAAAGGCGGTCTCGGGAAGGACCCGAAGCGCGCGCAGGAACGCGCGCAGCAGCTGGCCGCGATCGACCCGGACTGGAACTGCCCGTGGCCGCTCAACTGGCAACGTCACTACCGGGTGCTCGCGGACCTGGTCGACGCCGACGGCCACCTGCCCGACATCGCACCCGGCGTCACCTTCGACGGCGACGACATCGGCCGGTGGCTGGAGCGGCAGAAGCAGCCGGCCACCTGGGCGCAGCTGTCGACCGAGCAGCAGGAGCGACTGTCCAGGCTGGGCATCAAGCCCGCCGAGGCGCCGTCTCCCGCGCCTGCGGCCACGCATGCGACGAAGGGCCCGAGCAAGGCACAGCAGGCCTTCCAGCGCGGCTTGACGGCACTCACACAGTGGGTGGAACGGGAAGGTGCCCACCGGCCTGTGCCCCGCGGCCACGCTGAAGAGATCGCCGTCGACGGCGAGACGGACCCGGTGACCGTCAAGCTGGGCGTATGGGTCTCCAACACCAAGGCCCGGCGCGACAAACTCGACCAGGAGCAACTCGACGCGCTGCGAGAACTGGGCATGGCGTGGGCGTAGCCGGGCTCGACGGCGATTCGCCTGAACTGTCAGCCCAGGACGGTACTTTTGATCACTGCGTGTCCATCCTCTGGCGAGGGGGCCGCACACACGGGCGGGGAGGGCGTCATGGATCCACTTTCACCTGCGGTTCTGGCCAAGGCAGCCGGGCCAGTGGCCAGCCGGCTCAGCATGAGCTTCCTCCAGAAGCTCACTCACGGTCGGCGGGTGGCGCGTGCTGCGGCAAAGAGAGCGGCCGCAGCAGGGGTGCCCGTCAGCGCCAAGTCGCTGCGTCTCTGGCTGTCGCGAGCGGACACTGCACAGCAGTTGCGGCAGTGCACTGAATCCTCCCTCGAACAGGCCGCTCAGCGGCTGATCTACTTGATTCCCGGCCATGATGCCGATCAGCGCCGCCTGGATGCGCTGCGGGTGCTGCACATCGTGATGGAGGAGTACGTACGCTCGGTTTCGCCGCAAGAGGCAGCACTCTTCATCGGTGAGTGGGGGAGGCAATCCGCGCTCGAGGACGGGGGCAAAACCCGGGAGGCAGTCCTCGCTTCCCGCGATGACGTGCTTGGCCGTCTTGATGCCCGTAGCGACTTCGATGCTGCCCTGCGCACCCTCAGTCCGTGGTCGTCGCAGGAAGCAAGGCGGCTGCGTGCTGCCTGGCCGGCCGTGGAGACGGCAGCGGGGCTGCTCACGGAAACGGAGTTTGGACGTGGAGCCATCTTGCAGGGATGGGCCGTCGAGTATCCGACCTGGCTGCAGCAGGCACCGGCGCAGGCGTTCAGCTGGCTTGGTCAGGTGGCGTCCGAGTATGGCGAGCCAGGCGCTTCGCGGGTCTTCTTCGAAGGGTCCCTGCGCGAAGGCGGGCATCCCCGAGACTTCCTGATGGCCCGGGCGGCGTTGCAGGCCGGGTCCGGAACAAATCAGGAGGTACGCCAATATCTCGACGTGCACCAGGACATAGCATCGCCGCTGCTGAGTGCGCTGCGTGACTTCCTCGACGAGGATTGGGCCGGGTGCCTGCGGCAGTTGACCCGGTGGGAGCCGCACAACGCGTTGGCCGGGTCTCTGCGCGTCCAGCTTGAGGCTGAGGCATTGACGCGGGCAGGCCGGGAGGCCGAGGCACTGGCACTGCTTCGGGCGGCCAACCGGGATGGAACGTTCACGGGCATCTCCGTCCGCTTGGCCGCGGCTCTGTTGCAGCACGCCGTGCATGGCCGTACTCCAACCCGGCTGGCTGATGCCCAGGAGGCCCTGACGGTGTCGGTCCGGGCCAGGAACAGCCGCCGCGCCTGGTACGGGGACAGCACCGAAGCGGCCGTTCTGGCCGTGCAGGCGGCCGTGCTGTCTGGAGACTTGGCGATGGCGTGGAGCCTGGCCCAGCCACCGCCGGAGGGGGGTCTGTCAAACAAACGGTGTAACTGGGGTAGTTGGGGCTACTGGCGGGCTGCCGACAGGCGGCCGTCGAAGGTGATGTCGAAGGCGTTCAGCGCGGTCTTCCAGCGCATGGTCCAGCGGGCCTGGCCCCTGCCCGTGGGGTCGAGCGACATGATCGCCATGTAGACGCACTTCAGGGCGGCCTGCTCGTTGGGAAAGTGTCCACGGGCCTTGACCGCCCGGCGGATGCGGGCATTCACCGACTCGATCGCGTTGGTGGTGCAGACGATGCGGCGGATCTCGGTGTCGAACCGCAGGAACGGGGTGAACTCTTCCCAGGCGTTCTCCCACAGCTTCACGATCGCCGGATACTTCCTGCCCCAGGCGTCGGTGAACTCGGCGAACCGCTCCAGGGCGGCCTCCTCGGTCGGCGCCGTGTAGACCGGCTTGAGAAGCCTGGCGATCTTGTCCCAGTCCTGGCGGGCGGCATAGCGGAAGGAGTTCCGCAGCAGGTGCACCACGCAGGTCTGCACGATGGTCCGCGGCCAGACGGTCTCCACCGCCTCAGGCAGGCCCCTGAGCCCGTCGCAGACCAGCATGAGGACGTCGTTCACGCCGCGGTTCTTGATCTCGGTGAGGATGTGCAGCCAGTGCTTGGCGCCCTCGCCGCCGTCACCGGCCCACAGGCCCAGGATCTCCCGCCGGCCCTCGGCGGTGACGGCCAAGGCCACATAGATCGGCCGGTTGGCGACCGCACCGTCGCGGATCTTCACGTGGATGGCGTCGATGAAGACCACCGGATAGACGGTGTCGAGCGGCCTGCTCTGCCACTCGGCCATGCCCTCGAGCACCTTGTCCGTGATCGTGGAGATGGTCTGCCGGGAGACGTCAGCGCCGTAGACCTCGGCCAGGTGGGCCTGCACCTCGCCGGTGGTCAGGCCCTTCGCGGCCAGCGAGATCACCATCTCGTCGACCCCGGTCAGGCGCTTCTGCCGCTTCTTGACGATCTTCGGCTCGAAGGAGCCGTCCCGGTCACGGGGCACGACGATCTCCACCGGCCCCACCTCGGTCAGCACGGTCTTGGAGCGTGTGCCGTTGCGCGAGTTACCGCCGTTCTTGCCCGCCGGATCGTGCTTGTCATAGCCGAGGTGGTCGGTGATCTCGCCCTCCAGGGCGGACTACAGCAACCGCTTGGTCAGCTGCTGCAACAGCCCGCCCTCACCGGTCAACTGCAGGCCCTCGGCCTGGGCCCGGCTCACCAGCTCGTCGATCAGCTGGTCGTCCACGGCCTTCGCCGATGCAGCCACCGCCGACTCGACAGCGTCCTGCTCGGCCACGTTCTCACTGGTCATCGATGCATCTTCCATGATCGGGAGTTACACCGAACGATTTACAGTCCCGCAGACGATGATGAGGATTCTTGAACTTGGGTCTGGGCGGAATTTCGTGACGGTCACGATCGCAGCAGGACGCGGGTGCGGAGGAGCCGGAAGGATCCTCGTCCGTACATCTGCCGCTTGATCGTCTTAAACGGTTGACGTGGCCTTCGACGACTCCGGAGCTGTAGTCGAGCGTCATGCCGGCAACGACGGCGTTCCAGTCCTGGCGCAGGAATCCGGCGAAGCCCCGCACGGGCCCTGGGCCGTCGGTCTCGGCCTTGCGGACCCATTCGGCGAGGAGATGTCCTCGCCGGTCACGGACCAGGCTGGCGAAGACGCGGGCCTGGTCACAGGCGGTGGCAATGTCCGGGCAGGTGATGCGCACCTCGTCGAGCTGGTCTTGTTCCTCACGGCTGAGTCCGTCGCGCGGCCTCATGATCCATGAGGTGATCTTGCGGGCGTGGGGAAGGAGTGTCAACTTAACGGCCGATCTTGGTTGTTGAGGTGGTCAGGGGTTGCTTGGGTTCAGTCGGCCGTCGAAGGCGATCTGGAAGGCGTTCAGCGGCGCCTTCCAGCGCATGGTCCACCTGCGCCGACCCTTGCCGGTCGGGTCGAGGCTCATCAGCGCGAGGTAGACGCATTTGAGGGCGGCGACTTCGGTCGGGAAGTGGCCGCGAGCCCGCACGGCCTTGCGGATGCGGGCGTTGACCGACTCGATGGCATTCGTCGAGCAGCCGGATACTTCTTTCCCCAGACCTCTGTGAACTCCAAGAACCGTTCCTCGGCCGCCTCGGCCGTAGGCGCGGTGTAGACGGGCCGGAGGGCCTTGGCGAGTTTGTCCCAGTCCTGGCGGGCCGCGTAATGGAACGAGTTGCGCAGGAGGTGGACGATGCAAGTCTGGACAATCGTTCGAGGCCAGACGGTCTCCACCGCGTCGGGCAGGCCCTTCAGCCCATCGCAGACCAGCATCAGCACGTCCTCGAGGCCACGGTTCTTCAACTCGGTGAACACCTGCAGCCAGTACTTCGCTCCCTCGCCGCCGTCGCCGGCCCAGATCCCGAGGATGTCCCGCTCGCCCTCCATGGTGACCGCCATGACTAGGTAGATCGGCCGGTTGGCGACCTGCTGGTCGCGGATCTTCACGTTGATCGCGTCGACGAACAGGACCGGGTAGACGCGGTCCAGCGGGCGGCTCCGCTAGGCGGCCATGCCGTCCATGACCTGGTCGGTGATGGTGGAGATGGTCTGCTTGGACACCTCGGCGCCGTAGACCTCGGCCAGGTGGGCGGAGATCTCGCCGTGTGTGAGCCCCTTCGCGGACAGCGACAGCACCATCTCATCGACGCCGGTCAGCCGCCGCTGCCGTTTCTTGACGATCTGCGGCTCGAACGTGCCTGAGGTGTCCCGCGGGACCTTGACCTCGACCGGCCCGACGTCGGTCAGCACGGTCTTGGCCCGGCTTCCGTTGCGGGAGTTGCCGCTGCCCCGGCCGGCCGCATCGTGTTTCTCGTAGCCGAGGTGATCGGTGATCTCACCTTCGAGGGCAGATTCCAAGACCCGCTTGGTCAGTTGCTGCAGCAGCCCACCCTGCCCGGTCAGATGCAGCCCCTCCGACCGGGCCGCTCCACCAGCATCGCGACCAGCTGCTCGTCGGACACGGGCGCAGGCTGCCCCAACTGGGCACTCTCGACAGGCTCCACGGTCTCCAACTCCACGGCGGCGTCCGTCACTTGACGTCTCTCCCATGATCGCCGGATCCGCCGTTAGATTTACACTCCCGCGAGGCAAGATTTCGAGATCCCGTTCCCGTTGTGACCTCCTGGCGACCTGGTCGCGAGCGGGGGTCAAGAGCGCAGACTGTACCAGTCCAGGAATGTCAGGATGATGATCAGCCCCGCTATGACTGCGATGACAACGGCGGGAATGAACGTGCCGATGAGGGCGAACATCCCCCCGAGGGGGAGTAGGCCCACCAGGAGAAAGAGGAACCAGCCCAGACGTACGGATTTCGCCTTGCGGCCGATGCGGATACAGGACAAACCAACTGCGCTGACCCACATCGGGACGATAATCGGGGAGAACGCAGCCAAAGTCATGGCTATTCCTGTATTCACGGTTGCTCCGTTCCTATGGGAAGAGGCCCGTCAGCGGCTGCTCGGCGGGCCTCTTTATCTCATTCTATGATCCGGTAAGTTACTTACGGAGTGACGTTGGCGTCGAAGGTAGTCAGGGGCAGGTCACAGTGCCGGACCTCGGTGGGACGTTCCCCCGGGCCGTCGCCGACATACGGGACGGGGGCTGCGATGGCCCAAGGATTGCCGCCGGAGCCTCGTGCGTTGGTGTCGCATGTGCCGTAGGCGTGGCCGTAGCCGACGGGCAGGTTGGAGAAGTCGCGCCAATCCCCGGCGTGTACGCGTGAGGTGCTGGGGTGGCCTTCGTTGTCGGTCATGTAGTCGTCGACGTATACGTACAGGTCAGGCATGTACGACTGGTACACGAGGCTGTAGCCGGGGTCCATGTCGCTGTCAGCGGCAGCGTGGAACGGCTTCACCGACCCGTCGGTGCAGAATTGGGCGGCGATGTCCTGCCAGATCGGCGGAGCGTCACCGATCATGGACCCGAAGGCGTTGTTGCTGCCGTCGTTCTTGAAGATCAGCGAGTAGATGTCTCCCGCCAGGGAACGGACGGCGGAGTTGGTGGCGGGGCTGGCGTTGATCTTGTCCACCCAGGCCTTGACGTTGTCGTTGATGTACTGGTGGGCGACCATCGGCCGGTAGCCGTGGACGCCGCCTCCGACGGCGCGGACGTCCACGCAGGTGTCCTCGGGGTTGACACGAGCTGCGCGCAGGTGGGGGAAGTATGCCTGGCCGGGGGTGTCGCCGTCGGTGTAGGGGTGGGCGACTTGGTCCCGGCCGTAGACGAGGGCGTCCTTCGTGAGGTAGTCGATATCCGGCTTGGCAATGCCGTAGTCGGCTTCCACGGCTTTCATGAAGTTGGTGACGAAGAACGGTAGGTGAGCATTGCCTACGCGGACGTCGTACCCAGAGGATTCACTACCCTCGATGATCTTGCCCGTGGTGTTGTCGACGATGTAGGACACGTCCACCTGCGACTTGATCTTGTAGCTGTTGGAGTCCTTGAATGCCTCCGACGCGGGCAGGCTGGGGTTGGGACGGGGGTTGGCCATCGCCATCCATACCGGGATGGACATGCTCGGTGCGGATCCGTCGTTGCTGTTGCCGTCGAGTCCCCCTTCCTTGATCTGCTGCCACCACTGATTTGCAGCGTCCCACGTCTTCTGTCCTGAACAGTTCACGTCCGGTGTCGCGGTAGGGCACCGCGGGAACCACGACACGCCGTTCGCCGTCTCGTCTCGGTTGTCCCAGCGTGGGCCCTGGTAGGCGTGCCCGCGCGCCCAGTCGTAGAGCGTCTGTCGGGTGCGCAGCGGAGTGTTCAGTTCCGATGGCATGTTGGAGTCGAGGTTCTGTGCCGGGTCGAAGACCGAGGCCGCCGTCAGGGTGCGGTGGACGAACGTGCCATTCACAGGCTGGAACGCGACGGCGCTGTAGGCAATGTCCTGGTCGCCGGAGCCATCCGGTGTGGAGTTCGACAGGCTCACGCTCGGGGTCGAGGTGAACTTGTAGGCTCCCAGGGACACCCACTTGCCGTTGTTGCCGTCCTGGTCGACTTCGCGCTTATAGGGTCCACCGAGGGCGCCGTCGATTGTGTAGTACGCGAGCTTGGTCTGTGCGCCGGTGTCGGGAACGTACACCCACACCCGGGCCAGCTCCATGTTCTCGCCGAGAGTCCAGGTGCCGTTGACGGTCATGCGTCCGCCGTCGCCGCCGAGATGCTCCCCATCACGCGTGTGGGCGTACCAGAAATGGCCACCGTAGCCGCCGCCGATCTGGTGCAGGTCCGCCTTCGCGTCGTACTGCCCCAAGCCTGGTCCGGTCGCGTACGGATCTGGGTAGAAGGTGAACTGGAACGAGCCGTCCGTTGCGGTGGCGCCGCAGTCGCTCCAGGTGTCGGTTCCTGCCGGCACGGACTCGACAACCTTTGCGCCCGAGGGTGCTCCAGAGCAGACGGGTGTGCCGTACTGGAGGCGGTATCCCCGTCCGGGCTCGTTGACCAGGGTTTGGTACTTAATGCTTTCGAAGCCGCAGGTGGTGGCACAGTCGGACTTCCAGGTGGCGTTGGGCGCGTTCCACCAGTACTGGGTGTAACAGGCGGCGTCCGGGCAGTGGGGCGGGTTGGCGGTGTCGCAGTTGTTCTTGGTGTTGCAAAACGTGTCGAGCGGCGGCGTGTTGTGTGCCCGGTTGTACTTCGCGCTACCCGGGACGGTGTAGAGGTCGGCAGTGCCGTTCCAGTAGGCGGGGCGGAAGCCGGCGGAGGAGAAGCCGGACTCGCCTGGCCAGTCCTGTCGGCCGGAGGTGGCGTAGGAGTGGCCGGTGTCGATGGACCAGGCGGACCAGCCCATCACCTTCTCCTCGTAGGGCCACTGCTGAGGCTTGGCGGCGTCCTTGGCGGCCGACGGGTCGACGTCGGTATTCATGAACGCGTTGCGGGAGGCGGGATAGACGGGGTTGGCGGGGTTGTTGTACCAGCCAAGGCCCCAGTTGCCGTTGGTAGCCGCGTCCGCTTTCTTGTTGAAGCCGAGGTTGTAGTTCCACGCGGCGGTGAACCAGTTCTCGGGCTTGGCCGGGTCGTCGTTGTTCACAGCGATCGTCTGGCCGGCCTGGTGGACCTCGTTCCACTTGTCGGCGAGGATGTACAGCGACGCGGCGATGTTGGTGGCGTAGTCGATGGCGATCGCGCGCTGCGTGCTCGGGTCGCGGGACGTCTCGCCCGGCTTCTCGTATCCGGCCTTGCGCATGCCGTCGGTGACCTGGCCGACACCGTAGCCGCAGTCGGACTTGTCCCAGTTGATGGCCCAGTAGTCGGCGAGGGTGCCGCCGCTCTGGTGTCCGTAGTAGCCGTCGACGGCCGCAAGCGGGCTGCCCATCTGCCCGGGGATGGCACCGGATTCAGCCTGCCAGAGGTTGGATTCCTGGGCGAGGATGCCCAGCTCGACCTGTGCGGGAATGCGTCCCCCGGTGTTCAGTTTCGGGGCGGGGAAAAGCCCTTGCGGGTCGATGGTGGAGAGCCCGGTCTGCGAGCGCCAGCCGCCCTGGGTGAGGTAGCCGGAGTGCAGGTCGTTGCGGACGGCCATGTCCACAGCCCATTCGACCTGGTTGGGGGTGGGCTGGAGGGCCTGGGTCTTGGTGTCGTTGCGGGGCACGGAACACCAGGCGTCGGTGTCGACCGCATCGTGCGCCCTGGGATCGTCGGCATCCGCGGTCATCATGCTCATCGTCGACATTTGCGGCTTCGAGGAGCCGGTCAGTGCCGGCGAAGCCGTGCCGCCCGCGGTGGTGCCGGGTTCGGCGGCATTCTGCTTCGTGTGCTGACCGGTGCCCGGAACCGTGCCGGTGATGGTCAGGGCATGACTGATGCGGCCGGGCGTCGTCTCGGCTGACGGTTCCTTGCTCGCGGTCTTGTTGAAGCCACGCCCGGCGTTCGCGATGTTGTCGATGCCCGCTTGCACGGCCGGAGAGACCACCGGGTCGACGGCCAAACGTCCACGGGTGGAGACGTCCGCGTCGGGTGAGACGTGCAGGGGCTTGATGCCGCTGGCTGTGAAGCCGTTGCCCTGGTTGGCCTTGCCGGTGAGGTAAACCGTGCCGTCAGTGCCCTGGCGCAGGTTCATCGCGGTGAGCTTGCCGCTCGCGACGGTCGTCTTCTTGCCGTGCGCGTAGGTCTGTATGTTGGCCTCGGTGTCGCCTGTGCGGTCGATGTAGCTGACCGTGCCGTCACCGGTCACACGGATGCCGTACGGGGCGTGCTTCGTGGCGGCGAGCTCGGCGGTCTTGCCCTTGCGGTCGACGTGGACGAGCCGGTTTCCGGCGGCTGCAATCACGCCGTCCTTGGTGGGCACGGCCGAGGTGATCTCGCCCTTCGCAGTGGTGTCCGCGACGGTGGTGCCCTTGGTGTTCACCGTGACCAGGCGCGTCTTGGTGTCCCGGAGCGCTGTGAAGACGGCGGTGTGCGTGGCCGGGTTGCACGTCGGATCGAAGTAGGCCAGCGATGCGGTGAAGGGCAGCTTGGTGACGCTGCCGTCATCGAGGTTCACGATCGCCGTGAACGCACCGCCCATCATCAGGTCCGGCTTGTTGGTGAAGGTGCGAGGTGCGTACGCGACGGCCGCATGATGGTCGTCCATGACGCACTGGTTGCCGATCCATGTATCGGCCGGAAGCTGAGGCTCACTCAGGACGGCGGCCGTCTTCCAGGTATAGGCGCTCTTGCTGTCGGCCACGAGGAGGTGCAGTCCGTCGCTGTCGGCGACGGCGGTCACGGCCCGGTCGACGGATGACTTCCAGCCCTTACCGAGCTTCTTGTCTGGCTGCGTGACTTGACTGGACGATGCTGGCTTTGCATGACGCGGTGCCGATTTGACGGGCGGAGCCGCAAGGGCTGTGGTGGATTGTATGAGGGTGCCGGTCAGCGCTGCGCAGGTCGCCAGGGCGACCCAGCGCGCGCGTGTTCGTGCTGTGGGTCTCAAGAGAGATTCTTCCCGTTTCTCGATGAGGTTCCCGTGCCCTTTTGGGCACGACTCGGCCCGCCTGCGGCCCTCGCGAGGTTCCGAGGGCCGGGCGGAAGCTCTCTTTGGGGAGGATCAACCGGTGGCGTCGAGGACCGCCCGGACGACGGCCTTGGCGGTCTCCGGCTGGTGTGACGTCTCCGGAGCGGTGACAGCGACGGCTAGGTCGCCGCGGTAGGCGGTGAACCAGCCCATGATGGGTTGGTCACTGTCGGCGAACTGGTCGGCGACTCCACCGAACGCGGCATCGTTGACCCCGCAGGCCTCGGCGTACGCACGCATCAGCGTCCGCAGCCCGTCCGCGACACGGCTGGGCAGGGCGCGGTGGGTCTGGGCCGGGGCTTTCCCGCTGATCTTCGGATCGACGAAGAGGGGCTGTCTGAAGGATCCGCTCTGGATGGTTGCCGTGAGCGAGGCGAGGTTCAGCGTGTTGAGGCGGACCTCGCCACGTCCGATGGCAGCGGCGGCTTGGTCGGCGCCGTCGAGTTCGGGTACGGCGCCGTCGGCGGTGGTGAGGCCGGTGTGCCAGTCAAGACCCAGGCCGAATACGTCACGAGCCTCAGAGACAAGGTCGTGGCCGGTCAGTTTGCCGGCGAGCCGGACGAAGCCGGTGTCGCAGGCGTGGGTGAACACGTCGGTGAACGTGGCGTCCCGCGCACTGAAGTTGTCGGGATTGGTGAAGGTCTGACCGCCGTAGGCGGCACTGGCGGGACAGCCGACAGGCGTGGCGGGGGTAACGGTGCCCTGGTCCAGGAGGGCTGCGGTGGTGACCAGTTCGAAGACCTGACCCGGAGCCTGTACGCCCTCCAATGTGGGGTCGGAGTCAGTGCCGGTGGTGCGGGCGGCCAGCACGTCGCCGGTGCTGGGGCGGATGACCACCACGGATGCGCCCGGATACTTGGAGGCCGCCGTGTCCACGGCCTGCTGCACGACGGCGTCCAGCCGCGTGGGGACCTGCGCTCTCTTTCCCCCCTTCAGGGTGGCGACGATGCGTCCGCCGCCGCCGTCGCCTGCGGAGGAGAGCCGTATGCCCAGGGCCCCTTGGCCTGTGTCGGCGTAGCGCTTTTGCAGTTGCGTCAGAATCTGTCTCAGGCCTGGGTGGTCGTGGGTGGTCAGCCGTCTGCCGTGGCGGTCGGTGGTGACGGCGGTACCTGAACCGGAGAACGGTTGCAGGGTGTAGCCTCCGCCGTCGGGCAGGGCCGGGTTGATCACTTCACTGTGCCAGGAGACACGAGGGCGGCCGGTGGAGTCGTCCCTGACCACGGACAGCGTGGAGGTGTACTTCCAGGTTGCGTGGCTGCCGAAGTACGAGAGCCGGGCCGTGGCTTTGAAGGGCACGGTGTCACCGCTGGTGCTCTCGGGGGCAAGTGAAAGCGAGGTGACACCGGTCGTGTCTCGGTAGGCGGCCAGCTCGGTCCGGGCCTGGCTGGGGTTCGTGGTCAGCCGGGCGGCTTTGTCCAGGTCACCCTTCTGCCACGCGGACAGGAACGCGTGAGCGGTGCCGGTCACCTCATCCGATGCGGGGGTGTCCTTGTGGACGTCGCAGGCGGCCGTGCCGCACAGGAGGGCGGCCGAAAGTATCAAGGCAGTGATGGGGCGGCGATGGATGCGCATCGGCTTCCTTGAGTGGGGGGAGGGCGCGGGTCAGCGGCGGAGGGCTTCTACAGGCTGGATGCGGGCGGCTCGCCAGGCCGGATACAGCCCCGCCAGCAGTCCGGTGGCCAGACCGATCAACGGGGCGGCGATCACCGTGTCGGGTTGCACGACCGGGGTCCAGTCCCGGACGGTGGCGACACCTACCACCGCCAGGACACCGAGAGAGGTGCCGATCAGCCCACCGAGCGTGCCCAATACCGCTGACTCGGTGAGGAATTGAGTGAGGATGTGCCGGGCGCGTGCCCCGAGGGCGCGGCGCAGTCCGATCTCGCCGGTGCGTTCCATGACGGCCACGAGTGTGGTGTTGGTGATGCCGACCGCACCGATGACCAGGCACACGCAGGCCAGGAGCAGGAACAGCTGGCCGAGGTCATGGTTCACGCCGCTGCGCAGACCCCTTGGGTCGGGCGGCGGCACGGCTTCCAGGTATTCGGGATGGTCGGGGCGCAGCGCGGTGGGGGCCTCGCGGGCCACTTGCTGGGCGGCTCCCACCCGGGTGGAGACGAGCATGTCGGCTCCGTCCTTGGGCGGCCCCCACAGTGCCTGGGCCGTGGTGCGGGGGACGATGACCGAGAGCAGCAGGTCGGCTCTGCGGTGTACGTCGCCGAGGATGCCGATGACGGTGAACGCCTGGTCGCCGATGAAGATCGCGGGCTGGGTGTCCAGGGTGGTGATGCCGAGTTTGTTCGCCATGCCGACGCCGATCAGGGCGACGTGTTGTCGGGTGCGGTCGTGCCAGCGGTCGAACAGCCGGCCCTGGCGCAGTTCGGGTTCTGCGGCCTCGACTGCGCCTGAGGATGCGGCCACGACCTGGATCTGGCTGCTGACGCCGGTGTCGGCTATGGGCGCGGAGCGCACCTGCTCGCCCTTGCCGAGCTGCACCGGCCACAGCACGCCGGCGTGCTCGACCCCGTTGAGGTGTTCCACTCGTTGGTCGGCGTTGTCGGGGAAGGCGAGCGGTTCGAAGTCCGTGTGCTCGCGGGCGACGTCGTGCACGGTGACCTCGGTGGCGGTCAGCCGGGAGAAGCGGCCGTCGATCTGCGAGGTCGCCGTGGCCGTCAGGCCGAGGACGGCGACGAACGCCCCGACGCCCAGAACGGTGCCCAAGGCCGTCAGCGCGGCCCGGGCCGGCCGCTGCAGGACGCCCGCGGTCGACTCCGACACCGCGTCGCGCCAGTGGAACCGGGACTTCTCCGCCGTGCCCTCACCTGAGTGGACGAGCCGGCGTCGCAGGGACAGAAGGGTGGCGGACCTCATGACGGCATCACTGCCGACTCGCTGAGGACCCCGTCACGGATGTGCAGGGTCCGGGTGCCGCGTCGGGCGACCACCGGGTCGTGGGTGATGACGACGACGGTGACCCCGCCCGCGTTCAGTTCCTCCAGCAGGTCGAGGACCTGGGCGGCAGTGGCGGTGTCCAGGTTGCCGGTCGGCTCGTCGCACAGCAACAGGGAGGGCCGGCCCACCAGGGCGCGGGCGATGGCGACGCGCTGCCGCTCGCCCCCCGACAAGGTGGTGGGAAGCGCGTGCAGGCGGTGGCCGAGCCCTACCCTCTGAAGCGCCTCACGGGCACGCCCGGCCCGCTCACTGCGGGACACCCTTTGGTAGACGAGGGCGAGTTGCACGTTCTCCAGCGCACTGCGGTGCGGCAGCAGATGGAAGGCCTGGAAGACGAACCCGACCCGTCGGCCGCGCAGCGCCGATCGTGCGGGATCGTCCAGACGGCCGGTGTCGATCCCGTCGAGGAGGTAACGGCCGTCGGTCGGCGAATCCAGCAGGCCCACGATGTTCAGGAACGTCGACTTCCCGGACCCCGACGGGCCGACGACCGTGACGAAGTCCCCCTGATGAACACTCAGGTCACAGGGAAGAAGCGCCGCGACTGGTGGGGGGCCCGGGTAGGTGAGCGCCGTTTGCCGGAGTGTGATCACTGGTGCCGTCACTGGGGACCGCCGATGCCGGTGATGACCTTCTCACCCATGCCCAGCCGCGCTCCCTGTACCGGGCGGACCTCCACGTATCCGTCGCCGGAAGCGCCGGTGACGACGGGCACGCGGCGACGGCGGTCACCGGCTTCGGCAACGGTCACCGTGGTGGAGCCGTCGGCGCCCGCGGAGATGGCGGTCACGGGAACAACGAGGACCTTGCTGCTGGTAGCGGCGGTCTGGATGGTCAGCCGTACGTCCTGTCCGGCCAGCGACACGGGGAGCGCCGTATCCGGTGCCACGGTCACGGCAAAGCCCTGGGAGGTGTCGTCGGCCGAAGGGGAGCGCCCGTCTTGGGCCTGGTCGCCGGCCGGGGGGTGCGTGACGGTTTGCGCCACGGACCGCACGGTGGCCTTGGCCGTAGTGCCGTCGAGTTCCGACAGGATCTGGACCTGCTGCCCAGGCCGTACGAGGGTGTGCTGCCCGCGGGAGAGGAAGCCCTGCACGACAAGCCGACCGGCCGAGACCGTCATCACCGTACCGGTTACCTGGCTGCCGACACCGGCCGCTACGTCATCCACCCGCGCGGGGAAACCCTTCACATACACCACTTCGGAACTGGGCAGCATGGGGCCGCTCTTGGCCTTGGCGGCGGCAAGTTTCTGCTCGGCCCTCTGCAGGTCCTCACGCGCGCGGCTCACCTCCACCGACCGGTCGCCGTTCGCGCCGTCGGCCCCGGTCTTGCCGTCCGGGCCTGCGGCGGTGTCGCTGCGTCCGCCGGACTGAACGTCCTGCAGGTGGCGGCGGGCTTCGGTCACCGCGTCCTGTGCACTCGCCACCGTGTCCTCGCTGTCCGGGACGGCGGGCAGCGGATCGTAACCCAGGCTGCGGTACAGGGCATTCAGCGCCGACTTGGTGCCCGGTCCGAAGAACCCGGTACGGTCGCCCGACACCGGGTGCCCCGCGCCCGCCAGCGCCTTCTGCAGCTGAGCGACGTCGTCGCCCTCCGTGCCCGGCTTGAGGTCCCGGTAGACCGGCAGCGCTCCCTGCAGAGCGATAACGGGACGGCCGGATACCTCGAGCAGGGAGCGACCGGGGCGGAAGGTATCCCCCGCCCGCACATTGACCTTCGTGATCACCGGTGAGCCGGCGCCTTCTCCTCCCGAGCCCGACGGTGCGATCTGCACGGTCTGCGAGGCGGCCACCGTGCCACGAATGATCACCGAGTCCCGCAGCACACGCCGCTCCACAGAAGCAGTCAGAACGCTGGGCTGCGGAGGCGCCGTGTCGGCGGCAGCCTGCGCAGGTGACTTGATGACCTGGGACGCCCCGAGCCCGAGGCCGGACACGACGATGGCCGAGACCACCGCAATACTCAGGACCCGACGACGCCGGGCCAGCCCTCGACCGGCGGACGACGAGTCGTCGTCCGCCTCCGTCGCGCTGTTCGGTGCCTCAGCCACGAAGCGCCGCCTCAGCGGCCTTGACCGCCCTGGAGTTCTTCTCCTTCAACTGCTGCAGGGCGAGCTGGTTCTGCTCGACCTGCCGCTGCTGAATCGCCGCGTCGACGCCGTGCCAGATACGCACCAGATCCGTCTTCTTCTTGCAGTCGATGTCCGTCAGGGCGACAGTGATTTCCTCCTGCGACGCAGTTCCACTGCTGCTGTGGGGAGCAAGATCGACTGCCGCGTACGGATCGGCCACCGTATATCCCTTGGACTTCATGCATGCCGACCACGCCGTCAGGGCCTTCTGCACCCGGGGGTCCTCCTGCGACTTCACCAGGCTGTCGTGATCCAGATGGGACGGCAGCGTGAAGTCGATGCGGGCCCCGAGGCTGTCGAACGCCTCCTGCTGGCAGCCACCCTCGGGGACTTTTTTGCCCTGGTATGTAGACGGTGCCTTCTCCGCCCGCGGGTTCAGTGCCGTGCGCCCGGTCAGCACGGCGATTCCCGCAGGGGACAGCTTCGGGGGCTGCGGATGCTCCGTGGAGTCCGGCGGCAGCTCGTACCCGTACTTGGCGGACGTCGCGGGATCGCTGATGCCGTACCGCCGCGGCATGTTCGAGTCGTCCGCGTTCGGCGGCGGGTCCACACCCGCCAGCGGGAACGTGACCGTGAACCCGTAACGGGCCATGCACTGCGTCTCCAGGCTCCGGGCCGCACGCTCGATCACAACCGAGTCCTGGTACGTCTGCATGTACTGCTGCAGCGGCAGCGTCATCCCCTTGACCAGCCCCGAGTCCACGACTGCCTTTGGCCACTTCGAAGTGTCGACCCCGGCCGCGGACGGCCCGCTGGGCGTGGCGCTCGGCGACGAGGGCGCAGACGGCGGCGACGAACAGGATGTCAGCACGACAGCCGCGCCGACCGCGGCCAGGGCCGCGAGCCGGCGCGCCCGCGCCCGCTTATGCGAAGTGGGAAGAGGCATTGTTGTTCTTCAGCGTGGAGTCGAGGTTGGTGCTGGATCCGCAGCCGTAGTAGTGCGGGATGGACTGCGAGTGCCCGAGGTAACCGGTGTTGTAGTACACGCGGTATCCGTTGTCGGTGGAGCAGTTGTTGGCCGAGGCCGCGTTGTTCTTCACATGCTGGCCCGACCCATCACCCTCGCCCGAGGCGAAGACGAACACGTACCGGTAGAAGACGTCCGTACCCCTGGCCGGCACGTCCTCATAGTCCTGGCTGTAGACGTCTCCATAAAATGAGGCGAAGCTGCCCGACGGGTTACCTTCCCCGGACGTGGAAACCGAGTGGTAATTCATGAACAGGTCACCCTCGGTACAGCCATCGATGACACAGTTGTCACTGATGTACTTCGTGCCGATGATGTCCGCGGACGCTGAACCAGACCCGAACAGAACAGCCGATCCAGCGGTCGCCAGCGCAGCAGCGACGACACCGAACTTTCTGAGACGCATAAGCCCCCCTCATGTCAAAACAGGACATGCGGGGGCCAAGGTGATGAACACAAAAAGCACTTCCCCCGCTTTAATCCGCGTCTACAACCACGAACATGACTGGTCTAGTCCACTGTGGACGCGCCTGATCATTAGACACGGAACACACAGGCCCCACAAGGCTCCTTCACATCCGTAAGGAGGCCGGGACTCCACTTCCACGACTCTTGGCCCCTGGCCGACGGTTCATCAAATCTCGTCAAGCGAAGGGAAGTTGACGGACAGGACCGGCACGGCGGCTCTACTTGCAGTTCGGTAAGAAACTGGTGAAGTCTTGACTGTGCCTATGATTTTCTTTGGTGAATCCAGGAGGCGAGCTGGCGCTGACGAAACGATCAGACGCCCACACCTTCAGCAAGGAGCGCACCAGCTCCTGGCAGAGCCGTCGCACCTGGTGCGCCGACGGTGCCACGGTGGCTAAGGCTCAGCCGGTCACCGCGGACCTGACCCGGACGTGATCGCGGCGGCCGTCGACAGGCTGATGCCGGCGGCGGCGTCGTGCAGGCCTCCCGATCCCCCATCACCGCCGTCGCTGCCGGCCGCGTCCTCGCCGCGCTCGGAGCAGCGGCATACCAGGGCCACCGCCGGCCAGCGGGACCGTCATGAGGGAGGACCCACCAGCGCTCCCGTGACCCAGGAGGCTGCGGAAACGGCCGTGCACACAGCCGCGATCCTGGTCCACTGGATCTCTAATGGCAGCATCCGGAAGAAGTAGGCCGGCGCCACCTGCTTACGAGTCGAGCGGCTGACCTGTCCAAGGCCATCCTCGGGGGCTTTTGGCGCGGTATCAGATCGTGGCGGTGGAGCTGCGGGACGAGCGCCTGACGCCGGAGCGGCTGTACGGCGAGGACCGGCACGCCGAGGAGGTGCGGGGGGAGCGGCTGGCGGTGCTGCAGGCCGCGTTGCTTGAGACCATGGCCGCACACGGTCTCTCGCGGTGTATCACCTTCCACCACCGCACCATCGAGGCGCGCGCCTTCGCCGAGGGCCTGCGGCGCGTGGCGCGGCGGCTGCACGCCGAGGACGCCGAACGGCACCCCAAGACGGTGTGGGCGAACTGGCTCTCAGGCGAGCACGAACCCGACGTACGGGCGGAGAGGCTGGCGCGGTTCGGGCGCGGGCCGGGCGGGCGATCCTGTCGAACTGCCGGGTCCTGGGCGAAGGAGTCGACGTGCCCACGGTCGACTCCGTCGCGCTGATCGACCCCAAAGGGTCCGCGGTCGACATCATGCAGGCGATCGGTAGGGCCCTGCGACAGAAACCCCATCAGGGCAAACTCGCGACGCTGATCGTGCCGGTTTTCCTCAGGCCCGACGAGACCGGGGAGGACATCCCGTATTCGGACTCATACCGGCCTTTGATCAAAGTCCTCTCCGGGCTTCGGGCGCATGACGAGCGGGCCGTGGAAATGCTCGCCATCCCGCAAGAAGGATTGCACCGGACTCCGGCTGATCCGTCGTACCTCGGTGAGGAACCCGAGGACGGTGAAGAGGAGCAGCGAGTGCTGCTCAGGTTCGGCACCCACCGCGACCCCGCCCTGATCGCCCGGCTGGTCCGCTACAACCTGATCGAGCCCGAGCACGCCAACTGGAAGGCCGGCCACCAGGCCGCCGTCGCGTTCCGCCGACGCACCGGGCACCTGGCCGTGCCCTACGAACACCGGGAGCTGATGCCGGGCGGGCACTCCTTCCCGCTGGGAAGGTGGCTGGCCGACCAGCGGCGCAGCATGCAGGCCGGCACGCTCGCATCCGAGCGGGCAGAAGACCTCGAGGAACTCGGGATGATCTGGGACCCGAGCGAGGAGGCGTGGGAGGAAAACCTCGCAGCCGCGCGCGCGTACTACGCCGAGACCGGCACGCTGGCTGCTCCGGTCACCGCGACCGCGCTGGACAAGCCGGTCGGGCAGTGGCTGGCCAACTGCCGCAAACCGGACGGTCTCGGCAAGGACGAGGAACGGGCGAAACGGCGCGCGGAGCAGCTCGCGCAGATCGATCCCGACTGGCGGCCCGCATGGCCCATCGACTGGCAACGCAACTATGCCGCCCTGGCACGACTGCTGGCACTCGGCGCCGAGCTGGACGAGATCGTGCCCGGCGTGACCGCCGGCGGGACGGATGTGGGGCGGTGGCTTGAACGGCAACGCCAGCACGTCGTCTGGGAAGGCCTCACACCCGGGCAACGCCAGCGCCTGACCGTCCTCGGCATCACCCCCCTGCTCCCCCAGCAGAAACCGCCCGCGCCGGCCCCCAGGAACAGCTCTGCCGCCTTCGAGCGCGGGTGTGCAGCCCCTCGCACAGTACCGGGCGCGAACGGGCACGGTAGGGCCGGTCAGCCGCACCCACACCGAGACCCTCCCCGACGGCAGTACGGTCCGCCTCGGGGTGTTCCTCTCCAACACCAAAACCCGGCGAGCCAAGCTGAGCACCGAGCAACTGGAGCGGCTGGCTGCGCTCGGACTGCAATGGGCGACCCCGGCCGCGGAGTAGGAGTTCTGCGCGGCTGCGGTCCGTCCGGGAATCGCACCCCCGAGCGGCCCGCAGCGCGCTCGGGTAAGAGCCACACTGGGCTCAGCCCCAGGTCTTGCCGGCCGGTTCCTTGATGGTGCGGTTGATCCGGTTGAAGAAGTTGGTCAGCGCGATCTCCAGGTTGATCGCGCCGATCTGCTCCTCGGTGAAGTGGGCGTTGACCTCTTCCCAGATCTCGTCGGTGACGCCCGGCGCACCGTCCTGCAGCCGCGTGGCGGCCTCGGCCAGCGCCAGTGCCGCCCGTTCCGCGTCGGTGAAGAACGGCGCCTCACGCCACGCCGCTACGTTGTGCAGCCGCTCGTCGGTGTCACCGGCCTTCTTCCCCCCGGCGACACTGGCGTACACGCACGCCGAACAGCTGTTGATCTGGCTGGCGCGCAGGTGGACCAGCGCGAGCAGCTTCGGGTCGACACCGCCGGAGGCGATCGCCTTCTGCAGGTGCTGGATCGCGGTCCACACCTCGGGGTTGTTCGTGTTCTTGTTCTTGAGCCGGTTTTCCATGGGGGTGCTCTCCTTCGACGGGTTACGTTGCAGCGCCGGTGCGCGTCATGCCTATGACGGAGCAGCTTCCACGGAGGTAACACCATGGCCGGCACCCATCCCACGGACCCGATCGCCGATGCCTTCGAGTCCCACCGTGACCGGCTCCGCGCCGTCGCCTACCGCATGCTCGGATCACACGCCGACGCCGAAGACGTGGTCCAAGAAGCGTGGCTGCGTCTGTCCCGCCAGGACACCGACACCATCGACAACCTCGGCGGCTGGCTGACCACCGTGGTCGGCCGCATCAGCCTCGACGTCCTGCGGTCGGGCCGAACCCGCCCCGAAGTCTCCTTCGACGACCAGCTACCCGAATTCACCGTGACGCTCGACGACGCTCCCGCCCCGGAAGACCTCGCAGCACTCGGCGACTCCGTGGGCCTCGCCCTCCTCACAGTCCTCGACTCGCTGCGCCCTGACGAACGACTGGCGTTCGTGCTGCACGACGTGTTCGCCGTGCCCTTCGCGGAGATCGGCACCATTCTCGGCAAATCCGCCGACGCGACCAAAATGCTCGCCAGCCGCGCCCGCAGGAAAGTACAGGCTGCCCAGCAGCCGGCAAGCGACGCACGAGGACAACGCGAGGTGGCGCAAGCCTTCCTTGCCGCGGCCCGCGACGGCCGGTTCGAGCAGCTGCTGCAGGTCCTCCACCCCGAAGTGAAGTTCACCGTCCACACCCCGAACGGCATGTTCGTCACGCTCGGAGCCACCGAAGTCGCCACCCGCGCCCGAGTGGCCGGCAGCGCCGCACGAGGACACGCGGCGATCGTCAACGGCCGCCCCGGCGTCATCTCCTGGAGCGAGAACGGCACCCCGCTGTCCCTCCTCGTCTTCACCGTCGCCGACGGCCACATCACCGAGATCACCGCTGTGGTCGACCCGGCCAAACTCGCGCTCATGGACCTTCCGGACCCGGTGTGACTCCCTACCGGCCAAGGCCGCGCGTACTCGAAGCAGCCCGCGCCTGGTCCGCCGAGACGTTGAACTCAGCCTCTGAGAAAACCTCAGTGCCTTGCCGTGGCTGCAGACGATGATGAGGATTCTTGAACTTGGTTCTGGCCGCGATTCCGTGAATGATCTCGGAGTCGCTTGACCCGGCGTGGCTCATCCAGAGCCACCTGGTTGGATGACCGCATGACGGATTGGTCGACACTCACCGACGCGTGCGGCTCCGCGGAACACGTGCCTGGCCTCCTAGACCGGTTCGAGGCCGATCCGAGCGGTGTGTGGTCCGAGCTGATGGACCACCTGTGCCCGCAGTTGGACACCGCCTTCACCGCCAGCTTCGCAGCACTTCCGCGATTGGCCGAGATCGCGAATTCGGGTAGCCCGGAGACTCTGGGCTCGGTGCTGCTTGCGGCGGGAGCAATCGCTGCCTGTTCGCCGGGGCGGGCCGAGCCTGGCAGCCCCCTGACGGTCTTCGCGGATCCGATTGCGGTTCTGCACGAGCTCACCGATCGCCGCCTGAGCCAGACGGCCGAGGCCGAGGAGTACGTGAACCTGCTGCAGGCCCTGCTCTCCTTCGAGGGCGTCGAGATCTGGGACCGCTCCCTGGACGGCCTGCAAGCCGGGGAGTACGAGGTCGACTGCCCCGACTGTGGCGTCAACATGTTCGTGGTGATCGGGCAAGACGAATCCTTCTGCTGCACTGACGACTACGCGCTTCAAGAAGTGCAGAAGTCGCCCCTCTATCCGGCACGAGTGCAGGAGCTGGCAGGGCTGCCGAAGAGGCTGTTCACGCGGACCTCGGCGGACGGCCAAGAGGGCCTGGCTCATGGCGTCCGCTACCTGTTCGGACGGGCCGCCTGCCCGGACTGCGGGACCGACTTCTCGGTGGCCGAGCGTGTGGTGGCGGGCTGGATTCCGTGACCGGCCCGAAGCTATGTATGAGCGAGGATTCGAGTCCGTAGTAGTCGGAAGCCGGCCCGCCCGTACATGGCTCGCTTGATCGTTTTCACGCGAATTGACATGGCCTTCGACCTTGCCAGAGCTCCATTCGTGGGTGAGGCCGGCGGTGACAGCGTCGAAGTCCTGGCGGAGGAACGCGGCGAACTTTGCGACAGGGAGAACGTCGGACTATTCGGCCTGGCGGATCCAGGCAGGCAGCAGCTGGCCTCGGCGGTTGCGGACGAGGTCAGTGAAGGCCCGGGCGAGGTCGCAGGCCCGCGCGATGTCTGGGCACGCGAGGCGGGCCTGATCGAGGTGCTCGACCTCCTGGGTGCTGAGGCGCTCGCGGGGCCTCAGCACCCAGGAGGTGATCCGGCGCGGACTCGGGATTCGGCTACTCGACGCTTTCCGCCAGTGCGGCCGGGGCCGTGCCAGCTTTCAGGGTTCGCAGGTAAGGCGTGACATCCCCGACGCCATGCTGTACCACCGGCGCGGCCCGGCCGGCAGCGTGCAAGACCGGCCCTCGCGGCGTGATCAAGAACCCTTGCAGCCTTCCTGACTAGAGGCGGCGTGCCGCAACAACCGCTGAACTGGTCGGCGTTGTGAGCACTTCGGTGGCCTCCAGGGCTGGATGAGTGAGGTAGAACAGGCGGAGCTCATCCACTTCGCCGCCGAAACGAGGCGGCCAATGGGGC
>NZ_JBIDAL010000034.1:0-22457 GCF_043202415.1 Streptomyces sp. NPDC048192
TGGGCAAGCTGCCGTACACCGCCATGGCGAACGCCATTTTCACGCACCCGTTGCTGGCGGAGGGCCTCAACAGCCTCTTCACGACGCTCGATGCCTAGTTGTTACTGGCCAGCACGTTGTTGACAGCGGTCAGAAGTCAGCTGTCCTGGCCGTGGGGTCAGCGCTGCCCGCTCAGGTGGTGTCAGTCACCGTGCGGGTATGCCCCGTCCCCGACCCGCAGTCATCCGGTCTTCGTTGCTCCTGGTGCCGGCGGTCTCTTGCGCCGGAAGCGGGCAGGTGTCGTGCCGAGATACGCCCGGAAGGCTCGTGAGAACGCGGACTCGGAGGAGTAGCCGACCTGGCTGGCGACACTCGCGACGGGTGCGTCGGTGGTGGTGAGCAGTTCCGCTGCGGCCATCAGCCGCGCCCGCGCAAGGAAGGCGCTCACGGTCGTCCCCGTGTCCCAGGTGAAGTGGCGCAGGAAGGTGGCGCGGGACATGGCGGCCGCGCGGCTGAGCCGTCCAATCGTCCAGTCGGCCCCTAGTAGGACTCCGTTAGGTCTGTGTCGATCTTGGTGTCGTGTGTTTCCTGCTGGGCAGGGGCTGGTGGCAGGTGGTGCAGATGCCGGTCCAGCACCTCAGGATGTCCTGGAGGGCGTCGAGGATCTGGTAGAGAGTGAGCCCGGTCCGGAGACTTTTGGGGCCAGCCGTTGTTCGGTGAGGAAGGCGTGGGCGGCGGTCACGAGTGTGACGTGGTGGTGCCAGCCCGGCCAGGAACGGCCTTCGAAGTGGTGCAGGCCCAGGCCGTGCTTGAGTTCTCGGTAGTCGTGTTCGATGCGCCAGCGGACCTTGGCCAGGCGGACCAGGTCGGCGATCGCCGTGTCGGCCGGCAGGCTGGACAGCCAGTAATCGGTGGGAGCTTCGGCCTCTTCGGGCCATTCGACCAGCAGCCAGCAGTCGGGCAGGATGCCGTCCCACCAGCCCTGCTCGGAGGAAGCAGCGGCCTTGATCGGACGCTCGACGGCCTTGCCGGCGGGGCGGACGCGCACGGCGGCGAAGCGGGACCGTAACTCCCCGCGCATGCCCTGCCGCCAGGCAACGGTGGTGAACGCCTGCGGCTCAAGACCGGCGGCCAGGGCCGCCACCGACGGTGCGGGCTGTCGATAGCGAGGCTGGGGCCAGCAGCCGATGGGTCCGTTGCGGTCCGGCGTCTCGGGCTCCGCGTCGAAGGGGTGGGCGGTCACATCCGCGCGGACGGCCAGCACGTAGTCGATTCCGCGGTCCGTCAGGGCGGCCCGCAGGTGTGCGTTGGTGCCGTAGGCGGCGTCGGCCACGACGACCGGCGGCCTCATTCCCCAGTCGGCCAGCGTGTCGAGCATGTCCAAAGCCAGCCGCCACTTCTCGCGGTGTGTGACCTCGGGCGGGACGCGGGTGGCCCTCCTGCGGTCGTCGTCCGCGTCCCATCCCCGAGGCAGGAAAAGCCGCCACTGCAGCGGGCAGGAGGCGGTGTCGGTCGCGGCGTGGACGCTGACTGCGACCTGGCAGTTGGCGCGTTTGCCCAGGGCTCCGCAGTACTGCGGGGCCACGGCGACCGACATTCTTCCGTCCTTGGGCACGGACACGTCGTCGATCACCCAGGCTGTCGGGTTGATGAGCGGGAGCATGCGTTCGCAGATCCGGCGCTGCACCGGCACGGGATCCCAGGTGGACTGGTTCACGAACTGCTGGAGGTTCTGCTCGTTGCCGTCCGGCAGCCGTGCGGCCATGGCCTGGATCGACTTGCGGCGGCCGTCCAGCATCAGTCCCCGCAGGTAGCAGTCGCCCTTGGCCCGCTGATCCTTGCGCGGCATCGAGGCGAACACATCAGCCACGTATAACGCCAACCTGGCCCGTACACGCTTTACTTCATGTGCATCCACACACCCAACATGCCCAGGAACAGCCCGAACCGGAAGACCTAACGGAGTCCTACTAGTCAGCCTGAGCGTCCTCGCCGAGATCGAACCGGGCCTGTTCAGCCAGCGCCGCCCGTAGCAGTCCTCCGTTCCAGGCCACCTGCCCGTCACGGCTGCCACAACGCAATCGCCGTCATGCGGAGCCACTGCATCGTTGCGACGAGTTCTTCGCCGAAGTCGTCGCAGAGCGCGAGCAACTCGCGGCCCATGGACGAGTCGAGCAGCCCTGCGGAATCGGGGAGAACCCCGAGAGCGCCGTGGCAGGCGGTCTCGACAGCGAGGTGGCGCGACGCGAAATAGCCCTCGCTCGCCCGATCCGCCAGGTCGGCGAGGTACTGGCGGTGGGCTTCCTCCGCGGGGTGAGAGTAGAAGGAGCCCTCGACGAGACCGTCGAGGTAATTCGCCAGGCCGGCCGAGGCTTCGACCATGCGCTCGACGTCGTCCACGCCAGGCTTGTCCAGCAGCTCGCCGAAGGCCAGCAGGTTGCTGATGGTCTCCAGCTGGAGGAGCTGGACCGTGTCCGGGTCGATTTCAGACGTGAAGAGCGGGGCCGTGCGCAGCTCGGCGATTGCTCGCCGGTATGCGAGATCCGACTGTTCACCTGCGGGTGATGCTGCCAGTCGGAACAGCGACTCCAGCACGGACTGGTCGACGCCCCACTCTGCATCCAATTCGAACGCGAGTATCGGCGCGCGCCACTGCCACAGGGCCAGGACGGCTGCCTGACGCTGGTGGACGGGCTTCAGGTCCGCCAATCGCTCGACCCGCACCACGTTCTTGTCTCCCCCCTTTACCGCGAGACACTGTAGAAGCCGCCGAAGGGCCATGTGACCGCCAGGACGGTGCCTGACCCAAGCCAACTGCGGGAATCGGCGTATCGGCTCAGAATCTCCTCTTGTCAGCGAGTCCGCTCCTGCCCGTACTGCCACAGGTGGGCCGGCGAGGGGATGGACACGTGCGCGGGCGGGCACAGGGTGCCCTGAAGAGGCGTTTCGCGCTTTGCGCGCCCGTCCCTAAGCGCAATGATCGCCGCAACAGCAGTGCGCAGCCCTCTGGCTGCCCGTTCGTTTAAGGGAGTGCTGCATGGCCACGGGCACAGTGAAGTGGTTCAACGCGGAAAAAGGCTTCGGCTTCATCCAGCAGGACGGCGGCGGCCCCGACGTGTTCGTGCACTACTCGGCCATCGCCACCACCGGCTACCGCGAACTGCAGGAAGGCCAGCGCGTCCGCTTCGACGTCACCCAGGGGCCCAAGGGCCCGCAGGCCGAGAACGCCACCCCGGCCTGAACGGGGCAAGCGGCCCCTTGGCACTCGTTGGGCTCGGAGGCGCTGATGTCGGCCAGCGCGGAGTCGGTGTCGCGTTCGACCACGAGGTCCCCGAGGGAGACGATGCCGACCGGCCGGCGGGCCTGTCCGCGCCCGGCCAGGCGGGCCGCCTGCGTCGGTGCCTGGTGCCCGGTGCCGTGGCGTGGATACCCGGTCTTCCGGGCGAACGCAGAGAAAATTACATCCCCAGTGACTCTGGTGCAGAGTTTGTTACATTCATGGAGTAACTATCTCTGCGATTCTGTGTAACTATTTCTGCATGGACCGTACGGAGCAGGTGGCTGTCCTCTCTGAAGCAGCTGCAGATCAGTGGGGTCTGGTGACGTCTGCGCAGGCCAAGGAACTGGGCGTCAACGGCGTGCAGCTGCTGCGACTGACGGAGGCCGGCCTGCTGTCGAACGTGGGCCGCGGCGTCTACCTGCTGACCGCCGTAGGCGTGCCGCCGCACCTAGATGTGAAGGTCGCCTGGCTACGTCTGCAGCCCAAAAAGTTTCTCTGGGAGCGTCCCGCCGGCGACCCGGACTCTGGTGTCGTCTCTCACGCTTCTGCCTGCCAGCTCCTGGACCTCGGAGACATCCCCCGCCCCCGAAGTAGAGATCAGCGTCCCGCGCCGGCGCACCACGACGGAGCCCTTCGTCCGCTTGCGTACCGCGAAGGTCGGGCCGACAGAGATCACCACAGTTGACGGCCTGCCCGTCACCACGGCCGTGCGTACCATCACCGACTTGCTGCGCGCTGGTGCTGACGGCGGACACATCGGCGGAGTCATCGCCGACGCCGAGCGTCGCGATCTGATCGCTGTGGACGACCTGGCGCAACGGGTTCAACCATTCGCCCGGAAGTACGGCCTGAAAGCCAGCGCCGCTGGATACGACCTGATCAGCCACCTCGTTGCGCAGGGCGGTGAAACTCTGCGTCGTCAGGAAGTTGACCGGGCAAGCCAGGAAGGATTCGATCAAGCCATCCACCTCCTGGCCGAACGCCCCGAACTCATCGAGCTCATGTGGGCGAGCCGGGCAGCTGCGCGCCAGCAAAGCACCCCGTTGCCTATTGCATCTGTGTTTGACCCTGCGTTGACGGAGTCGGTGCGGAAGATCACGCGGATGGATCCGGCGATGCAGGAGGCGATGCGGAAGGCGTTGCTGCCGATGACGGAGTCGGTCCGGGAGGCGTTGCTGCCGCTGATGGAGTCGGTGCGGAAGATCACGAAGACGGATCCGGCGCTCATGAGGTCGATTCGCAAGCTGTCACAGCAGGACGCGGCCATGAGCAAGGCGATCTGGAAGACTGCACAGCCGAACCTTGGCATCTGGCGCGCGGTTCAACACGCCGCCGCCCTGCCGCCCGCCACGTTCAAAGCCGTCGGGCAGGCAGACACTCCGAGTGAGCTGCTCTTGCTTTCGTGGAGTCCCTGAAGCCTGGGATACGATCCAGGCGTAAGGAGAACCACCAGCAGTGCCAGCACCCCGTAAGTACCCCGATGAACTCCGCGAGCGCGCCGTCCGCGAGGTCCGCTCGAGCGGCCGCCCGATCGCGCACGTAGCCCGCGACCTCGGCATCCACAAAGAGGCCCTGCGGTCCTGGGTCCGCCAGGCCGAGGCCGACGCAGGCGAGCGCGACGACCGCCTGACCAGCTCCGAACTGGAGGAGCTGAAACAACTCCGCAAGGAGAACGCCGAGTTGAGGCGAGCCAACGAGATCCTCAAAGCGGCCAGTGTGTTTTTTGCCCAGGAGATCGACCGTCCCCGGACGAGGCCGAGCAGGTGATCGACCACCTGCGCGACGGCTTCGGGGTCGATCCCGTCTGCCGGGTGCTTCAGCTGTCCCCATCGACGTACTTTGCGCGCAAGCAGCGGCCGAAATCGGCCCGCCGACTCCGCGACGAGGAGCTGATCCCGCTGGTCACAGCCGTGTGGGAGGACTCCGGTCGCACCTATGGCGCCCGCCGTGTCACCCGCGCCCTTATCCGCGCGGGGCACCGCGTCGCCCGCTGCACCATCGAGCGGCTGATGCGTGAGCTCGGCATCGAGGGCGTCATCCGCGGACAGCGCCGCCGCACCACTATCCCCGAGCCGGCCGCCCCGCGTCCGCCGGACCTGGTCAACCGTCGGTTCACCGCCGAGCGGCCCAACCAGCTGTGGCTGGCCGACCTCACCTACGTCCGCACCTGGTCGGGCTGGGTCTACGTCGCCTTCGTCCTGGACGCATACTCGCGCCGGATCGTGGGCTGGCAGGTTGCGAATCACATGCGTACAGACCTGCCGCTGGACGCGCTGGAGATGGCCCTGTGGCGGCAGAGGATCAAGAAGGACGCCGCTCTCATTCACCACAGCGACCGCGGGTCGCAATACGTGTCCATTCGCTACACAGAGCGATTGACCGAGGTCGGCGCCTCCGCGTCGGTCGGCTCCGTCGCGGACAGCTATGACAACGCGATGGCCGAGGCCCTGAACGGCACGTTCAAGGCCGAACTGATAGAGCATCAGGGGCCGTGGCGGGACTTCGACGAGGTCGAGCGGGCCGTGTTCCAGTGGGTCGCGTGGTACAACGGTGAACGGCTCCACTCCGCCCTCGGCTATGTGCCGCCCGACGAGTACGAACAGGCGTACTGGGCGCAACTGGAGGAAGCCCCGCAGACCGCTTGATCACACGATCGCGGACTCCACGAAATCCGGGGCAGCTCACGAGCTCGGCCCCCGAACAGGCAAGTCCCTCTGGTAACTCAGACGTACAAGGAACGGCCACGCCCAGTAGTAACCCTCATGAGTCGGACGGAACTCAGTGATCAGCGGGGGAGGGATCTGGCACGGCGAACTGACTGTTAATCAGCCTGGGCGTAGAGTCTGCGGATTAACGCCAGCACCCCAGGGGGGCGATCCGTGGGCAAGACCTATCGGACTCCGACGGCCTTCAGAACTGCTCTGAACCAGTCGGCTAAGAAGATGTCCAAGCAGACGGGCATGAACGTCGCTGACCTCATGCGGATCTTCTACTTCAATCGCCTCGCTGCCCGGGTTTTCACTCTGGATCCTGACGGCTGGCTCATCAAAGGCGGCCAGGCTCTCCTCGTGCGCTACCGGGGTGCGGCCCGTCTCAGCGGCGACATCGACCTGCAGACCGCTCAGCCCGGACTGACTCCGGACGAGGCACGCAAGCGCGTCCTGGAAGCCGCAGCCCACGACCTGGGCGATTTCCTTCGCTTCGCCCCCGGCAAGTACACCTCGGCGGCCGACCCAGCCCGCGGCGGCTCCCAGCACTTCCAGGTCTTCCTCGGGCCGACCCGCGTCGACAACGTCAAAGTCGACATCACGGTCCGCCGAACTCTCGCCGGCACCCCCGAAACCCGGCCCCTCGCCTCCGCCGTGGACCTGCCCTGGCCCATCGACTGGCCAACCGTGCGCCTCTACCCCCTCATCGACCACATCTCCGACAAGATCTGCGCCCTGTACGAACGACACGGAGACGGGGGCTCCAGCCGCTACCGCGACCTGGCCGACCTGCTCTTGATCAGCCAGCAGGAGACGGTCAACGGCCCTACGGCCTACCAAGCTGTACACCAGGAAGCCGAACTCAGGCGTCAACGAGGTATCGACCTCACCCTGCCCAAGAACTTCGAGGCCCCCGGAACGGCCTGGCACGACCACTACCCAACTGCTGCGGCACTGGTCATCGGGCTCCAGGGATGCCGCACCTTCCCGGAGGCAGCTCAAGCCGCCGAGGTCTTCCTCAACCCACTGCTCGACGGCAGCGTGCACGGGAACTGGGATCCCGCGAAGGCCGCCTGGCAGTAGCGCCCCCCACGAGCCTGGGTCGGCTCCTCACCCCGTATCGCCGACCCGCCGGGGCCCCTCCGATGCGTAGCCGCTCCAGCGCTCACGGGAGCGCGCGACAACGGGGCCGCGCGTGACGCCGGAGGGACAAGCCGCCCGGCCGGGGCAAAGGGAGTGCTGCTGCTGCAACTTGCCCTGAGTTCACCGTGGATGAGCGCAGATGGAGCATCTCCTGGGACCAAACTGTCCAAGATCTTGCGGGACCTCACACTGTCACTCGAAGACGGCCCACACGTTAGCCGCGCGGCTGAGAAGGTTTCTCTTGCCGCGCGGCTCTCCATGCGTCGTCTACAGGTGAAGGGCGGGTTCGTTGCCGGTTCTGCGGCCGCTCACAGGGAGCAGTTGAAGGCCCCGGACTGGCAGATGATCTGGTCGGCCCTGGCCCACTTGTCGTCGATGGCGGACTTGTACCAGGTGCCCTTATCCTTGACCTTCTGATCGGTCAGGGTGCCATTGGCGATACCGGCTGCGGTTCGCGCTCCTACGTTGGCGGCCATGGCCAGCATCTCGTCCCGCTTGATGCCGGTGTCCCTCCAAGTGGTCGGGATGACGAGTTCGGGCGCCTGGGCCTGGACGGCCTGCCAGACCTGGTCCGTCTGGTCGGGAGTGCGGTGGCCTTCGGTGTCGGCGAGTTGATAGGCGAACATACGGATGGCCAGGTCGTTGTTGGTCTGCAGGTCGGTCCACTGGTACGGGCCGAACAGGGCCGGGTGGGCGTTGCGGACCTGGTCGAAGGTGGCCTGCTTCATGTCGGCCATGCCGTAACTGGGACCGTCTGGGTTGCCGACCACGGGAAGAGAGTCCCACCAGCCGTTGACGGTGTCACCGCCGAGCGCGTGCCAGTGCTCCTGTTCGTTCCACAGCATGGTGAGCATCAGCCGCGGGTCGATTCCTGCCTCGTTGGCGTACTTCACGATGGCGGAGATGTAGGACTCGGGAGCGGGGTTGGTCGGGTTGGACGCGGTGCACTGGACCATGACGCTGCCCACGAAGCAGAACGAGGTTCCGTTGGTGGCCGCGGTTCCGATCTCCTGGCGGAAAGGGATGGGTGTCGTCGGGGTGGCGACGAGGGTGGGCAGGTTGTCGCGTACGCCGCCCGGGCCTGTGATGTTCGGGTCGTGCGTGTTTGCGCTGTCAGGCCCGGTCTGAGCGTTGCTGACCTCGGCGCCGGCGAGGTGGACGCGGTTGGCCGTGTGATGTCCGGCGGTGGTGGTGAACGTGCCGGTGGCGTGCAGCACCAGGCCGGTCGCGACGATGGCGGCGGCGGCCAGAAGCGCGGCCAGGGCACGCCAGGAGTAGCGGTGCACGCGTGTGGTCAGAGCCTTCACGAAAGTCTCCTCGGATGTTGGGTTGATGTCATGGCTGGTTGGGCTTCGGGGTTGGCAGGGGGGCGGGTCACGTCAGGGGTGTGCGGGGTTGTGCGCAGACCGGAAGGGCATGGCGGGTTCGGGTCAGTACCAGTGGTGGGTCTGCCAGAAGGCCCAGGCCGCGCAGGCGCCGCCGTAGCGGGTGGTGACGTAGGCGCGCATCCAGCGCAGCTGGGTGACCGGGTTGGTGCGCCAGTCGGAGCCGTAGCGGGCCATCTTCGAGCCGGGCAGGGCCTGGGCGAGGCCGTAGGCGCCGGAGGCGGGGTTGGCGGCGGTCGTCTTCCAGGCGGACTCGCGGGCGATGATGTACGCCGCGCACGCGTACTGGCTGCCGAAGACGCCGGCGGCGGCCGCGCGGACGGACCCGGCGGTGGGTGCGGCGGCACGTGCGGTGACGGGCACGGCGGCGGGTGCCGTAGGGCGGTGATCAGTCGCCTGGATGATGCGGTGCAGTGCCGCAGGGCGGCGGTAGCCGTCGACGAGGGAGGCCGGGGGGAGAGAGGCGGTGCGCACCCGGGTGCCGGGGTGGGCGGCCTCGATGACACGTCCCTGCCCGGCGTAGAGCTGGACGTGTCCGTACCCGGCGGTGAACACCAAGTCTCCCGGCCGGAGTTGGCTGCGGGCGATGCGCACACCTGCCCGGGCCTGGGCGGCGGTGGTGCGGGGCAGCATGACGCCGGCGGCGCGCCAGGCGGCCTGGACCAGCCCGGAGCAGTCGTACGCGCCGTCTCCCGAGCCGCCCCACCGGTAGGGCAGACCGAGCTGCCGGCGGGCGAACGCCACGGCCGCGGCGGCGCCCGGTGCGGCCGGTGCGGCGTGATGGCGCCGGGGGTGGCCGCTGCCGGGGCCGGCGGCCGGGCGGGCGGACGCGGGAACGTTCAGGCGCCCGCCGGCGTAGATCAGTGAAGACGTCCCGAGGTGGTTGGTGTGTTGCAGCGCCGCGACGGTCGTGCCGTAGCGGCGGGCCAGGCTCCACAGAGTGTCGCCGGGCCGCAGCCGGATGGTGCGGGCGGTGTGGTGCGTGACGGGCCGGGCGGCGCTCCGGGATGCCGCGTGCGGCCTGCCGACGGCCGGGGCCGGGTGGTCCGCACGCAGGGCGGCCGGCGCCGACGCGTCCGGGCGGGCCGGGAGGCGGATCGGTGCGGCGGCGGGCCGGGCGGCGGAGGCATCGTGCGGGCCCGGGCACACGGTGACCGCGGCCAGCAGGGCCAGCACGGCGGCCAGCAGCCCCGTCAGCACGCGAAGGGGCAGTCCCCGTCCGGCGGGGGCCGTGTGGGTGCCTGAGGTCATGGCGCATCTCCCGGAGCATCGGGTCGGCGGAAGCGGTGGTGACCTCAGTGCACGGCCTGGATTGTTGACCTGCCAGGGACATTTGTTGACCAGTTGGCTGCCGCATGACCGACGCGGAGAACCGCTGGCAGCACGCCCGGCGTGGGCCGATGATGGATATCTCGCCGCACTGGTGCCGGGGTGGGGACGAAGCAGACGAGTATCGGGGGGTTCCACGATGGGCAGGCGTGAGGCGCCGATTCCGGAGGGGCCGTTACACGACTTCGCGCAAGGACTGCGCGATCTGAGGGCTTCGGCTCCGGGGAAGCCGACCTACCGGGAGCTGGAACGCCGGGCCCGCTATTCCCACTCGGCGCTGTCGGACGCGGCAGCCGGCCGCCGATTGCCGACCTGGGCCATCACCAAGGCGTTCGTGGAGGCCTGCGAAGGAGATGTCGACGAATGGCAGCGACGTTGGCAGGAACTGCGTGACGTCCTCCTGGCCACCGATCCGGGACTGGCCGCCGAAACCGACGACCCGGACAGCCCGGACGCACCACGGGGATCACACGCCCGACCTGAGCCGGAAGGGGCCCCGGCCCCGGCTGCCGACCCCGGCTTGGAGCCGCCCGCAGACCGCAAGACCGGCGCTGCCCCGCCGAGCAGCCCGGCCGCGGCGCCCCTGACCGCCACCGACCCCACACGGATCGGGCCGTTCCGCTTGCTGGGGCGTCTGGGCGGGGGCGCGATGGGACAGGTGTACCTGGGAGCCTCCAAGGCGGGCCGTCCGGTTGCGGTCAAAGTCATCCGCGCCCATCTGGCTGAGGACCCTGATTTCCGCCGCCGGTTCGCCGCCGAGGTCGCCGCGGCCCGCAGCGTCCAGGGGGCTTACACACCCGCGGTCGTGGACGCCGACCCCCAGGCCGCGCAGCCCTGGATGGCCACCACCTACATTGCTGGCCCTTCTCTGAGCGAAGCCGTCGACAGAGGCGGTCCTCTGCCGCCCGCGGCCGTCGCCGGCCTGGCCGCCGGCATCGCCGAGGCCCTGCGGGCCATCCATGCGGCCGGGGTGCTCCACCGTGACCTCAAGCCCGCCAACGTGCTCCTGGACGCGGACGGACCCAAGGTCATCGACTTCGGCATCGCCCGTTCACTGGACGCCTCCCGGCTCACTCAGACCGGCGCCCAGCTGGGCACCATCCCCTTCATGGCCCCCGAGCAGGCCGACGGCCGACCCGTCACCGGCGCCGCGGATGTCTTCTCCCTCGGCTCCCTGCTCGCCTACGCCGCCACCGGGATCGCCCCATTCGGCGACGGCTCTAGCGGCCAAGTCCTGTACCGCATCGTCCACTGCGACCCCGATCCAGCCGCTCTGGCCTGCGAGGACAACAATCTCCGGGTCTTGATCAAGGCGTGCTTGGACAAGGACCCCGACCGCCGCCCCACCCCCGAGCAGATCATCGACGCCTGTACCGACCGCCACGAGGGTCTGTGGCTGCCTGCCGCCCTCGCGGCCCAGGTCGCAGCCCGCCGCGACGAGGCCTCCGCCCTGCTGGCCAAGGAAGCCACCCGGCGCACCGTAATCCGCGTCAAGATGAGTGTCGTTCCGCTGCTGCTCGCCGTCGCCGTCATCGTGGCCGCTGTCCTCGCCAGCCCCGGCCGGACCTCTCCCGACAGCAGTCTCCAGCCGAGCGACGGTCCCGTGCCCTCAGCCGTCTCACCCTTGCCCATCCACAGCGGCACCGCATCCTCCCGCACTGCTGTCCCACCCACCAACACACCGGCACAGCAGGCGCAGAACCCCTCGCTCAGCACCAACGCCTCCTCGGCCACACAACCCCACGGAGGCCCACCAGGCGATGCAGGAGAGACCGGCAACACATCGGCCCGGCCGAAGACCTTCCGGTCCGGCGCTCCGCGCCTCCTCGGCACCCCGGACTTCGACGGCTACTGCCGGGCCACGGGCCAAGGACCGGTGCGGCTCACCGCAAACAACGCCTACGGCTGGCGCTGCAGCGCCGACAACGGCACCGGAGACGACGCCGAAGCCGTATGCGCCTGGACCTACCACACCAGCACCGACCAGGTCACCAACCGCGTCACCGACTTCAACGACCCCCACACCTGGCAGTGCTGGCACGCCACCCGCGAACTTGGCCCTCTTGACTTCAACGCCTACTGCACCGCCACGGGACACCCCGGCGCCACCTACACCTCCGGACGCTACGCCTACGGCTGGTACTGCACCGGCAGCTCCACCGCAATCGACACCCAGGCCGCCTGCCAGACCATCTACCACAGCACGCCGCCGGTCAGCCGGTTCCAGAACTTCTACGACAAGGACTCCTGGCAGTGCTGGGGCTGAGGGCGGCACGCCGCGTCGGAGGTCTGTTCCCGCGCGGTCACGGTTGCCTCTGATACCGGCGTCTTGGGGTCCGGATGGATAGCGCAGACCGCGCAGAGTCCGCACCTCTCGTCTTCAGTCTGGCCGCCGCAGCCCTCGGCTCGGTCCTTCGGGCCGCAGCGTGTACGCGAATGTCTGGTGCCGCTCGTGACCTTGTGGGATCCTGCAAGGTTCGGCCAGCGAAGGCCGCTCGTGGAGGGGAGAGCAGGGTGGAAGAGAACGGGCACACCGCGGGATCGCATGACATGCAGCAGTCGGCCGTTCCACCCAGGCCGACCGTACCGCCTCAGCCCGTGGTGCCGCCGGCGCCGCGTGGCCGGTGGCGTGGCTTGATCGCCGGACGCTCACGTGCGGCCGTGGCGGGCATCGCGGTTCTGGTGGCCGGGGGGCTGGCGGGGGCGGGCTTTGCCTTGGCCGGAGCGGTTGGTTCGGACAGGGTGGACATGGACTCGGACCGGGCGTTTTCCTCGGCCGCCGAGGTACGGGGGGCGCTGCCGGAAGGCCCGCAGATGCCAAAAGGCTGGCAGGTGGGCGATCGTGCGCAGGCAGCGGCGAGCAAGCCGAGCGACTGCGACACGGCGGAGTGCCGGGGCATGCTCTTTTACGGCGGTGACAGCTTCGGCGACCGTCGTAGCGGTGAGGAGCTGCGGTTCACGCTCATGGCCTTCCGTGACCGCACCAGTGCCGTGAAGGCCTTCAAGGTGGTGACGGCCGCTTTGGACAAGGACTCGGTCACCCGTGTGACGCCGCCTGATGTGGGAGCGGAGTCGGTGGCCGGCGACGTCGTTGACGGCGGGACCGGTCACGGCACTCAGTTGTTCATGCGCGTGGGCACCGCCATCGCGGGCGTGCTCTACGGCGGCTCCGGCAGCGGGCAGCTTGATCCGCACCTGCTCGGTGATCAAGCGCGGATGTTCGCTGATCGCATCGCCCACGCCGAGGACTGACGCCTTCGGCCATCGCCCCACAACCGTCGTGACCTGAAGAAGGGCCGGCCCTCGCGCAGGGCCGGCCCTGATGTTCGTCAGCTCCCACTTGGTCTCATTGGGACCACGAGGTGGCCTTCCAGTAGATGTCGTGCTGTGCCGGATCGGTTCTGATCACCTGCAGGTAGACCACGTGCGGATCCGGGGCGGCGGTCACCAGACAGAACTTGTCGCCTGCTTTGATCTGGGAGAACTTCAAGTCGTTGGCCGTCGGGTTCTGCTCGGCCGTGGCCTGGCAGGACTGGGCGTCGGTCGGCGGGGTGGTGAGGCGGGCGAACTTCTCGTCCGTGGGGACGGTCACGACCGGTTGATCATTGTTACAAGCGGTGTAGAACAGATCGTCCCAGGTGGAGGTGTCCTGCTCGGAGTTCAGTCCGGACTCAACGGTGGGGTGTTGGCCTGCGAAGCCCACGCCCGTGATGTCGATGCAGGAGCTGAGGTTCGCTCCACGCAGGGTGAACGGCGCGTCGGTGTACTCCGCGGTCGCGGTGGGATCTGACGCGGCCCCAGGGGGTGTGCTCTGCGTGGCGGCCTCAGGGGAGGTCCGGGTAGCGGCACTCACCGGTGGGGAGGTGGTGGTCGGCGCGCCGTCGGCGTGGGAGTCCTGGGAGCGTCCGGTGAGGGTGACGATCAGGACGCTGCCCAGCGTCACGGCCGTCACGGTGGCCGCGGCCAGGATCCACAGGAACCTCCGGCTGGTACCTCCGCCCGCCGGGGCGGGAGGCGACACGGGCGGGGGAGGGTAGTCCCCGTGCCCGGTGGTGCCCGGCGCGGTCAGCCGCTCAAGGTGATGCGTGTACTCCCCGCCTGCGCCGGCAGGGGCTTCGGCCGGCACCGAGTCAGCGGCAACAGCGAGAGCAGCCGTCTCGGCGCGGGCCAGGTCACTGCGGACCCGGTCGACTTCTTGTGCCGCCGCCTGGCGCTGCTGGACCAACTCCTCACGCCGCCGTGTCAGACGCTGCACCTCGCCCGCAGCCTCCTGCAGCGCCGACTCGTCCACCAGGGTGCCGGCGGCCTGCTGCGTCTGCAGCCGTTCCAAACGCTCCCGCACCACCTGCAGTTCATAGGTAGTGGTTGAGAGCTGGCCACTGACGGAACGCAGCGCCATGGTCACCTTGAACAGCTCAAGCATCTGCCGGTGCATGGTGCTGGTTGGTTTGGCATTTGGATCCTGTGCGCTGGAACCGAGCATGCGCCCGTATGCGGCGTAGACGGCGTCGGCCGCCGCCTGGGACAAACCCGCACGGTCCTGGGCCTCTCCGACCAGCGCGTCCACGAAGGCCAGGGAAGGCAGCTGCTTGCCCGTGCTGACCTTGGAGACCATGCCGTCACCGAAGCGGTGCGCAGCCTCGAAGGCATTCGTCGTCAGCCCCGTGCTCGCAAAGAGCCGACCGACCAGCTGGGCGAAGCCCTCACGGGTGTCGTCCGCGGGCAGCCGCACCTCCAGCTCCCCCTCAACCTTTTCGGCATCGCCCGCAGACGTCCCTGGGCCCTGGCCCGTTCCCTGATCGTCTTCGGGGCGGAAGCCGGGAGAGGGTCTCTGAGAAGTCACTGGTGCTCACCATCACCGTGATAGGGGCCAACAGGCTGGAAAACAACGTTGGTTGGTGCAGATGCTCATCATCGCGTGCCCGGCGCACGGTGAGAAGTGCAAGCCGCCGCACGGCGGCTCAACCATCTCACCCTTCTTCTCCGGGAGACCGCTATGCCTGCTGCACGCCACGCCTGCCCCCAGTCCTGCGGTGCCTACTCCCTCGTCTGCCTGTGGGACGAACTGCTCATCCACTGCCCCGACCCGCGCACCGCCGTCAACTTCCTCGCGGCCCGGACCGGGATCCCGGCAGGCCGCCTCCACCAGGCCCGGCGCATACGCAACATGTGCGCACACCCCGCCCGCGGCCGCGCCACCCCCCACCAGATCGCCACCGCAATCGGCATCGCCCACCAAGCCCTCGCCGCCCTTCACTGATCACCGCAGCGGCTCCTGCCTGTCGCCGAGAGCCGCTATGGCACCGGGTAGTCGGAGACCGTCTGCCTGGGTGCCTTCCCGCAGGGCCTGGGAGATCGAACAGCTGTCCTCCTCGCCGGCGCGGGGGTGTTCCGTTGAGGATGACGGCGCGCGCTACGGCCGCCTGATCCTCCCCGCCGACGCGGGGGTGTTCCGTACTGATCAAGGTCGGCACGAGGCCGGGCATGTCCTCCCCGCCGACGCGGGGGTATTGACGCTAGTTTTGTGGTCTCGGTTGCCTCCGCCAGCGTGCCCCGAGAGAGGCGGAGGACTGCCGACGCGGCTCGGTTCAAGTCGCGGAACCTCCCGATAGGGTGGCGGCCGGCCTTTGAGCGGAAAGGGTCGGCCGCAACCGGGACGGGTGGAGGAAGCAGCTGTGACCGACCGCGTTCAGTCGGAGGGTGCGTCGATCCTGCGAGGACCATCCGTCAATTCCGTCATCCACCACTGTCCATCTGCATCTCGGAACCTGACCTCCACCTTCGCGGCACCGGGGGCGTGAGTCAGGTGCTGTCCATGTTCATCGAGAAGCCAGACTGCGGTAGTCATCACGGCGTTCGGATCCAGCTGCTTTTGCTGAGTGCGCTGCATCGCCCTGGTCACGTTCGGGTTGACCGTCCACGAGCGCCACGGCCCGGGTTCGTCCGCACGTACGTCCATGAGTTGCACATTGCTGATGGGGCGGCTGCTGCGGTTTTGGACGCGGATCAGTAGGGACCAAGCGTTGCCGCCGACGCCCAGGTGAACAGCCTCAGCCTCGCGAAGTGCTGCGGCCTGCGCTTCGATCCTCTCCTCCTGCTCCTTTGCGTCATGCCTGGCTATCTGCTGGCGAGTTAGCTCGTTGGCCTCTCTTGCCGCGTCAGCCTGCTCTTTGGCGTGTGAAGCTGAGTCCTTGGCGGTCTTGGCTTGATGCATGCTGATGGCAGCGGCGCCGACCGACACGACGACCGCGGCAAGGGCAATCCAGTCTCCTGCGTCCATGGCAGGACGCTAGTCTGCGGGACTGACAGCTTCCGCGGGGTAAAGCCTTTCCCGCACACCTGATCCGAGGTCTCTCCGAGCCTCTGATTAAGCCCCGAAGCCGGGTGAAGGTCGAACTACCTCTTGCTGCCCGGCCATTCCTGGCCTGCGCCGGTAGGCTGGCTGGCGGCTTCGGTTGCTGCGGGCTCGGGGCTGGTTGCTGGTCAGGCTGGGGTGTGGGGTACGGCTTGGGCCAGTGGGCCGAGGTTGCCGTACAGGGCGGCGTGGAGTGCGGCGGCGAGTTCCCGGGCCCGGTGCTCGTGCTCCAGGTCGTACCAGGCGAAGTAGACAGGCCCGCAGGAGGAGTCCGGGCGGATCTCGCGGGAGCGGATCAGGTGGAGGGTCGCGCGGCAGATGGCGTCGTAGACCGCGTTGCTGATGGCGTGCGCGGGGGCCGTGAGCGCGTCGGGCTTGACCGTCCACCGCTGGGCCTGGCACTCGATGGCGACGAACACGGCATGCTGCTCCTTGGCCGCCTTGTAAGCGGCGTTGTAGGCGGCCGTGGCCGATGCGTCCGGGATCAGCTCGGCGGGACACGGGGTGGGCAGCGGCTCCATGAGGGGCATCGTGCCAGGCCGAAGCGGAGGCTGGTCGCTTCGACAGTGATGCGTGCGCGTGACGTTCCCGTGGCGCTCAGGTCTCGACCCCGGGCATCGGCATCATGGCGATCATGAGGGTATGCGTTCGGCGCGCGGCATGCGCTGACAGCGATTCTCGCGCAGACAGGTCATGCGGTGCAGGTTGACCGTGAGAGGGAGAGGTGCAGGTCAGGCCGTTTCCGTGAAGGCGCCGTCGTGTTTGGTCTAGCAAGATGCCGCCTCGGTCAAAGCGGTTTCCAGCGCTTCGCGGATGCTGTCGTCGAGCTTCTTGCTGTGCACCCAGTCGACGATCTGTTCGGCGACATCCCGCAGTTTGGTGTTGGTTCGCTGCGAGACTTTCCGCAGCACGTCAAAGCCCTGCTCGGGGCGGAGACCGCCGAGTGAGATGACCACGCCGCTGGCCTGGTCGATCACCGCGTGGGAGCTGACGGCTTTCTGCAACTGGCCGATCTCCTCTTGCAGTTGCCTGATCCGCTGGGCGAACTGGTCGCGCCCTGCCAACGCTTCTGCGTCTGGCAGCAGGTGGGCGTTCTGCCTGCACTCCGTCATGATCACATCCCGGCCTGGTCTCCCGCGCTCCGCTGTTGCAGCTGGCGCGCGTGTGCGAGGGCAGCACTGCCACTCCTATCCCGGATGGCGTTCAGCATGCCGATGGCTGCTGCGGGCCGTGAGGGCGACGGTGCCTCGGGTGGCGCGGACCTAGGTGATGGTCCTGCCCTCGGGGAAGGACCAGTCCCGGTCGGCTTCGTGGATACCGGCTGGCTGCTAGGTCACCGGGACGGAGCCCCTCTGTCTCACCGTCGCTGGAGTCTGTCAGCGGTCGACCATGCCGCTGCCGGTGGGGCGTCGATGGCTCCTGGCCTTCGAGGGGGGAAGGCCAGGAGCCACCTGCCGTGACAGGGGCGGTCACCGGAACCAGCGGTTCCCCATCCCCACGCCGGCGAGAACTGGGACCGCACGACACTCCGATGCACGCGTGTCGCCTCGACCAACGCGCGGCATCCGGTGCGGTCACGGTGTCGTCAACCAGGTCGCTTTCCAACCGGCGGTGCCTTTCAGGCCGGCCGATTCAGCCCGAACAAGGTGGTGGTCCCGGTCAGGGTGAGCAGGCGCATCACGACCGGCGTCTTCACCTCGGTCAGATGGAAGGAGACCCCCCGCCGCAGGGCCGATTCCCGCGCCTCTATCAGGGCCCCCAGCCCCGAGCAGTCGCAGAAGGCCACCTGGGACATGTCCACCACCAGGTGTTGCACCTGCGCCGCCTGCAGGCAGCGGACGACGGTCTTGTGCAGGTCCTCGACGGAGCCGAGATCCATCTCGCCGAAGGCTGCCACCGTGATCGTGTCGCCTTCGTCGGTGATGGCGGACCGGAACCGCTGGAAGTCGTTCATGCCCGCTCACTTTCCATGGACCGGCCGATACGGGAACGCACCGTCTCATGGGACAGCCCCACCAGCCGGCCGATCCTCCGCAGTCCCCAGCCCCGCCGGGCCGCCGCCGTCATCGACGCGTCGATGGCGGTCTCCACCACCTGGCCCAGTTCGTCCCGCAAGCGGGCTGCCAGCCTCAGCCTCGCCTCGGGCGACAACCGCCGAAGGCTGCCGCAGAACCGTTCTACCTGAGCCACCAGCGAATCGATCTCGGGACGTCCATCCATGGCCCTCGCCTGCCGCACAACCCGGAGTGTCTAACAGATTGACAGTAAGAGGTCGGGTAGTCCATGGCCCTTCGCAGCTTTGAAAACGTCCTGATCTGCTGATTCCGCAGGTCAGGAGGCGATTTCGGGCACAGAGGGCGGCTTTCCGCGGTTCCGGCCCGGAGCATCACCCGTGTGAGAGGGGCTCGGGCGGTGGTGAGGTGCTTGGGGGGGAACCCTCGGCGTGGCCGGACCGGGAGTGGTCCGGCATCGGCGCACAGTGGAGCGACACAGCCGGGCCGCCGGGGCCCGGCCGCCGGGGAAACGAGGGGAGACGGCTGGTGACGGACACGGACGGCCGGACGGGCGAGCAGCTCGCCGAGAAGCTGCTCTCAGGCGTGGGCGACGAACGGATGCGGGCGGCGACCCGGCTGCTCGGCGCTCACCGGGACGGCTACTGGCTGCGGCGCCTGCTCGCCGAGGAGGCCGACCTTTCGCGATCTGCCGGCCAGCCGGTCATCGACCGCAGCCAAGCGCCATCGGTCGACTGGGACGCGATCGGCGACCTGTTGCTGTCCCGCTCCGGTGCGCTGAAGGCGTCCGTCAGCGAGATGGCCATCCTGGAGGTCGCCGTGTCGCTCGTGGTCCCGTTGCGGGTACAGCTCGGCACGGTGATCCAGGTGGTGGACGACAACGAGTTCCGGCTGATTCAGCGGGCCCTCGAAGAAGCCCGCTGACGGGCCGGCCGGTTGGTGCTCTGCCGACGCACCGCACCGATGCGCACCCGCACGCGCACGGCGATCCGCAGCGAGGCGCTGGGCTGCCCAGTGCTCGGTGGCCCGACGCCCGCCCCTCCGAGATGATTATGCAGAGATAGTTACATCCCTAGGAACCTGAGTGCAGAGTTTGTTACACCAATGGAGTAACTAACTCTGCGATCCTGTGTAACTATTTCTGCATGGACCGTACGGAGCAGGTGGCTGCTCTTTCTGGAGCCGCTGCAGATCAGTGGGGCTTGGTGACGGCCGCGCAGGCCAAGGAGCTGGGCATCAATGGCGTGCAACTGCTGCGGCTGACGGAGGCCGGCCTCCTGTCGAACGTGGGCCGCGGCGTTTACCAGCTGACCGCCGCAGGCGTACCGCCCCACTTGGAGGTGAAGGTCGCCTGGCTGCGCCTGCAGCCCAAACGATTCCTATGGGATCGGCCCGTCGGTGACCCGGACTCCGGCGTCGTCTCCCACGCCTCCGCCTGCCAGCTGCTGGACCTCGGGGACATTCCCGCCCCGGACGTAGAGATCAGTGTCCCGCGCCGACGGACCACCACCGAACCGTTCGTCCGCCTGCGTACCGCGCAGGTCGCAACGACAGAGATCACCACAGTCGACGGCCTGCCCGTCACCACAGCCATGCGCACCATCGCCGACCTGCTGCACAGCGGTGCCGATGGCGGACACATCGGCGGAGTCATCGCCGACGCCGAACGCCGCGACCTGATCAATGTCGACGACCTGGCAGAACAGGTCCAGCCGTTCGCCCGGAAGTACGGCCTGAAAGCCAGCGCCACCGGATACGACCTGATCAACCACCTCGTCGCGCAGGCAGGCGAAAGTCTGCGCCGCCAGGAAGTCGACCGGGCAAGCCAGGAAGGATTCGATCAAGCCGTCCACCTTCTCGCCGAACGCCCTGACCTCATCGAGCTCATGTGGGCGACACGGGCAGCAGCGCGCCAACAAGACAACCCGCCGCCAACCGCATCTGTGCTTGACCCCGCATTGATGGAGGTGATCCGGAAGAGTCTGCAGCCGGACCCGGCGGTCACCGAGTCGATCCGGAAGCTGTGGCAGCCGGACCCGGCGGTCACCGAGGCGATCCGGAAGACGTTGCAGCCCAACGCTGCGTTGACGGAGTCGATCCGGAAGCTGTGGCAGCCGGACCCGGCGGTCACCGAGGCGATCCGGAAGATGCTGCAGCCCAACTTCGCCATCGCAGAAGCGATGCAGAAGATGATGCAGCCGGACCCCGGCATCGGCCGTGCCGTTCGGAACGTTGCAGCCCTCCCGCCCGGCATGCTGAAGGCCTTCGGGCAAGCGACCGTCCCTGCCCCGGCTGCCAAACGCACTAGTCCTTCCCCTCGCCCCTCGGACGGGGAAGGCGGTGCGATCTCTGGTGATGGCGCTCAGGAACTGGATGGCACCAGCAGCCAGGGACCGGAGAAATCTGACAGCCAGCCAGGCTGATGTCGATCATTTGGGCGTAGAGTCTGCGGATCACCGGCAGCGTGCCAGGGGGGCGATCCGTGGGCAAGACCTATCGGACTCCGACGGCCTTCAGAACTGCTCTGAACCAGTCGGCTAAGAAGATGTCCAAGCAGACGGGCATGAACGTCGCTGACCTCATGCGGATCTTCTACTTCAATCGCCTCGCTGCCCGGGTTTTCACTCTGGATCCTGACGGCTGGCTCATCAAAGGCGGCCAGGCTCTCCTCGTGCGCTACCGGGGTGCGGCCCGTCTCAGCGGCGACATCGACCTGCAGACCGCTCAGCCCGGACTGACTCCGGACGAGGCACGCAAGCGCGTCCTGGAAGCCGCAGCCCACGACCTGGGCGATTTCCTTCGCTTCGCCCCCGGCAAGTACACCTCGGCGGCCGACCCAGCCCGCGGCGGCTCCCAGCACTTCCAGGTCTTCCTCGGGCCGACCCGCGTCGACAACGTCAAAGTCGACATCACGGTCCGCCGAACTCTCGCCGGCACCCCCGAAACCCGGCCCCTCGCCTCCGCCGTGGACCTGCCCTGGCCCATCGACTGGCCAACCGTGCGCCTCTACCCCCTCATCGACCACATCTCCGACAAGATCTGCGCCCTGTACGAACGACACGGAGACGGGGGCTCCAGCCGCTACCGCGACCTGGCCGACCTGCTCTTGATCAGCCAGCAGGAGACGGTCAACGGCCCTACGGCCTACCAAGCTGTACACCAGGAAGCCGAACTCAGGCGTCAACGAGGTATCGACCTCACCCTGCCCAAGAACTTCGAGGCCCCCGGAACGGCCTGGCACGACCACTACCCAACTGCTGCGGCACTGGTCATCGGGCTCCAGGGATGCCGCACCTTCCCGGAGGCAGCTCAAGCCGCCGAGGTCTTCCTCAACCCACTGCTCGACGGCAGCGTGCACGGGAACTGGGATCCCGCGAAGGCCGCCTGGCAGTAGCGCCCCCCACGAGCCTGGGTCGGCTCCTCACCCCGTATCGCCGACCCGCCGGAGCTCCTCGATGCGCAGCCAAGGGCGTAAGCGAGCAGAAGTGCTGTGCCGAGGCTGTGCAGGAGGACGGTCCTTATTGGCCGGCGCGTCAAGGCAGCGGGGCTTTCGGCCGTGTCCCGATCAGCGTCGCTTGCGGCAGGGAAGCGGCAGCTGTCAGCAGTACGTGGACCGTGAATCGCAGAGCGTTCCCCGGGGTGCTGATGTCCAGATGCTGCAGCATGACCGTGACCCAGGTGAGGAAGCCGACGGTGACCGCGAGGTGGTTTCCGCGGATCCTGACCAGCCTGAGGCCCGCCCACAGGGCGAGCGGGTACAAGGCGATGACCGCTGCGTCGGCGGCCCAGTAGTAGGGGACGCCGGCCAGCGGGTTGCGGTCACTGTCCGCGGAGGTCAGGTGATCGAGCAGCGCCTCCAGAGCATCGAGGAGCTTCCAGGATCCGAACGTGACGACGGCGACCACAGCGGTGGTTTTCGCGACGCGTATCAGGTAGGCCATGCCGTCGATCGTCCTCTGCTCGTGGAGTGGTCTGGTATCCGTACGCCTACTCAAAGCCCCGGTGTGCGGGCTGATCCGCAGCATCACCGTCGCCCCTCACGCCCGCGGCCAGGGCATGGGCCTGGAAGGGGGGGGCGTGAAACGTCGTACGAGGAAACCCGCCCGGACACCACCTGGCTCCGGGTCCAGACGGCATTCCTGCAGTTCCCCGACTGAGCTATCGAGGATCTCTAGTGTGCTGCGCCAGAAATCACGAGGGTTAGTTGGTACCTTCTTTCCGTGGCGCATCGAGGTCCTGCTGCTGTGGAGATCGTTCTTTCCGAGG
>NZ_JBIDAL010000035.1:0-16314 GCF_043202415.1 Streptomyces sp. NPDC048192
GGACCAAGACCGCCGACGAGATCCTTAAGTCCCTCGCCGACTACCTCGCGAGGATCACCCCACCCAACAGCCAAACCAAGACCGACTAACCCTCGTGATTTCTGGCGCAGCACACTAGGCGAGGAGGCGGATACTCTGACCGCCTTGTACCCGGACGGGATCGCTCGCCTGTGGGGCTCCACTCCGACGACGCAAGCCAACAACGAAAAAGCGAGAGCTCTGCGGAATCGCCGTGTCGGCGACGACGTGCTCTTTTACGCGGAGAACCATTTCATCGCTCGCGCCCGCATCCTTCATCTGTTCAACAGCAGGTCCGTGGCACAAAAGGTCTGGGGAAGCAACGAGGATCAGGCCACATGGGAACACATCATGGCTCTGGGGGAAATCGAGGAGTTCCCCACCCCGGTCCTTGCCGCGCCGGTGCTACGCCAACTCGACGTACCAGTACCGCTGCGGAGCCTTACCCTGCGGTCAGCCGAGAAATACAGGGGTATGGTCCAACTTCTACCGAGGAAGCGACAACTGGCCCCTCCCCGGCCTCCGGCGCAACGCCCAGCCAAGTCTCCGGAGCTCACCGCAACGGGATTGCTGGATCGGATCGGCTCCCTCAACACCCATCGTCACTCCGAGAGCAAGGCTCCCAGCCGTCACCAACCGTTGGCTCTCCTCTGGGCGGTGTCCCGGATCGCAGCAGGCAAGCCGCGCCTGGCGCCCTGGTCCTGTTTTCGCGACGAGGTAAGCCCTCTGCTGACCCAATTCGGACTGCCCAGTTCCAAGGTCACCCCTGAGTATCCCTTCTGGCACCTGCAGCGCAGTGGCCTTTGGGAGGTCCACGGGATACGCAGCGACGCCGGCGCCATGCCGCAGGTGGGCATCTTCAACAGCGTCCAGCCCGTCGCAGGCCTGACCCATGCAAGCGCGGAGCTGCTGAAGGACCCTCTTACGCGCCTCGAAGCCGTGGCCAAACTGTGCAGTACATACCTTGACGATGTCGATCAGCGCGAGCTGCTCAGTCAGGTGGGCCTCGCTGGATACACCTCGGCCGATGGCCTGCTCGATGATGACGAGGATGGCCACGGCGGGAAGAGCGCCGCGGCGGAGCAAGCGACCGGCCCGACCGCCCGCCGGGAATCCACCTCCTCGCGACTGGTTCGCAACGCCGCGATCGCCAACCAGGTCAAGGAACTGTACGGCCATGCCTGCCAGGTATGCGAGACCCGGCTCCAGTACAAACGCAGGCCCTACAGTGAGGCTGCCCACATCCGCGGCCTCGGGACTCCGCATGACGGCCCGGACGAACTGTCGAACCTGCTCTGCCTGTGCCCCAACCACCACGTTCTCTTCGACGGTCTTGAGATCTACATCGACGTTGACGGCTTCGTGCGGCACACGCATGGAGGTGATTCCCTGGGGCGCCTTCACCGACGCACCGACCATCAGATCAATGAGGAATATCTGCACTATCACCGGGCCCTCTGCGAATTCAACAGAACTGCACAGCAATAACGCTTCACGCAGGTGCCAGGTGGAATTCGGAGGACAGGGCATGGCGAGCGACGAAGCAGAACTCAAGTTCCACGACGACATGCGCAGGGGCGCCGAGCGCCTCAAGCGTGAGATCGGCTACAACCCGACACGGTTCACGCAAATGTTGGGGGAACTGGGCGGAGTAGGAGCGGCCAAGCAACTCCTACGCGGTGGAAACGCCTCCGACGGGTTCGCCACGCTGTGGGAAAGTGGCCGCCTTGAGCTGAGCGTTGAGGCTTTCGTCCTCCTGCCATGGTATCGGCACCTCTTCGAGGACCATCACTTGGAGACGGCTCGGTACCGGCTCAGCGAACACGGATTCGATGTAGACCGCTTCCTACGCAGAGCCCAGCAGGATCGGCCTGGCTGGGCTTCTGCCAACACCTGAGTACCTGGACGCGGTCCGGCCGTCAGGCGGGCACCGCCTCCCGTGCCACCCCACCCGCCAGTTCCCGCAGCTTCTCCCGCGTCTCCGGGTCTGTCGAGTACACGATCGTGCCGATCATGCCGCGGGTCAGCAGCACCTTGTAGGTGTTGCGGATGAGGCGGTCGACGTCGGCGTCTGAGGTCGACTTCTTGAAGACCGGGTCCTTGGACGCCGTTCGGTCCGTGACCCAGTGGTCGCCGCGCCACACCAGGTCGGGACCGATGATCACGCCGGACCAGTCGTACTCGAAGCCCTGGGCGGTGTACACGCAGCCGACCTGGCCGAAGCCGGCCGGGTCGGTGGCCCACAGGGCGGACGGCGGGGCGCCGGAGACGGAGCGCTCGCCGCGCAGGTTCCACGGTCGGGCCCAGTCGCCGATGACCACGTCGGCCGGGAGCGGGTCGCCGGGTTTGGGTTCCGGGGACCAGGGCCAGCAGTATCCGGCGGACACGTGTGCGCCGTAGCCCTGGGCTCTGCGGGCCTGAAGGAACGCCTCCATCTCCTCGGGGCTGTCGGCGACCAGGAGCTGCATGCGGTCGTCGGGTTCCCAGACCACCGGGCCACCAGGCTGGAGACCGAGGAGACGCACCACCCAGCGCAGGTAGGCGTCGCTTCCGCCACAGCGGAACTGGCTGTCCAGCGGCACGACATGACACTCGAGACCCTTGGCGGCCGCGGCCGCCTTGATGTCCTCGACGGTGCCCATCTCGCCGGGGCGCACCACCTGGTGCTCGTCGAGGAGGAAGACGGGAATGCGGGCGACGTCGGTGAGTTCGTCGATCTGTCGCTTGCCGGTTCGGTGGGCCGCCGGAGTGTAGCGGTTGGCCGAGGTCTCGCGGATCCGGTGAGCCTCGTCGCAGATCAGGCCGTCCAGGGCGTTCTTCTCGGCCGTCATGAAGCTGTTGAAGTACTTGAACAGTTCCTGCACCTCGCGCTTGCGCGTGCCGGCGACCTTGCGCATGGTCTTGGTGAACGACTGGGAGCCAGTCGCGTGCAGGGCGGGGACGCCCTGCCGGTACAGCTCCCCCAGCAAGGAGAGCGCGATGACGCTCTTGCCGGTACCAGGGCCGCCGGTGACGACCACTATCTCCTTGTGGTCGGACTGCTTGGCCTTGCGGACTGCGTTCAGCACCAGGCGGTACGCGACCTGCTGCTCGTCCAGGAGCACGAACTGCTGGCGCTCGCGCACCTCCTGGGCCGCGACCGACATCAGCTGCTTCGACGGGACCGTCTTGCCAGCCTGAAGCTCGTCAGCCGCGCGAGCGCCCGGTACTGAGCTTGGCGCGGAGGTGGGCGATGAACTCGCCGCGTCGCTCGCCCGTGAACATCTGGCCGCGGTCGTCGAGTTCGATCGCACGCAGACCGCTCACGCCGAACTCAGTGGCGTTGTGCAGGTACGCCACGCCGCTGACCCGGCCCGGGTGCTCGGCGACCGCGCCGTTGAAGTTGACGAGGTACTCGCAGTAGCGGCGAACCTGCTCGATGGGGTTGAGGACAGGGTGTGCGTAGGCGTCGATCCGGCACAGTGCCGGGTCGTCCTCGTCCGGCTCCGCCTGGCTCCACTGCTTCAGTTCGACGACCACGTACGACGGCTCGCCCGTGGTGGGGTGTACTCCGGCGAGCACGGCGTCGACGCGCTTGCTGTTCAGCGGGAGGGCGTACTCCAGCATCACCTCCACCTCACCGAGTCCCGCGTCGTTGAGTACGCCCGCCAGTGCGGGGATGCTCCGCTCCCAGGACCGGACCTCGGAGGCGCCGGGGCGGTATCCGTGCATGTGGACGAACTGCTCGGTGAGGTGGAGGTACAGCGAACTGTCCAGCGCTCTGGCGGCGATCGTTTGTGCGGACTCGCGGAACAGCAAGGACTTCCCCCAGGCAGCACGAAGTAGCTCGCGCGGGTGGGGGCATGTCCTTCGAGACTCCACCGAGGTGGAGCGGAAGCCCGTCGGGCCGCTATGACGATGTGATCAAGAATACCTGGCTGTCGTTTGGTGGGAGGCGGTGATCGACCTTCGTGCGATGTCAGCTGCCCAGCTCGTCTGCTCTACCCGCACCCGATCCACCTCAGTTCCCACTCCCCACCCGCGACCTTGTCCACACTCGACTGCGGCAGCCCCGGTAGGGGCTTGTCACCTTGTTCCAGTCAGCCGGGTACGCGTCCCCGAGGGGAAGACGGTGTGGGCGGAGTGATCCATGTGGGCGTCACTGCCTGCGGCGCAGGTCAGACCGTGCCGACGCCGTTCGCGTACGACTTCATGTTGTAGGTTCCGAAACCGTTCTCGACGGGGTCACCCGTGTTGTTGATGCAGTGCAGGATGCCGCCGCCGCCCGGGCCGTTGAGGCAGACGGTCATCAGGGAGGTGAAGACGACGCCCGGGGTGTCGGGGACCTCGTAGGCGCGGTCGGTGTAGATGTTCGCGTTGAGGTTGAAGTAGGCGTAGCTGCCCAGGCCCCAGGCGTGGTGGTCGGTGACGTGGTCGCCGACCTTGTAGGCGGCGAAGCCGTTGGTGTCGCCGTGTCTCCAGGCCGACTGGGTCGGGACGTCGTAGGGGTGCTCGTTCTGGAAGAAGTAGGTGCGGCCCTGGTTGCCGTTCCAGAGCACCTCGTAGTTCTGGTGGTGCTCGACGAACAGGCCGTAGGTGGTGACTCGGTCGCCGTTGACGAGGAAGCCGACGCCCGCCGGGTTGACCGACCAGCCGACCGTGCCGTCGAGGCCGTGGTCGGCGCGCCAGGCCCAGACGTGGTCGACGATCACGTCGTTGCTGTCGATCTGGACGCTGACTTCGGTGCCGCCGGGGACGGCGCCGCCGATGCGCGGGAAGATGTCGAAGAGCGCGGTGGGCTGGTGTGCGTGGCTCCTGCGGGTGTGGCCGTCGCCTACGCGCAGCAGCACGGGGGAATGGGCGGAGGCGGCCTCCAGGATCACGCCGGCCACGGAGACGTCACCGATGTCGGCGACCTCGATGAGCGAGTTGCCCTTGACGGCCTGAAGGGTGGCCAGACCGAGGCCGAGGACGACGGTGCCGGGCCGGGTTACCCGCAGCGGCGCGGACAGCGGGTAGATGCCCGGGGTGAGCAGGAGATGCTTGCCGTGAGCGAGCGCCGCGTTGATGCTCGCGGCGGAGTCCCCCGGCTGTGCGACGTGGAACTCGGTCAGCGGGATGCTGTGGCCGGCGGCCCGCCCGCCGGCCCAGGAGGTGCCGGTGCTGTTGCGGCGCAGCGCGGGCACGAAGACGTGATAGGCCCCGTGCCGGTCCACGGTCAGGAACGGCTTCTCCCGGACCACCGGGGTGCGGTCCACGGTCGTGTACGGCGGGGTGGGGAAGGACGTGGCGGGTGCGCCCTGCACGCCGACGAAGACCATGTTCCAGTTGGCGCCGGTCCAACTGCCGATGGTGTCGTTGCGCGACAGCCACTGCTGCTGCGAGCCGGAGTTGATCTGGCCGTCCACCACGCTGTCGGCCAGGAAGCCGCCGCTGGACCACCCGTTGCCGGGCGGGCTCGGCATGAGGATCATGTCGCCCTTGACGTGGACGCGGCGCATCGGGCCGGCCTGGGCGACGGCCCAGCGCTCCAGCCCGTCCGGCGGCACGATGGTCAGGTTCTCGGCGGCCCGCCAGAAGTCCTGGGTGCCGTTGCCGTCGAACCACTGGGCGTCGACGGTCACATGACCGTTGATCACGACGTCCTCGGGGCTGTCGCCGAGCCCCAGTACGTGGGTGTAGAAGCCGACGTTGATCTCGACGTTGTACGTGCCCGGCTTGAAGGCCAGGGCGTACCGCTCGGTGCCGAACTGGTTGGACTCCTGGACGGCGAACACGGCGTCGATCTGCGCCTGGATCGCCGCGTCGCCCATCGAGGGGTCGAAGACCAGGACATTCCGCCCCAGGCCGGCCGTCCCGTGGCCTGCGGCGCCGTGGCCGCCCGAGCCGGCGGCGGAGGCGGGGGACGACGCGAAGGCGGATCCTGCGGTTGCGCCGGCCAGCGGCAGCGCTGCGGCGGCGGCCGCCGCCCCGCGGAGCACGGTACGGCGAGAGGGAATCACGGACACGGCTCTCCCTGAACGTGGTGGGCAAACGGGGCCGCGGCTGGTCCTCAACCGCGAGAGAGCGCTCTCAGCCTGGGAGTGAATCATCGCCGGTATGCAGCGTCAATAAGTCTGCACCAATAAGGGGTTCGAGCAGTGCCGGGCGGTCGGCTGCCATGGTGGCCCCAGCGCGAAGACCGCGCCTGACCACCTCTCATCCGCCCGAACGGAAGCCGATCCCCTCGGTCTCGGCCCCTGCACCACACGCCTGCGCAACTGTGTCGCGGCGTCGAATGCGTGCGTCGCGTGAGGGAACGGGGAGCCCCATGTGAAGCGCGTGGCGCTTCAGGTGCTGTTCGCCACAGCAGTGCTGCAAAGCGCCGGAGCCGAGAAGTCGCGACACGGCCCGCACATACGGCATCTCAGGTGGTCGCACGCGCGGCATGAGGTTGCTTTACGTCGCTCGGGTCGAAGAAGGTCCCCTCACGCTCTGTCTTATGATCGTTGAATAGTTGATCTCATCGCGTCTGCAACCAGTCTCGGATGGGTCTTGGCGACCGCACACGCCGACAACTGCGCGCGCCTCGCCGTAGTGACACATGTGAAGAAAGGTGAACAGCATGGCCCTCGGACTGCTCCGACGTCGGCGTTCCCGCAGCGCTGCCGATGCCGCGCCGGGCCTCTCGATCCCCCTGCCCGCCGGGGCGGGCGCCTACGGCTGCGAGGTCGTGGATCCCATGGGTCAGCCCATGGGCGGCGCCGAGATCACGGTGACCGCAGTGGACAGCCACCGCGTCGCCGCCCGCGGAACCACCGATCCGTACGGGTTGTTCATGGCGACGCTGCCGCCGGGCTCCTACAGCGTGATGACCACGGCAGAGGGACTGACACCGGCCCGCACGAGTGTCGACATAGCCGCCGGGGTCGTCCTCCCACCGGCGCGCATCTCCCTGCTGCCCGCCCGTCAGCTGGAACTCCCGCCGCCCGGCAGCTGGTTGTTCGATCCCCCGCACACCGCGATCCGGTTCATCGCCAAGCACGTGGGTATGGCCCACGTCCACGGCCGTTTCACCCGTTTCGACGGCGGCATCCGCATCGGACCGGACGTGGCCGACTCCCAGGTCTCGGTGCGCATCGACGCCTCCAGCATCACCACGGGCAACAAAACCCGTGACAACCACCTGCGTTCGGCGGACTTCCTCGACATCGAGCACTATCCGTACATCGACTTCACCAGCACCCGGTTCGTCTACCGCGGTGGCTCCAAGTGGACGCTGCACGGCACGCTCACCATGCACGGCACCAGCCGATCCGTGGCCCTGGACACGACGTACCTGGGCACCGTGAACGGCGGTTACGACCAGGAACTCCGCTGCGCGGCACTGGCGAAGACGGAACTGCACCGCGAGGACTTCACCCTCAACTGGCGCTCGATGCTCGCACGCGGCATCGCGGTCGTCGGACCGACCGTGCAGCTGGAGCTGGACGTCCAGGCGATGTACCGCACCCCCGAGACCCCCACGCCGCCGGAGTAGGCGCCTCCGGCACCGGCGGTGCGACGGCCGCGCAGCTGCGGCCGTCGCACGACCTCCCTCCGGGCTATCCGCCCGCCATCCGACGGGCCGTCAGCCGCCGGCTCGGTGATGGGGCGGCGACCGGCCCTGTCCGCCGTCGACCCCTCACCCCTTCTGCTCCACTCGCACCCAGTCCACCTCCGCCTGCACTCCCCCGGCGGCGATCTTGTCGACGCTCGACTGGGGGAGGCCCCAGTAGGGGCTGGTGGCCTTGTTCCAGCCGGCCGGATAGGCGCCGCCCAGGGCCAGGTTGAGGATGACGTACTGGTTGTGGTCGTAGACCCACTGGCCGCGCGTGGACTCCAGGACGTTGCGGGTGGTCTCCTGGACCAGGCGGTCGTCGACGTAGAAGCGCAGGGCCGTCGGGGTCCATTCGACGGCGTAGGTGTGCCACTGGTCCGCCGTGCCGCCGTTCGGGTACGTCTGGCGGGCACCGATGTTGCCGTCGGCCGAGTAGCCGGGGCCGTGCAGGGCGGTGCTGGTCCAGTCCGGGTAGCCGATGTTCTCCATGATGTCGGTCTCGCCGGAGGCCGGCCAGGACACGGACGGGTCGTCCACGTTGGAGCCGAGCAGCCAGAAGGCGGGCCAGAAACCGTCGCCGACCGGGAGTTTCATACGGGCGCTGACCCGGCCGTAGGTGAAGTCGACGTGGGTGTGGGTGTCGATGCGGCCCGAGGTGAAGTCGTAGGTGCCGCCGCCGGCCTGGGTGCAGCCCTTGCAGTACTTGGCGTGCAGGATCAGCTCGCCGCCCGCGACGCGGACGTTGTCGGGTGAGTCGACGTACGCCTGCGACTCGCCGTTGACCGGACCCATCTCGGTGCCGGTGCGCACCACCCGCCACTTGGAGCGGTCGAGCGCGGTGCCGGTGAAGTCGTCGAAGAACGTGGTGCGGTAGGTGCCGGACTGGTCGGCGGGGAGGGCCGGGTAGGCGGCGGACGCGCTGCCGCCGGTGCCCCACACCTGGAACTCGTAGAGGGAGTAGCCGAACTGGGCGGTGGCGGGCGCGGGGTTGTAGAAGGAGCGGCGTTCCTTGCCGAGCACGCGGACGTAGCGGGCGGTCACGGGTGAGGGCAGCTTGACGGTGTCGTGCAGTCCCGCCGCGTCGGAGGGGGAGGCGACGTCGGCGCGGCGGGCGGCGACGTCCGCCGACGACGGTTCGTAGACCGTCTGCCAGGCCCGGTTGTCGGTCGACACCTGCAGCAGGTAGTCGACCGCGTACGCCGACTCCCAGTACAGGTCCACGCTGTCGACGGTGGACTGCGCGCCGAGGTCCACCGACACCCAGCGGTCCGCGTTCCAGTCGCTCGACCAGCGGCTGGTGTCCCCCTTGAGGTCGGCCGGCCAGCCGCCGTCGGTGACGTAGGCCGGTGAATGGCCCGCGTCCTGGTAGTAGTTCGAGAAGGCGGGGTGGTGCAGCGCGAGGTTGGTGCGGGTCGTGGAGGCGGGCGCGGGTTCACCGCCGTAGACCTTGAAGTTCCAGAGTGAGTAGCCGTAGGGGGTGGCTCGTTCCAGTCCGCGCATGCGTACGTAGCGGCCCACCACGTCCTGTGGGTATGTGTGCGCGGTGACCGAGCCGCCGGTGCCCGCGGTCTCGGTGTAGAAGGGCGTCCAGTCGGTGCCGTTCTTCGACACCTCCAGGACGTAGCGCTTGCCGTAGGCGGCCTCCCAGTCCAGGACGACGTGGTCGATCCGGATCGTGGAGCCGAGGTCGATCTCGATCCAGGCGTTGTCGTCGAAGTCGCTGGACCAGCGGGTGGAGCCGTTGCCGTCGAAGGCGAGGCCGGGTGCGGTGCCGGCGTTCTCGCTGCCGGAGGCGGTCACGGCGGCGGGGTTCACCGCGTAGGCGGAGGCCGCGCGGTCGGTGTCCCAGCTGACGGCGGCGGGGGCCGCGGAGGCAGGGGCGGTCAGGAGGGGGCCGCCGGTGCACAGCAGGGCCGTGGCGGCCAGGGTGGCGAGCAAGGTGCGGGGGATGCGAGGGGCTCGATGGGCTCGATGGGCTGACATGCGGGTCTCCTCGTGGGGTGGAGGTACCGGTCGTCGTGTGTCGCGCGCATGACATTCAGGGGGAGGGTCGGGTCGGTTCGGTTCGGGCCAGGGGTGTCCCAGGACCGGTGGGCACGCGCTCCCCTCCCGCGCCCACCGGCCGACCGGGCCGGGCGCCGGCCGCCAGGTGCCGGGCGACTTTCGCTCAGCGCGCCCGGCGGATCCGGCTCAGGGCCGACCAGCGGATCGGGCTCACGCCGCCCGGTGGATCCGGCTCAAGACCACCCGGCGGTCCCGGACCCAAGACGGCCCGGCGGGCCCGGCCCAAGACCACCCAGCGGATCGGGCTCAGGTCCGCCCGGCGGATCCGGCCCAAGACCACCCAGCAAATCCGGCTCAGGTCCGCCCAGCGCATCCGGTTCACGCCACCCGGCGGCCCCGGGCCCAAGACCACCCAGCGGCCTCGGCCCAAGACCGCCCGGCGGCGCCGCCTCACGCCGCCCGGCGGGTCTGGCGGCCGCGGTGGACGCGGACGATGTCCGCGTACCGGTGGCCGCTGCCCTTGATGGTGCGGACCTGGGTGCGGTAGTCGACGTGGACCAGGCCGAAGCGCTTGTCGTAGCCGTACGCCCACTCGAAGTTGTCCAGCAGGGACCAGGCGAAGTAGCCGGCGAGCGGGGCGCCCCTGCGGGCGGCCGAGGCGCAGGCGGCCAGGTGGCGCTCCAGGTAGTCCTGGCGTTCGGGGTCGTCCACGCTGCCGTCGGGGCGGACCACGTCGGGGAACGCGGAGCCGTTCTCGGTGACGTAGATCCTGCGGGCGCCGTACTCCTCCGTCAGCCGCAGCAGCAGGGTCTCGATGCCGCTCGCGTCGATCTCCCAGTCCATGCCGGTGCGCGGGACGCCCTCGCGGCGCACCGCGCGGACGTACGGCGCCGGGCCGTCGGGGGCGTCGGCGACGTACGCCGGGAAGTAGTAGTTCAGGCCCAGCCAGTCCAGGGGGGCGGCGATCGTCGCCAAGTCGCCGTCCTGGAGCGGGAGTTCCACGCCGTAGGTTTCGATCATGTCGGCCGGGAAGCCGCGGCCGTGCACCGGGTCGAGCCACCAGCGGTTGACGTGGCCGTCGTGGCGGCGGGCGGCCGCGAGGTCCTCGGGGCGGTCGGTGGCCGGGTGCACGGTGGAGAGGTTGTTGACGATGCCGACCTGGGCGTCGGGGGCGGCGGCGCGGATGGCCTGGGTGGCGAGGCCGTGGCCGAGGAGGAGGTGGACCGAGGCGCGTACGGCGGCCGTGAGGTCCGTCCAGCCGGGGGCCATCGTCCCCTCCAGGTGGCCGATCCAGGCCGAGCAGCTGGGCTCGTTGAGGGTGGCCCAGAGCTTGACGCGGTCGCCGAGGCGGGCGGCGACGGCCGAGGCGTACTCGGCGAGCGCGTGGGCGGTGTCGCGTTCGGGCCAGCCGCCGCGGTCCTGGAGCGCCTGCGGCAGGTCCCAGTGGTAGAGGGTGACGGACGGGGTGATGCCGGCGTCCAGCAGGGCGTCCACCACCTCGTCGTAGAAGTCGAGGCCCTTGGTGTTGACCTGGCCCGTGCCGCCGGGGATCACGCGTGGCCAGGCCACCGACATGCGGTAGGCGTTGACGCCCAGCCGGCGCATCAGGGCGATGTCCTCGCGCCAGCGGTGGTAGTGGTCGCAGGCGACGTCGCCGGTGTCGCCGTTCGCGACCTTCCCGGGGGTGTGGGAGAAGGTGTCCCAGATCGAGGGCGAGCGGCCGTCCTCGGCGACGGCTCCCTCGATCTGGTACGCCGCGGTGGCCGTGCCCCAGAGGAAGTCGTGCGGGAGTGCGGCGAGGTCGATGGGTTCGTACACGGAAGTCCCTTCGGGATCAGGGGTGTTGGTCACTCGGGTCACTTGACGGCGCCCGCCGTCAGACCGGCGACGAGGTAGCGCTGCAGGAGCAGGAAACCGGCGACCACGGGGACGCTGACGACCAGCGAGGCGGCCATGATCTGGTTCCAGTAGACGTTGTTGAGGGTGGAGTAGCCCTGGAGGCCGACGGCGAGGGTGCGGGTGGTGTCGTTGGTCATGACGGACGCGAAGAGGACTTCGCCCCACGCCGTCATGAAGGCGTAGACGGCGACCGCGACGATGCCGGGGATCGCGGCCGGCACGACGATCCTGAGCAGCGCGCCGAGCGGGCCGCAGCCGTCCACCAGCGCCGCCTCGTCCAGGTCGCGCGGCACCGAGTCGAAGTACCCGATGAGCATCCAGATGGAGAACGGCAGGGAGAAGGTCAGGTAGGTGAGGATCAGGCCGCCCCGGGAGCCGAACAGTGCGATGCCGGTGGCGTTGCCGATGTTGACGTAGATCAGGAACAGCGGCAGCAGGAAGAGGATGCCGGGGAACATCTGCGTCGACAGCACCGTGACCGTGAAGACGCGCTTGCCCCGGAAGTCGTAGCGGCTGACGGCGTACGCCGCGAACACCGCGATGACCACCGAGCAGAGCGTCGCCGAGCCCGCCACGATGAGCGAGTTGGTGAAGTACCGCGCCAGCGGGACCGTCGACCAGATGTCGATGTACGGCCGGATGGTCAGCCCGCTCGGCAGCCAGCGGAACTTGCCGGTGACGTCCGCCAGCGGCTTCAGCGAGCTGGAGACCATCACGTACACCGGGACCAGCACGAACCCGGTGAGCAGGGTGAGGAAGATCCGGCGGGACCACAGGAAGGAACGCGGCGGCGCCATCGGGGAGTTGCGCGTGGGCCGGGCGAGCGGCGGGCTAGACATCGGCGGCCCTCCGTCCGCGCGAGGTGAACAGCAGGTACGCGCCCGTCACGACGAGCAGGAAGAGCAGCAGCAGCACGGACATCGCGGAGCCGGTGCCGAAGTTCCAGGTGACGAAGGACGCCTGGTAGATGTGGACGGAGATGAGGTCGGCGGCCTCGGGGGCGGACTTGCCGAACAGCACGTACGGGGTGTTGAAGTCGTTGAAGGTCCACAGGAACAGGACGAGGACCAGCACCTGGTTGACCGGGCGCAGGGACGGCAGGGTGATGCGGCGGATCTGCTGCCACATCCCGGCGCCGTCCAGCGCGGCGGCCTCGTACAGCTCGCGCGGGATGTTCTGCAGTCCGGCCATCACGATGAGGAAGGCGAACGGCCAGCCCTTCCACACCGACACGGTCAGCAGGGCGTAGAAGCTGTTGTCGCCGATGAGCCAGAAGGACGGCTTGCCGGTGAGGTGCAGCTGGTCGTGCAGGACGTGGTTCACCAGGCCGTTGTCGTGCTGGAACATGAACACCCAGGTGATGACGGCCGCGTAGACGGGCAGCGCGTACGGCACCAGGAACAGCGCGCGCAGCAGGCCGCGGCCGCGGAAGGTGTCCTGCATGAAGAGGGCGGCGGCGGTGCCGATGAGCCAGCACAGGCCGACGGAGAGCAGGGTGAAGCCGACGGTGACGAAGAAGGAGTGCAGCAGGGCCTCGCCGACGGGCGCGTCGAAGTCCACCGACACCTTGTAGTTGCCGAGTCCGGACCAGGGGGCGGTGCCCCAGTCGCGGATGTAGAACTGGGTGAGTTCCTTGAAGCTCATCACGATGCCGATGACCATCGGCACCAGATGGACGAGGAGTTCGAGCAGCAGCGCGGGCAGGAGCAGCAGGTACGGCAGCGAGGCGCGGCGCAGCCGTCCGGCGCGGCGGCGGGGTTCGCGCGCCGCCGCGCCGGACGGTGCCTGCGTCACCGGCTCCTTGAAGGCGGTGGTCGTCATCGGCTCGCTCACGCCGCCGGCATCTGCTGCTGGGCCTTGGTCAGTGCGGCCTTGACCGTGTCGGTGGTGACGGCGCGTCCGGCTGCGGCGTCGGCGAACAGGTCCTTGACGGCTGTGCCGACCGCCGTCTCGAACTGCGACTCGGACGGGACCTGCGGCAGGGCGGCCGCGCTGGTGGCGAGGGTGGTCTTCAGCACGGCGTTCGCGGAGGCGCCGAACGCGGGGTCGGCCTGGGCGGACTTCACCGGCGGGATGGAGCTGTAGGCCTTGTTGAGGATCTTCTGCTCGTCGTCGGAGGTCATGAACTTCACGAACTTCGTGGCGCCGTCGAGGTTGTGGGTGTTCTTGAAGACGGCGATGTTGATGCCGGCGACCATCGAGTTGACCTGGGTGCCCGTGCCGGGTGTGCCGGAGATCACCGGTACGGGCGCGATGCCGTAGGCGTCCTCGCTCATGCCCTGGGACTTGAGGTTGGCGGCGGCCGACTGCCACAGCAGCATGGCCTGCTTGCCCTTGGCGAAGTCGCTGACGGACTGGTTCTGCGCGTACTCGGCGTCGCCGGCCGGTATGACCTTGTCCTTCGCCATCAGGTCGACGTAGGCCTTCACCGCGTCGACCACCTTGGGATTGGTGAAGTCGGGCTTGCCGTCGGCGGTGAAGAAGTCGGCGCCGCGCTGCTTGGCGAAGACGAAGACGTGGTGGATGTTCTCCGACAGGTTCGAACCCTCGGCGCCGAGCGGGGACTTGCCCTTGGCCTTGATCTTCTTGCCGTCGGCGACCAGTTCGTCCCAGGTGGCCGGCGGCTTGGCGATCCCGGCGTCGGCGAAGATCTTCTTGTTGTAGTAGAGCGCGTACGCCATCGAGTACAGCGGGACCGCGGCCGGGTCCTTGCCCTGGGCGCCGGTCGAGCCGAGCGCGGAGTCGACGAACCGGTCCTTGCCGCCGATCTTGTCGAAGTTCTTGGCGTCCCACGGCAGCAGCGCGCCGGTCGCCTGCAGCGAGGCGCTCCAGGTGTTGCCGATGTTCAGCACGTCCGGGCCCTGACCCGAGGTGGTCGCGGTGAGGATCCGGTTGAGCAGGTCGGACCAGGGCACGACCTCCAGCTTCACCTTGATCCCGGTCTGCTTCTGGAACTTGTCGAGTTCGGGCTGGAGGACCTGCTTGTCGACGGCGATGCTGGCGCCCTGGTTGGAGGCCCAGTACGTCAGCGTCTTCGGCGAGTCGTTGGACCCGCCGCCGCTGGACGAGCCGCCTCCGCAGGCCGTGGCCGCGAGGACGAGAGACAGGGTGACGGCGCCTGTGGCCGCGGCTCGGATGCTGCGCATGGCTCCTGGTGTCCCTTTCCGGGGGTCGAGAACCCCGAGGGTGCTGACGGAGGCCGGCACGGGTCGGACCCGTGGGACCCGTGCGGCCGCCGAACCCCCTCATGGCTTAATTTAGGACGTGAGTTAAACCTCAAGAGAAACGCTCGTCAAGAGATCCGGCAGCGGCAAACGGCCGAACGGGCCGGCAAAACGCGCAGAAATGCCGGAAACCGGGGAGGCCAGGTGGCAGCGGTGGGCGGCCGTACGGTACGTGACCTGCGGCGGGAGAGCCGGGGCGCCGTTCTGCAACGGTTGTATCTCGACGGGCCGATGAGCCGGCGCGCGCTGGGCCCGGCGACCGGTCTGAGTTCGGGCTCCGTCAGCAACGTCGTGAGCGGGCTGCTCGCCGACGGGCTGGTGGAGGAGGCCGGTGTGGTCGGCGCGGACGCGGGCCGCCCGCGCCGGCTGCTGCGGATACGGCCGGACAGCGGGCGGCTGATCGGGGTGGACGTCGGCGAGACCCGGGTGCGGGTGGAGCTGATCGACCTCGGCCTCACGGAGCTCGCCCGCGCGGACCGGCCGTTGGGGCCGCAGGGGTACGACATCGATGCCGTCGTCGGTCATGTCGCCGACGGCATCGCGGAGGTGCTCCGGACGGCCGGGCTCGCCCCCGGCGACCTGCTCGGCGCCGGCGTCGGCGTGCCCGGCATCGTCGAGGACGGCGGGCCGCGCGGCGCGGTGGTGCACGGGCAGACGGTCGGCTGGGACGGCGTACCGCTGGAACGGCTGCTGCGCGCCGCCGCCGGACTCCCGCCGCACGTCCCGTACTTCATCGAGAACGGCGCGAAGGCGGCGGGGCAGGCGGAGATGTGGTTCGGCGGCGGTCGCGGCGCCCGCAACGCCGTGGTGGTGCTCTTCGGTTCGGGCGTCGGTGCGTGCGTGGTCACGGAGGAGGCGGCGCAGGGGCGGGCGGTGGAGTGGGGGCATCTGACGGTACGGGTCGCGGGGCGCCGCTGCCGGTGCGGTGCGCTGGGCTGCCTGGAGGCGTACGCGGGGGCGTCGGCCCTGGTCGCCCGCTGGCGCGAGGCCGGCGGCCGGCCGTCGCCGGGCGCCGGGGAGGAGCAGGCCCTGACCGAACTGCTGGCGGCGGCACGGGGGGACGGGGGCGGGGGTGCGTGGCGTGCCGACCCGGTGGCTGTGGCGGTGCTCGCCGAGACCGCCGAGTATCTCGGTGCCGGGCTGTCGGACCTGATCAACCTCTTCCAGCCGGAGCGGGTGCTGATCGGCGGCTGGGCCGGGCTCCGGCTCGGCGACGCGTTCCTGGAGCAGGTCCGCGCCCACGCTCTGGCCCGGGCCCTGCGCCACCCCGCGGCCCGGGTGCGCATCGAACCGGGACGGCTGGGCCCGGACGCGGTGACCGTGGGGGCGGCGGTCCTTCCGCTGGCCGCGTTCTTCGCGGTCGGCGGGCACCGTGCCGCGCCCAAGGCGCCACCGGCACCGGCGTGGCGGGCGGTGGTGGAGGGGCGGTCCGTGTGAGAGGCCGGGCCCGCCGGGGTCAGTTGCGGTGACCGTAGGAACGACGGCGGTCCTTCCCCTGGCCGCGTTCTTCAGGGGCCGGCGGGCACCGTGCCGCGCCCAAGGCGCCACCGGCACCGGCGTGGCGGGCGGTGGTGGAGGGGCGGTCCGTGTGAGAGGCCGGGCCCGCCGGGG
>NZ_JBIDAL010000035.1:16413-18208 GCF_043202415.1 Streptomyces sp. NPDC048192
GTCAGTTGCGGTCCCCGGTTACGCGTCGTCCCGGGCCGGCTTGGCGGCGCGCCAGGTCAGGAGGGTGCCCGCGGTGCCGTACAGCAGGAGCAGGCAGCCGTTGGTGGCGTCCCGCCGCCGCTGCAGGGACTCGACGCTGCGCTGCTGCTCGTACGTCCGGGTCGCCACCGCGACGGACCCGTCCAGCACGGAACACTGCGTGTCCCCGGGCCGCATGGGACCCGGGCGCTCCTCCCCGTCCTCGCCCACGTTCTCCCCGGGGCACTCGACCTTCTCCGAGGCCGTCAGGGCGCCGACGAGGGTTCCCGCTCCCCAGAGCGCGGGCAGCAGGAACAACACCACGAGCGCGACTCTGTGCTTCACGGAACTCCCTGCAACGGACCGGCCTTCCGGGCACCGCGCACGACACATGTGTCTCCCGATGTGTCTTCCGGGACGCCCCGCCCTCACGCTACCCGTGCCTGTCCCGCCGCTCCGGGCGGGCCCCGGACGAGGACCGGACACGTCACATGTCCGCCCGTGTGGGCAGCGGTGCCGCACCGCCGACCGGCACGGCAGCCGGCGGTGCGGCACCCGCCCCTACCGGATCGGCGCCGGGGCGTAGCCGGCGGGGCGGGTGGTGAAGGTGCCGCGGCCCTGGGTGCGGCTGCGCAGGCGGGTGGCGTAACCGAACAGCTCCGCCAGGGGCACCGTCGCGGTCAGGACGGCCACACCGCCCCGGGTCTCGGAGCCGCCGACCCTGCCGCGCCGGGCGGCGAGGTCGCCGAGGACCGAGCCCACGGCGTCCTCCGGCACGGTGACCGTGACCTCGGCGACCGGCTCCAGCAGGACGGTCCCGCAGGCGCGCAAGGGCCGCGCGGAGGCCGAGCCGGCCGGCGGTGCGGAAGGCCGTGTCGGAGGAGTCCTTCACGTGCGTGGAGCCGTCGGTGAGCGTGACGCGGAGACCGGTCACCGGGTGCCCGTCCAGCGGGCCCTCGGCGAGCGCGTCCCGGCAGCCGGCCTCGACCGCGCGCACGTACTCCTGCGGCACCGCACCGCCCACCACGGTGGAGCGGAACTCGGCTGCCGATGCTCGGCGCGGTCCTGTTCGACGTCGAAGGGGAGGAACTGACCGTGGTGGCCACCGACCGCTACCGGATGGCGGTCGCGCGGACCGCCGTCACGGGGCACGACGGGGAGCGCGTGCAGGCCCTCGTGCCGCTTCCGCCGGCCGATGCGATGCGGGCGCTGCTCCGGGGTGAGGAACCGGTGGGGCTCACTTTCGACGGTGACCGCGTGTCCCTGGAGTCCGCCGAGGGCCGGACGGCCGGACAGTGCCTCGACCAGGACTTCCCCGACCACCGCCGGCTGGTCCGGCTGCCGGCCGGCCGCCGGTGCCTCGTGGATGTCGCGGCGTTCCGGGAGGCACTGGCATCCGGCCCGGTCCGCACGAGCGACGCCTGCAAGGGGGACGGCGGCCCCGCGCCGTCAGCGTCATGAAGGCGGCGGACGACGGCACGGCGACCGTGTGCGCGGACGCCGGGGACGACCCGGGCGCCATCGGCGTCGACCGCGCCTTCATGCTGGACGCGCTCGCCGCAGGCGCCCGCGGCGAGCTGGTCCTCGAACTCGGCGCCCCCACCGCCCCGTTGGCGATCCGCCGCCCCGACGAGACGCACACCTTCTCGCTCCTGATGCCGGTCCGGCTCGAGGACTAGCCGCAATGCCGTGTAGTTAGCGATGGGTGCCCGGTGTCAAGCGGTGCGGCTGGTCAGGATCTCGATGCTGATGGTGGCTTTGTAACTGGTCCTGTCGA
>NZ_JBIDAL010000036.1:0-16319 GCF_043202415.1 Streptomyces sp. NPDC048192
AAGAGCCGAAACCCTTCGTCTGGACGAAGACCGCGGACGAGATCCTTGAACGCCTCGCAGGATATCTGAAGCGAATTCCCGACTCAGGACACTAGGAGCACATCTCAAAAACTTCCTAGACCGCGCGACGGCCCCGCTCATGCTGGGCTGTTCACTGTATTGGATCCGTCACCCGCCTGCGTCTGTGCGGCAGGCGTCTTCGCCGGCAGTTCGAACCATGTGGTCTTGCCGGTGCCGGTGAGGCTGCTGCCCCAGGCTTCGGCGAGGAGATCGAGTAGTTCTGTGCCGCGGCCGCCTTCTGCGTCTGCGTCGACGATCTGGCGTATCGGGCCGGCGGACTCGGTGTCCTCGACCTCGCACCTCAGGCGCGCGTCGCGGACCTGCAGGTTGAGCCGGAGCGGGCCGCGCGTGTGACGCAGGGCGTTGGTCACCAGTTCGCTGACCAGGAGCTCGGTGGTGTCGGCGAGGTCCTTCAGGGACCAGTCGCTCAGTTGCGCGGTCACCAGTCGCCTGGCCCGGCGGACCGACGTGAGCTCCCGGGGCAGGGGCCAGGAGGCGTCCCAGGCGGAGACGCGGCCTCGGGGGGCGTCGAGCGGGCGCAGTGGCGGATAGTTGCGCGACCAGAGGGCGCGCTGCCGCGCGAACCAGGAACTGACTCCTGCCTCGGAGGGCTGAGTCTTCCCCTGAGTGGTGATCCTGCCGATCATCGGGGTGGCCATGGGGATCAGTCCCTCCTGCGTCGGTGAGCGGCCCCCGCAGCGCCTGTGAGGCAGCAGTTCACGTAGCAGCCGCTACGCTCAAACATACATGTAGCACTCGCTTCGGTAAATAGATGGGCAAAACTAATTAAATGCGACTTCCGGGTTCCGTCCCCACCGCACTGCAGTCAGGAGTCTGAATGCCCCGACCGCCCGACCCCGCCAAGCGACGCGATCTGCTGAATCGGGTTCGTGACTATGTGATCCGCAACGGCCTGGCCGATTTGTCGCTGCGCCCGCTGGCTCAGGCGCTGGGCACGAGCGACCGCATGCTCCTGTACTACTTCGGCACCAAGGAGCGCATGATCGCCGAAGCGCTGGCCATGTTCGAGAAGCGGCCGCTGCTGCGCGCCCGGCCCCTGCTCGACGCCGTCGGTCCTCCCAGGGACGCCGCGGGGCTACGCCGCTTCCTCGAGGACGTCTGGCAGCAGTTCAGCGCCCCCGACATGCGTGCCGTACTCCCGCTCTACCTTGAAGTGATGGCCGCCAGCCTGCTTCACCCCGACCGGTACGGACCCGTCATGAGGGACATGCTCACCGAGTGGACGGACCTGATGGCCTCACTCTTCCGTGATCTGGGCCTGGCCGAGGAACGGGCCCGAGCGGAAGGTGCTCTCCTGGCCGACGCCTCCCTCGGTCTGCTCCTCGTACCGCTGGCCGACGGTGACTGGGAGCGGGCCGGTGCAGCCTTTCGCACGCTCCTCGACCGCCTGGAGCCCGGTTGGCAAGCCAGTGGCGAAGGCATGCCATCGGCCCACCATGGCAGGTGAGCGGGAACCGCCACGTGAGCGCTTGATCATGGTGCTGAGCGGGCGACCTCGGATGTGGCCGTGGGGTCTGCCAAGTCCAGTTCATGCGTCCGTCACTCATACGAGGGCGGCCCCGGGAAGTGCACGACAGTCGGGGCTGCCGTCACCCTCCGAGGCGGAGGCGCGTCGACGGCTCGCCGGGACCGCTTCGTGCTCCTCCACGTCGAACTGCCCGAGGAGGAAGGCCTCGCGCGGCAGGAGCCGGCCCGGCTGCTCGGTCTGGACGCCAAGGAACGGGACTGGTTCCGCAGACCGGGCGAGTCCGCGCGGGCCGAGTTCCCGGGCGACGTCGCCGGCTGCGTCGTCCCGGTGGTCCACGACGAGGAACTTCGGCTCCTCGAGGAACCGGGCCACCCGCTGCGGAGTCAGCCGGATAAGCCGGCTGTGCCTGTACGGGGGGAGAGACAGCGCTGACGGCGTCGCACGCGGCCGCGAGCGCCGGGTCCGCCCCCGCGCCTGCCCCGCCGATGCCCAGGATCAGTTCCGCCCGACTCGGGGCGACACCGAGGGCCAGGAGGCGGAGCCACTCGACGCGCAGGGTCGGCTCCGCTCGTCGGGGGCGTCCGGGTGACGGCCGGTGAGCGACAGCCATCCGGGTGTCCGTGCGCGCCCTGGCCCACACCACGCGCAGGTCGAGCCAGGTCCGCGGCAGCGTTCAGGTTCGGCATTCCACCGCTGCGCTGGGTGGGTGGTGACGGTTGCCGGGCTTCGGCCATGTTCTGCATGTGGTGCACGAGGCTCGGCAGCGGATGTGTCAGGCGTGCAGGCGGCGGGCAGCGGTGCCGGTGCGCAAGCGGTGCGGGTGATGGGGGCTGCTGCGGTCAGGACGTGAGGATGGAGATGCCGTCTCCGAGCAGTTTCAGTCCGAGGACGAAGAACAGGACGTGGCGGAGATCGACGTGGACACCGCTCAGGACCGAGGCGTGTGGAGGCATCCCGCGCGACTGACACGACTCCGCGAGGACATGGCGCCTGGAGACATTCCGGTCTTTGGTGAGGGGGCAGTGACCGGGGCTGGGCGACGTGACTCGGTGGTCGGCTGGTCCGACGTCCTGAAGAGTTCCTGCGCTCCGAGAAGGGTGAGCAACCTGTCGACGATTGTGCTGCGGGCGTCGATGACGACGGTCTTGCCGTGGCTGACGGCACGCTGGCGCAGCTCCATGAGGAGGCGGAGGCCGGCGCAGTCGCAGAAGTCCAGCTTGCTGAGGTCCAGGGCGAGGCCGCGGTCCGAGACGGCGAGGGCTTCGTGCAGGTCGTGGCGGAGCTGGCTTGCGGAATCGAGGTCCAGCTCGCCCAGGATTCGAACGCAGATCCTGTCCTGGTGGGGTGTGTACGAGGCGACCGCCAAACCGGTCGCAGGGGGCTTGTCCGCGGTTCCTCGGCTCTGCGCGCAGGAGTGGAGGGACCCGCTGACGATCTGGGTCCGATGAACGTGCTTGTACATACTGGCTCCCGCCGGTGTGCCGAGTACTGCCAACGTTCCCCCGGCATGTAGATGTACGCCAGTCAATACACGAAACGCAATACGTGTTTCCGATTGCACGAACAGTCGGTAAGGTAAGGGCATGGCTGAAGTACCTGAGCCGCACACCGGGTGGACCTTCCTGACCAACCATGCCCGTGTACTTGCGGCCGTCGCCGACAACCCACATGCGCGTATCAGGGACATCGCCGCGCACTGCCGGCTCACCGAGCGTGCAGTGCAGAAGATCATCGCGGACCTCGAACAGGACGGCTACCTCTCTCACACCCGAGAGGGACGTGGCAACACCTACCGGATCGATCCCAGCAAGACCTTGCGCCATCCTGCCGAAGCGGACATCGGCCTGACCGTAGCCTCCCTGATGTCGCTGCTCGTCCAGGACGAGGCAGACCGATCTCAGCGCCCCTATTCAGCCGCCCGCAGGATCGTTTGATCTGGTCGCGGCTGGCGTAGAGCGAGTCATGGTTTCCGCTGTGCCTGGCTCTGGCTGGCTTCCTGTCGCCGGCAAGCGCGGCACACGAGCCGGGCGCCCGCCCGGTAGCGGCCACTTACGCGGACAGCTCGAGGACCCTCAGGTCAGGTCGATGCCCAGCTCGGTGTCCGGCCGGTAGAACTGGCACGGTTGGTGGGGTCGGTGTGTGCTGCCCGTGCTTCGTCTGACCGGATCCTGTGGGGGTGCCATCGATCACCGCGCAGTCAGCCAGGTGGATGACGGCGGGCCTGGGGTCGTACGGGATGCGCTTTTACCCGACAAGGTAGCCCGTATTCATCGGCGGGGGAGCGAAGCCGGGCAGCGGGCCACCACCCTTCACCTTCCGTGGCCGCCGCTGAGGTCGGGGACCCCGTTCGGCGTGAGGACGGCCTGTCGCTGGCGTAGGTGCCGACGGTCTCGCTCTCGGCGAGCTGCTGGTCGAGGTGCGCCAGGATCGCCCGAAGCCGGGGCGGGTAAGGGGGTGGATCGGGCATGGCGTGCACCGTGCAGCGCCGCCCAGCCCGCAGGCCGCCGGCCCTGCCAGTACGGATGGAACAGCACCTCGGCAGACGGGCGGATCAGGCGGCGCAGTGCGGAGCGCGGGCGTACGGCGAGCTGCCGTTAGGTGGCGCGCCCCTCCTGTTGCGCGCGGGCCAGGTCGTCGAGAATCGGGCTCAGGGCCGGTTTCAACGCAGGTCAGGCAGCATCCGGAGTCGTGGCGGCCCTCCCGCGTACCGCGGAGGGCCGCGCCAACCTCAAGCCCGGATGCCCGGTTCCGTCACGGTCCGCTGGTGGTGTGGGTGGCCAAAGACCAGTCAGCAAATGATGTCTTGACAACAGTTGTCGCGGCACTCATTGTGGAGGGGTGACATCTTCCCCCAGCGGATTGCGTGATCACCTCGGCTACTGGCTGCGGCGGCTCTCCGACGAAGTCCACGGCCGGTTCGAACGGGAACTCGCCGCGCACGACGTGACCGTCTCCCAGTGGGCGGTCCTGATCACCCTGTACCGCGGCGACGCCGCCACCACCCGCGAGGTGGCCCGGTACATGGGCATCGACGCCGGCGCGGTGTCCCGCTTGGTCGACCGTCTGGCCGCCAAAGGGCTGATGAGCCGAGAACCGGATCCTGCGTCCCGCCGCACCCTGCGACTGACACTCACCGACGCCGGCCGCGACCTGGCGCCCAGGCTGGCGGAGATCGCCGACCGCAACGACGCCCACTTCTTCGCCGCCCTGGAACCGGAGCAGCGCCGCCAGCTGGAGTCCTGGATACGCCGCCTCGTCGGCGAAGCCCACCCAGGGCCTCCCGCACCACCCACCCCCTGAAAGGCACCACCGTGAGCACCACCCCCACCACCGCACGCTCGATCACCAAGACCGTCACCATCGAGCGCCCCGTCCCCGACGTCTACGCCTTCCTCGCCGACCCGGCCAACTGGCCCGCCTGGGCGGTCGTCAACATCAAGGCCATCGAGCCCACCGGCGAGCCGGACTGGTGGCTGATGACCACCCCGCAAGGCCCAGCCAGGCTCCGCATCCACGGCAACGCCGAACTCGGAATCCTCGACCACGAGTACCTCGATGAACAGGCGTCCTGGCAGGTACCCGCCCGCGTCGTGGCCAACGGCACCGGTTCCGAATTCATGATCACGTTCTTCCAGCCGCCAGCCTTCACCGATGCCTTCTTCGACGAGCAGATCGCCCTGGTCGACACCGAACTCGCCACCCTCAAGCGCACCTTGGAAACCGGCGCGTGAGCGTGCCCCACTCACCGCACCCCAGGCTTCCGCTCCTGGCAGGGCCCGCACTGGCTCGTCCACTGCCAGAACGCGGCCGCCTTCATAGGCGAAGTTGGCTTCACCCAGCTGGCGGCCCATCCCGACGCCCTCAATCGGCTGCGAGCCGTGATGTGCCTCGATGGCGGGCACGACGAAAACCAACTCGAGCACTTCCTGAACCACTCGGGCGAAGGCGCGAGCGCCATACTGTTTGGCCGCACCGTGTGCGGCGCCCACCTCGCCTACGCCGAATCCGTCGCGCTCATGGAGCCGACCGCCGGTACCGCAGGCCGGGCACCGGCGGCGGCCGGGCGGGCCTGTCGGGCCGGCGGCGCTGGAGCCCGGCCAAGCCCGCCCGGCCCCGTCCGGTGAGGGCCGGCCTACTGCTCCTGACGCGGCGAACATGACCCCGACCGGCACGGTCGGCGGCGAGGGCGGTGCGCCGGTGGGAGCCGCCCGCTTCCCGGCCGTCACCCGTTTACCCCGCCTCGCCGATCACCTGGTGCCTCTGCCGGTCCCGGCGGACGAGCAGGCCAGCGCCAGCCGGCCGCAGATCGGTGGCGCGGGGCACCAGCGGCGAGACGGCCCGCGCCCGCCTCACGCGCCGGAACATCCCTGGAGACCGGCTGGGGCACGGCGGTGTCCCGCCACGGCGAGTGGCCCGGCGCGAGGCCGCCGGAGCAGGAACGGGACCAGCTGCCAGGCCAAGGCCCTGTGCCGCGACGAGACTGTGGCCGAAGGAATCTCTGTGCCGATTGAGCGGAACACTGGAAGGAAGGCCTCTCCACCCGGTCGTCGCGGTCAGGCGGGCGCGCCGGTGTGTTCAGCAGGTGAGAGGAGTCAGCGTGATGACTTCATCGGATGAACATCCAAACCGACCGGGTCATCCGAAGGACGCCGCATTGGGCCCGAGTGGCCTGATGGACCTGCTGGGCGTCGCTGCGGTACTGCTGGAGGCCGACGGCCGGATCGACATGTGGAGCCCGCAGGCCGAGCAGCTCTTCGGCTACACCCGCAGCGAGGCGCTGGGGCAGTACGCGGCTCCGCTCCTGCTGCACCCGGAACACAAGGACGCGGCGATCACGCTGTTCGCTCAGGTGATGGAGACCGGCCGGGGCTGGGCCGGAGCCTTCCCCATCCGGCACAAGGACGGCAGTACCCGGATGGTCGAGTTCCGCAACATGCGGCTGACGGACAACGCCGGCGACCATTACGCTCTGGGTCTGGCGACCGACCGGTCCACGTTGCGGCAGGTCGAGCGCAAGGTTGCGTTGTCCACCCGCCTGGTCGCCCAGGCGCCGATCGGGCTGGCGATCCTGGACACCGACTTGCGGTACGTGGCGGTCAACCCGGCGCTGGCAGCGATGCACGGAGTGCCCGAGGCCGACCATTTCGGACGCAGATTCGCCGAGATCCTGCCCGGTGCGTCCTTCCAGACCGCGGAGGCAGAGATGCGGCGGGTGCTGGCGTCAGGAGTACCTGTGGTGGACCAGCAGGTGGTGGGTCGGACGCGCGCCGACCAAAAGAGCGATCACGCCTGGGCGGTGTCGCTCTACCGGCTGGAGGACCAGCACCACAACGTGCTGGGCGTCGCCAACGTGGTCGTGGACGTCACCGACCGATACGAGGCAGCCATGAGGGCCGACCGGGCCCAGCAGCGCCTGCGCCTGATCGCCAACGGCTCGGCCCGGATCGGTACCACCTTGGAGGTGCAGCGGACCGCGCAGGAACTGGCCGACGTCGTCGTGCCCGACATGGCCGACATGGTCGCTGTGGACCTCTTGGACTCCGTCCTTGACACGGGCAGCACGGCCACGGACGAGGGTCCGGCTCTCTTCCGGGCCATGGCGGTGAAGACCGCCTACCCCACCGACGCCGCCCAGGCGATCGTGCCGCCTGGCCGACTGGCCAGGTATCACGCCGACCACCCGGCAGCTCATTGCGTCCGCACACGCGAGGCCCACCTGATCAGTCACCTAGACCCCGGCGACCATGACCGGATCGCCACCGACCCCGAGGCGGCCCGCCTGTTCACTGAGGCGGGCGTGCACACCGACCTGGCGGTCCCCCTCATCGCCCGGGAAAGGATCATCGGCGTCATGGGTCTGGCCCGCGCCAGCAATCCCCTGCCCTTCGACGAGGACGACGTCGCCCTCGCCTGCGAACTCGCCTCGACCGCAGCGCTGAGCATCGACAACGCCGTTCTCCACCATCACATCCGCAGCGCTGCAGAAACCCTCCAGCGCAGCCTGCTCCCGCAGCTCTCGCCCCGGCACCCCGGGCTGGAGGTCGCCGCCCGCTACCTGCCGGCCCAGGCGTTCAGCGAGGTGGGCGGCGACTGGTACGACGTCATACCGCTCGCGGACGACCGCACCGCCCTGACCGTCGGCGACGTCATGGGCAGTGGCATCGAGGCCGCCACCACGATGGGCCGACTGCGCACCGCCACCTCGACCCTCGCCGGCCTCGACCTCGACCCTGCCAGGATCCTCGCGCGCCTTGACGAGATCATCCTCGGCCTGGACCCGTACATCGCCACCTGCGTGTACGCCATCTACGACCCCCACCACGCCCGCCTGCAGGTGGCCTCCGCCGGCCATCTGCCGCCCGTCCTGACGCGGACCGGCAGGTCACCGGAACTGCTCGATCTCCCCACCGGCGCCCCACTCGGCGTCGGCGGCGTCCCCTTCGAGACCACCACCCTCGAACTGCAACCCGGCGATCAACTCGTCCTCTACACCGATGGACTGGTCGAAACCCGCCACGACCCCATCGACGAGCGCCTGCACGGCCTCATACGTCTTCTGGCACGGCTCGACCAGTCCACGGAAGACACCTGCGACCGGCTGCTGCAACAACTCCGGCACCCCGGCGGCCACGACGACGTCGCCCTCCTCATCGCACGCGCACAACGACGGCCCACTCCCCGCACCGAATGGTGACGACCCGCGGCGAAGCACGCCCGTGAACGGCATCGTCCCCGGCAGGCCGCGGCGCTGCACCCACGGCCCGCCCCGCGGGCGACACATGAACGACCACCTGGACGGCTCCGACGCTGACCACCACCGGCCGACCGACTGAGCGACAGAGCCCGAGCCCGTAGCCGGCGGCGGGCGCCGTCACCGACCGGCGCCCGCGGCTCAGCGGCTCCTCGGGCCCGAGGGTTCTCGCCGCGCGTTTCAAGGACTCGTGTGCCGTTCAGATCTCCTTACCCCCTCCTCGACGGCGGCTGACCCTGCCATCGGACCGGCGCCTCGGACGGAGAGGAGCAAGAGGCCCTCGGAGTGTTTTGGTGTTAGTCGCAGCAGGCTGGTTACCAGGTCTGAGTGTGTCCCCAGTGACCCCTGCACTTGCTGGTCCGTGTGCCGGCTGGCGGCTCGGGCGGCTCTCGGCGGGCAGTGCGGTGATTAGCCCCCTGCTGGCCGTGCTCGCCGCCGGGCTGAACGCGCTGGCGTCCGCTCTGCAGCGCAAGGCTGCCCGCGATCAGCCGGAGGATGAGAACCTGAGTCTGCGCCTGGTCTGGCACTTGCTGCACCGTCCGGTGTGGTTCGGCGGCATCGCGGCGATCATCGGCGCCTTCCTGCTGCAGGCGACCGCCCTGGGCACAGGAGAACTCTCTGTGGTTCAGCCCCTCCTGGCTCTGGAACTGCCGACGGCGCTGATCCTCTCCGGTTTCCTCCTCGGCAGCCGGCTGGGCCGTCGGGAGTGGGGTGCATCGGCGGTTATGGCGGCCGGCGTCGCCGGCCTGGTCGCCTCGCTGGGACCGAGCGGTGGGAAGACGACGTCGGTGCCTTGGTGGGAGTGGGCGATCGGCTGCGGAATCAACGTGCTCGTGATCGTTGCCGGTGTGCTGTGGTCCCGCGGCGCGTCAGGATCTCGCCGCTCTGCCATCCTCGGAGCCACGACGGGATGCGCCTTCGGACTGACGGCCGCACTGATGAAGGGCATGACGAACACCTTCTCGCACGGCTTCGTCGCTCTGCTCACCAGCTGGCAGCTGTGGGCCATGTTCGCCGCCGGGGCGTGTGCGATGTTCCTCTTGCAGTCGGCGATGCACGCCGGCCGGTTGCTGTCCACCCAGCCGGGCCTGACCATGGCCGATCCGGTGGTGGCCATCCTCTGGGGGACCTTGGTCTTCCAGGAGAGCGTGCGGGGAGGACTGTTCATTGTGCTGGCGGTCGTGGCCGCCGCGGCGGCGGCAGCAGCGGTGATGGTCCTGTCCCGCTCGCCCCTGCTGAGCGGGGAAGCGGGCCATCAGGAGCAAGACGACAAACCGAGCGGGGAAGGCCACAGTGAAGCGCCTGAGGCGAGGGGAGGATGAGGTGAGGGGCGGATGAGGTGGCCCACGCCGGTGCGGGCGCTCATCGTGCGAGGGCAGCCGGGGCCGGCTCTCCGCCGCTCGCCCGTCCCGCCAGCCGCCGACCGGCCCAGCGTCGTGCTCCATCCCGGATGCCGCTTGGACGGGGGAAGGTGATGCTGCCCCCCGAAAAAAGCACCCAGGCACAGATGAAGTACCTGGTCAAGCAGCTCAAGACCACCAAGCAGGTCGCTCAGCTGCTGGGCATCTGACAGTGCACCGTGGAACGGCACGTGGCCGGCACCCTCAAAGGTCCCCGCCAGGAGCTGCGTGAACGCATGGACCGCGAGGTCAAGAGGCGGTGGCAGCCGCAGGTGCGGGCGAGAGCGAAGGAGAAGGCCGCGGCCACCGACGGTCTTGTCGTCTCCACCCGGGCCCGGTTCGGGTTCACCGCCGCCCCGGGTACGACGGACGACGCCCGGATCCGCGACATCACCCAAGCCCGGCCACCCCCTAGTTCGCGGACCGACTGTTCACCGCCCGCGATCAAGGCGCCACCGAGCAACAGCTGCAGCAGATCGCGGCCGAGGGCCTCGCGTAGATGTTCTTCCGCGCCAACAACACTCGCGCGCACGGCTGGGCGTGGAGTTCACCGATGTGGAGCAGATCGAGATCGAGCTGTAGCAGGCCGGACGCCAACCAGGTCCGCATCAGCTTGTGACAGAGCGCTTCAGTTGGCGAGTGAGCGTAGGGGTTGGCGAGCTGAGCGGGCGGCTGTGACCGAGCGCGGCACATGCCCGGATGGAAAACTCCGATGCACGAATTCGGCCCGACGGTGACGCCCGAGCGCAAGCTGGCCCGTCTGCTCGTGATACCACCCGGGCGTGAGGTGATCTGCTCAGCAGAAGAGCGCCGTGCACCTGCTCGTCGAAGACTTCGATCACCCGGTCGAAGACCGTCTGATCCTCGCTGGCACGGGCCGCGGCGAGCTCCTTGCGGGACTGGCGTCGGATGGTCGGCGACCGGGCGAAAAGGCCTTTGCAGTGCTGGGTATCAGCTGCTGAGGTCGAACAGGCCCCACGCGGTGAATGGCTCGGCCTGGACGTAGATCCTGCTTCCTCGGCTGACGACCCGCCGGCGGCGGGGAACAGGGCCATTGGGCAGGGTGAGCACGCTGACCTCCATTGGCTCGACAGATGTTTCGGTGAGTTCTCCGTGGGCGAGTCGGTCCCGCTCCTCGCCGTAGCCGCCGTAGAAGGTGACTCGCTCGCCGTGGACAGCCAGCGCGTTGGCGCCCCGTACGCGGTTCGACCACACCCTCACGGGCTGGTCGGTGCGGGCGGGGCGTATCTCGACCAGCGGGAAGTCCGTGTAGGGGCACGCCCAGGCGGCGGTCCTCGACACGTTCAGCGCATAGCAGTCGAACAGACCGGGGATGCGGGCACCGTCCGACGTCCAGGCGAGCCGGCCCGTGGCGCTCCAGCGGCGGATTCCGGCCGGGTTCTCGTCGAAGTGACCGACCCAGATATGGCCGGCCCCGTCACCGAGCAGGTGCTCGATGGCGTCCCCGACGGAGAAGGACGAGGTCTCGCGCCCGAGCGCGTCGAAGACCTGGACCTGGTTCGCGTCCTCGTGCCGGCGGGCGCGCGACGCGGCGACGACGAACCCACCGTCCGGCAGGCGGTCCAGGTGCGGCCAGCGGGCTCGCACGGCGCTCAGTTCGGTGTATTCGACGTTGCCGCCCGGATGAACGGAGACGACCAGCGCGTCGAAGGGCAGGACATCGCCGTCGGGCTGCGGAGCGCGCTCGGCCAGCAGCCAGTGGGCGGCGCCGAAGACATCGACGGTACTGGTCAGGACGTGGCGGTTGCGGTGCGCTCGGGGGAGGTGGGCGTAGGGGATGAGGGCAGTCTTCTGCACGGACGGGCTCTCCTTGGTAAGCGGTCACGGCCATCGGTCGCTGCGGTGAGTTGCGATCGGCGGCGCGCGAGCGGGGGAGAGCGGAGCGGGGCGCCTAGAGGGCACGGCCCTTTCTGGTCGTCATGAGGTGATCATCGTCGACATCCAGCCTCATGACAAACCCTTTCGGCGCACTGCCCTCATTGATCGACGAAACCGTCCAGGATCCCGGTCCGGGCGTGGGGCGGCCCGTGGTAGGGGTCGGGGTCAGGAATTGAGGATGCGGCGTACGTTGTCGGGCGAGCCGCACCCGACCTTGAGCTGACGCTCGCGCTCCTCCCAGAACGCCGCGCCCAGTTCCTCGCGCCGTTCCATCGTCACGTTCTCACGTGCGCCGTTGAGGATGGTGCGCTCCTCCTCGTCGGCATGGTGGGTGACGGCCTCCACCAGTTCCTCCAGTTTGGAGTCCCACTCCTCGGAGCCGACCTCCTGCACCTCCAAGAGGCCCAGCAGGGCTTTGTTGCCCTCGTCGTGCTCGTGTTCGCCGTGCTCGACTTCGTCGTCGTCGATGTTCTTGTACCTCTTCAGGGCCGGATAGACCTTGGCCTCCTCGGCCAGCGCGTGAGCGATCAGCAGGTCCGCGAACTTCTTCAGCGCGGCCGCCCGGTCGGCTTCGACACTGCGCATCAGCCGCAACAGTTCCTCCATACGCCGGTGGTCCTGAAGGATGAGCTCGACGACGTCCTGTGTCTTGGCCATGGCAGGGCACCACTTTCATGCGATCGGTTGGACTTCCTGCCGCTTACCCTCACCGCCGCGGTTGATGACTCCCCAGCTCCGTCGGCCACAGTGCCCCTCCGCTGCCCTGCCCGACCGGGCCGCGCCTCGTCGACATCCCCCGGAGCGGGGGCGGAAGGCTAGTACTTCGTGCGGCCGGCGGCCGAGGGCATCGGGGCGTCGTTCTCGTCTTGTGAGAAACGGAAGCCCGCCAGCGGCGGCGTGGAGCGGGGCGCTTGGGTGCGACTGACCCGGCCGACCCCGGTCCAGCTCCCAGTAGGCCAGACCGGAGACGATGATGTCGCTGAGCCAGACCTGCAGGGCCGCTACCAGCCCAGCACTTACCATCCAGCTCCCGCATGATCGACTTGGCCTGGTGAGGAGCACCTCGTGCGTCGACCGGGTGCGTGCTCTGAACCCCGCTCGCTCGGGAACAAGCCGGGGGACCTGGCGCCCCCGGAAGCCGGGCCCGGACAGCCCGTGGTCGTCGAGGCGGGGCGGAGCGGCGGCTTCCTGACGAGGAGCCGTACTTTGGAGGTGCAGTAATTAGGGGATGCCGTCGAGGTCCCTTCGGGTTCGCCGAGGCCGCGTCAGGCGGCAGGAGGGTGAGCGCGAGTCGTCGCCCACCCAGGCGTGCGCCGTCTGTGCCTGCTCCGTCAGGCCCGATACCCTGGACGGGATCGGGTGGGGAGCAGAACTCGACGACATGGGGGCCGGTAAGTGGCAGCGGTGATCTCGGTGTCCGTGAGGGGCGCGTTACTCGGATTGGACGATCCGGAGCGGATCCGGGGCGCACTCGAGGCGGAGACCGGCCTGGAATGGCGCCGCGACGAGGTCGACCAGGGCTGGGTACTGACCGGCGGTATCGTCGAGATCCTGCTGGTGGCCGCCGTTTCCAAGCTCACCGAGGAGGCCCTCGGCGCGGCCCTGGACGCCACGAAGCGGGCCGTCGAGCGGTGGCGGGCGGGCCGGTTGGATCCGCCGCAGGCCGAGATCGAGGTGAGGCCCGTGCCGCCGTCGGCCACTGACGCCCCGGCAGGTACCCCGGACGAGGGCCGGCCCGGGGGATCCGAAGGAGTGAACGGCTGAGATGGCTTCACGCGCACTCGTGATCGCACCGGGGGAGTACCAGCCGGGCTCGAACATCCCGGGCTGGCCCACCATCGCCGCGAGCGGACGTATGTACCGAGAAGTCCTCGCAGGTGACGAGCTCTGGGGTGCGGACGGCTGCCGGGTGCTCGGCCCGGACGAGGCGGGGACGATCGACGGGGTCATGCGTGCCTTGGAGGAGACCGCCGCCGAGGTCGGCCCTTCGGACACCCTGCTCGTCGTCTACGTCGGCCACGGAGCCTGCTGGGGAGACGTCCCCGCCGGTGACCAGGTGCACTTCTCGGTCGGCACGTCCCAGGACCGGTCTCCGTGGACGTGGCTGAACAGCTGGTACGTGTACCGCGCCATGCGCAGGTCCGCGGCCGCCCTGAAGGTCCTCATCGCCGACTGCTGTTACTCGCACAGGCTGGGAGACCTGGGCCCGGCCGGGGAGGAGCCGAAGCTGCCGGGGGTGATGGGCCGCCAGTTCGAGGGAACCTGCGTCCTCAGCGCGCTCGGCCAGGATGCCGCGCTCGCCGGTCCGCTCGCCTCCGCCGCGGGGTGTCCCGGTCTCCCGGCGCCGTTCGACCAGTGCACCCCGTTCAGTGGGCACTTGCTCAACGTCCTCGCGCGAGGCACTCGGGACCGCAAGGACCAGCTCACCTTCGGATTGCTCCGAGAGGCCATCAAGGCCGAGATGGAGAAGTGCACCGCAGGACATCCGCAGCCGCGGATGGTGCTCAGGGACGCTCCCGACGGAACCCAGATCTTCACCAACCGGATGGCCGCCGACCAGCGTGTGGATCCGTCGCTGCCCACCGATCCACATGGCTGGATAGACTGGTTGAAGGGGGATCCGGACGCGCGCATCCCGTACCTGCTCAAGGACGAGTGCACCACCGCAGACATCGTCTCCGCCCTCTGCGACAGAGGGGACGACGACAGTCTGAAGCTGGCCGAGCACATCGATATACGGGCGAACGAGGCTTACCGTTCTCCGGACACCTTCGCCAGGTACTTCAGTCGGATGGAGCGTCGGGCAGCTTGAGCGTCACGCATGAGTAGGGCACGCCCCGGAGCCGAGGGCTGGCTGGATGACGACCGGACGTGGAGCGTCCGGTATTCCTGGGTGACCCGGAGCAGCACCGAAGAGATCGCGGCGCGCGTGCAGGCCCTCCGGAAGGGCAACGAGAGCAAGGGCGAGCCGCCTCGTCCCGCTGTCGCGATCCGGGTGCTGTACGCCTTCGCGATCCAGCGGCCGACCGACCAACTGATCGAAGCCGCAGCCAAGCTCCACTTCTACGACGCGGTGAACGTACTGGCGACGGCTGCTCTGTGGCGAAGCATCGGGGATGCCGCCGACCTGGCGTGCCGTCAGTCGGAGATCGACGGCGCCGCCTCCGCGGGCGCGGCCGGGCAAGGAGAGCGGCAGCAGCCGGAACCCGAGATTTCCGAGTACCGGCCCTCTGCACTGAGCAGAGGCATCGTGCACGATGTGGCTCGTCAGCGCACGGCGCTCGATGTGGCCGCGTTCGTACGGGAGTTGCGCGGGCGGGGCAAGCAGGACCTTGTCGAGGCCACGCTGAACACGTTCAGCGAGAACCGGACCCTGATCGACACGGCGCTGCTGTATCTCGCGCTGCGCGACGAAGGGTGCTCGGAGGAGGCGGCGGACCTGCTGGGACGGGCCGTGCAGAGGATCAACGCCTCCGGTGCGCGGCAGTCCGACACGACGACCCCGGCCGGGCTCAACGACCTGGTCGCGGCCCTGCGCATGCTCAGCCCGGTCGAGCCGGTGCTGGAGAACTGGATCGACACGCGGCTGTGCGACACGGACCTGGTGGAGCCCACGAGGGATACCGTCGCCAAGCTGATCTCGGGTTCGGAACACAGCCCGGATTCCCTCATCGACCATGTCGGCAGGCGGTTGCAGCACCACAACGTGGCCGCCGTCTGCCGGAAGCTGGCGGAGAGCGACCCGGAGCGATGCGAGGCGGTCCTGAATCAGGCTGCGGCACGCGAGGAGCTGTATGAACTCGCCGAGATCATCAGCCGCTGGCAGAGGTTCGAGACCGTGGCAAGGACCAAGGTCGACCTGTACCCCAAAGTCGTGGCCCGTGGCGTGGCATGCGCCACCGGACCGCGCTCCCCAGCCGAGATCGACACGCTCGTGAAAGAACTGAGGAACATCGACGCCGACCCGGAGTGTTGGCGCCTGTTGTACATAGCCGCAGCGGAGCACATCGACGGCCGAACCGGCGGTGACCTGGTGCGACTGCAGACGAAGATCGAGCGCTCCCGGGACGTGTACCGGGTGGCGCGTACCGTCGCCCGCCGGCTCACCGCCGGACTGCTGAACGGGAGTGCCGGCCCCGAGGTGTTCGCCGACTACGTCACGGCACAGCAGATGCAGGGCAACCGCGGCAGGATCGCCGCGGACCTGGCCTGCAAGGAGCTGTCGGATCCCTCCGATCCCGAGCTGGCCGGGGTGCCGATGGGCGGTGTCGTCGCCGAGACAGCCGCCCGCCTCTACGGCCACGGAACGCGTCGGGGCTGGAGCCAGGAGAAGGCCTGGGACTTGCTGGAACGCTGTCTGGAGAACGAACAGCGGATCACGCCTGCGGACGTGGTGGCGATCACCGAGCAGTTGCGCGCCAGCCGAATGGACGGACAGCGCCGGCGTTTGCTGTACCGGGGAACGGTCGGCCGGTGGGCCGACGCGGTGCGCCGCCAGGAAACAGTGAGGCTGCTGCAGAGGAGGGGCTTCGAGGAGGAGGCCGAGCAGGTCGTGGAGTCGGTGCACTAGGCAGTTTCGTTTGGATCAGCGGGCGGACCACAGGAAGATGCCGGCGATGTGGAGCGCGGCCAGGTAGATGGTCGCCGTCTTCTCGTAGCGGGTGGCGATGCCGCGCCACTGCTTGAGGCGGTTGATGCACCGCTCGACGGTGTTGCGCTG
>NZ_JBIDAL010000037.1:0-14190 GCF_043202415.1 Streptomyces sp. NPDC048192
GTGGAATCACCACGCCAACGACGAGGGGCCCTGCCTCGTCACCACGCCCGCTGACCAGCCCATTTCACCCGCCAGCACAGGATGAAAGACGTTCAGTGAGACTGGTCAAACTCCCTTGAGACGGGACAGGGGAGAACCGGAGCGCGTGGCCGCCGCTTACCCCGCCGGGGGCACGGAAGCCGAACAACACGCCAAAGCCAGCGAAACTGCACATACCCAAGCCCTGCGTGCCCTCGCCGTCGTCTTCTGCGACTCCCACCAGGCCGACGACGAAATCGACCTGGCCCACCAGCTCCTCGCCAACCTCGATCTGCGCGGCACCACGATCAACGCGGCCATCGCCGCCCTGATTCGCGACGCCGGCGATCCCGCGGTCGACGACCGCCTTCACGACATCGCCGACCTTACCTCCATGATCCCCACCCTCGAACTCGCCGTCGCGTTGCACCAGGCCGTCCTCGACGACCACGACGCACCCGCCGCCGCCCTCTCCCGGCTGCGCGAACAGACCCAGAACGGGGGACTACGTCTACTACGTCGACATCGCCCACTACATGGCCGACCTGCTCCTGTCACAGGTGTCCGGCGCCCGGTGGCTCGACGGCGAAGAGGCCACTCGCCGGCGGTGGCACACCCTGGTCACCGCCCGCCGCGAGTACTTGTCACGGCTGTAGACGTTCAGCTGGCCGCTCCCCAAGGACCGATGTGGAACTGGTTGTACTGCACGAGCAGGGACCTGCGTCGCCGTCGATGTACTGGCATGGTCACTCGACCCCGGCAGATGCGAGGTGGTTACGGAAGAAGGCCTCGATCTCGGATGAGTCGCCAGTGGCAGGCAGCGGAGAAGGAGTCTCCATACCGTTCTCCATGGCGGCGCTGGTGTTGAACCACACGACGGCCGGTGAGGGGAGGTAGGAGTCGCGAAGCCACTGTGCGAACAGTGCGGCCTCGTCGGCAGTCGCGTTGCCGGCGGTGACATAGGCGTAGTCGGGTTCCGGCATGGCTGCCCTGCCTGTGATCCAGACGTCGGGTGCGACCTCGACGTCGAAGTCCATCACGTCCAGGCCGCGCAGCGGGTCGACTCGATGTGTCAGGACAGCACCGGGGAATGCGCGCTCCAACGCTGTGGTGAAGGTCTCCAGGCTGGCCTGCCAGGCGGCTGGGCTGTTCTCGGGCGGGAAGAACGCGAACGTGGTTCTGACGTTGCGTGGCGCTGGCACAAGCATCCTCGATATCAGGGGACGTACCGGGCGGATCCGCTGACGCCGTTCATGGCCATCATCGACTCCCAGTACGCCGCGTTGTCCGTTCCATTGGTCACGATCTCAAGCCCGCGTATCTCCTTGTTCGCCGGGTTCGCCATGGCGTCCTTGTACCGATCGAGTTCGCGGCTGTCGTCGCCGTACATCGCATCGATCATCGGGTCCCACTTCGGCTTGCCCTTGGCGTCCACCTTCACCGGCTTGGCGAGTGTCTCGTTGACCCGCTCGATGCTGCGATAACTGCGCCTCGCGCAGTTCGGGTCCTGTACGTGTTTGGCCTCCACCAGATAGCCGTCCGCCGGGCGGATTCCGTCCACCATCAGCCCGCGCGTGCGCCCGGGCAGGGGGACTTCCCTCTCGGGGTACCCTGCGGTGCGCAGTTGGTAGGCGTTGTTCGGATTGGTGGCGTCTCCGCCGCCGGCGAAGCCTCCGGTGTTCAGCGAGTTCATCCAGGTCCGGAACTGCTTCTGCTCGGCCGGGGTGAGCAGGCGGGTGGTGCCGGGCTCCGGCGGGATCGGGTCCTGAGCGGCGATGGTCGGGTCGACCGAGTTGATCCCGGCGCCCATGGTCATGATGCCGGGGAGTTGCCCGGAGTATGAGGCGATCGTGACCGGCACAGGGTTGGTCACCGGTAGCGGGAGCAGCGGCGGGCCGCCGGGCCAGCCCGGCGGCTGGTCCGAGCCGTGCGGCAGCTTGACCCGCTTCTGCGATGTGTCGAGTGCGTGGGCGACGTCGCCGAGACGGTGGATCCACGGGTCGTCCAGCACCAGGTTCAGAAGCCCGCCGTCGTCTCCGTTGCCGCCGAACATCGGTGAGTCCCACGGCATGTCGACGTGGAAGATGTTGGCTTTGTCGTCGAGGATCTGCCTCTGGGCGCGCTCGACGTGGTCGGCGTACTGGTCGCAGGCCTTGGCGAGCTGGTTGCAGGCGGCCACGAGGTTGGCGACCAGCGTTTCATCGGGGCTGGCCTGCTCCGGCGGAGCAGCGAAGCCGACGAAGTTCTTGAAGTACCAGCGGAAGGCGTCAGCTGCCTGCCCCGAATGCGCCTTGTCGGCGGTGTGGGAGTACACCTGCGCGTCCTCCAGGAAGCGCAGCATCATCTTTGCGCCGGCCCGCCACGAAGTGGCGACATCGCGCAGCTTCTCCGGTGAGCCACGGAACCGGTCGCTCATCCCTGCCGGTGCGTACTGGTCGTACCAGGCCGTGTCACCGACTACCTCCGGCAGATCCTGCCCTCGGCCGATGAAGCTCTCGGGGCAGTCCGCACCCGGATCCCCCATGCCGGCGGTCAGGTCCACCTGCTTGCCCAGGATCGCAGAGGCGACGCTGCTCTCCCGGGCCATGAACTCACGCGCGCTGCGCATCAAGCCCTTGCCAGTCTCGCCCAACACGTAGGCGCTGAAGCCCATCTTGTCCAGCGTCGTGGCCGCCGCGGGCTTGTACACCTTGGCGAAGGCACGGCCGGCGTCGTCGTCCCCGGCCATGCCGTGCTGTCGGTCCAGCTCATGGAACAGAGCAATCGTCGTGTCCCGGGCACCGATCATGACCGTCGTCACCATGGCCATCGAGGCCTTGATCATCCCTTCGGCGATGACCTTCAAGTCCGGCGGCATCCCCACACGCATCTCCCCCTGCCGAAACATGACCGTCCACGGTCACGTGGGTTCCGTTCTACCGCACATGATCACCAAAGCCCAGCTCGGTGGGTCCTGGTGTCACGGCCCGCCGCTTGCGGCGATCGACGGGAGCGGCGTGATGAAGACGGGGGGGCGGCCGATCCGCGTCGTCGTCAGCACTTCGGCGCTCGTGACCGAGCTGGTGACCGGCATGGTCGACACTCGGCAGGCCAAGGGCAAGACGCTCAAGGACATCTCCGAGACGTCGCACTACTCCATCAGCGCGCTGTCCCAGGCGACGTCGGGGCAGTGCATCCCTTCCATCGGCGTCATCCGCGCCTACGCGGAGGCCCTGGACATCGATCCACAGCCCTGGCTCGACCTTCGGGCACAGGCGGTCGAGGAACGGCGACGGAACAGGCGCGCGAAGGACGGGGAACGCGGGGACGGAGGATCCATCCCCGCACCGCCCGGGCCTGCGTCGCCTCCCGGTGAAGCCGTCGCCTCGAACCGGGGCCGTCCGACCATGCCGCCCGTGGTCAGCTGGCTTCCCGGGCACCATCGGGAGACGGAGGTCGCCGAGAGCTCCGACGCGGAGATCGTGGGCGACAAGGTGGCCATGCGGGTGCAGCAGTTGGTCACGGAGGCCGTGCAGCAGGTCAGTCCCCAGCTCCACGGCCACCCGGTCGCCAACGTGCTCTCCCTCTGCACGGTCCCCGGCGACCTGATCGACCTGTTGAGGGAGACCCGCTTGAGGAGCGGGATATCCCTGCAGGAGGTGGTCCGCCGGACCCCTGCCGGCGGCGTATCGATCTCCAAGACGTCGCTCCAGAAGCTGCTGGTGAGCCAGGACCTTCCGACGGCTGAGGTACTGCGGGCCATACTGATCGCCTGCGAGGTCCCGGCGGAGGAGATCCGGTTCTGGCTTTACCACCGCGCCCGGCTGGAGCTTGCCCGCGAGCGCGGAGCCCATCGGCACAACGGCCCGGACGCCCGTCCGGTGCGTACGGTCTCCTACGGCACCCGCACGCAGATGAGGCTGATGGCGACGCTGCCCATAGTGGCGAGCGTGGTCACCATCGTCATGATGTTCCTCCAGCGGTAACAGCCCGCGCACCAAAGAGATGATGCGCCCCCTCGGCCTCCGGCTGAGGGGGCGCATCGCTGCGCCGGCTGGCCTGTCATACCCACCGTCCCGATCTCGTTGGTCTCGGCGTGACGACCACCGCGATGACGCACGCGCTGGAACGGGATGCCCGCTCCCTCCTTGCAGAGTTCGACGCGGGCCTCTGGCAGCCGACCGTGGGCGAGCAGCTGTTCGCCGAGGGGCTGGCCCGCTCCGCGTGGGACGGCGCCGTCTTCCGGGCTGCGCTGCGGGATGTGGGGGACGACGTCAGGGACGGCCGCCTGGTCGACGTCCTTGGTCCGGCGGCATCTTTCCTGGAGGCCGTCGACGCATCCGCGGCCCGGCCGGCGCTGCTCGCGCTGCGCCAGCTGGTGGATGCCCTTGCCGCCGGAGAAGGACCCGTGCTGGACCAGGGCTGCGAGTTCGGGTAAACGAGCGTCTAGCAGCCCAGGTTATAGACCGAGGCGCTATTTCCCGTACGATCGATCTGCGCGGATGACGCTTAAAACTTGCCGCAGAGGGCCCCTTCTCTGGGCTCCACCCCAGGTCCAGGGCCCTCCGTCCGCGACACAGCCAGTGAGCCCGGTCGCCTTCTACCCGACCGGGCTCACTGCTGCCCCGGCCGCTACGACCCGCTCACCGCTCCTCATCGGGAGAGGTGCTGCACCACGAGGTCGGCAATTCCCGCGAGCACTGGCGACCAGTCGATCAGGAGCTGCCCGATGAGCTTGCGCCGCTCCCGGCACCGCTCGGCGGCCTCCTGCTCGCCCTGCTCGTCACCGTTGTCGACGGGCGTCTTGCCTTCCATACGCGCCTCCGCGGCGTCCCGAGGTAGCCCGGCTGGGCTGCCGGGCCTTCACCGGTTGGTGAAGCACGAGGCAGACGCCACGAAGGAACGTCCCCAAGCATAGATGGGGCACTGACACTCCCAGACCCGGAGGACCACAACTTCTGGGTGCAATGCAGCTGCATGAGTGAGATTCAAATAGCCGCTGTACCTGCGGATATGACGAGCCCACCTGGTCTCCAACTCGTACACGCATCTCGGCCTACATCTACGGCGCCCGCACCCGCGAAGAGCTCCAGCATGGGAAATAGGCCCTTCGCCGGTACGTTCAGCAGGTCGTTGGGAAGGTCGATGTCGTCCTTGTCCATCTCGTCGATCAGCAGGACATACGGACGACGACGAGGCAGCAGCGCCGTGCCCAACCGACCCAGCTGCAGGAAGCGTCCTACATCTCCGGCGCCGTCCCGCAGCCAGGTGTAGCGGTAGTCCCAGTTGCGTGGCGCTGAACTGGCAAGGAACGCCGCCGCCGAGAAGGTACGCCGAAGCTGTCGTGGCCGAGGAGCTACCTCCGCCCCGGTCAGGAGCGACGCAATTGTCGACCTTGCCGCCGGACTCAACTTCGGCAGAGCAGAGCGGCCGCTGGTCGCGGTAGACGGCGTTCAGCAGTTGGTCCGCCGCGCGGTTCTCGGTGGCCTGGCACGGAGCAAAGAAGGGCTGGGCGGCACGGGCTCGGCTGCCGGACTGGCAGACGGACATGTGCAGGGCAGGGGAGAGCGGGGAGTCGGTACCCCGCGAGGTTTCCCTCATTTCACCGGAAGAGGCATGGCGAGATAGGCGTGCAGGCCGGCCCCGGCGTATCGGAGGCGCGGGCCTGCCCTGCCGGGGCGCCCCGGCAGGAGGCCGCCCGGGAAGGAAGCCCACGCCCATGAACGTCGACCCGCTCATGCCCGAAGGGGGCGACCGGCCCCCTCTAGCCGGGCTGCTCCTGGTGGTTGCGGCCGCCGTCTTGGCCGCGCGGAGCCAGGCGTGGGCGAGCGCACTGGGAACGGCGGCCGCCATCTACACCGTCCTCGCAGGCGGCAACCAGAACCGCAGGAGCTGACCATGGCCCGCACGAAACCCTCTGCCCTCGAACTCGCGATGGTCGCCGCGGTCGCAGAACGCGGATTCACCGTCAGTCCCACCCAGTTGGAACGCTGGCGCACCCAGTTGTGGCTGCCCCGGACCGCGGACTGGACCGATCCTGAGACGGGCGAGCTCCGTCCCGAGATAGTGCAGCGGACCGCCTCCATGGCGGGGATCTCCAAGTCCGGCCGCAGCATTAGCTGGTTCGGCTGGGGCTTCTGGGCGATGAACGCCACCCCCGAGAGCACGGCACGACTGCGGGCGGAGGTGGCCAGCGCCTTCGAGCGGCCGTTCCGGAGGGCCGGGATCGACTTCAGCCAGATTCCCCAGGGCGACTCCGACGAGGCTTTCGACGCCCGCCGGGAGATGGCGGCCAGGATGCTCATGGACCGGCGCGGATCCCGCCGGGACTTCGACGGGGCCCTGCGCGCGGGCGCCTTCGGCGCCAAGTTCGACCTGTCGCCGTCGCGGTCGGTGTCCAACATCGCCCATCGGGCTCTGATGGACCCCGGCGCCCGGATGCTGATCGGCGGTGTGGGGGACGTCGGGTTCGACGAGATGGTGGAGGCGTGGGCAGCCGCCACGCCCGGCAATCCCGAGATGATCGAGAACATTCGTGCCGCCCAGCGCGACGCCGCCCTCGCCGGTGACGACCTGTTCGCCCAGTTCCCCCTGGCGGGCGGCCTGCCCGGCCTGATCCGAGCCGTTCAGGAGGCCGACGGCCAGCGGCTGTGTGCGGCGGTGCTCGCCTGCATCAAGGCGAGCACGGCTCTGACCATCTTGCTGCCGCACGTCGTGTCGAAAAGGCCCGAGATCCTGCGGACCCTGATGGCGGACGAGATGTGGGACCTGTGGGTTCGCGTCGGCTTCGCCCCCGTCCTCGGGATCGGCGGTGAGGTCGCGATGGCCATGAGCGTCGTCCAGCACCTCCTCTTCCCCGGATGGGCGGAGGGCCTGGAGCGTTACCAGACCCTCATGGACACACTCCTGGCCCAGCCCCCCGCCGAATGACCGCCGCCGGCGAGCCCGGCTCGCGTACGTGCCGGCGAACACCGTCGTTCTCCGACCGGACCGAGGGCCGCCCCGGTGGAGAACGCGTCCCCGGCGTTCTGTAGCGCGGACGGCGGTCCGCCACAGCGATACCGGCCCGCGCTGCAGGACGCCGGGGCCAGCGGGGGCCTGGGGGCCGGCGAAGGCCCCCAGTGGCCACCGGGGTTTCGCCTATGTAGCGGCTGGCCATGCGGCGCGTCAGGCGAACTGGCTCCGCTCGCGTGAACGTGAAGCCGATCGCGACACAGATCGCCTTTCCGCTAGCTGAAATAGTCGCGGTCCTACTACGCAAGCACGCATCTAATCGGATCGCTACTGAGCAAGGAACCCAGCGATCTACGCAGCCAAGCTGCCGGGCCAGCTCAGGCGGGTGGCTCCTCGTCGGCGCGGCTGCCCGCTCCGAGGGTCCGCCGCGGGGCCGGGGCCGTCGCCACGGAACCTCCCAGCACGCCCCGGGCCCGCAGCTCGGCAACGTCCGGAAGGTGGACGCCGGGCAGGTCGTCGATCAGGTCGGCCTGGGCGGCGCGGATGGCGCGCGCGGCCTGTGGACCGGAGCCAAGGGTGCGGCGGACTGTCACGGGGGTCATCGTACGGGCGGGCGTCACAGCCGACCTTGCTCTATCCAGGCCACGTACCGACGCGCGCTCCGACCTCACACAAAGAGGGGGCCCGGTGCCGTCGTGGACGGCACCGGGCCCAATGACGCTCCCCCTTCAGGCGAAGAGCATGGCCACCAGTGTGATCAGGATCAGCGCGAACAGCGCGAAGCCGAGGGGCACAACCATGTGGGGTCGGGCGGGCGTGCTCGGCTGCTCGAGGACGACCTCAGCGGGCTGGCCTGTCGGCGCGTTCTCTTCCACGGGTGCCTCCGACTGCGTCACCGCCGCGGGGGCGAACTGCCGCCGGTCGGCCAGGACCCTTTCCATCCATAGCTGGCGGAGCTGCTCTAGCTCCGCTCGCGATGCGTCACAGGCGCGAGCGAGAGCGATCACTACATCAAGTCTCGGGACGCTGCGGCCGCTGAAGACCCGCGACATGGTGCTCCTGGAAACCAGGTAATGGGTCATCTGGTCAGTCCTGACCTCCAGTTCTCGCAGGGACGGTTGGCCAGCTCGAACGCGAAGGGCGTTGAGCGCGGCTGTGAGGTCCCGCTCCCTTGGGCTGAGCAGGGAGGACCCGGGGGCAGGCGGGGGCTTGACCGCGACGAGGGTGTCCGGGGACTCCGCGCGCCGGATCTCGGGATGGGAGACAGCCGAGGGGGGCGGAACGAGCGGCGCATCAGCAGAGGGAGCTCGGGCGGGCCGGCTGAGAAGGCTCCGTGTCTCTTCCCAGAGAGCACGCCACTGGGCCTCGCCTTGGTCGCACGCGCGGATGTACGCCCGGGTGAGCTCCCAGGACGGCAGTTCCTTGCCGGACGCGGCCTGAGACAGCGCGCTCGCGGAGTAGTTCGCCAGCTTGGCCATGTCGCGGTAGCTGATGCCCTTCGCCGTGCGGCAGGAGCGCATCTTGTCGGCGAAGTTCCGCAACGGGACCGGCGAGGTCTCGGGGATCGGGTTCTCAGGCCTGGCCATCGTCGCCCCCCTCCCGGGACTGCTCGATGGCTCCCTTCTTCGGTCCGGAGGAAGCGTCGCCCGGCAGCCCCGGGGCGACCGACGGCTCCCCCGCGGAGCCGGCGGCGACGCTCTGGCCGGAGTCGTCCTTACCGCCGCCCTGATGGGTGCTCACCACCTGGGTGGCGACCAGGGCGAGAGAGGAGACGGTGGTGACCGCGGCGGCCACCGGCATGCCGAGGAAGACGAGGAGGGCCGTAGCGCCGCAGATGAGCGTGAGGACACACGCCCAGAGGAAGACGCCGTTCTTCGGGGGGCGGGACTCGGCATCACCCGAGCCGCGCCCAAGGGGGAGGAGTGCCACGGAGGGCCGCCCTTCTCGGGCCCCCGAGGGCCCGGGTCCGGTGTCCACTTCTGACGAGGAGTGGACACGAGGGCAGGCCCGAAGGCCTGCCCGCTCGCTGGTCCGAAACGACCCCGGCTGCAACCGGGAAAGCGTCGCCGATCTCATTGAACCGCAAATTCTTAGAGCCGTGAGATTCGCACCAAAGAGCCGAAGGAGCACGCCTCTTATCGATCCGCGGACGGAATTGATAATTCCGCTTTGGAACCACCGTGAATCACCACAAATGACGCACTGAACAAGAGTGATCAATGAATTCTTGGGACACTCCGTGAACATGCCCAGAAAGTCTAATCAATGCAGGTCAGGATGAGTGTCGGGTTGTTTACCGCGTCTCAGTCCATCCCGCTGCGTACGGTGTTGTCCCGCGCATTTGGTGAACAATATCTAATCGGCGCAAGGTTGGTGCATCAGCCCGGCCGGCCGCAAAACCTGCCGGGCCATAGGTTCGATCGTTGGTCCGAGCGAACTGTCTTACCTGGGGAAACGCTGCAACGTGACCCCGGAAATTCGTGTGCGGGCGACGGCTTCACAGCCGTCGCCCGCACACGTTTTGATAACTGGTCTGTCCCAGTCGCGCGCCGGGTCGGCCACGCGGTTGTCCAGCGTCGCGCGGAGACGCAGGCGAGAGGGAGTCGGAGGCCTCGTCGCAGTCCGCCGCCGTGTCGGCGACGGTGCGGTCCCGATGCCGTCGGCGGGTCAGGTGAGGCCTGCGGCGGCGTTGTCGTCCCAGCCGTCGTCGATCTGCATGTAGCCGAGCATGGAGCGGGAGTGGCGGGCCCAGCCGCCCTGGTCGGCGATGGCGATGCCGTCGCGGCCGGCGCGGCGGGCGGTGGAGGCCAGGCCGATGCGCAGGGAATGGCCGGTCCAGGCGATCGGCACCCCGGCCCGCTGCGAGATCCGCTTGATGGCGCGGGTGACGGAGTCCGGCCCCACGCCGCCGGTGACGTGGCCCCACCGGTCGATGCCGACGAACGCCGGCGTCGACGGGTCGGCCCACCGCGGGCCGTGCTCGTCGACCAGGCGGGCCCGGTAGGCGACGTACGCGCGGACCGGGCAGATCTCAGGATCGTCCGCGTAGCGGATCTTGGCGTTGCGCACCGAGTGCTTGGTCTTGCCGGTGAGCACGGCGACGACCAGGCCGCGCGGGCGCAGGGTGACATCGCCGGTCAGCAGCCCGGCCGGATCCTGCGAGCGGCAGGCGTAGTGGAAGCCGGTGAGCACCAGCGCCTTGTCCCGGAGGCCGGTGAGGGTGTCAGGGCAGGCGCGGGCGACGGCGCGCAGCCCGTCGAGGTCGGCGCCGACCGCCTGCCCGCGGCCGCGCCGCTCCCCGGCCTGCAGAAGCTTGACCGCCAGGCCTTCCAGGGCGACGCGGGCCTCGGCCTGGTCGTCGCCGGACACCTTCACGCCGCGCTCGCGCAGCCCGACCACGGCGGCCGCCAGGTGGGTGGACGCCGAACTGGGGGCGTAGCCCTTGCCGTTCTGCTGGCCCTCGCGCAGCATCCAGGTCACGAACGCCACCAGCGCGCCCCGGGAGCCCTCCAGCTCCGGCAGGCCAGCGGCGGCGCAGAACCGGCGCCACACCCGCCAGCTCTTGGCGTAGGTGTCGACCGTGTTGTCTGGGGTGATCTCGGCGGCGACCGCGTCGGCCAGGTCCTCGGCCTCGGCCAGGCGGCGGGCGGCAGCGATGCCGTGCCGCTCTGCCCACCGCTCGAGGAGCACCTGGCGCTCGGCGGCCGCCGGGTGTGAGAGGACCGGAGCGCCGTCCGGTTCGGTGACGTCATCGGCGGCCGTCTCCGTCACGGTGGTCACCAGACCTCCTCTTCCCCGGTGAACTCGAAGCTCCAGCCCACCTCGAGCGCGGGGCGCGGGCCGTGCTGGGCGGTCCTCATCTGCTGCTCGCGTACGTCGAAGACGCCATCCGGGACGAGGTCGTCGCCGTTCCAGTACCAGCGGGCCAGGCGGTCGGCGGTCCCGGCGAACTTGGTGCTCGCCGCGCTCACGCTGACGCTCATGCTGTGAAAGCCGGGCAGGGCGGCGGTCATCGCCTTCAAGGACTCCATCTGGGCCCGTGCCGATCGCACCCCGGCCTGCAGGTCGGCCGCCACCTCCGCCGCTCCCGCGGTCCGCGGCGGCGGCATCCAGTCCTGCCGGCCGACGATGACGCCGACGACGAGCTCGCGGGTGAGGGGCAGTTCGGGCGTCTCCCCTTCCTCGAAGCACAGCCGCCATTCCCGCTCGTGCAGCCAGTCCGAGAGGCCCGGGTCGTAGCGCACCCGGCGGTTGCGTATCCGCCTCGGCAGGTCGTGGGTCTGGTCCATCTCCTCACGCGAGAGGTAGAGGACGGGCCGGGCGCCGGCCTGGATGAGCCGCTGACGGTCGAGCACCACTCCCCACGGCGCGTACGGTCCGCGGCCGCCCACTCCGTGGCGGAGCATGGCGCGGCGGGCGGCCTCGGTGGCCTCGCTGAAGCAGAGCACCGGGGCGTCGGCCCAGAAGTCCGGCGCCCCGCGCAGCACGCCGCTGTGCAGGATGCTCACCATGCGCTCCTCAGCGGTGCCGTGGGCGAAGTCCGGCGGTGCGTCGTTCTGCCCGCGGGGCCGACCCGTGAAGTGGACCAGCGTGTCGGGCAGGTCGGGGTGCGTGCTCACGTCTGGGTTCCCTCCCCTTCCGGCGCCCGGACTGACCGCTCGTCAACGTCCCTGTTTGTCGCGTCGGATAAGGAGAGGTTATCCGACGTGATCACCGTCGGGGCGGCTACCCGCGGATCACGGACATGACTTCCGGGACGTACGTGACTGATCAACCAATATGCGGATGAAGCGCCGAACCGGCCTCCCACCGGGTACAAAGGCGCCAGACTCTTCCAGAGTTACACCGCCCATTCGGGGGGCGGTGTGGCGCTCGACCTGTCCTTCTTCACACGCACCTGCGGGCCGGGGTGCCGTGCATGTCTGACCCCGGAGGCATGCACACCATCAGCGACACGTAACAGAGAAGGAGCGCGGCGCGCGGTCGGCCCCAGTGGCGCGCCGGGCTGCCCGTGTCTGACCGCAACCGTGCCCTGCCCCTACTCGGGGCCGGCGCCGTGTCCTCCGTGCCACCCGCCGCACTCGCCTTCTCCGGTGCGCCCTGGTGGGCCATGGTGCTGGCATCCCTCCCCGGTGCCTTGACCCTGTTCGTGCAGGCCGCCCTGCCACAGAACTCCCGTGACCGGCTGGAATGGTGGCGCGACCGGCGCCAGCACCGCGAACGCCTCGCCCGTGTCCGCGCTGGCCAACTCCCCGCGCCCGCCGAGGCCGAAGACCGACGGGTTGCCTGAGCGGTGCCAGCGGATGGGCCACGGCATCGACATCGAGCACCGGGCCCGCACAAGGGCCTGCTGTGCATCCGGACCGGCAAGAACCTCTCCGCCCCAGACCGCTTCAAGTTCGACGGCACCGGCTGCTACCTGCAGTCCGCGGACGAGGTGTACGCCATCCATTGCTCGGACGCCTGGCAGGAGGGCTGCGCCAGCACGCTCCTCGTCGCCGAGATGGTGGACACCGCCGGCATGTTCGAGAAGCGCGACCTCATGCCCAAGTTCGACATCCCCGAGGGCTACACCGAGGTCACCTGGTTCAAGGAGGAGGTCCGCCGCGGCATGGAGCGCCGCTACCCCGGCGGCGTCCCGAGGATCGCCAGAAGCAGGCTGACTACGAAATGGACGTCATCATCTCGATGGGCTTCCCCAGCTACTTCCTCGTCGTCGCCGGCTAGTAGGACTCCGTTAGGTCTGTGTGTCGACCTTGTTCAGGGGCATGGTGAGTGTGTGGACGCACATGAAGTGAACCGGGTTCGGGCGAGGTTGGCGTTATTCGTGGCGGACGTGTTCGCCTCGGTGCCGCGCAAGGACCAGCGGGCCAAGGGCGACTGCTATCTGCGGGGACTGATGATGGACGGTCGCCGCAAGTCCATCCAGGCCATGGCCTCACGGCTGCCGGACGGCAACGAGCAGAACCTGCAGCAGTTCGTGAACCAGTCCACGTGGGATCCGGTTCCGGTGCGTCGGCGGATCGCTGAGCGGATGGTGCCGCAGGTCGGCCCGGACGCCTGGGCGGTCGACGACGTGTCGTTCCCCAAGGACGGCAGGATGTCGGTCGGGGTTGCTCCCCAGTACTGCGGTGCGCTGGGCAAGCAGGCGAACTGCCAGGTCGCGGTCAGCGTCCATGCGGTCTCCGAGACGGCGTCGTGCCCGCTGAACTGGCGTCTGTTCCTGCCGCGGGAGTGGGCCGAGGACACCGTCCGGCGCCGGCAGACCGGTGTGCCGGAAGACGTCGGGCATCGGGAGAAGTGGCGCCTGGCGCTGGACGCACTGGATGAGCTGGCCGGATGGGGACTGGTGCCGCCGGTGGTGGTGGCCGATGCGGGCTACGGGCAGAACGCGGATTTCCGTGCCGCCCTGGCCGAGCGGGGACACGCGTACGTGGTCGGCGTCCGCGGTGATCTGATCGTCCAGCCGCATGACGCAGTCCCTGATACCCCGGCTTGGTCCGGGAACGGCCGGCGGCCGGTTCCCCGCTACCGGCAGCCACCGCTGACGGTGGCGGAACTGGCCGCGGCCGCCGGACGGGAAGCCTTCCAGAAGGTGACCTGGCGGGAAGGCTCCCGCGGCCCGATGACCTCCCGTTTCCTCGCGATGTGGGTCCGGCCGGCCGGGGTGCGTCCGCGTCGGCTGGCCCGGGCGGCCGCGGTGGCCGGGCAGGGCCGGTGGGACGGCGTCCTGCCCGAGGTTCGGCTGCTGGCCGAGTGGCCCGACGGCGAGGACGAACCGACCCGGTTTTGGCTGTCCGGCCTGCCCGACGACACCCCGATCCCGGAGTTGGTCCGCCTGGCGAAGATCCGCTGGCGCATCGAGCACGACTACCGGGAACTCAAGCATGGCCTGGGCCTGGACCACTTCGAAGGCCGCTCCTGGAACGGCTGGCACCACCACGCCACGCTGGTCACCGCTGCCCATGCCTTCCTCACCGAGCAGCGGCTGGCCCCCAAAGCCGACACAACGGCCTCACCCTCTACCAGATCCTTGACGCCCTCCAGGACCTGCTGAACTGCTGGACCGGCATCTGCACCACCTGCCACCAACCTCTGCCCCACAGGACCACACCAAGATCAAGAAAGACCTAACGGAGTCCTACTAGTGTGCTGCGCCAGAAATCACGAGGGTTAGTTGGTACCTTCTTTCCGTGGCGCATCGAGGTCCTGCTGCTGTGGAGATCGTTCTTTCCGAGG
>NZ_JBIDAL010000038.1:0-8084 GCF_043202415.1 Streptomyces sp. NPDC048192
TGGGCAAGCTGCCGTACACCGCCATGGCGAACGCCATTTTCACGCACCCGTTGCTGGCGGAGGGCCTCAACAGCCTCTTCACGACGCTCGATGCCCAGTAGTGCTCCGTCAGGGCTGTTCGCCGGGTCGTGGTGCGCGAGGCACATTGGATGGATGGATATGCGGCAAGTGGCGGATTGGTAGCACACAGGGCGAGGACCTCAACGTCTTTGTCGCGGTTGCTCAGCGGCAGCAGACGCCGGAGCGCGCGCGATCAGCGGACACGGTCGGTGCGTGGGGATCAAGGGTCAGATCTGGGCGGATGAATTATCGGCACCCGCCGGGTTCGGCGGGCGGGCCGAGGCAACCCACCGGGAGCAATCCTGGCGGCGGCTCGGGTCCGACCCAACAATTCTCTGCGACGAAGTCTTGCCGGAGGTCCGCCCGCACGTCGGCTGCTGGGCCACCATCAACCCGCCCCGCCCCGCCCCGCCCGGCCCCGCCCGGCCCCGCCCGGCCCCGCCACGGGGGAGTATGCCCCGCCCCACCTACAGTCATCCGGTCTTCGTTGCTCCTGGTACCGGCGGTCTCTCGCGCCGGAAGCGGGCGGGTGTCGTGCCGAGATGCGCCCGGAAGGCCCGTGAGAACGCGGACTCGGAGGAGTAGCCGACCTGGCCGGCGACACTCGCGACGGTTGCGTCGGTGGTGGTGAGCAGTTCCGCTGCGGCCATCAGCCGCGCCCGCGCAAGGAAGGCGCCCACGGTCGTTCCCGTGTCTCGGGTGAAATGGCGCAGGAAGGTGGCACGGGACATGGCGGCCGCGCGGCTGAGCCGTTCGATCGTCCAGTCGGCTCCTGGATCGTTCAGCATGCCCTCGACGGCCGACGCGATGCGGCCGTCGGCCGCCGCGGTCCACAGGGTGGCCTGCGTGGTGTCGCCCCGCGAGGTGCGCAGCACCATCGCCAGCAGCACGGTGCACAGAGCAGAGAGGATCGCCGCGGTGCCCTCGCCCTCGCGCCGCGCCTCACCGCGCATCAGGGCGCTCAGCATGCGCAGCACCTCGTCGCTCTCGGCCGACTGCCCGAAGGAGACATGCACCGGATCGGGCAGGCTTGCGAACAGCAGCGAGCCCGCGCCGGCGTCGAAGGTGTAGTGCCCGCAGAACAGGTCGATGACGGGCTTGCCGCCGTGCTCGCTTCGCGTGGTCACGAACACGTCGCCAGCGGTCTCCGTCGTCCCCGTCGGGCCGGCTTCGCCGTCAGTGGTCACCCGGTGCGGAGCGCCGCTCGGGATCATCACCACATCTCCGGGGTGCAGGTCGAGCAGGACCGTGCCCACCTGCAGTCGGCATGCGCCGTCCAGTAGCACGTGGAAGGGTGCCTCCATCTGCCCGTATGCCGGCACATCCATCCGGGTACCGGCTCCGAGCAGGCAGCGCTTGTCGAGGCCGGCCTGGAGGCGGGCCATGCGCAGCAGTCGGCTGACTGAGTCCATGATGAGACTTTCGGGCAGGAAAGCGAGACGATCGAGTCTAGTTGAATCAGCGGCCGCGCCGCAGACTCGTCACATGGAGATCACCACAGCACTCACCGCGGATATTCTGGTCATCGGCTTCGGCAAGGGTGGCAAGACCGCCGCCCGTGTGCTTGCCGACGCCGGCCGCCGAGTGGTCCTGATCGAGCAGTCCGAGAACATGTACGGCGGGACCTGCCCGAACGTCGGCTGTGTACCGACCAAAATGCTCGTCCACTACGCGAACACCAAGCGCCTCAAGGACGACGCGCAGGAGTTCTTCGCCCACTCGATCGCCGGCGTCCGCGCGCTGACCAGTGCCTTCCGCGCCGGCAACTTCGAGGCTCTGAACGGCAAGGACACCGCGACAGTCATCACCGGCACGGCCCGGTTCGTCGATCCGCACACCGTCTCCGTCGGAGAGGGACCGGACCTCATCACGGTCACCGCCCCCACGATCCTGGTCAACACCGGATCCGAGCCGGTGCTCCCCCCGATGCCCGGCCTCGCGGGCAGCTCCCACCTGGTCTCCAGCACGGAACTCACCCGCACACAGAACCTGCCCGAGCGGCTCGTCGTCCTCGGAGGCGGATACCTCGGCCTGGAGTTCGCGGGCATCTACCGGCACTTCGGCACCGAGGTCACGGTCCTCGAAGCAGCCGGCCGGCTCCTGCCACGGGAGGACGAGGACATCGCCCAGTCCGTCGAGGAGATCCTCACCGGCGATGGCATCCGCGTCATCACCGCCGCGAAGGTCACCGAGGTGCGCGACAGCGGCGCCGTCTCAACGGTCGTATACGAGAAGGACGGGCGGACACACACCGTCGAGGCCTCCGCACTGCTGCCCGCCACCGGGCGCCGACCCGTCACGGACCGCCTCCGGCTCGACGCCGCCGGTGTACGGACCGCGCCCAACGGCGCGATTGTGGTGGACGAGTACCTGCGCAGCAGCCAACCGCACATCTACGCACTCGGCGACGTCAACGGCGGCGAGCAGTTCACCTACATCTCCCTGGACGACGCGCGCATCGTCCTGGACCAGCTCCTGGGTGAAGGCAAGCGCACCACGCGTGACCGCAGGGCAGTGCCCCACACCCTGTTCATCACCCCCCCGCTCGCCACGGTGGGACTGACCGAGAGCCAGGCGCGTGCGCAAGGATTCAGCATCAAGGTCTCGCGGGAAAAGGTCGCAGACATCGTGGCCATGCCCCGCGCCTACACCGTCGAGGAAACCCGCGGCGTCATGAAGTTCATCGTGGACTCGGACACCGACCTGATTCTCGGAGCCGCTCTGCTCAGCATCGACGCGCAGGAGATCATCAACACCGTCGCGCTGGCCATGCGGCACAACATCACGGCCACGCAGGTCCGCGACTCCATCTACACCCACCCGAGCTCGACCGAAGCCCTCAACGAGGTCTTCGACAAGGTCCTCTCCTGAACCTGTCCAGCAGCGCACACGACGGGCCTCTACCCAGGCACGTCGTGCAACCAGGCCCAGGTCGCATGCCTCAACGCCCTTCACGTGGCATCGACGGAAGGCCGCGTCGGAGCGGGATGCAACTGCCGTACGACCATGAGACAAATAGGACAGGCGCGAAGAGCGAAGGGCACCCGTGCATACGTCGAGGAAAGGCCCAAGCCGATGAGAGAGGGTCCAGAAGGAGCGGAAAGCCATCGCGTCACTCCGCGGCCGCCAGTCGACGTTCGTGATCTACGACGTGCACGCCGGCGACGCCGACTGCCAGGCGCAGCGCTCACCACCTCCATCACCCACCTACTCGCACACCAGGCACCAGGGCGCTCCTGACCATTGTCCGGCTCAGCCCCCCGTGCGAACGAAGGCGTGCCTCAAGCCGCAGGCGCTGAACGAGGCCGACCAGTCGTCCCGTCTTCCAGAAGAGAAAGAGCCATGCAGCAGAAGAACAGACCTTTCGAACTTGCCGATGTCCAGATGCGCGCGCGCAAACTCGCTGACGGCGTATACGCAGTCATGGCGACAGACGTCGACGACACCGACCACACCGCGACCAACGCCGGGTTCATCGTGGGTGATTCGGGAGTGCTGGCGGTCGAATCGCTAAGTAACGGCCGTTTGGCGTCCCAGGTCATCGGCGAGGTGCGTAAAGTGACCGCGCTGCCCATTCGGTTCTTGGTCAACACCAGTTTCCACGGTGATCATTGCTTCGGAAATTTCGCCTTTCCGTCGCAGACGGTGATCATTCACCATGAGGCGACCAAGCGTGTGATCGACGAGCGCTTCGAGCAGGACCGCGCTTTCATGATCGACTTGCTCGGCGCGGACGCCGGCATCGAAGAGGCGGTAGCCCGCTCAGCGGACGTTACGGTCTCCGGGTCGTGCTCCGTAGATCTGGGAGGCAAGCATGTGGACATCGAGCACATCGGCTACGCCCAAACCGACGGCGACCTGGTCGTCCGCATACGGGAAGACAATATCGTCTTCGTCGGGAACATGCTGCAGGCGCCGCCCCCGGCATTCCCCTGGCTGTTGGAGGGGCGGGCCCACGAGGCGCTCGTCACCTACCGGCGCCTGCACGACATCCTCGACGATGACACCCTGATCGTGCCGGGCCACGGCCGGCCTATGCGCCGTGCAGACATCCTGCACTCGATCAACTACCTCGAGAAGCTGACCAGCCTGGCACGGGACGCCCGCGACAAGGGACTGTCGGCCGCTCAGGTCCGCGAGGCGCTCGCGATGAAGGAATACACCGATTACAGCATGTACGAATTCATCCACTTCCAGGTCAACATCCCCGCAGTGCTGAACAGGGAATGAGCAGCGTGCGCATACTGATCTCGGCCCGTTAGGGTGATCTTTGCTGGACTTCCTGATGTGGGTCTCGTGTTGTCGATAGCCCGTGATGCGTGAGATATGCGAATGGGGGCGGGCTGACGCCTGCAGCGTGGCGGCACCGGGAAACGGTGCGGATGCAGGCTGCGGAGCTGTTCGCTCAGCAGGTCAAACCGCCTGAGGTCGCCCGGCAGCTGCGTGTGAGTGTGAAGTCGGCTTACCAGTGGCAGCAGTTGTGGCAGCAAGACCGTGCCGACGCGCTGCTTTCGCGAGGGCCGAGCGGGGGCCGGTGTCGCCTGTCACCGTGCTGTCTGGAGAAGCTCGCCGGGTACCTAGAGCAGGGGCCGGCCGTGCGTGGCTGGACCGAGGACCAGGTGTGGACGGCTGCACGGGTGGCCACACTGATCGGCAGGAAGTTCCACGCCTCCTACAGCGTCTCGGGCGCAACGAGGCTGATGCGCCGGCTCGGTTTCCCTACGAGAGACGTGGCACCGGTTCTGCGATCACCGGCACGACCTCCGCAACATGCTGGCTTCACCCGGGAGGCTTCGTCGTCCGGCCGTGAGCGCTCCGGCGTACATCTCGTAACCGAAGGAGGCTCAGCGTGGCCGCAAACCGGAGATCAGTGTCTCGACACAACCGATAACGAGCGCGTCGAGGGGGAGTTCGCCGTGCATGCCGGTGGAGGCGAGCACGGTCAGCCCTTGCAGGAGGGCCAGGAGGGTCATGTCGACCCGACCGCTGGTATCCGGTTCGATGTCACCCCGGTCCCGGGCCTCGGCCAGCAGTCGCAGCGGCGCGGCGAACGCCCGGTCGTTGGCAGCCAGGAGGCGGCCGTTGCGCGCTTCGGTCTTTGGGCGGTGCATCAGGCCCAGCAGTGCGCGGTGTTCGACGCCGAACTCGACGTAGGTGCGGGCGAAGACGACGAGCCGTTCGGTGATGTCGCCCTCGGCAGCCCCCAGGGCCGCGTCGAGCCTGCGCCCCAGCCGCTCGTAACCCTCTTCGGCGAGCGCGTCCAACAACGCGGTCTTGTCGGCGAAATGGCGACGGGGGGCGCTGTTGCTCACCCCCGCTGCACGTGCCAGTTCACGTAGCGACAACCCCTCGATGCCGCGTTCTGTCAGAACGCTTTCTGCTTCCCGGAGGAGGGTGCTGCGCAAGTTGCCGTGGTGGTAGGGACGGGCCTCGGTCATGGGGACACCCTAGCTCAATGTATTCATTGACTACAATGTGCCCAATGAATACATTGGGGGGCATGACCAGCTCACCCTTCTCGCTCGGTGCCACCCCTTGGACGGTCGGCGAGCTTCCCCCGCAGAGCGGACGCACGGTGATCATCACCGGCGCGAACAGCGGTATCGGCCTGGAAACGGCCCGTGCGTTCGCTCAGGCGGGGGCTCACGTGATCATGGCAGTGCGAGACGTCGCCCGTGCTCGCCCGGCCGCCGCGCAACTGCCCGGTGCGACCGAACTGCGTTCACTTGACCTGGCCGACCTCGCGTCCGTCCGCGCGTTCGCGGCGTCTATCGACCGTCCGGTCGACATCCTGATCAACAATGCTGGTGTGGCGAACGTGCCACTCGGTCGGACCGCGGACGGATTCGAGACCCATTTCGGCACCAACCACCTGGGCCACTTCGCCCTCACCAACCTGCTGTTGCCGAGGATCACCGACCGGGTGGTCACCATCGCCTCCAACGCTCACAAGAGCGCCTCCCTGGACCTCACCGATCCCAACTGGGAACACCGGCGCTACCGCGCCGCCGCGGCGTACGGTCAGTCCAAGCTCGCCAATCTGCTGTTCACCCTGGAACTGCAGAGCCGGCTGACCGCGGCGGGCTCCGAGGTGCGGGCGCTGGCCGCACACCCAGGGGCGGCCACGACCGGCTTGAACCGGCATCTGCGCCCGGCCATGAAGGCGGTGGCGGCGATCGCGGGCCGACTCGTCATGCAGAGCGGGACCGACGGGGCGCAGTCGACCCTCTTCGCGGCCGTCCGGGACCTGCCCGGAGCGAGCTACGTCGGGCCCGACGGCCGGGGCGGACAGCGCGGCCGGCCCACCCTGGTCTCCCGCAGCGCCACCGCCCAGGACACCGGCTTGGCCGCCGAACTGTGGGACCTGTCCGAACGGCTGACGGCCACGTCCTTCCCTGTCGGCTGACGGCCGGGAGGTGCACCCCCGCGCCCTGCTCCCGGTGCGCGCGGCGCCGCCTCAAGACACGGACGCCCTGTTCGTGCTGGCGCCGGGTGACCGGCCAGGCCGTCGGAGGCGTGGAGGTCGTAAGCCGTCGCGCTGCTCAGAGACCGGCCAAGCAGGCTGGGGAGGCTGTTCCGCTGACTGGCAGTCCCTGCCGCTTGGACATCGGCGGGTCTCTTCGCGTCTTCAGGGGCGTTGGGATCCACGCTGTTGGTCAGTGATAGCGTCCTGGGGTGGGCGCTTCGGCGTCACGCGCGGCCGTGTGCCACTGCGTCGACGCGTGGCGCGTGAAGGGGACGACTGGAAGATCTGGGTCAGTCCGACTTCATGCTGCAGCGCTGTCTCCAGGGACTTCAGTACCGCCTCGTCAGCTCGTGCCAGGAGTCGGTCGAGCAAGAGGTCCTCGTCGGTGTGGCTGAATTCCGTGCCGGTGTCGTCGTTCATGGCTGGTCTCCCGCGGCCAGGCCCAATGCGCGTTCGTACCGCGGTACGGCTCCTGATCCACTGGTAACACAGTCGAGTGGTCACAGGCACAAGCGACGCGAGTGCCCCCGTCCATATCGGGTCCATGCGGCCACGTCTCCATCCGCTCAGAGCTGCTCGGAACACCACGTACACCAGGTAGTGCAACGAGCACTCGTCAGCGTGACATCGCCGGGACGACAATTTTCAGCTTCGCTTACACGCTTCGCCGCATTCGGTGGCAGACAGCCGAGGTCGACAACCTCACGCCGTCGATGAGCGCAGACCGACGCCTTCCGGCGCTACCGGCCAGCTCACCGCTTCGCCAGCCGCCGCCCGGCACTGACGGCCCCGGCCGGCACACCCCCCACCCGGTGAGAGACCGAGAAGCCCTGCCGCCCTCCCGAACCGGCCCGTCACGAACTGTGCTGACGTCGCTCCGCTGCCTGAGCTGGGGTGTCGTAGTAGCCAGGCCGGCCCAGCAGGACCGAGCTGAAGTAGTAGCCCTGCTCCTCCTCCGGCTCGTTGTTGGCTGCGAACGGACGCCAGAAACTCAGCAGCAAGTCAGGGGCGATGAACGAAGCAGCGTCGTCGGGATCTTCTACGATCGCGGTGAACTCACCGACGCGCCGGACAACCTCGCGCGCAGCAAGCGCGAACACGTCCACACCCCGGAACAGCACCCGATCCGTCTACAGCGACGGCCGCCCAAGCCCGACGGCTTCCAGCACGCCGTGCTCGCAGTGGATGCTGATCATGGGTGCGCGAGGCCGAACGCGACGCACCGGCCCCCGTTTTCTCCTTCGCGCAGAGCATCTGCCTCGACCTCGACGCCGTCACCGCCGGCCTCACCCTGCCCTGGAGCTCGGGCATCGTCGAAGGCCACGTCAATCGCATCAAGACCATCAAGAGAGCCATGTATGGCCGTGCCTCGTTCCGCCTCCTCCGCACCCGCATCCTGCTTCAAGCGTGACCTGAGGATTCACGGCATCGCGGCCAGAACCAAATACGTGAACGTCCACAGCGCGTCCTCGGCCGGGGCGGTGCCCAAGACCGGGGAACACTCCGGCCCGGGCAGGGCGGCGGGCAGCCGCCGCGCCGCGCGCCGCCGTGGGGCGCG
>NZ_JBIDAL010000039.1:0-6342 GCF_043202415.1 Streptomyces sp. NPDC048192
TCCGCCAAGACCGCCCCTGACATGCCACCAGCCCACTAGACTCCCGACGATGCCTCTGACCAGGCCAGATAGCGAACCGCTGCTGGAGTACTAGGAGATCCGCAATTGCCGAGAACCGCGACCATGCGCTCAGGACACCCATCCGTACGGCGCCCGGTGGGCGCTTCTCGGAACCGCGCCGTGTGCGGCAGGGAGTCAGGCAGAGCCAAGGCGAGGGACTGGTCGTGGTCGAGCAGGACGCGCAGCAGCCGCTGGTGCGGGTCCAGGATGCCGGACGCGCCAAGCCGTTCAGCGCGGCGCGGGCGGGCGCCTCGGTGTCACCGGGTGCAGCACCGAGCGGGAGCCGGTGGAGCCGGGTGACCTTCAGGTGTCGCCCTCGCGCCACCGGCCACCCCGACGGATGTTGTCGCCGACGACGCCATGGCGGAGTAATGCGTCGGTCACTTGCCGACACCTGGGCATGCCGGGTTACTCCAGGTGGAGGTCGAGGCAGAGGCCCGGCCTGCGGGACCGGCTGGGTCCCACCCTGCACGGTCCGCGGACGGCCGCGAAGTGGCGGCCGCCTCGCTCGTCCTGCGACCAACCACCGCCACCGCGCTCTACGACCCGAAAGACCCCCTTCGACGAGGCCGTCGCCGCGTTCCATGTCCAGGCCTCCGGCGGGCCAGAGAACCTGTATGCGCCGGTGCTGTCCCTGACCACTGGCGACGCCGAACGGCCCGGCCTGCTCGGCTACACCAAGGGACTGCGTAGCCGCCGGCCACGGGCGACAGCAGGGCGGCCACACGACCCCGGATTGGCGCCGACACGATCCGCTTTGGCCCGGACCTTGCCCCACGAACGCCTGGCACTGCTTCGCCGGCAGCAGCGCCGCTCGTCCAAGGGGGCGATTGCGCTTTCACTTGTGACGTGCCCGGCCGCAGACCGACGTGCGGGCGGCCCGCCCAGACGGAGTCTGGGCGGGCTTGTTTGGTGGCGTAGGTTACGGACGCTGCGGCGTACCCGATGCAGGCAGCTCCGTACCGCAGTGCCGGCACTTGCCAGCTGCGGCAGGAATGTCCTCGGAGAGACAGGCGGGGCAGGTCTTCACCGCACCGGGCTCCTTGAAGGCGGCAACGCCGCGCCGGGCCTGGAATTTCTTGTAGGGCACGACGATCAGGAAGTAGACGACGGCCATGAAGATGATGAAGTAGATGACCGCCGAGATGAAAGACCCGATGTCGAGGAAGGTCGCCTTGTTCCCTGGCCGCCCGAGCTGCCACCCGAGCCCGAAGTTCCGGCCTCCTTGCGCCCGCGCGATGATCGGGTTGATCACATTGTCCGTGAACGACTTGATGAGGGTGCTGAACGCCAGCGCGACGATCAGACCGACCGCCACGACGACGATATCGCCGCGCATCAGGAAGTTCTTGAATCCCCTGAGCATCTTGTCTCTCCGTGCCGGCGTCGATTTGATGAGTGATCAGAACGCTAACGCCCCTGCCTCGCGCGGTCAGCGTGTGACGCGCAGGAATCGTGGCCGATGCACGGCCGCATCGTACGTCTGCCCCCGAGGGTCAGGAATGAATGGGAGGACGAAGTCAGGGTCGTTCTCGCGGAGAACCTTCAGCATGCCGGGGGGGGCTGGCCCTTCACGAAGTCATACTGGAGTACTCACCGGCCGGATATCCCACCTCGGCCGCCGTCGGTCACTCCTCACCCCACCTGAGAGACCCCCTCTGCACTCGCGCAGGCCACCCGTCCCAACTGCCGCTCTCCAGGGCACCCGCGAACGACTCCAGCAGCCCCCTCAGCGACGGGAAAGCCTCGCTCGGAACAGAACCCTCGCCATACTCCAGGACAGGGAAGCCGGACGCCCCAGAAGCATCAACGGCGTATCCGTAGTACTGCCCCTCGAAGTCCTGGACAACGGGAATCCAGGAAACCCTCCAGTGGTCCTCCAGGCCGTTCTCTTCCTCAGACCTCCGCCATTTGGCGTACACCTCGCCGATCTCGGAGCATCCCAGAAAGATCCTCCCGTAGGGGAAGATCGCCGAATCCAGGTGACGGTCAGGCACCACCCGCCCGCTGGGAAGGACTCGCGTCCTGTCCTTCGCCGTGCTGCCGTTGCTCATCCGCAGCAAAGCCTCAAGCACGTCGGGCACACCGAAGCCCAATGCCTCACGCAGAGACGCGATCTCCTTGTCCGTTGCCGGCCCGCACAGCGCCTGCGCACTGACTGGTGCGTTCGCCTCAAGCCAGTGGACGATCCGCCCCCACGCCGAGTGCACTTCGTCTACTTCGGACACTCCGGCTTCCACCCACTCAGTATCCATCAGAGCTATGCACCGGCGCCGCACGGCCCCATCGGCATGCCGCCTAACGAGCTCGTGCATGGTAGGCAGTGAGACGTCGAGGATGACGGTGGGGCGCCGTCCTCACCTCTGTCGTGCTGAAGTCAGGTCCGCGGTCTGCTGATGGGACAGCAGACCGGCGACGGCTTGGACGATGTCGCTCATGTGCTCGCGGCGGCCGAGATGGCGGGCCAGCGCCCGCCAGTTCTTCAAGTGCGCGATGCCGTGTTCGACCCGGATACGACGCGAGGAATGCGCCTTGCGCTGCCGCTCATGCATTTCCTCGTACCAGTCCGGAGCGTTCTTCTTGAACTTGCGATGCGGCGGTGTCACCACACGTCCGCCGCTCTGGGCACCCAGGCCCTGGTAGCCGGCATCGGCGAGAATCTCCACGACGGGGCCGTCGGCCAGGAGCTTGACCAGCCCTAACTGGCGAGCGTGGGTGATGTCCGCGCAGCTTCCCGGCTTGGTCGGGCTGCAGAACAGCACGCGGCCGTCGCCGTCCGTGACAACCATGGTCTTGACGGCGTTCTGCTTGTTCTTGCCGGAGATGAACTTGTCCCGGTCCTTGCGCCCGGCGGCCGGCCGGCGGACCCGGATCTCGGTGCCGTCGATGATCCCGGTCTTGCCGTCGGCGCCGAGGTGGCTGACGACCTCGGCCAGAGTCCGCAGCCGCACTCCGGGGCTGACGGTGCAGCCTCGCTCGGCGAGTAGTGGCCGCACCTCGCCGACGGCGCGGGTGATGGTGGAGCGGTCCACACCGAACCAGCAGGCCAGCACGTCATGAGTGACGGCATGGCGCAGATGCACGAGCGTGGCCAGGAGGCGGTCGACGAACACCAACCGGTGCTTCGCACCCGCGCCCACAGCCCGCTTCCGCGGCCTGGACGCGAGCTTGGTGTGGTGCCGCTCGAGCCACAACGGACCTACCTCAGCCACGAGTTCACCGATCACGTCAGCCGACAGGCCGGTGATCCTCCGGTCGCTGATGATCGCTGCACGAGACACGTTCCCCACCACACGACCATGATCGACGATCGAGAACTCGACGTCTCACTGCCTACCATGCACGAGCTCGTAAGGGCTGTCCCGTAATTGATCTTTGAGCGCGTCCGCGGTCGCCAGGTTCGGGCTGCGTGGGTGGTCTACACGGGCTGTAGGAGGTTGTGCAGGCGGGCAATGCCGAGCATCGCGGTGTGGACGCCGTTGCCCTTCAGGCGGCAGTCGCGGAGGATCTTCCAGGTCTTCATGCGCGCGAAGACGTGCTCAACGCGGGCATGGACCTGCTTGTGGGAGTGGGTGTGCTCTTTCTTCCAGTCGCACAGGTCACCGCCAGCAGGGCGACGGTGCGGAATAATTGGCCCAGTGCCCTGGTAGCCGCCGTCGGCGACGGTGATCGTCTTGCCGACTAGGGCGGCGGCACCCGACTCGGTCCACGCCTTGCAGTCGTTGCGATTGCCCGGCACGGGCCGGCCGACGGCGACGACCAAGCGGGAGTCGGCGTCGATGACCACCTGGTGGTTGGTCGAGTAGCGATAGTTCTTCGACTGCTCCGCCACCTGGTGGTCGCGGGTCGGAACCAGAGTCCCGTCCACGGTGAGCACCGTGCCGCGACGGAACTGCTGACGCTGGTGCAGCGCCAGCAACGGCTCCGTATGGCGGACGATCCGATCCGCCGCCGACTTGGACACCCCGAACAGCGGCGCGAGTTGCCGCAGAGTCAGGTTGGCGCGCCAATACGCCGCAACCAGAAGCACCCGCCCCCCACGGCAGCGACCAGGGACGGCCCGGCCGTGTCGCATCGGCTCCCTCGCGCCGCAGCTGGGTGAGCAGCTTCCCGAAGGCCCGCGGGCTCAGCCCGGTGAACGGGGCGATCCAGGACGGCTCCGACGCGGTGATCACATCAGGCACCGCAAGATCATCGCAGCTGTGATCGGCAGCTCTGGCGGGGACCGTTGAAAACCACCCTGCTCAATGTGGGACAGACTACTGGCTTCGATTCCCCACCCGCGCAGCTCGTGACGCACCACTGGGGGTCGGGGTCAACCGGGCACCCGCGCTACCGTCAGCCCCTCACCGTCGTGCCGCTCAACCAGGACCGCGCTGCCGGCGAGGTAGATCCAGCAGTTGGGACGGACGTCTTCGACCACCTCGGCGTGGTCCGCGATCAGAGAGGCCTCCAGCGCCACCGACGGCACCGCAAGGTTGTCCCAGAAGACGATCGCGAGTTCGCCCGGCTCGGCATGCGCAAGAACAGTCCTGCGCAGCTGCCCGCCATCGAATGCGTCGCACCGGTCGATCACCTCATGCCCACGCCAGTCCAGCCGGACCGACCCCGCCGCTCCGAAGCGGTCCAGACTCATGGCGGCAAATGATCGGTCCTCCTGATACGAGAGCACCATCACGGAGTCGCCGACGGCCTCCAGGAGAGCCGCGATCGCCCCCCGCTGTGTCCCGTACATCTCGCTGGCGCCCACGCTGCTCCTACCGTTCCCTCTGGACCTGAACGGCACCGAGCGCCGTTCAACCCGCCCCACGCCCCCGGCCGTCTTTCGCGGATCCTCATCAGCTCCGGGGCGGACCGGTCTCAGAACTCCCACCAGAGGTCGATGTTCGGGCGGACTCTCTCGCGCAGACAGCTTGAGTGCGAGTAGGCCCGCTGCCGTACATCACCGCCTCGCACCGGGTCGACAGCACCAAGCCTGACCTCCGTCGCTGCACTGTCCTGGTCGAGATCGACGATCTGGAAGCAGAAGCAACAGGTGGGGTTCAGGTTCAAGATGCCCTCTCACGTGGCCGGGACAACGGCGCCGACCACGCCGTCCAGCAGACCCTATGCCGAACAGACCTGGATAGCGGGACAGCCCTTACGACCTCGTGCACGGTTGGCCGTGGCTTGGCACACGAGTGGCTCGTTGAACTAGGCATGGTGGGGGCTGGGGCACGTGAGTTGATCGTGGCGGAGTACCGGGTCACCGGGTTGTCGCCCGCAGTAATCGCTGAACTCGTCGCTGAGGTGGGGCCGTTGTGGCACGAACAGCACCAGTCACGCCTGACGGCCCGGCTGCGGCGACGGGCTGTAGGAGCCGGAGCGAAGCACAGGTTCGTCTTCGTCGACCGACTGCTGGCCACCTTGGTGAGTCTGCGCCATGGCACCACTCATGACGTGCTGGCCTGCTGGTTTGACGTGGATCGCTCCACCATCACGCGCGCCATCGGCGAGGTGCGGCCGCTGCTCGCGCAGCGGGGATGCACCGTCGCGCCCGACGTCCGGCTGCGTACTCTTGCCGAGGTCGTCGAGTATCTGGGCGTTGACGGTCGGACCGGGATCATCGACGGCACCGAGATCCGGGTGCGACGCCCAGCCGCGGGCCGAAAGGACCGGGACAAATTCGTCTCCGGCAAGACCAAGCAGAACGCGGTGAAGTCCATGGTCGTCACGGACGCCGAGGGGCGCGTGCTGTTCTGCAGCCCGGTCCGGCCGGGCAGTTGCGCCGACATCACCCAGGCCCGACAGCTTGGACTGGCTCAGCTCCTGGCCGAGGGCCCGTTCCTGGAGATCCTCGCGGACGCCGGCTACCAGGGGATGGGCGCGCAGAGCGGCGGACGGGTGGTGACGCCGCCCCATCGCAAGTTTAAGAAGAACGCTCCCGCCTGGTACGAGGAACGACACGAGCAGCAGCGCAAGGCTCACTCCTCACGACGCATCCGCGTCGAGCACGGCATCGCACACCTGAAGAACTGGCGGGCTCTGGCGCGTCACCTTGGGCGACGCGAGCACATGAGCGACATCGTCCAAGCGGTCGCCGGTCTGCTCTCACACCAGCAGACTGCCACCCTCGGCCACGGCCATCATGGGTGAACACCGCAACGGCACACCTCGACGTGCCACGGCTAACCGTGCACGAGGTCGTTAGTGTGCTGCGCCAGAAATCACGAGGGTTAGTCGGTCTTGGTTTGGCTGTTGGGTGGGGTGATCCTCGCGAGGTAGTCGGCGAGGGACTTAAGG
>NZ_JBIDAL010000040.1:0-6159 GCF_043202415.1 Streptomyces sp. NPDC048192
CGGTCTGATCCTGAACGGCGAGTTCACCCAGATCCTCCAACGCCTCGACGGCTGACAGCTGACCGGCCTGCACGTCTCATTCTGAAACGATCAGTTAGGTGGGGGCTCTGTGTCGGGCTGTCGTACCGTTCACCTGCGCGGATGGTCCGCAGGCGTCCGCACGCGTCCGCCGTTGCACGTCGGCGTTGTCACTCACAGCTGCCGCGACCGCCGACATACTCCCGACGGTGACTACCGTGATTCACGATCACAGAGGAAATATCACGCTCAGTCTCGGCAGCTTGCGTGCTGCCTCGTCCTCGCGTCGCACGTCCCACCGCTGACCCAGCGGCTCCGAACTGTCCTCTCCATTGCCTTGTTCGCCCTCGACATCCTCAAAAAACGCCTCGCTGCAGTCGTCGTCGACACCAGTCAGACGCCCGTACGCCTCCATAGGATCCCGGTCAGCTTCTTCGGCTCCTACCGCGTCGACGGCACGGCTCCCCTCACCGGTCAACTGAGCTTCCGCGTCGACTACTCCGGAAGTGGCCACTACGGCCCGGCTGGCCAGACCTTCGACATCCCTGTAGCGAAGTACACGCCCACCATGACGCTGACAGCTCCCTCCGCCGGCGACCGTGCCGCACCGATGACCGTCACCGGTCACCTCACCTGGCCCCGTGCGCATGTGACGACCGGCGCGGTCCACGTCGTCAAGACCGACCTGGCGCACCCCTCCGGCTACTCGGTGGGCACTGTGCCCGTCGCCGCCGACGGCAGTTTCGCCTTCCACGACACCCCGCAGGTCGGCGGCGCGAACGCGTACGCCTTCACTTACGACGGTGGTACCTCCTACCTCCCGGTCACGGCGTCGGCGAAGGTGCAGCTGTCCCGAGCCACTCCGACCCTGAGTGTGGCGACCGACGCGAAGTCGTACCACTCCGGCGCGACCGTCAAAGTCACCGCACATCTGGGGACCACGTACAACTCCCGCTCCGTGACGCTGTACGACCAGCCCGCAGGCAAGTCGCGGACGCAGCTCAAGAGCGGCACGGTCGATGCGCACGGGAACCTCGTCGCGTACTTCAAGATCACCCGCAACACCGTCTTCAGCGTGGCCTTCGCGGGGGACTACCGCTACGCACCGCGCACGGTGACGACCAGTGCGACCCTCACGCCGACGGTCCGGACGGAGATGCAGTGGCCGCTCTCGACCACTCGCATCGGATCCACCACGTACCAGGTCTTCTACAAGTCCGAAGTCAACATGGGCTTCAACCTGCAGGTCACTCCCCATCAGTCGGGCGGCTGTACGTCGGTGTACGTCGAGCACTACTACTCGGGCGCCTGGCACCAGGCCAGCTCGCAGAGTTGCGTGCCCTTGTACTCTGACGGCTGGTACGGCTACGGCCGGGCTCTGAAGCTCTTCGCCAGCAACGACCACTACCGCATCCGTGGCCACTACACGCCGCCGGCGAAGGGCGCGCAGACCGGCAGCGTGTGGAGCCAATGGACTTACCTCACCGTCCGCCCCGGCAGCCCCTCATGAGGCCGGGCAGTGCGGAGACGGTCGGTGGCCGGCTCCGGTCCATGGCACCCGAATAAAAGCAGTCCGGCCTCCCATGACCAAGTGGCTGCTCTTCACCGGACCGTGCGGCGGCCACGTATGACGTATTTCCTCGACGCGGAGATATGCAAACGGGCACTGGCCAAGGCTGGGATGAGCCCCGAGAGGAAACCGGTCGACTCGTACGCCGAGTCCCGTGAGAAAGGCATGCACGCCCCAAGACACGGCCCAAGACCACCGAAAAGCCCTCTACGGCGAACCCGCAGGTAGTTCGCTTGATCGTGCAGGCCTACTTCTTCGTGCCCTGGGTCTTGTCGCGGCTCTTGGGGAACTGAGTTTTTGCTGGTCGGAGACGGCGGGCTCGCGCGCCTGGTGGTCGTCGTTGGTCGTCATCGGCCACTGTCGAGCGACCTCGGACGGCCCAGAAACGGCCCAGCGCTCGGAGAATCGCGACACGGTCCTGATCGCCGACAAGCCTACGCCCAACGGAGCGCGTCAAGGTCAGGATGCTGCGCCAACTCCAGCGGATGGGCGCTGCACAGCCCGACTAGGGTTCCGGTTCCAGACCACGTCACCATCATCGTCCCCAGGTCGGTCACGGTGCGCCCCGACATAGGTCAACCGCCCACTACGCTGCGAGCTCCAGCCCATCACTGCGACCCTGGTGGCCGCAGGCTCGCAGTGACAGGCAAGAGGGCTGGGCCCTTCTGCGGGCGGCACGGCTCTCCCGTCCGGCCACGACCCGCTCGTCTACACCGACGCAAGCTCCGCCCCACCGGGAGTTGACTTTACCGACCCGTCCGATGGTTGCGGGGCTGCTGTGGGTGCGAGGCCTGGCTCACTCTGTGACGAAGTCGGCCATCATCGCCATGTCCTCGTGCTCGAGGTTGTGGCAGTGCAGCAGGAACCGCCCCGGGTAGTCGGTGAAGCGCGTGACGATTTCCACGGACTCGGCGGGACGCAGATCCACGGTGTCCTTCCACCCCGCGTCGTAGGGGCCGGGCGGCCGGCCGTTGCGGGCGGTCACCTGGAAGTGGTTCAGGTGCAGGTGGACGGGGTGGTGGAAGTCGGTGACGAACCGCCACACCTCGGTGGTGCCGAGGCGGACGGTCGCCAGTGGCCTGCCGGGCTCGTAGGGGCGGCCGTTGATGGTCCATCCGGATCCGGCCCGCCGCTGGAAGTGGAAGGTACGGGTCGCCGCGGCCCGGTCGGCCTGCGGTGCGGGGATGACCGAGAGCCGGTCCGGTACACGGGAGTCGTCGGCCGGCGGCCGGGCACCGGAGACGTCGAACCGCATGACGGCCGCCGTGCCGCCGCTGCCCAGGCGGTTGACCAGCCGTACCCGGGTGCCCGGCCGGTAGCGGGCGAAGTCGACGACCACGTCGAAGCGTTCGGCCGGGGCGATGTCCAGAGTGTCGTGCGCGAGCGGCCGCTTCAGCAGGCCCCCGTCGCCGCCGATCTGCACCAGAGCGCCACCGCCCGGCGGCGCGGGGTCGAGCGCCAGTCGGTAGCGGCGGGCGTTGGAGCCGTTGAGCAGCCGCAGCCGGTAGCGCAGCCGCTGGGTTTCGAGCACCGGCCAGGGCGCCCCGTTGACCAGGATGACGTCGCCCAGGACACCGTCCATGTACCGGTCGGTGACGCCCGCCGTGCGCTGTCCGGCATCGAGCGCCGGGTACTGGAAGGAGCCGTCGGCGGCGAAGGACCGGTCGGCGATCAGCAGCGGGATGTCGCGCTCCCCGGCGGGCAGGGGCAGGGCCTCCTCCTCGTCGTCGTGGACCAGATGGAACCCGGCGAGCCCGTGCCAGACGTTCGGTCCGGTGAAGCCCATGCGGTGGTCGTGGTACCAGAGGGTGGCGGCCCGCTGCTCCATGGGGTAGGTGTACGTCCGCTGCCCGGCAGCGGTGTCCGGTGCGCCACCGGCCCCGGACATGCCCGGCATCCCGGCCGCGTCTGCTGTGTCTGCCGTGTTGTTCTGGGGCAGGATCAACGCGGTCGGATAGCCGTCGCTGCCGTACGGGGTGTGCCCGCCGTGCAGGTGGACCACGGTCGGACGGGGCAGCTCGTTGCGGTGCCGCACCACCGTCCGGCGTCCGGAACGGGACACGATGGTCGGCCCCGGGAACGTTCCGTCATAGGTCCAGGCGTCGGTCTCCAGACCGGGGAGGATCCGCAGCCGCGCCGGCCGCTGGGTGATCTCGTAGACGTCCGCCGTGCCGCTCGTACTGACCGGTGCGAGCAGGGACGGCACGGGCAGCGGCACCTCGTACGGCCTCGGCAGCGGGGCCCGGCTGCGCAGCAGCAGCCCCGGCTGACCGGACGTCAGCGCCCCGCCGGCCACGGCCCATCCGCCAGCGGTGACCGCGCCGCCGCCCACGGCCGCCGCGGCGAGCAGGCGGCGCCTGGTGATGCCTCCGCTCATGCGGACCCCTCCTCGGCGGCGGAGCCCTCGGTGCGCCCGGGGCCCTCGGTACGGGAGGACGGGGTCCATCCGGCCGCCGGACGCCAGGCCCGGACCAGTATCAGCAACGTAGTGGCGATGATGGCCACGCCCAGCGGGACATGAACGGCGAGCACCCGCCCGTACCCCATGGCTATCTGCCCGGCCTCCGCTCCGAAGAGCGCGACGGAGGCCAGGGCCGGCCAGCCCGGTCCGCCGCCCGGCCGCCACAGCAGCAGCGCGGCCGCGGTCTGCGCCACGGCGGTGAGTCCGGTGGCAGTGGCATTGAGCGCGTGGAGGTCGAGAGCCGCGTAGTGACCGGACAGAAAGCTTCCGGCGAGGACCGCCTGCCCCAGAGCGAGGACGGCCTCGCAGGTCACCACCGTCCGGAAGAGCATCAGAGCCCAGCGCCGCACCGGAGGACGTCCGACCTTCGCGAGTGGGGGCGGCACCTGGATTGGGGGCGAGGCGGACGCAATCGATTTAGGCATAGGTGAGATAGTGCCATATGGAACTGTCTTGCAGTAACCAATCTCAGCCTGCCCTATGCTGATACCGATGAACCCGCCCGACTCCACCCCACGCCCACCCGCCACCAGTCATGTCCGCGTCGGCCCGCTGCTCCGCCTCGCTCAGCGGCGTGCCGCCCAGACGTTCGCCGACGCCCTGCGTCCCCTGGGCATCGAGGGCCGCCATTACGGCGTCCTGCTCAACCTCGACCTGCACGGACCGCTCAGCCAGCGCCGGCTCATCGACCTCACGGGCAGCGACAAGTCCTCGATGGTGCGCACGGTCGACGACCTGGAGACCCGCGGCCTGGCCGTACGCCGCCCGTCACCCACCGACCGCCGCGCTTACGCGGTCGAGATCACCGAACAGGGCAGGGCGCTGTTCGCCGAGGCGTCCGTCGTCGCCGGCGACGTGGCCGCACGGCTCCTCGGCCACATGGACGAGGGCGAACGTGACCTACTCTGCACTCTGCTGGAACGCTTCGTGGCGGCCCCGGAGACCTGACGCGCCGCCAAGCGCTCCGCTGGAAGCACGGTGGTGAACCCGCGGGCCGGTGGAGGCTGGTCGCGCCCACGCGGCCGAGCCGCACACCGATACAGCCCGCGTCCCTTGCAGGGGCGCGGTACCGCACTGGACTCTCCCCAGGCCGCTTAGTAGGCTCCTTCCGGCTCGCCGGGGGGATGGGCGCCCGCTTGCCGGTCGCGTGCACATCGTGGAGGTGAGCCGGTCCAGGTCGTCCCCGGACGGCGGATGACGGGCGGGACGGCCCCCGCGCTGATCCCCGAGCCGGCGTGAGCCCCGCTGCATGAACCGCGCATGTCCCGTACGGCAGCGCACGCTTCCCGAACGCATGTCCTCGACACGGTCGGAGCGCCCTCTGGGGCTGACCGGGTCGAGGAGGGGGAGTGCGAGATTGCGAGGCTCTACCGGCGGCGGGCCGGCACAACAGATCCAATGCTGGTATGAACGAGGCCGACTTCCACGACGACCAGGTGCAGACGCAAGCCGCATGGGACGCCACCTACAACGCGCTTGCCGCCCCCCGCCCCCGCGACACCACTGCCCTGCGCCGCCGCCTGCTGCTCCTGTCCGTGCGCCTGTGGCGGCACCCCTACTGGGAGACGGCACCCTCGGTGCCGGCCGCGCGCGCCGAGTTGCGCCACCAGGTCCGCAGTCACGGACCCGGTCGGTCGGGTCGTGCGACCGGTCGTCCCGGACGGGGCCAGGAGGGTTGTCCGGCCGACGGGCATACCACCTCATGCACGCGATTCGTACGCGAGACGTACGGTAAGGGGCGGTGGTGCCGTGGCGCGCTGGGAGGTGAAGCGTCACCGCGGCCCTCGGCATGTCGGGCGCAGCTACAGGCTGACCGCGTCCAGCAGGTGAGGGCCGTTGTTGCGGACCTTGTTGACGGCGGTGGAGACCGGGCGCGCATCGAGATGATGCTGTGCGGTGGTGAGCTGTCCCAGCCGAGCCGCACACCCACGCCCGCGTGTGCACGCTCAGTGCAATCAGAAACGCAGAGGGTTACGATCTCGCTGTGGCAGACGAGAGCTATGACGTGATCGTGATCGGGACCAGCCAGGGCGGCCGGTTTCTCCCCGTCGATCTGGCGAAGGCAGGCAAGAAGGTGGCGCTCGTCGAGCGCGATCACCTCGGCGGCGTC
>NZ_JBIDAL010000041.1:0-2844 GCF_043202415.1 Streptomyces sp. NPDC048192
AGTCCCTCGCCGACTACCTCGCGAGGATCACCCCACCCAACAGCCAAACCAAGACCGACTAACCCTCGCGATTTCTGGCGCAGCACACTAGTGCTCTGACCGGGAAGGTTCGCCGGGTTGGCGGTTGGGGCGGTTGGATGGGCGGTGACGTCCGTTCCGACCGCTGGAGGCGTGAGTGGCCCAGCCTGTGCGGGTGCGCAGACTGACCGATCAGGAAGGGCAGAAGCTGCAGCAGATCGTGCGCCGGGGCAGCACCAACTCGGTGCGCTACCGCCGGGCGATGATGCTGCTCGCTTCAGCTGGCGGCAACCGGGTCCCGGTAATCGCCCAGCTGGTCCAGGCCGACGAGGACACGGTGCGGGAGGTGATCCACCGGTTCAACGAGATCGGCCTGGCCTGCCTGGACCCTCGATGGGCGGGAGGCCGTCCCCGCCTGCTAAAGCCTGACGACGAGGACTTCGTCGTTCAGACGGCCACTACCCGCCCGACCAAGCTCGGCCAGCCCTTCACCCGCTGGTCGATCCGCAAACTCGCCTCCTACCTACGCCGCGTGCACGGGCGCGTCATCCGCATCGGCCGGGAAGCCTTACGGTGCCTGCTGCGGCGCCGGGGCATCACCTTCCAGCACACCAAGACCTGGAAGGAGTCCCCTGACCCAGACCGCGACGCCAAGCTCGACCGCATCGAGCACGTCCTGGAGCACTTCCCGGACCGGGTCTTCGCCTTCGACGAGTTCGGGCCCCTGGGCATCAGGCCGACCGCAGGCTCCTGCTGGGCGAAGCAGGGCAAGCCCGACCGCCTGCCGGCGACCTACCACCGCACCCATGGCGTCACCTACTTCCACGGCTGCTACTCCGTCGGCGACGACCGGTTGTGGGGCGTCAACCGCCGCCGCAAGGGCACCGCCCACACCCTGGCCGCGCTGAAATCGATCCGCGCCGCCCGGCCCGACGGAGCCCCGATCTACATCATCTTGGACAACCTCTCCGCTCACACCGGAGCGGACATCCGCCGCTGGGCGAAGTGAACCGTTCCGACTTTCCTGCCGGTGGGTTGTTGGCCGGTGATCAGTCGGCTCGTGGTTCTGTGTCAGCGTAGTGGGCTGCCTCGAACTCGGTAGGGCTGATCATGCCCAGACTCGAGTGCAACCGACGGTTGTTGTACCACTCGACCCATGAGGCGGTGGCGTACTCGACGTCCGAGACCGTTCGCCAGGGACCGTCGTGGAAGACCTTGGTGCGTATGCATTCGGCCTTGTAGAGGCCGTTGATCGTCTCCATGAGGGCGTTGTCATATGCGTCCCCGACACTTCCGATCGAGGGGCGGATGCCCTCGATGCTCAGGTGCTCGGTGAAGCGCACACTCGTATATTGCGACCCGGCGTCCGAGTGGTGAATGAGCTGGTCACGTCCCACGGGTTTGCCCTCATGGGTGCGGCGCCACAGCGCCATCCGAAGTGGCACGTCGACCAGCTCCACGTCCCGCTTGACCGAGGCGTGCCAGCTCACGATCTTCTGAGAGAAGCAGTCGACGATGAAGGCGACGTAGGTGAACGACTGATACGTCCGGACGTAGGTGAAGTCGGTGATCCATTTACGGTTCGGGGCCGGGGCCGTGAAGTCGCGGTCCAGCAGGTCCGGGGCCCTGGCGTCGGCCGGGTTGGGGACCGTGGTCCTCGGTCTTCGCCCGCGGACCACGCCGCTGAGGTTGAGTGAGCGCATGGCACGGTCGACAGCGCCGAACCCGGCCTCGGGCAAGAGAGTACGCCGGATGAGAGCCAGCATTTTGCGTCGGCCATAGAGACCTTCGGGAGCCAGCACACGCTCACCGGACGTGCTGGTGGTGAATGCCAGCTGGCGGACCGCGTCCTCGACCAGGGCATCGGTCACGGTTCGGGCCGCGGCCCGGTTGGACGGGCCGGCTGGGGCGGACCAGGCTCGCAGGGTTCGTGCCGCGATCTTCAGTCCTGCCTGGTGCAGGGCGGTGAGGATCGACTCGACGGCATACCCGGTGGCCCGCATCTGATCGGCGAACGCCACGATCAGCGGTTTCGGGGGTCGAGCTCCCCGGCGAAGAAAATCGTCGCGGACTTCAGTACCTCGTTGACCTCGCGCAGCCGTTTGTTCTCCGCCCGCAGCCTGCGCAGTTCCTCGCGCTCGTCCGTGCTCACGCCCGCTGCCTGACCGCTGTCGATCTCGTGCTGGGTGACCCAGCGCCGCACGGACTCCCGGGAGACGCCAAGGGAATCAGCGACCTGGATGTGCAGTGCACGCTCGGAGGAGTACTCCGCACGATGCTCTGTCACCAGCCTCACGGCCTGGCTACGAAGGGCTGCGTCAATCTTCTTGGGCACGTGTCCCATCCTCTCTGACAGCTCACAACGGAGCGGCAGAGAAGTCGGAACGGTTCAAAGAAGAACAAGGTCGAGCTGTGCTTCACCCCGACCTATGCCTCCTGGGCCAACCCGATCGAGGCGCACTTCGGCCCGCTGCGGCAGTTCACCCTGGCCAACTTCAACCATCCAAATCACACGGTGCAGACCCGGGCTCTGCACGGCTACCTGCGCTGGCGCAATGCCAACGCCCGCCACCCCGACGTCCTCGCCGCACAACGCCGAGAACGCGCTCGCGTCCGCAGCGAGAAGGGCATCTGCTGGGGCGGCAGACCGGCCTTCGCGGCGTGATCAAGAACCCTTGCAGCCTTCCTGACTAGAGGCGGCGTGCCGCAACAACCGCTGAACTGGTCGGCATTGTGAGCACTTCGGTGGCCTCCAGGGCTGGATGAGTGAGGTAGAACAGGCGGAGCTCATCCACTTCGCCGCCGAAACGAGGCGGCCAATGGGGC
>NZ_JBIDAL010000042.1:0-1282 GCF_043202415.1 Streptomyces sp. NPDC048192
TCTCGTGACTGCGTGCCTTTTGAAGAATGAGCCTGCGAGTTTGCGGTGTGTTGCGAGGTTAACCCGGGTGGGGAAGCCGTAGCGAAAGCGAGTCCGAACAGGGCGCTGTAGTAGCACGCTCAAGACCCGAAGCGGAGTGATCTAGCCATGGGCAGGTTGAAGCGGAGGTAAGACTTCGTGGAGGACCGAACCCACCAGGGTTGAAAACCTGGGGGATGACCTGTGGTTAGGGGTGAAAGGCCAATCAAACTCCGTGATAGCTGGTTCTCCCCGAAATGCATTTAGGTGCAGCGTCGTGTGTTTCTTGCCGGAGGTAGAGCACTGGATAGGCGATGGGCCCTACCGGGTTACTGACCTTAGCCAAACTCCGAATGCCGGTAAGTGAGAGCGCGGCAGTGAGACTGTGGGGGATAAGCTCCATGGTCGAGAGGGAAACAGCCCAGAGCATCGACTAAGGCCCCTAAGCGTACGCTAAGTGGGAAAGGATGTGGAGTCGCACAGACAACCAGGAGGTTGGCTTAGAAGCAGCCACCCTTGAAAGAGTGCGTAATAGCTCACTGGTCAAGTGATTCCGCGCCGACAATGTAGCGGGGCTCAAGCGTACCGCCGAAGTCGTGTCATTGCAGCATGTACGGCCAACGCCGGCTGTGATGGGTAGGGGAGCGTCGTCTGCCGGGTGAAGCAGCACCGGAAGGTAGTTGTGGACGGTTGACGAGTGAGAATGCAGGCATGAGTAGCGATACAAACGTGAGAAACGTTTGCGCCGATTGACTAAGGGTTCCTGGGTCAAGCTGATCTGCCCAGGGTAAGTCGGGACCTAAGGCGAGGCCGACAGGCGTAGTCGATGGATAACCGGTTGATATTCCGGTACCCGCTGTGGAGCGTCAAACATCGAATCCAGTGATGCTAAGCCCGTGAAGCCGCCCCTGATCTCTTCGGAGTGAGGGGGAGTGGTGGAGCCGGTGACCCGAGCTGGTAGTAGGTGAGTGATGGGGTGACGCAGGAAGGTAGTCCATCCCGGGCGGTGGTTGTCCCGGGGTAAGGGTGTAGGACGCAGGGTAGGCAAATCCGCCCTGCACGTGTCTGAGACCTGATGCCGAGCCGATTGTGGTGAAGTGGATGATCCTATGCTGTCGAGAAAAGCCTCTAGCGAGTTTCATGGCGGCCCGTACCCTAAACCGACTCAGGTGGTCAGGTAGAGAATACCGAGGCGTTCGGGTGAACTATGGTTAAGGAACTCGGCAAAATGCCCCCGTAACTTCGGGAGAAGGGGGGCCAGTCC
>NZ_JBIDAL010000042.1:1376-2572 GCF_043202415.1 Streptomyces sp. NPDC048192
TCTGAGCTGGGGGTGGCCGCAGAGACCAGCGAGAAGCGACTGTTTACTAAAAACACAGGTCCGTGCGAAGCCGTAAGGCGATGTATACGGACTGACGCCTGCCCGGTGCTGGAACGTTAAGGGGACCGGTTAGCTCCATTTCGGTGGGGCGAAGCTGAGAACTTAAGCGCCAGTAAACGGCGGTGGTAACTATAACCATCCTAAGGTAGCGAAATTCCTTGTCGGGTAAGTTCCGACCTGCACGAATGGCGTAACGACTTCTCGACTGTCTCAACCATAGGCCCGGTGAAATTGCACTACGAGTAAAGATGCTCGTTTCGCGCAGCAGGACGGAAAGACCCCGGGACCTTTACTACAGTTTGATATTGGTGTTCGGTTCGGCTTGTGTAGGATAGCTGGGAGACTGTGAAGCATGCACGCCAGTGTGTGTGGAGTCGTCGTTGAAATACCAGTCTGGTCGTGCTGGATGTCTAACCTGGGTCCGTGATCCGGATCAGGGACAGTGTCTGATGGGTAGTTTAACTGGGGCGGTTGCCTCCTAAAGGGTAACGGAGGCGCCCAAAGGTTCCCTCAGCCTGGTTGGCAATCAGGTGTTGAGTGTAAGTGCACAAGGGAGCTTGACTGTGAGACCGACGGGTCGAGCAGGGACGAAAGTCGGGACTAGTGATCCGGCGGTGGCTTGTGGAAGCGCCGTCGCTCAACGGATAAAAGGTACCCCGGGGATAACAGGCTGATCTTCCCCAAGAGTCCATATCGACGGGATGGTTTGGCACCTCGATGTCGGCTCGTCGCATCCTGGGGCTGGAGTCGGTCCCAAGGGTTGGGCTGTTCGCCCATTAAAGCGGTACGCGAGCTGGGTTTAGAACGTCGTGAGACAGTTCGGTCCCTATCCGCTGTGCGCGTAGGAGTCTTGAGAAGGGCTGTCCCTAGTACGAGAGGACCGGGACGGACGAACCTCTGGTGTGCCAGTTGTTCTGCCAAGGGCATGGCTGGTTGGCTACGTTCGGGAGGGATAACCGCTGAAAGCATCTAAGCGGGAAGCCTGCTTCGAGATGAGGACTCCCACCCACTTGATGGGGTAAGGCTCCCAGTAGACGACTGGGTTGATAGGCCGGATCTGGAAGCACGGTAACGTGTGGAGGTGACCGGTACTAATAGGCCGAGGGCTTGTCCTCAGTTGCTCGCGTCCACTGTGT
>NZ_JBIDAL010000043.1:0-1794 GCF_043202415.1 Streptomyces sp. NPDC048192
ACCTGGGTGTAGGAGCGGGCGTCGACGAGGTACTTCGCCCGGATCAGGGTGGCCAGCTGCCCGAGGTTCATCTCCGGGATCACCACCGTGTCGTACCGCTTGAGGACCTCGCCCAGATTCCGCGGGAAGGGGTTGAGGTGACGCAGGTGCGCCTGCGCGACAAACTCACCGGCCGCTCGCAGCCTGCGTACCGCCGCGGTGATCGGCCCATACGTCGAGCCCCAGCCCAGCACCAGCGTGCGTGCACTGCCACCGGGGTCGTCGACCTGGACGTCGGGGACGGTGATGCCGTCGACCTTGGCCTGGCGGGTGCGGACCATGAAGTCGTGGTTGGCCGGGTCGTAGGAGATGTTCCCGGTGCCGTCCTGCTTCTCGATCCCGCCGATGCGGTGCTCCAGCCCCGGCGTGCCCGGCACCGCCCACGGCCGCGCCAGCGTCTGCGGGTCCCGCTTGTAGGGCCAGAACACTTCCGTGCCGTCGGCCAGGGTGTGGTTGGGGCCGGAGGCGAACCGCACCCGCAGATCCGGGAGTTCGTCGACCTCCGGGATCCGCCACGGCTCGGAGCCGTTGGCCAGATACCCGTCGGACAGGAGCATGACCGGGGTGCGGTAGGTCAGCGCGATCCGCGCCGCCTCCAAAGCCGCATCGAAACAGTCCGCCGGCGTGCAGGGGGCGACGACCGGGACCGGGGCCTCGCCGTTGCGGCCGTACATCGCCTGCAGCAGGTCCGCCTGCTCGGTCTTGGTCGGCAGCCCCGTCGACGGACCACCGCGCTGGATGTCCACCACCAGCAGCGGCAACTCCAGCGACACCGCCAACCCGATCGTCTCGCTCTTGAGCGCGATCCCCGGCCCGGAGGTGGTCGTGACCGCCAGCGAGCCGCCGAAGGCCGCGCCCAGCGCCGCGCCGATCCCGGCGATCTCGTCCTCGGCCTGGAACGTGCGCACCCCGAAGTTCTTGTGTTTCGACAACTCGTGCAGGATGTCGGAGGCCGGAGTGATCGGATACGAACCCAAAAACAGCGGCAGGTCCGCCTGGTGGGAGGCGGTGATCAGACCGTAGGCCAGGGCCAGGTTGCCGGAGATGTTGCGGTAGGTGCCGGTGGGAAACGCCTTCGCGGCCGGAGCGACCTCGTAGGAGACCGCGAAGTCCTCCGTGGTCTCACCGAAGTTCCAGCCCGCCCGGAACGCGGCCAGGTTCGCCGCCATGACCTGCGGCTTCTTCGCGAACTTCTGCTTCAGGAACCTCTCCGTGCCCTGCGTGGGCCGGTGATACATCCACGACAGCAGACCCAGCGCGAACATGTTCTTGCTGCGCTCGGCCTCCTTGCGGGACAGATCGAACTCCTTCAGCGCCTGAACCGTCAGCGTCGTCAAAGGCACCGGGTGCAGGCTGTAGCCGTCCAGCGAGCCGTCCTCCAAAGGAGACGCCTCGTAGCCGACCTTCTGCAGGGCACGCTTGGTGAACTCGTCGGTGTCGACGATGATCTCCGCACCCCGCGGCAGATCGCCGATGTTCGCCTTCAGCGCGGCCGGGTTCATCGCGACCAGCACGTTCGGCGCGTCCCCCGGGGTGAGGATGTCATGGTCGGCGAAATGCAGCTGGAACGACGACACACCCGGCAGGGTGCCGGCCGGAGCACGGATCTCGGCGGGGAAGTTCGGCAGGGTCGAAAGATCGTTGCCGAAGGACGCGGTCTCCGAGGTGAACCGGTCACCCGTGAGCTGCATACCGTCACCCGAGTCCCCCGCAAACCGGATGATCACCCGATCCAGACGCCGGACATCCTTGGCG
>NZ_JBIDAL010000044.1:0-1569 GCF_043202415.1 Streptomyces sp. NPDC048192
CTAGTACTCCAGCAGCGGTTCGCTATCTGGCCTGGTCAGAGGCATCGTCGGGAGTGTAGTGGGCTGGTGGCATGTCAGGGGCGGTCTTGGCGGACCGCCCCTCCAACGAATGACATCGTCGTCGGTAGTGACATTGCCGGGCCACGGCCTGACGCCTTCGCCGCCATCGCGACCATCTCAGCGCATGGATGCGAAGTGGCGGGCGGGGCCGGTGTGCGGGGCCAGTTGCCAGGAGCCGGCGGACTTCTGCCACGGTGAGCGGAACCAGGGTGGAACCGTTTCTGCATCCCCCTTTGCCACCGCCTGCGCCGCCGTGGCCGCGAGAAAGGCATGCGCGAGCATGGCCAGGGTGATGTGCCTCATCCAGCCGACGTAGCGACGGACTTCGTACTGGTCCAGGCCGCACTCGTTCTTCGCGGCCTGGAAGCATTCCTCGATCGCCCACCGGCGCCCGGCAACGCGCACGAGCCGGTCGACGCCGGTGCCCACCGGCGCGTAGGCGAGGTAGTAGGCGATCTGATCAGGCCTGCTGAGACTGCGCCGGGCCAACGCCCAGCGGTGATGGGTGGGCCGCTCACCGTCGAAGTCCTCGATCATCGGGAGCTGGACGGCCGCCCAGTCGTAGACGCGCGGGCCCTTGGCGCCGTCGCCGCACGAACGTTGCTCCCATGCCTCACCCGGCGCCTGGCTGAAGACGTGGTCGATCCGGCCGAAGCAAGGCACCGGCTGGGACTTGGGAACGGCGAGTACGTAGCCGACTGCGGCTTCTTCCAGCATCCGGCGAAAGCGCCACTCCTGGCCATACGCGGAGTCCGCAGTCACCCACGCGATCGGCAGCGGGGAAGCAAGTGCGCGCAGCACGATGGCCCTGGCCAGCTCTGGTTTGGTGGCGAAGCCCCTCTCATCGGGAATCTTGGCGGCGCGGCAGCGTTCGCGGTCGTCCGTCCAGGACTTGGGCAGATACAGCTCGCGGTCTACCAGAGCGCGTGCGCGGGGCGTGGCGTAGGCGGCGAAGACGCCGATCTGACAGTTCTCGGTGCGGCCGGCGGTGCCGGAGTACTGGCGCTGCACGCCTGCGGAGGTGGTGCCCTTCTTGACGAAGCCGGTGTCGTCGAGGATGAGGACCCCGTCGGCCTCGCCGAGCCTGTCGGCGACGTATGTCTGCAGGTCGTCGCGGACGTCGTCGGCGTTCCAGGTGGCTCCGTTCAGTAGCCGTTGCAGGCCGTCGGGGGTGCAATGGCCCGCGTGTTCGGCCAGTTGCCAGCCGTTTTTGCGGCCGACCGGGCCGAGCAGAGCGCGGACGTAGTCACGCATGCGTCGTCGCAGGTCGGCGCGGCCGAAACGGTGGCCGATGCGCAAGAAGAGGTCGTCGAGTTCCCGGTCCCAGGTCGCGTCGGCAAGGTCGTCGATCACGCGAGGAGGCTGCCCTCATCACCGCGCAGACAGTTCTCGATGTCATTCGTTGGAGGGGCGGTCCGCCAAGACCGCCCCTGACATGCCACCAGCCCACTAGACTCCCGACGATGCCTCTGACCAGGCCAGATAGCGAACCGCTGCTGGAGTACTAGG
>NZ_JBIDAL010000046.1:0-1495 GCF_043202415.1 Streptomyces sp. NPDC048192
CAATGCCGTGTAGTTAGCGATGGGTGCCCGGTGTCAAGCGGTGCGGCTGGTCAGGATCTCGATGCTGATGGTGGCTTTGTAACTGGTCCTGTCGACGATGCCTTTGGCGTTGTATCTCGAGATGGCGCGTTTGACGACGCGTGGCCGGGTACGGATCCGCCGGTCGGGCATGAGGCGGGCCAGGATCCGACGGCCGATGGTGCCGACGAGGTCGATCGTCGTGCCGCTGATGATGCCCGCGGCCTGAATGAGCAGGTCGCGGGCGGTGTTCAGGGCGATGGTGAAACTGGCCCGGTCGGGGTCGGTATGTGTGGCGGTGGCGTCTGCCATCGCCAGTCGCAGGACCTGGTAGGTGACCAGCAAGGCGAAGACTTCCTGGGCGACGCCGGCCGGGGTCCGGGCCCGAAGGACCCGGCCGCCGAGAATGGTGGACTTGATCTCGAGGTAGGAGGTCTCGACCTCCCATCGCTCGTGATAAAGCTTGATCAGTTCGGTGGCAGGGTGGGTGCGGGGGTCGGCCAGCGTCGCGACGAGGCGGTAGGCGCCGGTGCGGTTCCCCTGGGAGGTGCCAACGGTGATCTCGCAGTCGATGACGCGGACCACCACGGCTCCGAGCCTGGACAGGTACGAGCCGTCCGGGAAACGTTCCAGGACCGGCAGTCGGCGGTGCTCCTTCACACGGACCAGGACGTGAGCGCCTCTTTGCGTGATCGCGTCTACCAGAGCCTGGACGGCGAAATTCCGGTCCAGCAGCACGATCATGCCTTCACGCAGGCTGCGGACCAGGCGTGGGGCATAGGACGTCTCTCCGACGGTGGTCGGCCCGAACACGGCGTCCAGGACGGTGCGGGTGCCGCAGGACACCAAGATGAGCAGGCGGAGTGAGGGATATCCCGCTCCACCGTTGTTGCCCCGGTGCTTGGGGAACTCGGCCTGGTTCGCCGGGCTGTCGGGCACGGCCATCAGCGTGCCGTCGACCGCGCAGACGAGCAGCCCGCGCCATCGCGTTCCCACAGTGCCGATCCCCGCGGCCGGCCCGCGCAGCAGGTCGAACAAGCGCCGCAGTGGCGCGGTCCCGATCCTTCTGCGGGCCTGTGCCAGTGCGCCGGCAGTCGGAGTCGCCGTCTCCATTCCTTCCAGGCCGGCGGTCAACCGCTGCCACACCTCCTGCCAGCCGAGCCCGGGAAACAAGGATCCAGCCAGCAGCAGGTACACCACCACACGCGAGGGAAGGGCGCGTATCCGATGCTGAGTTCTGCGGGTCTCGGCCAGCACCTCGTCGACCATCTCGAACGGGACGATCCGCGTTAACTCGCCCAGATGGCCCGGCGCGAACGGGCCTGCAGCAACCGCTACCTCATGAGAAATGACAGACTTGGCGTCCAATGGAGCTCCTGCTGAACAGTGATCTTGGTCGACACGGTTCTAGCAGGAGCTCCATCTCTGCTTCAGGCACCTTGACACAACAGCTCAGCCCCTAACTACACGGCATTGG
>NZ_JBIDAL010000047.1:0-1470 GCF_043202415.1 Streptomyces sp. NPDC048192
CCCCGTTACCTTCTTCATGGCCTCGCAAGGAGGCTCCCGGCCTTCGGCCCCGGTATGACTTGAGCCCCCAGTCGAGATGATCGAAAAGGTGGTGTCGCCGGTGCCGGAGGCATTGGCAGACCGCTGATTAGAGGCACGAGCGCCCATCCCTCAACCGGGTACGGCAGTCTCTTCGTAACGTGGATGCCGGCACGCTGATGCCGCAGGTGAGGCCGGGGATCAGGCGAGGGCGGGAGGGACGGTCGTGACGGACGAAACTGACATCGGCGTCTATCTGGGGCTCGATGTCGGCAAGGGCGAACATCACGCCGCAGCCGTCAATCGCGCTGGAAAGAAGGTGTTCGACAAGCCGCTGCCCAACAGCGAGCCGAAGCTGCGGGAGCTGTTCGACAAGCTCCGGGCCAAGCACGGAACCGTGCTGGTGGTCGTCGACCAGCCGGCTTCCATCGGAGCTCTGCCCCTGGCAGTCGCCCGGGACGCAGGCTGCCAGGTCGCCTACTTGCCCGGGCTGACCATGCGGCGGATTGCCGATCTTTACCCTGGTGAGGCCAAGACCGACGCCCGTGACGCGTTCGTCATCGCGGACGCTGCCAGAGCGATGCCCCACACCCTACGGGCGGTCGATCCCGCCGATGAGACAGTCGCGGAGCTCGCGATGATCGCAGGCTTCGACGACGACCTGGCGGGCGAGTCCACCCGGATCGCCAACCGGCTCCGCGGCTTGCTCACTCAGATCCATCCGTCGCTGGAACGGGTCCTGGGCCCACGAATCCAGCACCCGGCCGTGCTCAGGCTGCTGGACCAGTTCGGTTCCCCGGCCCAGATCCGCAAGGCCGGAAGGCGACGACTGGTCACCCTGATACGGCCGAAGGCACCGCGGATGGCCGAACGACTGGTCGAGGACATCTTCACCGCACTCGACGAACAGACCGTCGTCGTCCCGGGCACCGACGCGGCCGCGCTGATCGTCCCCAGCCTCGCCAGTTCCCTACAGTCCGTCCTTGACCAGCGCAAACTCCTCGCTGCACGGATCGAAGAGCTCCTGGAGGCCCACCCTCTTTCCCGGGTCCTGATCTCGATGCCCGGCATCGGGGTCAGGACCGCAGCCCGCATCCTCATCGACGTCGGTGACGGCAGTGGCTTCGCCACCGCCGGCCACCTCGCCGCCTACGCCGGCCTGGCACCTGTGACCAGGAACTCCGGCTCCTCCATCCGCGGCGAACACCCTTCACGACGCGGCAACAAACAGCTCAAACGGGCCTTCTACCTCGCCGCGTTCGCCTCGCTCTCCCAACCAGAGTCCCGTGCCTACTACGACCGAAAACGCCGCGAAGGGAAACACCACGTCGCAGCCCTCATCGCACTCGCCCGACGCCGCATCGACGTCCTCTTCGCCATGCTCCGAGACGGCACCTTCTACCAGTCGCCCGCCCCGGCTACAGCTTGACGAAGCCCATAGAGGCACCTTTT
>NZ_JBIDAL010000048.1:0-1362 GCF_043202415.1 Streptomyces sp. NPDC048192
TACCTTCTTTCCGTGGCGCATCGAGGTCCTGCTGCTGTGGAGATCGTTCTTTCCGAGGACGAGCGTGTCGAACTTGTGCGCCGGGCGGGGCTGCCGGACCGGCGCACGGCTGAGCGGGCCCGAATCATCCTGGCGTGCGCCGACGGGATGTCGAATGCGGGTGCTGCGCAGGTTGTCGGCGCCGGCGTGAAGACGGTCCGCAAGTGGCGCGGGAAGTTCGCCTCTGAGCGGCTGGCGGGGCTTGAGGACGAGGGCCCCATCGGCCGGCCGAAGTCTGAGCTGGTCCTGACCGAGGGCGAGCGGGCCCAGCTGGTTCGCTGGTCGAGGCGGGCGAAGACCGCCCAGTACCTCGCGCTGCGAGCGAAGATCGTGCTGCGGTGCGCCGAGGGCGTGACGAACAAGCAAGTCGCAGCCGATCTGGGGGTGGACCAGTCGACCGTGGACCGCTGGCGGGCCCGCTTCGTGGTCGATCGCCTCGACGGCCTGCAGGACGAACCACGCACCGGCCGCCCGCCCTCGATCCTGCTCGACCAGGTCGAAGACGTCATCGTCGCCACCCTGGAATCCGCGCCAGGCAAGGACACCCACTGGTCGCGCGCTTCCATGGCCGCCCGCACCGGACTGTCGAAGTCCACCATCGGGCGGATCTGGAAGAAGTTCGACCTCAAGCCGCACCTGCAGGATGCCTTCAAGCTCTCCACCGACCCGCAGTTCGTCGACAAGGTCGTCGATGTCGTCGGTCTCTATCACAACCCGCCTGAGAAGGCAGTGGTGTTATGTGTCGACGAGAAGAGCCAGATCCAGGCGTTGGACCGCTCACAGCCGGTGCTGCCGATGATGCCCGGCATGCCCGAGCGGCGTACCCACGACTACCTCCGGCACGGCATCACCAGCCTGTTCGCCGCCTTCAACATCGCTGATGGCACCGTCATCGGCGAACTCCACCGCCGCCACCGTGCCAGGGAGTTCAAGAAGTTTCTGGTCACGATAGACAAGGCGGTGCCCGCCGCACTCGACGTCCACCTGGTGTGTGACAACTACGTCACCCACAAGACCCCCGAGATCCAGCAGTGGCTCGCCCGACACCCCCGCTTCCACGTCCACTTCACACCGACCGGCTCCTCATGGATCAACCAGGTCGAGCGGTGGTTCGGCCTGCTGACGGACAAACTCATCCGCCGCGGCGTCCACACCTCCGTGAAGGCCCTCGAGAACGACATCCGCGACTGGATCGACACCTGGAACGAGAATCCCAGACCATTCACCTGGACCAAGACCGCCGACGAGATCCTTAAGTCCCTCGCCGACTACCTCGCGAGGATCACCCCACCCAACAGCCAAACCAAGACCGACTAACCCTCG
>NZ_JBIDAL010000049.1:0-1281 GCF_043202415.1 Streptomyces sp. NPDC048192
ACTGATCGTTTCAGAATGAGACGTGCAGGCCGGTCAGCTGTCAGCCGTCGAGGCGTTGGAGGATCTGGGTGAACTCGCCGTTCAGGATCAGACCGGCGAGGACCTGGGTCATGTTGCTGATGCCGGCATCTCGGACGATGAGCCCGTCCGAGCACCAGAAGTAGCGGCCAGCGAGGGCTTCCCCATTGGCAGCCCATCGCTTCATGAGGATCTCGACCTGGGCGAGGGTGATGATGGCCGCGCTCCATCGGGAGCCGTCCTTGAGGTCCACGAAGACATCGACGTTGTCCACGGACTCCAAGTCCTCGCCGGCATTCGGCAGGAACGCGGCCTCGAACTGCTCTGTGTGGACGCGGTACCAGGGCCCGTCCCAGCTGCCCGGCGTTGTGCTGTGGCTCATCGGGGCGAGTGTGCCGGGCCGATTCGGCCTCCTCAACCGCTTTGTTCTGGCACGCTTCCGGCGTGAACAGCGATCTTGTGCCCGATGACCTGTGGGAGCGGATAGCCCCGCTGATACCGACCCGACCGCCGCGCCGGCACCGGTTTCCCGGGCGCAAGCCGGTCGACGACCGTACTGCGCTGGCCGGGATCGTGTATGTCCTGCGCAAGGGCGTGTCCTGGGCAGACGTCCCGTCCGAACGGATCGGCTGCTCCGGGGTCACCTGCTGGCGGCGGCTGCGGGACTGGACCGAGGCCGGGGTATGGCCCCGCCTGCATGAGGCCCTGCTCGTCGAGCTGCGACGTGCCAACCTGCTGGACATGGACGACTGCGCGATCGATGGCTCGCACGTCAGGGCGCTCAAAGGGGGGCGCACACAGGGCCCTCGCCGGTCGACCGCAGCCGGCCCGGCAGCAAGCATCATGTGATCGTCGACCGCCACGGCACCCCGCTCGCCGTCTCGCTGACCGGCGGCAACCGGCACGACGTCACCCAGCTCGTTCCGCTCCTGGACGCGATTCCGCGCATCCGGGGCCAGCGCGGCCGTCCACGCCACAAGCCGAAGCGCCTGTACGCCGACCGGGGCTACGACTTCCGCAAGTACCGCCGACTCCTATGGATCCGCGGCATCGTCCCGAAGATCGCCAGACGCGGCGCCCCACACGGCTCCGGCCTGGGCAAGACCCGTTGGGTGGTAGAGAGAACCTTTGCGTGGCTGCATCAGTTCAAGCGCCTGCGCATCCGCTACGAGATACGCGCCGACCTCCACCAGGGACTCCTCCAACTCGCGTGCGCTCTCATCTGTTTGAGGCGGCTCCGCACCGCATTCTGAAACGATCAGT
>NZ_JBIDAL010000050.1:0-1153 GCF_043202415.1 Streptomyces sp. NPDC048192
GCTAGTGTCCTGAGTCGGGAATTCGCTGCGTAAGTCTTCAGTGGTTCGGCATGATGGCCGGGTGGCGAGGACGGGACGGCCGAAGGCCGAGCTGGTGCTGACCGATGACGAGCGTGAGACGTTGAGCCGCTGGGCCAGGCGTCGGGCTTCTTCGCAGGCCCTGGCCCTGCGGTGCCGGATCGTGCTGGAGTGCGCAACCGGCGCTCTGAACAGAGACGTTGCCGCCCTGCTCGGCATCGAGGAGCACACGGTGGGCAAGTGGCGGGCCCGCTTCGTGAGGGACCGGCTTGAGGGCCTGACCGACGAGCCACGCCCGGGCGGCCCCCGGAAGATTACCGATGCCCAGGTGGAAGAAGTGGTCGTCAAGACACTGGAGACCACGCCGAAGGACGCCACGCACTGGTCTACACGGTCGATGGCCAAGGAAGTGGGACTCTCCCAGTCGGCCATCACACGTATCTGGCGGACCTTCGGCCTCAAACCGCACCTGGTGGACACCTTCAAGCTTTCGAAGGACCCGCAGTTCATCGAGAAGGTCCGCGACGTGGTCGGCCTGTATCTCGCCCCGCCCGAGCATGCGCTGGTGCTGTGTGTGGACGAGAAGACACAGATCCAGGCATTGGACCGGTCGGCTCCGGTGCTGCCGATGATGCCGGGCATGCCCGAACGCCGTACTCACGACTACGTGCGCGGCGGCGTCACCACGCTGTTCGCCGCGCTGAACACCGCTACCGGCGAGGTGATCGGCCAGATCCACCGCCGGCACCGTGCCGTGGAATTCAAGAAGTTCCTCGTCCGCATCGACAAGGAGGTACCAGCCGGCCTGGAGGTGCATCTGATCTGCGACAACGCCTCGACGCACAAGACCCCGGCCATTCAGCGATGGCTGACCGCACACCCCCGCTTCCATGTGCACTTCACGCCTACCAGCTCCTCCTGGCTCAACCAGGTCGAGCGGTGGTTCGCACTGCTCACGGACAAACAGATACGGCGAGGTGTCCACAGGAACGTCCAGTCCCTGGAGAGAGACATCCGCAGCTGGATCAAGACCTGGAACGAAGAGCCGAAACCCTTCGTCTGGACGAAGACCGCGGACGAGATCCTTGAACGCCTCGCAGGATATCTGAAGCGAATTCCCGACTCAGGACACTAG
>NZ_JBIDAL010000051.1:0-1093 GCF_043202415.1 Streptomyces sp. NPDC048192
GAGGGCATCAACCTCACCGTCGCGGACAAGCTCGCCATCGCACGGCACCTGGACGACTTCGGCGTCGGCTTCATCGAGGGCGGCTGGCCCGGCGCGAACCCCCGTGACACCGAGTTCTTCGCCCGCGCGCGGGCGGAGATCGACTTCCGGCACGCCCAGCTCGTCGCGTTCGGCGCCACCCGCCGCGCCGGCGCGAAGGCCGCCGAGGACCCCCAGGTCAGGGCGCTTGTGGACTCCGGCGCCCCGGTGATCACGCTGGTCGCCAAGTCGCACGACCGGCATGTGGAGCTGGCGCTGCGCACCACGCTGGAGGAGAACCTGGAGATGGTCCGCGACACGGTGTCGTACCTGCGCGAGCAGGGCCGCCGGGTGTTCGTGGACTGCGAGCACTTCTTCGACGGCTACCGTGCCGACGCCGAGTACGCCAAGGCCGTGGTCCGCACGGCCGCGGAGGCGGGCGCCGACGTGGTGATCCTGTGCGACACCAACGGCGGGATGCTGCCGGCGCAGGTCCACGCGGTCGTCGCCACGGTCCTGGCCGACACCGGGGCGCGGCTGGGCATCCACGCCCAGGACGACACCGGCTGCGCGGTGGCCAACACGCTGGCGGCGGTGGACGCGGGCGCCACGCACGTGCAGTGCACGGCCAACGGCTACGGCGAGCGGGTCGGCAACGCCAACCTGTTCCCGGTGGTGGCGGCGCTGGAGCTGAAGTACGGCAAGAAGGTGCTGCCCGAGGGCCGGCTGCGGGAGACGACGCGGATCTCGCACGCGATCGCCGAGGTCGTCAACCTCACGCCTTCCACGCATCAGCCGTATGTGGGGGTGTCGGCGTTCGCGCACAAGGCGGGTCTGCACGCCTCGGCGATCAAGGTGGACCCGGACCTGTACCAGCACATCGACCCGGAGCTGGTGGGCAACACCATGCGCATGCTGGTGTCCGACATGGCGGGCCGGGCGTCGGTGGAGCTGAAGGGCAAGGAGCTGGGCATCGACCTGGGCGGTGACCGGGAACTGGTCGGCCGGGTCGTGGAGCGGGTCAAGGAACGCGAACTCAAGGGCTACACCTACGAGGCGGCGGACGCGAGCTTCG